>DHSR01000050.1:0-9425 GCA_002410555.1 Bacteroidales bacterium UBA5281 | reverse complement strand
GCGGCAATCATTAACCCAGATCGTAGGTCTGGGAAAACACCCCCAAGCGCCAACGGGGCGAAATCTTTTCCCCAGATCGAAGATCTGGGAAAACACCTCCAAGCCCCAACGGGGCGGCAATCATTAACCCAGATCGAAGGTCTGGGAAAACACCCCCAAGCCCCAACGGGGCGCCAATCATTAACCCAGATCGAAGGTCTGGGAAAACACCCCCAAGCCCCAACGAGGCAGCAATCATTAACCCAGATCGAAGGTCTGAGAAAACACCTCTCAAGCCCCAAAGGGGCGCCAATCATTAACCTTTAATCCCAAACATATCGTTCATCGTATTCAACATTATATTTTTTCAAAAAGGCTATATACTCGTCTTGAAAAGTTCGTTTTTCATGATGTACCCGTTGATTTATAATATAATTTTTAACCACTTCAATTCCAGTCGGATTGACTGAAAAAGCACCATATCCATGTTGCCAGTAAAAGTTCTTCCATTTATCACCTTTTGTCTTTATCCATTTGGATGAATGGGTTTTAACTTCTTCAATCAGTTTCATTAAGGCAACTTTTTGAGATAATAGGCATAGAATATGCACATGTTCTTTATGGCCGCCTACCTGTATAGGATTACACTCGAGGTTCTTGCAGATTCCACCAAGATATTTGAATAATTCTTCTTCTATCTCCGGGTAAATAAGGGCTTCCCTGTTTTTTGTGCTGAAAGTAATGTGCAGATAATTTCTTACTAATGATTGTGGCATAGCGTGTTATGATTATGCCCCGTTGGGGCTGTTGTTTATTACATCACCATCACGGGGCTGCGCCCTGAGTTAGTGATGGCACTCCTTTGGAGTTTATTTTCTTCCTAAAATTACAAAAATTTCATCAATAATGTCCAATCCTTTAATACCTCAAACTATTTTACCTGGAGCAAACCTTCATTCAAAACACTCCTTAAACCCCAACGGGGCGCCAATCATTAACCCAGATCGAAGGTCTGGGAAAACACCCCCAAGCCCCAACGGGGCGGCAATCATTAACCCAGATCGAAGGTCTGAGAAAACACCCCCAAGCCCCAACGGGGCGCCAATCATTAACCCAGATCGAAGGTCTGGGAAAACATCAACCCAGATCGAAGGTCTGGGAAAACACCAACCCAGATCGAAGGTCTGGGAAAACACCAACCCAGATCGAAGGTCTGGGCTAATACCTCAGCTAATACCTCAAGCCCCAACGGGGTGAAATCATCATCTGCCCAAAAAATATATTCTCTTAAAATTTGCACATCATAAGGTATTCTCCCTACCTTTGCAGCGCAATGGACCGGAAACGGATAAAAGGGAATGCCGTGAAATTCGGCTACAGTTCCCGCTGCTGTAAGCTCTAACAAAGGTTTCAACCAAAAAGCCACTGTTCATCCCCAACGAATGGGAAGGCGTTGAAAACAAACGGAGTAAGTCAGAAGACCTGCCATTGCCTGGTGGATTTTGTAGTTTACGGAGAATGAACTGCGAATCGGAAAACCCGGCCTTTGGTATTGTATTTCGGCTGTTTTCAATTGGGTTTTTCACGTTTGCTGCAAACTCCGCACATTTATTCATCATTTAAATTGCCGTTTGCATGAAAAACAACCGAATTCCCCTTCGCTTTGCTGTGATTTCAGCCATTGTGCTGACGTTGGCCCTGAGCCGGCTACTTCCACATCCGTTCAACTTTTCACCCATAGCAGCCCTGGCGCTGTTTGGCGGTGCACATTATACCAACCGCTGGGCAGCCTATCTGATTCCCCTGCTGGCTCTGTGGTTTAGCGACCTCTTTCTGAACTATACCTTTTTCGGCAGCTTTGTTCCTTTCTATCAGGGCGCCATCTTTACCTATGCTGCCTTCGCACTCATTGTGCTGCTGGGTTCAATAACTCTGAAAAAATTATCCGTAAATAACATCCTATTCACCAGCCTTTCGGCCTCAATAATATTTTTTACGGTTTCTAATTTTGGAGTATGGATAAGCGGCACAATGTATCCTTTAACTTCACAGGGACTGCTTGCCTGCTATTCTGCTGCCATTCCTTTCTTCCGGAACACACTTGCCGGCGACCTGGTCTATTCTTTTGCCGTTTTTTATGGCTTTGCTTATGCTCAATCGCGCTTACCCCAACTCAAAACAGCCTGAAAATCTCAAATCAACCAATATAAATCAATCTAAAATTAAAAAGCATGACCAGGTATTTACTCAGTTTGCTGCCTTTACTGGCTTTTATGTCACTTTCGGCTCAGGGGCCTTTTCCTCCGGCAGCCGGACAAACAGGCTCCAATGCCATTGCGAAAGATTCCTCCATTATTAAATCATGGGCTACAGGAGTGGATGTGGTTCGCGGTTATGTGCAGATTAGCGACACTTCGGTATATGCTGCCGGCTCAAACCGGGCAACTTTCGGGAAACCTTCAAATGCTTTGCAAACAGCCGAAGGTAATTCTGTGAATATAGTCAGCCTGGGCGATGGCGGAATGGCTACCCTCACTTTTGACCGCCTGATTGTGGATGGACCTGGTGCTGATTTTGCTGTATTTGAGAACTCTTTTGGAGATACCTTTCTTGAAGTTGCTTTTGTGGAAGTAAGCTCGGATGGCATTCATTTCAGCCGATTTCCTGCTATCTCTTTAACTGACAGCGATACACAGATCGGACCATGGGATGAAATTGATCCAACCAACCTTCACAACCTGGCCGGAAAATATCGTCAGGGATTCGGCACACCCTTTGACCTTAGCGAAATCCCTTACGATCCATTGGTGGATGTAAACGCCATTCGTTTTGTAAGAATTATAGATGTGGTTGGTAGTATAGATGCTGCATTTGCTACCTATGACTCTGAGGGAAACATAGTAAACGACCCCTACCCTACCCCATTTGATACGGGCGGATTCGATCTGGATGGCGTAGCCGTTATTAACGGAAACGTTCAAAATTCACTCGTTAACTTTAATGGATTGGCACTGGAACCTGAATCCTATTTCTTTCCATCCGGGGTAAGCTCATTTACATCCGGCCCATTATCCTTTAGGTATGATGGTAGCGAAGGTTTCTGGTCAGGATTTGCTTATTCTAATCTTTCATCCCTGAATGGAGCATATGATCATGACCAGTTCGCTTCCGCTTCACTCACCGGCATGGATGGCGATTCCACCAATTATGCAGTAGCTTTTGTTGCATCTGACTGGTTGGGCGGCACATACGACCCCATACCATCCATAATTACTGTTACAGATGGAAATGCAGCAAGTTTTAGCGGCTTTTATATCAACAACAATGAAATGGCCTACATCACCATGCGTGATGGAACGATGTTTAACAAAAAGTTTGGTGGTGATTCAGGCAATGATCCCGACTGGTTCAGGGTAAAAATTTGGGGCATTCGGGCCGACAATACAGTGACCGAACCCATTTACCATTATCTGGCCGACTTCAGATTCGATGACAATACCCTCGATTACATTCAGGATTCATGGAAATGGGTTGACCTGCAATCTATGGGCATGGTTAAGGAATTGCGGTTTACTATGGAATCCACCGATTCAGGTGATTTTGGAATAAATACACCCGCATATTTCTGCATGGATAACCTTACGGTGATGGAACTTCAGGGTCCCTTTGTGAAAATGCCCATCGAAGATATGATCATTGCTGAAAACGCTTCTCCCATTAAACTGGAACTGAACCATTATTTCAATGCTTCGGGATGTGCACTCACCTACGAAGTCAGCAGTGACAATACATCGTTGATTACTGCCGGTGTGACCGTGTCTCTATTGACGCTAACGCCACTTCCCAACTCAACCGGACAGGCTGAAATTACTGTAAATGCTTATGCAAATGGTATGAGTGTAACCGATAATTTCACGGTAACAATAAGTACCAATGTGGGAATTGATGAAGCAACTTTTCTGCGTCCAAAAGTATATCCCAATCCTACAACCAGCTTATTAAATGTTGAAGTAGAAGCCGGCTCAGGACTGAAATTGTACAATTCATCCGGACAGCTTCTGCTTGAAAAGCGCACCGTAAATGCCAAAACACAACTCTCGCTCGAAGGTTATGTAAATGGAATATATTTACTGATCGTTGAAGGTGTTCATGGCAATTCTACCCTTAAAATTAGCAAAAACTAAGTATTTGCATTTAAGATGAAACTCCTATCGCTAACCGGCTTCCTTTGCGGAATGATTGCGCTGCAACTCCAGGCACAGGAGCCGGTTAGCGACACTTTACAACTTAAAGGCATTGAAGTTAAAACCAGAAAAATAAGCAGAGCGGAGACATCCGTGAATCCGTTGCAAATCCTTAATATAGCGCAAATCAATACGGTGGCGGGAAACTCGGTGGCCGAAGCCGTAAAAACCTTTTCTGGCGTTAGCCTGCGCGATTATGGCGGCATTGGCGGATTGAAAACGGTGATGATCCGAAGCCTGGGTGCCAATCATACCGGGGTTTTTGTGGATGGTATGCCGGTTTCGGATATTGCCAGCGGACAAATCGACCTGGGAAAGCTTCCGTTGGATGGACTGGAAGAAATTTCGCTCAGCATTGGTACATCCGCAACCCAACCATTTCCGGCCCGGGCTTTTGCTTCAGCCGGAATGATTAATCTTCGGAGCATCCAGCCCAATTTTGAACATCAAAAAACGCATGGAAATTTCAGGCTAAAGGCAGGATCCTTCGGTTTAATAAATCCAACCGCCAATCTTTCCCGGAAAACCGGCGAAAAGTCATGGATAGAGATTACTGCCTCCTGGCTTAAGTCCGATGGAGATTATCCTTATATAGTGGACAATGGCAGTGCGGGCACTCAAGCCCTTAACCGCAATAATTCTGACATTACCGCGCTCTCCGCCCATGCCCGCTATTTTATCCACCTAAGCGACAGCGCAAATTTTCATGCAAAAATAAGATTATATAATTCTGACCGTGGCCTACCGGGAGCCGTGGTATTTTACAATCCGCAATCCGCGCAACGGCTCACCAATAAAGACTTCGTGCTGAATCTTCAATATCAGACCAAAAACCACCATGTTTCTACGCTGGGCAGTGCAGGCTGGTCGAGGGCATGGCTGCGTTATGTTGATCCCTATTATCTGGGACAGGAAAAACTGCTTGACAACCGCTATCTGCAAAACGAATTTTATGTTTCACAGGCAGTGGACATTACCTTTGGTAAATTTCTAAGTGCTTCCACGGCAGCAGATGGCGTGGTGAACACCTTTTCATCCAACCTTTACGATAACCGTAACCCTTTGCGGTTAAGCCTGCTGGCATCAGGCAACCTGCGCTATAAAAGAAAAATCACCGAAACCTCCACAGGCTTTTTGCTTTGCCTGATCAGAGATAAAAATGACAGCGGCTATCAAAAGGACCTGGCGAAATTCACCCCTTTTGCATCCTTCTCGCTACGGATGCTCAATGAACCTTCGCTTCGGTTTCGGTTGATGTACAAACAATCCTTCCGTATGCCCACATTTAACGATTTGTATTACAATATTGTAGGAAACCTCAACCTGAAGCCTGAAAATGTGCATCAGCTCAATGCCGGATTACTATTTTCCATTGCCAGAAATAACCAGTTTGCGATAAGCGGAAGGGCCGATTTATTTATAAACCAGGTGAATAATAAAATCATTGCCGTCCCAACTCAGAACCTTTTTGTATGGTCCATGCGCAATATTGGCCAGGTGCAGACCAAAGGTATCGAGCTCCAGCTTGACCAGCATTCGGAGATTTCCAAAAATCTAACCTTAAACCTTAGTGTAAATTTCACCTATCAGCAGGCGTTGGATGTGTCGAATGAAAGTTTATCGTCTTACAGGCAACAAATTCCTTACATTCCTTTGGAAACCTTTTCGGGAATGGCCTCGATCCGGTACCATGCTGTTAGCTTAAATTACAGTTTGCTTTTCAATGGATTCCGATACATTTCAGCCGCAAACACGTGGGAAAACATGCTTCCGGGCTGGTGGGTGAGTGATGTAAGTTTGAGTTGGGAAAAAAAAGCCACTAAGCTGAGCTATCAGGTAAAAGCGGAAGCCACTAACCTTTTTAATGAACAATATGTTGTTATTAAAAGCTTCCCCATGCCCGGCCGAAGCTTTGCACTAGCCCTTGGTTTAAATTTTTAACAACTGATTAAAATGAAAAGCTGATATGTTTCTCCCACGCAAAGACGCGACGACGCGATGTATTTTTAATGCTCTAAAGTATTTTAAGTTACAGTGCAAGAGTCTTAAAATCATTTTAAAAAATAAACTCAACACAAATAGCAAATAATAAAATCCTCAAAATGAATAAACAAACTCCCTTATTCAAAAAAAATCTTTTCGCAGTAACATTGATGCTGAGTTCCATGGCATTGTATTCCTGCACCAAAGAGCCTGAACCCGATGTGGAAACACCAGCAGTCACCACCACGATAGTTACCGGCGTATATGTGTTGAATGAAGGCCTTTTCAATTCAAACAATGCCTCACTCACCCGGTTCAACTTTGAGGATTCAACCCTTGAGAAAAAGTGTTTTTATACGGCTAACCACCGCGGATTGGGCGATACCGGCAGCGATCTGGCTATTTATGGCTCCAAAATGTATATTGTGGTGAATGTTTCAAGTCAGGTGGAGGTAGTAAATACCTCAACTTGCAAAAGCCTGAAACAAATTCCCTTTTTTGATGGAAACAAACCCCGGCAGCCGCGTAAAGTTGCCTTTTATGGTACCAATGCATTTGTCTGTAACTTTGATGGCACCGTGGCAGTTATTGATACCACTTCACTGGAAATAACTAAATTGATTACAGTTGGCAGAAATCCCGATGGTATCACAGCTGCTTATGGAAAAATATGGGTAAGTAACTCAGGCGGATTGAATTTTCCAAACTATGATGATACCATTTCGGTGATTGATCCCCTTACCCTCACCGAAGAGAAAAAAATTACTGCCGGGCCCAATCCATACACCATCCTGCCAGACAAACACGGAGAAATGTATTTAATTTCCAGAGGCAATTATGATGACCTGAAAAGTCGTCTTCAGATAGTAGATGTGGCTTCAGGAACGCTCAAACACACCTTTACGGATTTTGAAGCACTAAACTTCACCATTGCCGGCGACACTGCCTGGGTTTATAATTATGATTGGACCAGCCAAAGCAGCAGCATTCTCATGCTCAATGTAAAAACCGAAGATATAATTACCCGCAATTTTATCACCGATGGCACCTCCATAAAAACCGTGTATGGCATTAAGGCCGATCCCATTTCCAAACTTATTTATATTACCGATGCCCTGGATTTTGGGAGTAATGGCAAAGTTTATGCATTTGATTATAAGGGCAAACTTAAATTTGAGTTTTCAGCGGGAATTAGTCCGGCAAATGTGGCGTTTGTAGACAGAAAGATTACGGCTATGCCTTAGAAAACAGGCTTTTATCATCAAATTATGGAATAAGGAGCAACGAGACCTCAAGTGAATAAAAATATAAAAATGATCGTTCATTTACACCGAACATTTTAAGAACTGAACAAAATTTTAAATAATAGTGTTTAAAAGTGCAATTTAAAATATAGCTTCATGGAGTTGTTCAATGCAGAGAAACTAAACCAAATTCGGGATATTCTTCTACAAAAAAAAGAAACGGTCGCAGTTGCTGAGAGCGTAACTTCGGGATTTATTCAATTGGCACTGTCGCAACCTCCTAATGCTACCGAATTCTTCGAGGGAGGACTTACTGCTTTTAATTTAGGACAAAAAGCCAGGCATCTGGAGGTTTCCCCTATTTTAGCTGATAGTTGCGATAGCGTTTCGGAAGAAGTTGCCGCACAAATGGCAATGAAAATAAATAAGTCATTTATGAGTACTTATGGCATATCAATTACCGGATATGCAACGTGTGTTCCCCAAAAAAATATCAATTCATTATACGCTTATGTTTCGATATCGTACAGAGGAGAGATTGTTCATTCTGAAAAGATTATTGCAGATAAAAAAGATGAAGGACTCGTTTGCCAGTTATATTATACGCAAAAAATCATCGCCATTTTTTTGAATCATCTGAAGAAATAAATCTTCATTTAATCTTGATAAAAAAGTCTTATAGTAGTTAGAAATGGTGTCTCTCAATAATTTCATAAGAGTCTCTGGTGAAATAACTCAGCGTTAAGAATATCATTATATGCGGACAAGGTAGCACCTACTCCATCTTCACAATTATAAAAACTGTTATTGACAGAAAATACCGGAAAGGCAGTAACCTTTTTACTCTTTACAAAACAAAAGAGTTCCGGAATTAAAGTTAAAAATCATAATATGGCATTTCTATCATTTTGTTTCCAGCTACGACTTTAGCACCCGCTTAAATTCTTTATAATGTTTTTCAATCCTTTTTAGATATTCCTTATCCGGTAGCAATATTTCATTAAACATTTTCAGAATACTGTTTGAATTATCTGATTGATACTGAAATTGCTCTAAAGAAGGCCCTTTTAACTCTTTAATATCCTCGTCGTTAAATCCCATAAATTCTTTTTGGTAGAAAGAGAGTTTTTCCCATCCATAAGTGATGGTAGCAGCTATTTGTTCGTTTATGTAAACCTGCAAAAACACCCTGCGGCAATCGCATTCATCACAGAAAAGTTCTATGAAAACATATTCACCCTGCGGAAGGTTAAATTTATTGTCTTTTTGCAGTATGGTAATTACCCGGGTTTCTTTATCAGCAATCTCAGGGCACAATTCAAAGAATGGTATGTACGGCATATATTTAAAAGATTAATCAATTTCGTCAGTTGTGTCAAAGATACTGAATTTGAAATTAAATCCATTTACTTCACTCAGCAAATTCAAAAATTGTTCAACTGAAATCATTTTGCCATCAACCTGGAAACAATAATCAGTTTCAGAATCATTATAAGAGATGTGGTCTATAAGTATTCGACCAGCAAATTCCAGATTATCACCCAAGGAATAATTACCCTCTTTATAATCCAAATATCGTTTATTAATGCCTTTTTTAATTTTTCCTTTGAGTTGTAACTCTGCCTTTTCAATATCGGAATCAAAAGGTGATAAGATATGAAAGACACGGGGTTCATTATCAAAATTATTTTCAATCACTTCAAATGCTTCAGATAATAATCCAGAAGGAACAACAAATGTTGAGATTTTGAAATGATAATTTTTACCCCATTTGTCAATGATGAAAAAATCATATCCCATATCCAGGGTACTATGTATTCTGATATTATTATCTTCCATTGGCCTGGCTGCTTATTTTGTTTTTGTGATGAGCGAAACGATAGACCCTCAGGCCATTTCATGACTTACTAACACCACTAAATTTTCGATAAAAGTACGAACTTAGTTTGTATCCTCAGAACTCCTGACCTCGTTC
>DHSR01000021.1 GCA_002410555.1 Bacteroidales bacterium UBA5281 | reverse complement strand
CACATCAAAATAAGATTCTGCCGTTATAAATAAATAAAAACTTCATTATGAATAAAATAATGTATCTTTGCAGTTCATCAAAAATTAATTAAACACATCATGAGTACAGGAACAGTAAAATTTTTCAACGATTCGAAAGGTTTTGGATTTATTAAAGACGACGATTCAGAACAGGAATATTTTGTTCACGCATCGGGCCTGATAGACGAAGTCAGGGAAAACGATCAGGTATCCTTTGACCTTCAGGAAGGCAGAAAAGGATTAAACGCAGTAAATGTCAAAGTGATTTAATCTCTCCGGCATATAATTAACTTAAGCTCCGTTATTCACGGAGCTTTTTTTTGACCAGGCCCATAGCCTGAACTCTCCTAGTAAAAAAGCCACCCCGGGGTGGCTTTTTTATTACAGGAGAAAAACAAAAATTACTTGAGGCCTAATTTTTTCTTAACCAGAGGCATGATATCGTCTGCATTTTCGGTATACAGCAATAAACCTTCAGTAGAATTAAATATAAAGGTGAATCCGTTCTCTTTGGCTACATCCTTTACTGCATCGCGGGCTCTGTTGATAATGGGCGCGGTCAGTTCTTCCTCTTTATCCTGCAAATCTTCCTGGGCGGTTTGCTGAAAATCCTGAATGCGGCGCTGCAAATCCACTATTTCCTTTTCCTTGGTTTGTTTAATGATGTTGGACATTGAAGCCAGGTTAGTCTGGTAATCGGATACTTTTGTTTCATATTCGGCTTGCATGGCCTGAAACTGAGACTGAAGCTGCTCCTGATATGCAGCAAATACTTTCCGCACTGAATCCTGCCCGGGCATCAACTCATAGAGTGCAGCGAAATTGATGTGCCCCAATTTCTGGGATTTTTGGGCACTAACCTGCATGCTGGTTAAAGCAATGGCCAGGATAAGAATGATTTTTGAAGTGGTTTTCATGTTAAGATTTAAAAATTTATGATCAATTGCCGCGCAAATGTAGTAAATTTTCCGATTTACAAACCCATTTGCCCTTTGCAGCAGGTTAATGTTTACTGACGACTTTTGTAAGAGTATCCCAGCTTATCGAGTACTTCTTCGCTGATATCGTAACGGGGATTGGAATACATCATGGATACACTGCCGGCTTTATCAAATATTACGGCGTAGTTTTCGGAAGCTGCCAACGATTCAATGGCGCCATAAATTTTCTCCTGAATGGGTCTGATTAATTCCTGGCGGCGTTTAAAAAGGTCACCATCACTGCCAAACCGTTTCTTTTGCAGGTCTTTGGCTGCTCTTTCCTTTGCGATGATCTCCTCTTCGCGTTTGTTCTTAATGTCATCTGGCAATAACACGGCTTCGGCTTTAAAACTCTTATAAAGCTGATCAATTTCAGCAAACTTTGCCTCAATTTCGCGTTGCCATGTTAAAGACAGCTCGTCAATTTCCGCTTTGGCATCAGTGTATTCGGGAATGTTTTCCATAATGAATTCACTATCAACGTAAGCGAATTTCTGGGCATTTGCAAAAGGTGCAAATACCATCATAGTTATTAGAATGATGAATACTCTTTTCATTTTTTAATCCTCCGTTTTTAAGGCTATGGTTAGTGAAAATGATTATTAAACGTTATTGCTAACAAAAAACCTGCCATGTTTTTAATTGTTTATTCGTTGAGGCGTTGAGTTGTTGAGATGTTTAAACATTACCGCAACATTATTAACACTTCTTTTTAATCAATGCTCTGGTTGATGGAGAAGTGGAACTGACCTTTATTGGCAGAGGGCAATCCGTAAATATCGTCAAATCCATAACCCCAATCCAATCCAAGTAAGCCAAACATGGGCAGAAATACCCTGACCCCAACTCCGGCAGTACGTTTAAGTGTAAATGGATCAAAGGCCTTAAAATCCTTCCATGCATTGCCTGCTTCCACAAAACCCATTACATAAATGGTTGCACTGGGATTCAGCGAAAGCGGATATCTGAGTTCAAGGGTTGTTTTGTTAAAAATGGTTCCTCCGCTTACATTTCTACCCAGGTAAGAATCAGGGGTGAGGGATTCGTTGGTATAACCTCTCATTCCAATGATTTCACGTCCGTCCAGATTATTGTAGCCCGAAAGTCCGTCACCACCCAGATAAAAACGGTCGAATGGAGTAATTCCTATATCCGTGTTGTAAGCACCCAAAAAACCATACTTGGTACGGGCACTCAGTACAAGATTGCCCACTATCTGCCGGTACAGTGAGAAGTTAAACTTCCATTTGTGATATTCAATCCATTTGAAACGTTCCTCATCCGGCATGGATTTATAATCCTTATTGCTGAAAAGAGAGTATGGTGGGGTAAGATCCAGGCTGGCAGAAACTTCACTGCCCGATCTGGGAAAAATAGGACTATCGATGGAATTTCGGGCGAAAGTAAGGCCGTAACTAAAATTATTGTATTGTCCTGTGCCTGAACCAAACGAAAAGGTGTTGTAATTTTTAAGCCGGTACATTTGCAGGCTCACCCGTTGAACCAGTGTAAAGTAATCGTCGGGCCAGGCCAGGCGTTTGCCAAGCATCACCTGAACGCCATCAATTTTGAAATAACGGTCGATTTGTTCCCGTTCCAGGGTACCCATGTTGCTGTATAGCGAATGGAAATAGCTTACGCTGAATGAGTTTGGCTTTTTACCACCCAACCATGGTTCGGTAAAGGAGGCACTGTAGCTGATGTATCCTCTACCATAGGATTGCAACCTGAGCGATAATTTCTGGCCATCGCCGGTGGGTACCGGACGCCAGGCACTGCCCTTAAATATATTGCGGGCTGAAAAGTTATTGAAGGAGAGCCCGAGGGTACCAACTATACGTCCATAGCCCCATCCGCCCGAGAGTTCTATCTGGTCGGCAGAGGTTTCCTCTACTTTATATTCTATATCTACGGTACCATCCGCTGGATTGGGGATGGGCGTGGGCACAATCTTCTCCGGATCAAAATAACGCAACTGGGCCAATTCACGCGTGGTGCGGATAATGTCGCTCCGGCTGAACAATTGCCCCGGCCGGGTACGCAATTCACGCATTACCACATGATCGTTGGTGCGGGTGTTGCCCTTTACACTCACTTTATTGATGGTGGCCTGCTTTCCTTCGCGGATACGCATTTCCAGATCAATGGTATCATTAACCACCCTCACTTCAACAGGATTCACCTGAAAGAAAAGATAACCATCATCCAGATACAGGGTACTGATGTCTATTTCGTTGGGATTATAATTCAGGTTGGCTTCCAGCTCACTCTGATTATACACATCTCCGCGTTTAATTTTCAGCACTTCATTGAGCTGCTCCGCAGTATACTTGGTATTTCCTACCCATTTGATGTCACCAAAATAATATCTGCGACCTTCGCTAATATGGATATCTATATCAATAGATTTAGGCCCGCTGCGATAAACAGTATCCTTAACGATTGTGGCATCTCTGTAGCCTTCGTCGTTATATTTGGAAATCAGTTTGCGCAGGTCGGCGTTATAATCATCCCGGATAAATTTACTTCCTTTAAAGATCCTTATCCGGAAGTTATTTGTTCCCACACTGGTTAACGCATTAAAAATAGTATCGGGGTTGAAAGAAAGTACCTTTACAGGCACTTTAAATATCAGTTGATCCAATGCCCTGAAAGGTTTAAATATACCTCTTTCCTTGGTATCTTTCAAGGTGCGCTTCAGGGTCATGTCTGATATCTCTTTGTTTCCATAAAAGTGGATGGCATCAATACGTACTTTATTCTTCTTATCAATATTGATGATAAGGCTAACCTGATTGGGACGAATTGTATCACGCGACTGAGTAATATTTACCTGTGCGTTGAGAAAACCTTTGCCGGTATAATGCTTTTTAATGATATTGGTGGTACGGTTGATCACATTTTCAGTAACCACATCTCCTTTCACCAGTTTTATTTTCTCGCGCAGATCATCGGCTTCTGATTTTTTAATCCCTTTAAAAGAAAACCTTTCCAGGCGCGGTCTTTCCTGCAGTTCAATATTCAGGAAAACGAGTTCACCACTAAATTTGGTAGCTGAGATGCGTACATTTTCGAAAAGGCCCTGTTCCCAGAGTTTCTCAATGGCTCTACGAATTTTTTCGCCGGGAATTTCAATCTTATCAGCCACCTGAAGACCCGAAAGCATAATAAGTACATCGTGATCAAGGTACTGTACTCCGGTAATGGTAACTCCTCCAATAATATATTGCCGGGGCCTGGCGTAATCGATGTCGCTAAGGTCATCGCCTACCCTGATCTGGGCTTGCAAACTGAACGAAATAAGAAGTAGGAGAAATGCAGGAAAACGGGTATACAACTTCATTTAGCAGATTATTGTTTAATTTGTTCACTTATCATACCAAATCGTCTTTCCCTGTGTTGAAAATCGAGAATGGCTTTATATAAATCATTTTTTCGGAAATCGGGCCACAGTACGGGGGTAAAATAAAGCTCGGCATAGGCTATTTGCCAGAGCAAAAAATTACTGATACGGTATTCACCGCTGGTGCGAATCAACAGTTCGGGGTCAGGATATTCTTTGGTATCCAGATAATTTTCAAACAACTGCGCATCAATCTTACTGGGATCAATTTTTTTTTCCGTTACCCCTATAGCCAGTCGCCTTGCAGCTTCAGCTATTTCCCAGCGACCGCTGTAATTCAAAGCCAGGATTAGTTCCATACGTGTATTGCCGGCAGTAAGATCAATGGTTTCGTTCAATTGCAAAAAGCAACTCTCCTCAAGATGAGACAAATCACCTATAGCCTTTAGCCGGATGTTGTTGTCCATTAGTGTAGCCAACTCCGAATTTAAAGTAGCCACCAGCAAGTTCATCAAAGCATCTACTTCTATTTTAGGTCGTTTCCAGTTTTCAGTGGAAAAGGCATATAAAGTGAGGTATTTAACGCCCAGTTCTGCAGCAGCAGTAGCCGTTTGCCGAACCGACTCCACGCCATTCTGATGTCCGAAAACCCTTTCCTGACCCCGGCTCGTTGCCCATCGACCATTGCCATCCATAATAATGGCAATGTGTAGCGGGAGCTTTTCGAGGTCTATTTTTTCTTTTAAATCCATGCTTTGATTTGACGAAACTAAATTATGCTGTATTTTAATATCACCGGCCAATTTAGGTGTTAATTATTGTTAATCAGATTAATAATAAGGATTCAGGCAACGTTCATTCTCCAGATAGTTGAGCCGCAGGGTAATACTGAGAGTGACAAATGACACCCAGTCATTGTATTCGGAGTTGCCGCGCTGCATGCCAACCCTGTGATTGAGTGTAGGGTCAGACACCAACTGGCCGGGGCTTACCGAACCCGGATCTGCGGTATTGAGATCCAGGTAGTAGGTGGTGCTCACGTCATCAATATAATCGGTAAACGTTTTGCGCATTCCCCAATCGAGAGAGGCTCCCAAAAAACGATTAAGGCTGTACTTTACGCCAATACCAAAAGGAATGGCAAAAACTGTACGGTTATATATCTTACGATCCGGATAAACAGCACTGCCCTGCCCTTCTGTTGCCATGCCATGCAGCTCATAGGTGGCCCCGTCATAGGTGGCCCTGGGATTAAAAAAAAGTACTGAACCGCCGGCATACATGTAAGGTGTTACAAAATGGCGCAAACTACCTATGAAGTATTCAAAAAAGTTAAATTCAAAAGTTGCGGAGATGTCAGTAATTTGTGAATGAAAATTCAGACCTCGCTGGAGGTTAACCTTTGATTGGAAATCATCACCTTCCACCGATCCAAACATCACCCCGCCTCTTACCGCCAGCCGGTCATTGAAATTATGACGAACAAACGCACCAAAAGCAGGTTTAGTCAATAAAAAATGCTTGCCGGGATTCAGGTCGCCCAGGTAATAGGATCCTCCTGCGGAAACTCCTATTTCTCCGTAACTTTGAGCGACAGCCAAATGTTGAAGAAGCATTCCTAAAACCGGCAATAAAAGAAACTTTAATCTCATGTTCATTATTAATTGGTGAAAATGCACCGGTATCTCACATCCAATGAGCCTTGATGAATGCACACCTATGTTTCCCCTGCTAATTTGGCCTGCAAAAGTAATCAAAAAAACAATGGATTAAAGTGTAGTTTCATGAAAGCGCACATCCTGGCCCCAAAGCAGTTTCTGACGAATGGTATTGAAGAAATTACTGCCATGTATCTGTACCAGATTAATGGTAAAGTCTTCTTTTTTCACGACAATTTCCACGGAAGAATCCATTACGGTATAGCGTGAATCGAGTCCAACCAGATAATGAGTCAGTCTGCCTTCTACATTGATGCGGACAATGCTTTTGTCAGGGATAACGACAGGCCTTACGGTTAAATTGTGCGAGGCTATGGGTGTAATTACAAAATTTTCGGAATCCGGAGTGATGATGGGGCCGTTACAACTCAACGAATAGGCCGTAGAACCGGTGGGCGTGGCAACGATAAGACCATCGGCCCAGTAGGAATTCAACAACAGGTCGTTTACATATACATGAACCAATATCATTGAACCCGTATCTTTTTTATTGATGGTAAGTTCATTGAGCGCAAAATCCAACTCCCCAAAAAGAGATTCCGGCGATTCCACATGTAGCAACGAGCGCTTCTCAATGGTATATTCTCCGGCTGCCAGAGCTTTTATGGCTCCATCGATCTCTTTTCTGGGAATGCCCGACAAAAAGCCCATTCTGCCAAGGTTCACTCCCATAATCGGTATACCCGAATCGCGCACCAGCGTGACCGCATCCAGTATGGTGCCATCACCACCCACCGAGATAAGCATATCTGCCTGTTCACAAAGCTCCTGATGATTACTGAAAAGCAGTGGTGGAACAGAGAAGATAAACTTTCCGCTTATAAACTCATAGAACGGTTTATAAATACAAATGGACAGGGATAGACCTTCCATCACTTCGAGCAAATGCTGAAAATAGGCGAAGCGGTCTTCCGCAAAATTACGACCAAACAATGCAACTTTCATGGGTAGCCAGGATTAGCGCTTAAAAACTACAAATGTACAACAGCAAAACCACATGGCCTTAGATTGCAGCCATAAAATGAAGAAAGAACCCTGTCTCTCCTTTTGCATTGCGGGAAATTTCGGCCCTGAGCACTTTATCATAATAGGTAACAAAATCAATTCCAAGCCCAATTCCGCTTAGCATTTTACCTGACAAATTGTTGCCCTGAAGCACTTGACCCGGCCATTGTTTTCCGGCATCTGCGAAAGCATTCAGGTAAATGGCATAAGGTATGGTGTTAAACCGGGGCGATTTGATACAGCGGAGATGAAATGTTCCGGGCTTTACGATATTATATTTGAGGTTAGCTTTGGCCAGGGTAAAGTGGTCACCATCTACAACATAATATTCATATCCACGAACATAATCGCGTTCGTAACCTAGTGCCCGGCTCAGATAATAAGGCTTAAGCCCTGAGGTGGAAAACTTGGAGGCCAATAAAAAAGCGATATTCCAGCGCTTCCCAGCGGGTTGATGCCAACGTACCGAAGTTCTGAGGGTGGCGAAATGTATGGCATCCACCATTCCCAGTCCATAATGGGTAAGCATGGCGTCTGCGTACCAGCCCGAGAGTGGATAAGCCCTGTCGTCCCGGTAATCGGCTTTGACAAAATAGCTCAGGGCAGGAAAAAATGTATGCCTGGAAGCATTTGCATTATAAGCTGGATTCAGCAGCAGTAAAGAATCGGAAATATTGAACCAATTGAGCGATAACTGCAAAAAATGCGTAGTATGAATCCGCTTCCGGTAGCGCAGATTTGCCGAAACAGTCGTTACCTGACGCATAAAATCATCCCCTCTGTAATATTCAAGTTTGTTGTTCTGGGTCAGGTATCCAATTTCCCGGTCGCGGGCAAATCTTATTTGGGTGCCTGCGCCCAGAGTTTTGGCACTGTTAATATATGGTTTTTCATAATGCAATAACATTTCCTGCTGATATCCAAGCTTTACAATGAGATGTAATTTTTCCATCCGGCCCCTGAAATTCTCCTGTTGCAAAAACAATCCATATGAAAGACGGGTTAAGTCTCTTTTACGGTACCAGGTGTTAAAGTTTGGGTCGTAAATTTCCAAAACAGGCCACAACCAGGTGTACCATCGCTCCTGTACCCTTATATACAGGCTGATATGACCTTCATCTTTGTGTGGATAAATATCAAAATCTACCGTATGAAAAAGTGATAGCTTCAGCAGATTGATGCGGGAAGTCTCTATTGCCTGCGTATATTCATCTCCGTTAAGGGTGTCACCTTTGGAAAAAGTAAGCTCACGAAGCAGTATGGCTTCTTTGGTTTTTTCGTTACCTTTAAGGACAATACTATCAATGATAAAAATATCCGGACAATTCACGTGCTCCTGAGCGTAAACCGGCACGAAAGGCAGTAAAAAAATAAAACTCAGCAAACCCGGAAGGCGCATATTATCAGGTATTCAGGAATCGCATAAACGAGTCATAGCGATCACGGAGGGTATCATCGAAGTCATCCTCAAAAAAAGAAGCTTTTATGGTATAATTAAAACGATTGAAAGTTTGAATGATGCCTGCAATGTCCATACGGTCAATTTTAATAGTGACTTCCATACGCGTGGAATCCGGCAAAGTAACAATATACAGGCTCAGTATGTTGGCGTCATTTGATTCAACGTGACGCGCAATTTCGCTAAGAGAATAATCGCGGATACCCATTTCAAGTACAATAATACCTCCCGGATTATCCACCGCCGCCAGCCGGGCAAAATATTTAACCAGGCAATTCAGCGTAATGGAACCGAGATAGGTGTGCTTTTCATCCACCACTGGAATAAGGGTAAGCTTCTGCTCATACACTATTCTGATTACATCATATACATGCTGATAATCATACACATAGGGCTTAATCAGAGAAAGGTTATGATTTCCTAACGGCTCCTCAAATGTGTTGGTTTCAAAAATATCGGTTTCCGTAACAAGACCCAGCAGATCATTATTGTTAACAATGGGAAGATGTGACACCTTAAATTCTTCCATAAGGTTGAGTGCCTGCAATCCAGTGTCGCTCGTTCTGAGCGGAACAATTAAATCACTGATAAGACTTCTGGCCAGCATATTATTGTGGTTTTTATAGCAACAAATTTACACAAATATCAGACTTGGTGTTAGAATATTCGTTGATTTGTCGGGTTATTGGCTGCCCGTCTCAGGCGGGAGTCATTGAAAAATAAATTTGTATTAATTGTCATTCTCATTTGGCTCGTGACCACAATCCAGGTAGGATTTGGCTCAATATTCTATCCTACCATTTAAGCAACCAGGCAAAAACCAGTGGAGCAACAATGGTTGCATCACTTTCAATGATAAATTTCGGGGTATCTATATCAAGCTTTCCCCATGTAATCTTTTCATTGGGTACGGCTCCGGAATATGACCCGTAAGAAGTAGTTGAATCGCTGATCTGACAGAAATAAGCCCAGAAAGGAACATCTTTCCACTCCAGATCCTGATACATCATGGGAACTACGCAGATGGGGAAGTCTCCTGCTATTCCTCCGCCAATCTGGAAAAAGCCTACGCCCTTGCCCCCTGAATTTTTACGGTACCATTCTGTAAGGAAAATCATATACTCAATACCAGTTTTCATGGTGGAAGGTTTCAATTCACCTTTAATGCAATAAGAAGCAAAGATGTTTCCCATGGTGCTGTCTTCCCAACCCGGAACTATGATTGGCAGGTTTTTTTCAGCTGCTGCCAGCATCCAGGAGTGTTTGGGATCAATTTCATAATCTTTTTCCATTACCCTGCTGTTCAGCAGTTTGTACATGAATTCGTGCGGAAAATAGCGTTCTCCGGCAGCTTCGGCATCTTTCCATATTTTTTCAATGTGGTGTTGAATGCGGCGGAAAGCTTCTTCTTCAGGAATACAGGTGTCGGTAACCCGGTTCATGCCTTTTTCCATCAGCTCAAACTCTTCTTTTGGAGTAAGGTCGCGGTAGTGCGGCACCCTTTTATAATGGCTGTGAGCCACCAGGTTCATAATGTCCTCTTCCAGATTGGCACCGGTACAACTGATGATTTGTACTTTATCCTGACGAATCATCTCGGCCAGAGAAATACCTAACTCGGCCGTACTCATGGCTCCGGCAAGAGTAATCATCATTTTGCCGCCTTCGTCAAGGTGTTTTTCATATCCTTTGGCGGCATCCATTAAGGCTGCAGAATTAAAATGCCGGTAATGATGTTCGATGAATTGTGAAATCGGTCCGCGATTCATAGTATCTGTTTTTTATGGTTTTTCTTTCATAATATCTCCCGCTTAACCACTGTAAGCATTCGTAAAGGATTTGCAAAGATAAGTCTTTTTTTTTTGGAGCTTGTGGAGGTTAATTCCTTTCTATTTGGTTGCAAAGCGTTTCAAAAAAGACCATTATTATTTTAAGTAGCTGTTGAACTAA
>DHSR01000018.1:43882-110264 GCA_002410555.1 Bacteroidales bacterium UBA5281 | reverse complement strand
ATGAGGGTAGTGGAAGATACCCGAAAAAAACAGGTTAAAAGGATAAAAAGCAACGAAACAGGCACCCGGAATTCTATCCTCTATTTAAATATGCTGGCTGAAATTAAAAACCTCTCCTTGTTTACGGTCAATCTGCTCAAATCGAGCCGGGAACTTTTTCAAACCAGTCATGGCGCACATCCCAACTAATTCTTTTTCCAGCTCAATAGGAAATTAAAGATCACAGGCTTTCAGTCAATTCTTTAAAAATGCAGTTTCCGGGTTAGAAATGAATCAATTGCTTACCGGGGAATGAAAATATTTAGTATTTTTAACCATCATTTAAACTCATTCTGTCATGAAAAGCTCACTCATCATTTCCTTAATTGGTATGGTTCTGGTTGTAATCCTTGCTGTTCAGAATTCAGCCGTCGCCTCGCTGCGGCTATTCTTCTGGAACATTGAAATGTCATTGTCCCTTATGTTGTTGATCATATTCCTGCTGGGTGCACTCAGCGGTTATATATTGAACTTCTCCATGGAATTAAGACGAAGACGGGGCAATAAAGTTCAGTGATGGGCAAGCGGTGGTGCAGCAATTAAACTATACTTTAACAGAAAGCGCGGACACTGCGTCACAGCCCGCTTTGAAAATGGGTGTAAAATTTTCCTCTGCTGTTAGCCGCAAATGCAGTCGGGAACTGCTGCAAAAAAGCGGGAACAAACCGGCAGCTTCAAACAACACCTCGTCTAAAACTTCAAAATTGCCGGCATTTAATCTATTCAACAGCTGGTTTAGTTGCTGCCATGATGCCATTTCGGGTGCCATACCAGGAGTCAAACTTTGTATTTTATCTGAATTTTGAAGCACTTTTTGAGTATTGGTATAGGTGCCACCGTTTTCCCATGGCCAGGAGGCAGGCAAAATAAGGTGAGCCAAAGCAGCGGTTGGCGTAAGAAAATAATCCTGCACCACCGTAAAGTCAGCATTTCCAATGGGTTCAGAGAACCTTTCAGGCTCAAAAGCACAACCCACCGGATCCTCGCCAAAAATAAACAGCTTTTTGTAATACCCTCTCTCCAGTTTTTCCAGGCTAATGCCCTCACCATCTGGCAGTTCGCCCGATTGCCAGGCCTGCTGAAATCGCTGTCTTACCAAAGGATCATGCCAGTTGTCTGTACCTGGGCTGAATGAAGGCATGACTCCCATATCATACAACCCATGGGCATTATTTTTTTCCTTCAACAGCATCAGCCCGCTACCTGTTTTTCCATGTTTACCACTTATACAAGCCAGATTAAACAGTTCACTACAGGTAGAAGCACCGGAATTATTTTCTGCAAACAAAAGTACTGCCGATTTATCTCCGAGATAAGAAGTTGCGAAAGCGCTTACCACCTCTGCCCCTACCCCTGCCAGTTGGACCAATGATTCAAAAGAATTACTGAGCAGATGTTTCCGGTATTCTTCAAAATTTCCAATGAGCGGTTCCAGAAAAAGGTGATCTTCGAGATGTTCAGTAAGAATGTAATGATTCACCGCTTTTATGAAATTATAGATGGAAGTAACCCTGATGGTTTTCTGTTGAAAAGATCCTGAGATATCTCCTTCTGCACTTATTGCGGTTACCCGGCATCCATGGTCAAGTTGTTGTTTAAAAATAAAATCAGCAAGCACTGGATGCGTAATGGTTACATCTGCACCTATCAGATACACATGGGTGGTCAGTTCCATTTCGGGAAAGGGCAAATTTGCTTTTGAAAGCCCGGCATAAGCCAATTCGCGTCCCAAATAATGGAATGTATTGATATTATTGGTTCTGGCCCCTGCCCTGGCCAGTTTCTGAATTAGATATTGTTCTTCATTACCTATACGGGCACCGGCAAAAAAAGCCATATCGCTGGGATCGCAGGTTTTAATTTCGTCGGTTATAAGTGCAAAGGCATCCTGCCATGCAATGGGCTTAAATCCACCATTATCACGTAGTAATGGTTGGATTATTCTGGGTAGTTTCTTCAGCTCTTTGACAGCGGCCAAAGGTAAAGCACAGTACTCTCCTTCTGGATTGATGAGTCCACCAATCCCCTGTATATTAGCAATTTGTCCATTTTGTACAACAACCTCCAGGCTGCATCCAACCGAACACACAGGGCAAATAGTCCTTACGTTGACCGGGGTTACATTGTCGTTTACCTGCATAATTCAGCTTTTTGATCCATTATTTATCAAACAAAAGTACCGCATATATATGGAAGGGAATGAGAAATACATCAAAAAAAGGTTGTTGTGCAACCGGAGTCACAGCAACAACCTGTTAAAATAACTTATAAATGCTGACTATTTTACAACAATAAGCTTTTGGGGAGCAGATTTCTGTTTGTCTTTACTCAGGAAATAGAGATATATGCCAGGTGAATAATTGTCCAGATCAATCCTGATCAAAGATGATTTACCAACCAACTGCTCTGACATTTTTCGGCCATTGATATCATATATTTCAAGCAAACTTCCCTGGCCGGCTGCTGACACGTTAATCCAGGTATAATCGCTAGCCGGATTGGGATAATTCTGACCCGTCATTAATGAACTCATAGCCTCATCAAATGACACATTTACCAGTTTGTCAATAAGCCAATCATGGCTGAGTTGCACAATCTGGTTTGTAATATCAGTATTGGAGATCATTTCTAATCCAATACCAAAATATATACTGCGGAAATTATCCCCATCATACCTGATGGCTGCGATTTTGGATTCTACCGGATAATGAAAAATGGCATTGGCTCCCGGGCCGGGATTGATGACATCGGGATACAAGTAACCACCAAAAACATCCACAATAGCTGACTGAGCTACCTGTCCAAACACCGGGTCACCCGCTACTGCGATTAATTTATTGTTGGCAGAATTTCCATCATCCACAAAAACGGCATTAAGATAATTGGTGTAGAAATTCCGGGTCACCGGTGTTCCATTCGAATTGGCGTCACCACTCATAATATCCCAACCAATATCCTGGCCGCCCATAAAAACGCTATGTCCTGCATCCATAAATTGCATTACTGCTGTGGCCTGTTCATCGGTGATGGCCGGAAAGGTCCATGAAACATTGAGCCACAGGGTCAATACCTCACTCCAAACATTTGCATTAATAATATCTACCATTACGTTGGCATTGGTGAGGGCGAAAGTGTTATTACCGGCGGCGGCGAGTGCATCGGTATAAACATGGGCAAACTGGGCTGCTTCGGGGCCACCGGTGGCATTAACCACCAGGTCGGTTACGCCCGAAATTATTCTTAGATAAACCACTTTATCCGGTGCAGAAGGGAAGGCAACAGATTTCATGTGCACCGCGTAGGTGGCAAATCCGGCAGAAGCGCCTGGATTGACATTTACGATAATTGATTCAGGACTATCTTCAGGAAGCTGTACGGTAGCTGTTCCGGGATATTCCACGCCATCAATCAAGAATGAACTTACCCAGTCAGCAGGGGCATCTCCGGATTCAATGCAAAACTCCATAGTTGCACCATCCACAAGGTTACTTAAAGCTTCTATTTCGAATGTAGTAGTTGAATCAGGAGAACCGGTTTTAATGTTTGCATCCTGCACGGCGAGTGATCCAATGCAGAGATTGGTTCCATCTATTGCAGGAACAGCATATCCGGTATATATTTCCTGGTGGCTTTCGGTAACAAAAGCAAGTACTTCCATATGTTCCACAATGGCCGGTATATTGGTATAACTTTCAGGAACTACATAGGTATATATTCTATTTACGAGCGATCCCTGGGTGGTGGTGGTTACTTCATCACCCCACTGGCCAGTAATGAAATGGCGAAGCATATGCATGTGGCAATAGTTATTCCCTGCACCACCCCCTGATTGCGGGCCAAAGATGCTGTCCTGTATCAGAGCCAGATGGATAAAATTGGATGAAGCGGGTGCATCGGAAGTATAATAAAGTTCAACTTCAATGGTTAAAGTACGGGTATCAGCTTCATACTCTGAAATAACTCCGACATTTACCGGAGAGATTTGCTGCATAATGGTGTACGCTGATACTGCCCAGGATCCACGGCCCATGCCGGTAGCTGAACCACTGAATACATGACGGTTTACAGTGCCCATTGGGTAACCGTTGATGGCTGCCTGAGAAGCAAGAGGATTACCGAAAGGGGTACGATAATCAGGAGCATTACCTGAAGGAACGGCGTAACTACCCTGATGTATGGCAATGGTAAAAGCCCTTCCCGGATTGTCATTCAGCAAGGCGGCAGCTATGGCATGACCATCGGGACAATTGGGGCAATACATGCCGGTAAACTCTTCGAGTATAGCATTCTTAGGCAATGGATCGGTACACACAATACTTTGCGATAACAAGCTGCCTGAAATAAGAAGGAGAGCAATGATTAAGGTAAAAATGTTTTTCATGATTTAGTGGATGAGTTAAGATTATTTGAGGATGCAAATATGTATATAAATAAGTTAATTCACACGTTTTTCCGTATAAAAAGCAAAGGTGCAATCCATATTCATGGTTCAGGCAAGCGCCCGATGAAGCATGGCCAGCGCTGCCAGAGCGGTGCGCCGGATATTCCTGTCCCGTTGATCACCAAAAATAAATTTTCTGGTTTGGGTTTTTTCAGGAGTAATCAAACAAATCCAGATGGTACCCACCGGTTTTTCGGGGCTTCCACCTCCAGGCCCGGCAATACCCGACACAGCTATTATGCAGTCTGCATTTAATAATTGTTTGGCCCCCATTGCCATTTCAAGTACTACCTCTTCACTTACTGCGCCCTTATTTTGCAGTGACCCGGCGGAAACACCCAGTACCTTTTCTTTCACCTCATTGGAATAGGAAACCACTGAGCCTTTAAAATAATCAGAACTCCCGGCTATGCTGGTAATCAGATGAGCTATATAACCACCGGTGCAACTTTCGGCAGTTGCCAGGGTAAGGTTTTGATTGCGAAGCAGGTTTCCACACAAACCTTCAAGAGTATCGGTACCTTCACCAAAAATATAGTCCGGTATTATTTTATACAGGGCATCTATTCTGTTATTGAGTTCCTGTTGTAACACTTCTTTGTCCTTTCCCCTGCCCGACAGACGCAAACGAACAATGCCGGGTTGTGGCAAATAGGCAAGTTTTATGTATGACGGGAGTGCGTCCTCCCAGTCGCTGATTTTGTCGGCAAGAAAGGACTCACCTACACCCTGAGTAAGCACGGTACGATGCAATACAACCTTATTGTTTCTGGCAGCCAGACGAGGAATTACAAAATTCTGCATCAATCCTTTCATTTCGAAAGGGACGCCAGGCATACTGACATAAATTTTGTTTTCTTTTTCAAACCACATGCCCGAAGCCGTACCCTGAGCATTGATCAGCGGATCACAGGCTTCAGGAAGTTCAGCCTGAGCCCTGTTAACAGGCGTAAGTGCATATCCTCTGGAAACAAAAATCCTTTCTATATTTCTGAGTGCATCCTCATTCAATACCAGTCTGGTGTCGAAATATTCACAAAGGGTTTGCTTGGTAATATCATCACGGGTGGGCCCCAGACCGCCGGTAATGAGCACTATATCAGCATGTGTGGCAGCTTGTTTCAAGGTGTCCAGAATTTGTTCCCTGTCGTCAGAGATACTGGTTATCTGAGTAACGTTAACACCAATAATATTCAGTTGTTCGGCCATCCAGGCTGAATTGGTATCAATAACCTGACCTATAAGGATTTCATCCCCTATGGTAACAATTTCGGCAAGCATAGTATAGGATTTTATTTTCCGGCACTGGCCGGAAATGGCAAAATTAGCAAAATTAGCTGCGCTCGGCTGAAGTTATTGCCTGATCCCATGTATTCATTTACCTAACCAATTAAAAATATTGTATCTTTACTTTCAATATTCAAAATATATCAGAATCAAATACGGTTAATAGTGAAATTACTCATTAATGCCTCGAACATACACATTGCGGGGCCTTTACAAGTGGCAATATCAGTCATTCATGAGTTAAAACACTTCCCCGAACATGAGTACCATTTGTATTTATCGGCGGAGGTTGAAAATCAAATTGATCTAACACAACTGCCGGCTAATTTTCACACTTACCGTTTTTCAGGATATTCACGGGGCAAAAACTGGATTAGCCGTGCATGGTTGCTGATTCGACGCATACAACGCAGTGCTATGTTGGAAAAAGTAATCAATCCGGATGTGGTTTTTACCATATTTGGTCCCATTTTCTGGAAACCCAGGTCACTCCATCTGGCAGGGTTTGCTATTCCTTTTTGCATCTATAAGGAATCTCCTTATTTTACAGAAGCACCCAGGTTTGAGCTTTTTAAACGAAAACTAATCAATCGGATGCGTACAAAGCTCTTTCTGCAAAATACCGATTATCTGGTAGTAGAAACTGAGGAGGTAAAAGAAAGAATGATTCAGTCATTTGGGATAAATTCCGATCGCATTGCCGTGGTTTCAAATACAGTGAGCAATATCTATCATCAGCCTTCGGCCTGGTCAGATAAGATTAAGCTTCCGCCCCGGATTCCGGGAGAGTTCCGGTTAATTACCCTTTCGGCAAATCATCTTTATAAGAATCTTCGCATTATAGATCCGGTTATTACCCGGCTAAGGATGCTCAAGCCAGAGCTGAACATAAAATTTATTCTGAGCATACAGCCGCATCAAATTAAAATCAGTAAAGAGAATCTTAAATATGTTCATTTCACAGGGCCGGTAAAAGTGAATGAATGTCCCCATCTATACCAGCAATGTGATTTTATGTTTCTACCCTCGTTGCTCGATTGCTTTTCAGCCAGCTATCCCGAAGCCATGAAAATGGGGTTGCCCATACTTACTTCCGACATGCCTTTTGCACATAATGTTTGTAAGGATGCAGCGATCTATTTCGATCCGGTTAACCCTAAAGATATTGCCCTGAAAATTCTTTCGTTGGTTAATGATCCGGTTATGGGTGCTAAAATGGTTGCTTATGGGAAAAGACAACTTTCCAGCTTCGAAACTGCAACTTCCAGGGTTGAGAAATACCTGAAGCTGGTTGAAAAACTCATGATGTCGGCCAGTTCGGATGAACGCGGATTGCGAAACTAATCACCTCACCACCTTTAGTGTTACTCCGTGAAAATGACTATTCTCCAGTCTAACCAGATAAAAGCCCGGTGAAAAACCATTTATTGGAACGGTATACTCATTTATACCCGGAGAAAGGTAAACAGAAGTTTCATATAATATCATTCCGGTAACCCCGATTATCCGTAATCGGTAATGGTCTGCTTCATTTAACCTAATTCTCAATACCGGAAAATTATCCGGGACATATACCAACTGAACCTGTCCCTTCCAGGCGTCATCGCACAAAGCATTGGGCAGGGAGGAACTCAAACTCAGTTTCATCATTACCGGCAGGTGATCAGAATTATTTCCAAGGGCGGTAAGAACATTTGAGGGCACAGAGGTATTGGCCGGTGCATCGGTAATTGATTTATTATAATGGCGTCCATCCTGCCCGAGGGCATAATATGAATCAGTTACATATTTAACTCCCTGATTTCCATTCATAATGCTGGCAGAAGCAAGGATAAAATCAAAGCGGTCGTCCATGCCTCCTCCAGCCTGGCAACCATTACCGTCAGCGGAAACCGACTGGGTATGCCAATATCGGAAGTCGTAATTATTGTTCCAGGCGCCCGGCATGTTTATGGGATCAAAAAAACGGAAAGAAGCATTCACAGGTAAGGGATTGATCAGATTTTGATAGGCAGTTTCATCAGAGGTGTATATATTAAAGTCACCCATAAACAAAAAGTTACCTGGTTTGGCATTCAATCTGAGCCATTCCATTGCATTCCGGGTCATTGTAGTTCGAACCGCCGCATTACTATTCCCGCTACCTGCCTTCAGATGGGCCACTATACAATTGATAAATATCGTATCTCCACGTGCAAGTCCGTCATTTCTGGCATACAAAGTATATAGATTAACGTCGCGGACATTGTACTGAATCACCTTTTGGCTATATAATACCAATTTTCGGGAATCATAGTAAAGCTGATTGAGCAGGTATGACCCGGCAAGATTGGTGAGTTCCGCTCTCCGGTAGTAATTCCGGCCACTCGAATTGAGTACTTCGGTGAGAATCCGGTCATGATAAAATTCATATTGACTCAGTTCATTCACCGTAAATACATCAGGCTTAGTATAATTGATTATCGCCCTGAGGTAAATGTCTTTCTGCTCATGGGAATTATTGTTAGCAGTACAATAAGAGGTGTAGTTTCCGTAGTTCAGCAGGTTATATTGCAATAGCGTAAGGGTATCCTGACTCCAGGCGGTGGTGACAATAAAAAGCAATAATAAGGTAAAGCGTATTTTCATGAGCAGATTCAAGATGATGTAGTATTTAACCGGACCTGAGATATGTTACCCGTAAAGCATATGCAATCTCTTTTATATGAGCTTGTTGGCATCTGGAGAAATTGTGTAATACCTGAGGGGATGAACAAATCAAACTTTTTTCCATAGCTTTTATGACTGGGTTTTTCCCGAATCGGGCAAAATGGAATAATTTGCAAATATAGCGTAATTATGGCCTTCGCTTCATTTTCTTACCTTTCGGATAAAATCCTCTACTTCGGGAACTCCTCCCTGATAGATGAGATAACCATTATAGGGTTCTCGGGCTGTTATCTCATCATTTACAGGCGCAAGCATCATTCTTTTAACTTCCTCATGATCAGTGGTTTGTCCCAGTGCCCAGCCCAGCTTAATATAAGCTACTTCAGGAAGCATGTTGGCTGCAGGAATTATACCTTTCGCCATCAAATCTCTACCTGTATCATAAACAAACATATGCGCGTAACCCCATAGTGTTTGCACAGTCATATACATATGGACACCGGCTGCATGGGCACGTTCAATGGCTGGATAAAGTGGCTTATTAACATGACCCAGCCCCGTTCCTGCAATTATAATTCCTTTGTAATTGTTGCTTACAAGCGCATCAATAATATCAGGCTGCATATTGGGATAATAATAAACGATGGCTACCTTTTCTTCAAAAAAGGGTAAAATGTTAACATTCCGGTCTTTCCGCCGGTGGTTATATACCTTTTTAATTGGTTCTACTCCTTTCCGGGTGACTTTGGCAAGGGGTATATCTCCCAATGTTCTGAAAGTTGAACGGTAAGAGGAATGCATTTTACGCACTCTGGTTCCACGGTGGAGGAATCCGTATTCATCACTGGTTGGGCCGAACATGCAGACCATTACCTCAGCAATATCACCATGACCGGCAGCCGTAGTAGCATGCATCAGGTTAAGGGCAGCATCAGAACTTGGTCGGTCGGAAGAACGCTGGGAGCCTACAAGCACAATAGGAACCGGTGGGTTTTGAACCATGAAGGTGAGGGCGGCAGCGGTATGGTGCAAAGTGTCCGTTCCATGTCCGATAACTATTCCATCTACCCCACTTTCAATTTCTTTTCCAATAGCTATTGCAAGCTTGCGGTAGTTGTCAGGTGCCATATTTTCGCTGAATACAGCAAATACTTTTTCTGTAGTGAGATTGCATATCCGTGCCAGTTCGGGTACCGCACCGTAAAGTTCGCCAGGAGAAAAAGCCGGTATCACTGCTCCGGTGCGGTAATCGAGCCGTGAAGCAATGGTACCCCCTGTACCAATAAGTTTCACCTTTGGCAAACCTTCCGTATAAGGGAATTCCTTCTCCGGAATCTTGTAATTGGCTTTTTTATAACCTGTTTCTTTCATATCGGTGATGCTGGCAACATCAATACCTACATTGTAACCGGTTATAATCTTCAATACAATATGCCTATCGTCATCATTCTCGGCCCTGGGTAACACAATACCCGAAAACATTCCCCGGCTGGTTTTAACCTCCGCCTGCCCCCATACCCTTACATTAAATTTTTTGAGTATTTCAAGCGCTGTTCCTTTGTATCCCTGAAAAAAATCGTCAGCCATTTGGTATATTTTTATTGTTGGAATTAAAAATCCCGACCTGCGGGAGCATTACTTGTCATTAGTTAAAGAAATTTTACCAGATCTGTCAGGGGTATGTTTCCCAGGGCCGGGCGCCTCAACTGACCCATAATCCAATCCCTTTCATTCAGGGTGTCCATAGAATGTCTTATTTCAGCAAATTTAGTCCTGAGAAAAGGCACCTGAGCAAGCAATGCTTCTCTGCTGATACGTTGAAATTTAATTTGAATGAGGACCGATTCAAAATCAAGTTTTGGATGCTCAAATACAATGGGTAACATGGCCCAGGCAAGCTCAGGAGTAAGATTATTATCTTTTAAAAATTTAAGCAGACTAAATATTATCCGGGGCTTGAAGGGAGCTACCGGGATGATATGACCCTCTATAAATTTTAATTTGTGTCCCAAAAGCTTACCCACAAATGCAGGATCATAATCCAATTGTTCAACAATATCCTCTATTAATGAAAAAAAATCGTTCTTGAAGATATATGTATATGTATCTTCGGGAATACGCCATTTTTGCAGGATACTATAGAGACCGGCAATTTCGCGTGGCAGGTGTTGCCTCAGTTTTTCTATGGTTTCATCTTTTAGTGGAATGGGTGCACTGTCGGTATCCGGATACATGCGGTCAGCACCGGGCAATACGCGCTCGAAAATGGTGGTACCATCTTCAAAAGACTTGCGGGTTTCTGTGGGAATTCCTTTAAAGGCCATTAAACAACGTTCTTCAATTGTTTCCAGTGCGGTTGGAATATCATCGGCATGTCCCCAAATAATAAGCTGTGCATCATCTTGTGATGAACCGAGCAATTGTTGCACTGCCAGCCACTGCTTTTCTACAACCACCTGATTCAATTGAGCCGTGTGCACCATATTCGGTTTTTCAAGGCAGGCAATTACTTTTAAGCGGTCAGACAGTTCATCGGCAAACATTTTGCCAGGCTGTGTAAAATGAGACAAAGCCTGGCCAAATCCCGGAAGATTAACGGCCACTATTTTTTGCTCCGTATGTCGTGCCTGCGACAATGGCAAATAGCTAAAGCGATAATCATGATAATCAAGATCAACATAACTGCACTTCCAGGCATGATGTTCGGGAATAGATTTGCAAAGTTTATCGCGCAATAACAGTAGCGACCACTGCCTGAAACATTCAATATGCGTAAGCTGTGGAATCCATTTGGTATGTGCTACACCTTTTATCTCTACTCTTGATCCACCCCGGCAGCTAACATTTACGTCCTGACGTGCTGCTCCAATCCCTGTCCTTACCTTGCCGGTACTACGATTTAAAAACCGGATATAATCACATGCTTCTTTTACTTCTGCAGGGGTAACCATATCCGGATATGTCACTGTTTCAATAAGTGGCATTCCCAGGCGATCAGTACGGTAAATCCGGGTATGTCCTATATCAGACACTTCACGGCAGGAATCTTCTTCGAGGCTAAGCTGTATAAGCCGGATTTTTTTATTTTTTAGTGAAATTTCGCCCTCTACACCAATGATTGCAGTACGCTGAAACCCGGTAGGAATACTGCCATCCAGATACTGCTTACGCGTGATGTGTACCTCACCCACAATATTTAACTTTGAAAGCAATGAAATCTCAATAGCGATATTTAAAGCTTCCCTGTTAAGCGCAAAAGGTGGTGTGTCGTCCACTTCATAAGTGCAGGTGGTTTCATTTTTTAGCCGGTAAATGATGTTTTTACGGGTTTTAAACTCCATAAGTGCAGTGCCGTCGTACTCGCCCAACTCACTGAGTGTGGGCCTCATATGGCGAATAACTTCAGCATCAAAAACATCCGGTTTATTATAAATACCAGCCGGACAATGGCAAAATAGTTTTTCTTTGGTTTTCAATTGTTGATGCACTTCAAGGCCCGACATAAAACCTATTCGATCATAAGTTTCATGGGTGGCTTCATGTAAGGGCACATATCCGGCTTCCAGGCAGGTATGATCATAATTTTCCCTGGGACTTAACGTTTTCTTCATCTGGCTGAATCATAAGGTTTAGAGCAGTGTAAACCTACATCATTTTTACGAAAAAATATAAGTTGACAGTGTTTTTTTTACTTAAAAAGCACCAATGCCCGCTGCGTTTTGTTCCGTGTCAGGCAGCTATTACCATGGCCCAGCCCGCCGCTCAGTATTTTAATCCCGGCTAAAGGTGGAATAAATACTTTTCGGATTTTCCATTTCCCCATTACATCCGCCTCTAAACTTGACTTTCTGCTTACGATTATTGACTTTAGCCCTGGCTGGTAAGGTCTTTTTGAACCATTGGCCTTCCCTCGTCAGAACCATCGAAGTTCAATTCATCGATCTTCTCATAAATCAAACAGGTTTGAACAGAAACTGTTAGATTCTTCCGATCATTCATTGCCAGTCATTTGATCAAAAGCTTCCCTGTTGTCAGTTGCTGACCATCCGAAAGCATTACCATATACATGCCACTCCTCAAAAATGACACATCAATGCGCTGTTCCTGTCCGGTGGTCATGGATAGAGATTGCTCAAACAACAATCTTCCGGAAAGATCATATATCCTTAACTGAGCGCTGGAAATATTGATTTCAGGCATAAATCTCACCTCTTCTCTTGCAGGATTAGGATATAATCCGAGCAGCCCCTTCCCTGCACTGCGGTATGCAATGCCCGTATTCAGCAAAGCCCTGTTCCCGTCACGGGCATTTGAACCTTTGTATGTATTATAATGGATCTCTCCTTCATTGTAATAATATTGGAGATCATACACATAAAGGTAAGCGCTGTCGATGCCGGCGCCAAAAGTAGCAGTATAGGTGGGCACGGTAAGATCCATATATCCATCATTGTTTACATCTCCTACATGGGCGGCGCCTAAAAAAGTAAATCCACGTGGACGCAGGGGGAAACCGGGCAATTCACCACTACCATCAAGGCTGTATGCATGAACGTATCCATAACCCTCGCTATCGGTGGTATTACTGGTAAATATTATATCAGGAACAAAATCAGCATTGACATCAGCCACAGTAATTACGCCTTCATTACCGCCATATTTTTTTATGGGGAAACCCGGAAGCATACTTCCGTCTTCATGAAAACCAAAAATCACATCCAGGGGTTCAGTATCCGAAGTCTGAGGATGCCCAAAATACAACTCATAGGCTCCGTCAAGGTCACTATCTACAACTGTTGGTGGCGAATAAGTCCATCCCGGCAAGGCATAGGGCCAACCTGGAGCGTAGGTTCCATCATGGCGCGCCACATAATAATCCGGTGCATCCCCATGCCGGCTGCCAACAATTTCCAGGAAGCCATCGTGCGTAATATCAGCCAGTAAAGGCGACTGATAACTGAACTTACTGCCATTCTGGACCATGGGAAAACCATTGAGCACCAAACCATTGGTATCAAGAACATACAACTCTCCGGACGATATGCTTATAACGATATCAGGTATCCCATCACGGTCAATATCACCAACTGACGGAGTAAATGCAGGTGTACCCGGCAATTCAACCGGCCAGTTTTCATTAAATGGTTCGCCGTTAACCTTTACTGCATGAATAAACCCCTGAGTTGAATTTACCCGTTCATCAAAGAGGATTTCCACCTTTTTGTCTCCATTAATATCAGCTATTACAGGCGCATTAATCATCCAGTGGTTATTGAAATTCAGCGGCCATCCAGGCAAGTCATTGCCCAGTTCATCCAGTAGGTATACTCTGCCAGCGGCTGGTATTCCGCCCGTAGTTACCACGATCTCCGGTATATTGTCGTTATTCACATCAGCCACGGTTGGGGGCAGAATGGTAGTTCCACTAAGCTTTTTCTTCCAGAGGAGGTTACCGTTTCCATTATACACAAACAACGTATCCCAGGCTCCTACCAATATTTCCTGAATACCATCATTGTTAATGTCGGCCAGTGTAGCGCCTCTGGTATTTTTAAAGCTAGGATTTGCAAGCATTCTTTTAGGAAAACCGGGCAAAACATCATAAACGATCGCAGGCTGTCTTTCCTTATCGGCCACAATGGCTCCGGTACAGTTGAAGGTTCCATCTTCATTCAAACTAAGCTTAAGGCCTGAAGAGCTCTGGGCCGATACTATGATGGCCGGAAGCAACAGATTAAGCAGAATAAAAATTGAAAAATAGATCTGTTTCATTTTTGCTTTTTTTAAGTTAGTAATTTCAACTCTTTGAGAATATACTATCAAAATTAGCGTTTTTTAAGCAAACCCGTAACATCCTGATACATTTTTCGTTGTTTTGTTTTAATTTTATTTTCAGGCAGCTTTGGTTTAAATAAACTTTCCACAATATTATCTTTACTTTTGCATCATAAGGTGAACTCAATGTATGACATAAATTTTAAATTTATTTATCTGGCGTTATTGATGTGGCTACCGGTTACATTGTCAGGCCAGCAGTCGCGCAAGATAAAGTTGATTCAGGCTGATATAATGACCTACAATAAAGCATTGGGCGCTGACGTTCAACGCATTAAAGGAAATGCAATTTTCGAGCATGAGGGTGCTTTATTGTATTGTGACTCAGCCCATCTCAACAATGCCAGCAATAGCATGAAAGCCTATGGCAATGTACACATTGAGGCAAGTGACACCTTAAACCTTTTTGGCGACTCCATATACTACAGTGGCGAAACCCGGATAGCAGAGGTATTCGATAATGTCAGACTTATTGATAAGCAGACAGTACTTACAACCGACAAACTTATTTATGACAGGAATACTGACATTGCTTTTTATCTCACGGGTGGACACATAGTGAATGGTCAGAACACCCTTGACAGTGAAAGAGGATATTATCATACCCATACCAAGGATTTTTTCTTCAAAGATCAGGTTGTGCTGGTCAATCCCGATTATGTTATAAACTGCGACACGCTACAGTACAATACACGAAGCAAAATTTCATGGTTTAAGGGGCCAACTACAATTAAGGGGGTGGAAACAGATATCTATGCCGAAAATGGATGGTATAATACGGTTACTGACATTGCCGAATTCAATGAAAATGCCCGGGTGAGAAATGGAGATCAGATACTGACCGGCGACAGTTTATATTATGAACGTACCAATGGATATGGACAAGCCTTTCGCAATATTCAGGTTATTGACACTGTCCAGAATATGCTGGTAAACGGACATTATGCTCTTTATCAGAAATCAGTAGGATATACGATGATTACGCAACGGGCTGAGGCCTTGCTCATTGACAAAAACGACACTCTTTTCCTCCATGCAGACACCCTGAGGGCTACTTTCGATTCAACCCAAACAACCCGGGAGATTTTTGCATTTTATCACGTAAAATTTTACCGTTCAGACCTTCAGGGATTGTGTGATTCACTTACTTATGCTTTCAGCGATTCCACTATGCGGATGACAGGCTCACCCATTGTCTGGGCTGATGACAACCAACTTACTGCCGATACCATACATGTACTCACTGGTGAAGAATCCATTAAACAAATATTTTTATTTCAGAATTCTTTTATCGTTTCACGTGACACCTTAGGTAATGGCTACAATCAGATTAAGGGACGAGATATGACCGGATTTGTCAGCGATGATGAGCTTAGGCTGATCAAAGTAAAAGGCAATTCAGAAACATTATACTGGGTAAGAGAAGAAGACGGCACACTAACCGGAATTAATAAAGCATTTTCGAGTAATATACAAATCAGGCTAAAGGACCGCAAAATGAAGCAAATTGTATATATTGAAAAGCCAAATGCCGAACTTCTGCCCGAAGATGATATCAGTCCATCCGAATTGCTGCTGCGCAATTTTCAATGGCACGCCGACAGACGACCTTTGGAAAGAGCAGATATTTTTGAATGGTAGGATAGTGTGGTGGGAGACGGGGGAACAAGGAGAAGGAGAAATGGAGATAAAGAGATAAGGAGACATGGGGATGTTATTCAGGGGTTCTAATTTCTAACCTCTAACCTCTAACATCTAACCTCTAATCGCTAACTTCTAAAACCCTGAGAACTCTGATCATATTATGGTACAGCCGGAAATGGCAGGTTACCCGGATTTGCAGGCTTTTCGCGCATAGATACAATATTTGTGACCACATAGGTACTCATTCCCCGCCAGGGCAAGGCATGTAAATATTCCTTATATCTAAGTTCTACAAATTTACCTCCCTGCAATTCAAGTATTTTTGCGATGCTGTCATTTACTACGCTAAACTCAAATTCATTGCTTTGCAAAGCACCGGCAGTTTCTGTTTTAAAACCTTCCTGTATCAAACGGCCTTCCCAGGTTTTAAAAATATAACCTTTTCGTACAAAAAAATTGAGTGTGCCGGCTTTAACCCCTTCACCAAATACGAAATAATAACGCCACCACATAAGTATTCCCAATAATACTGTAATCACCAGAAGGCTGATTACCCAAATTTTTCTTTTCATGACTGGACAAATTATGTGTATTGTAAAATTAACAGAAATACTAAATTACTTATTTTCGGGACATTTCTCCACGAAAATTAGTCTTCTTTTCCGGGAATAATAGTCATAACAGGAATACCCGAACAACGAATAAATTCTTGTGCCTGTGAATCTACAAAAAAATCGACAAAAGATGGGCCGCGCTGAGTCATAATAATAATCAGGTCGATATCGCCTACCGATGTTGCATATTTCAACAGATCATTTACCAGGGTTTTATCTTCGGCAACAGGTTCAATTTTTGTTTTTTCGCATGAAATGCCTGCGTTCCTGATTTTCGCTTCCGCTTTGGCCATATGATTGGCAGTTTCTTTTTTCTCATGGGCTGTGGCCGAATGAGGAAGTGCAGAAACCAACCGAATGCCCGAGCCATATATTTTCGCCAGTTTTATGGCCCAGTTGATCTTTTGTGTTGTTTCAGCATGCTGATCAAAAGGAAGCATAATTTGTCGCAGGCCTTCATAGTGAGCTTGCCCGCTGATACTGATAACCGGACAGGGTGCCAGGCGGATTACCCGCGAAGTATTGGCACCAATTTCCAGCATTTCATCTCCCGCAAAGTTGCTGCTGCGGGTACCCATTACTACCAGATCAGCGTTAGTTTCTTTGGCTACGGCAGCTATTTCATGACCGATACGTCCCTGTTCAAGACGTATATTTACATCGATCCCGGTTTTTAGTGAAAGGTTTACAGCCAAAGCTTCCAGCTTGTCGGCCAGCATACCAAACATCTCCTTTTTACGGTCATTACCAAATATTGTACTTAATATACTTTGATTTTCAAATACATACAACAAAGTAATGCGACCTTTCGATCGGGAAGCCAGGTGTACTGCCTGTTGTAATGCCCGATCGGTTTGAGCATCAAAATCATATGGAACAAGAATATGCATAAAAAAGGATTTGTCTATCTTTGCAAGCTAAGGCCAGAAAAAATCGTGCTCTTAGTATAACAAACGAATTATCATTATGATTAGTATTGGAACTTCAGAACTCATATTAAATTCCGATGGAAGTATTTATCACCTGCATCTCAAGCCTGGAGAACTGGCAAATGACATTATAGTAGTTGGAGACCCGGGAAGGGTGCCGGTGATATCTGCCTACTTCGATAGCATCGAGATAAAACGTCAAAACCGGGAGATATTTACGCATACAGGTTACATTGGAAAAAAACGGATCTCAGTGCTTTCTACCGGCATGGGAACCGATAATATTGATATTGTGCTCAATGAAATTGATGCACTTTTTAATATTGATTTACAAAAGCGCCTGCCTAAAGAAGAACATACATCGCTCAACATTATAAGATTGGGCACATCAGGTTCGCTACAGGCCGACATAGAGGCAGATAGCATGGTAGCTTCTACACATGGCATCGGGCTGGATGGCATGCTTTATTATTACCGCGATGCTCCATCAGTGATAGACGCAGAACTGACCAAAGCCTTTGTAGATCAGACTTCCTGGAATCACGAATTTCCCCGCCCTTATGTTGTGGCTGCTTCTGAAGAATTACTTAACATGATTGCCCCTGGTTTTGCTTTAGGAATGACAGCAACTGCTCCTGGTTTCTATGGGCCTCAGGGACGCACCCTGCGTTTGCCTGCCAGGCATTCTGACCTCAATCTGGCACTAACCAACTTCAATGCTTCAGGAAAACGAATCATCAACTTTGAGATGGAAACCTCCGCATTGTATGGGCTGGGTAAACTGCTCGGACATCAAACATTGACCATATGTGCCATTATTGCCAACCGCATTACGCAAACATATAGTAAGGACTATCAGATAACCATTAAAAAATTGATTGAAACCTTACTCGAAAGGATGGAAAGACTTTAAATTAGCGCCCGATTACTGTCAGTCAGCCTTAATATGTTGATTACTTTTGAAGGTCAGCAGCGACAATTCCGTTTTTTTGCATCAAACACTTAAGCATGAGCCAACCCTCAGACTTCAATACCGAATTGCAGGCACTTATCAGCCTGTTGGATGAGCCCGATCAGCAGGCCTTTGCCAAGGTACGGGAGCACATATGTGTATATGGCCCGGGAGCAGTGCCGCTGCTGGAGCAGGCCTGGGAGAACTCATTTGACGAGCTGATGCAACAACGCATCGAAAACATTATTCATGACATACAGTTCGAGAAATTGTATCAGGATCTGCATGCATGGTCTCACTTATCATATAAAGACCCTCTGGAAGGTTTCATTCTGTTTACCAGATATCATTATCCACACCTGGATGAAGAAGAAATAAAAGGTCTGGTGTTTAAGCTTAACCGGGATGCCTGGCTGGAATTAAACGATAACCTTACGCCCTTAGAAAAAATCAAAGTACTCAATCATATCTTTTTCGACATTTACAAATTTAAATGCGTTCCATATCAAAATGTGGAAATGCGTCATCTTTTTCTAAATAACTTACTGGAAACCAGAACCGGAAACTCTCATTCTCTGGGTATGCTATACAGCCTTATAGCCAGGCAACTAAATTTACCGGTTTATGGATTGATATTGCCGGGTGAAAAATTTGTAATGGCCTGGGTAAATGAAACTTTACCGGCACCTGATGGCCAAAAGCAAATATCATTTTATATAAATCCGCAAAACAAAGGCGGGGTATTCACTAAAAACGAAATCAAATCTTTGTTTCGGCGGGTCAAAATTAAAATTGAAGATTCCGTTTTTCAACCCATGAATGATGTCGCTATCATTGATCGCTTTTTTGCTTTACTTGGATTTTTGTATCTTCAATCAGGGGATCCGGAGAAAAATAATGAAATTGATCTTCTAAGGTCAGCCTTATTATAACATTTTCGCTTCCAAAGGGTTATTCCTGCTGTTTTTATCCTCAAGCATTACCATCAGCTCCCGGATATATGCATCATTTACAGGTGCATCATATCGGGGAATCTTTGGAAGCTGTCCTTTTAATGCCACATGAGCTTTTACCAAAGAAAACTTATTTTGTGGCTGATAGATGTAACCTTCATACGCATGCAGTTTCCGGGCCAGATACTCTTGTTCTGTTTGACCAGGAGTCGGAATCAACAGGGCAGGATTTCCTGTTACTTCAATATCCATAAGTGTAGAATACCCCGCGCGGCAGACAACCAATGGTTTTGTTGCCAGCAAATTAAAAAGTGCTTCAGCAGGAAGGTGACCAATTTCATACAGACCATCAGCCAGGTGTACCATTTGGTTATTTCCAGGAACGCCACTTACAATCAAACTTTTGATTTCTTTAAGTGGCAATTGATCAATCAATAATTGTCTGAAAATTCCTCTCTGAGGTTCAGGACCTGAAACTATGGCTACAAGGTCAAACTTTTGCACGGGTTCGGTGGGAAATGGCAGTGTTCTAAAGCGGCTCAGTGGCCCAATAAATAGTGCATTTTCAGGCAATGGCCGGCCATGAGAAAGTTTTCCCGAAAGATTGTCCTCACTTCCATAATCAGGAATCCAGCATACATCAAATTTATTTACAAAGAATCTAACCAAAGCAGCCAACAATGGGTTAATCAGTTGTGGGAATACAGGTGATATAATATTAAGCTGATGCGTAATGAAAACACTATAAATCTTCGGGTGCCAAAGGCCATAGCGGTTGTCTGAAATAATGGCGTCAATTTTATATTCCTGTACCACTCTCCTGATCGCCTGCTGCTCCCGTATAATAGCCAACACGATACGCCAGGCGCTGAAAATCAACTTAAATCCGGCAGGAATACGGCGATGATAGCGGATATTATATCCTTTGAACGGGATAATGGTCAATTGTGGGAATGATTCATGCAGAATGGTTGCAGTTTCACCTTCGGCGGCAATAATAACCCTGGCTCCCTGTTGTAAAAGCAGGTGGATAACGGGTATGCAACGGGTAGCATGACCCAGTCCCCAGTCTAATGGACTTACAAGAATAAGCGGAGCAGAATTCACCTTATTTTTTTTTGCAAATATAGGCTTATACTTTTACAGTAAATATTAGAAAAGTATGTAATTTAGCAATGCATGAGTCTGAACAACGAACATACCCTGCTACATCAGATAGCCATTACGCTTATTCCCGGTATTGGAGATATCAACACCCGCAAGCTGATAGCGTTGTCGGGCACTGCTGAATCAGTTTTTAAAGAATCGCGTAAAGCCCTTTCGGCCATTCCCGGCATGTCACGATCGGTGATTGATCCACTGATGCATCCCAAACCCTTTATGGAACGCGCTGAGGAAGAAATTGTATTTATCCGCAAACACAATATAAAAACAACCTTCTTTACCGACGAGGATTATCCGGAACGATTGAGACACTGCACCGATAGTCCGGTAATGATTTACTGGCTGGGAAATGGCAATCTGAATGCCAGACGAATCATTAGCGTAGTGGGTACCCGAAAAGCAACGGATTATGGCAAAACATTCTGTCAAAGTTTAATTACCGATTTAAAAGAACCTGATTTAGTGGTTGTTAGCGGACTGGCTTACGGAATAGACACCTGTGCACATAAGGCAGCACTCGACAATGATTTGAGCACTTTCGGTATTTTGGCTCATGGCCTTGACAGGATATATCCGCCACTCAACCAAATGCTGGCCGGCAGAATGCTGGAACAAGGTGGCCTGGTGACCGAATTTTTGAATGGCACCAAACCTGACCGTGAAAATTTCCCCAAACGCAACCGCATTATTGCCGGACTGTCAGATGCCACAGTGGTGATAGAAGCAGGTAAAAAAGGAGGCGCATTGATTACCGCCGACATTGCCAATTCATACAATCGCGATGTATTTGCTGTGCCCGGACGGGTGGGCGATCCTTTATCAGAGGGATGTAACCAGCTTATAAAAACCAACCGTGCGGCTTTGGTGCAATCGGCGGCCGATATTCGTTATATTATGAACTGGGACAAAGAAAAACCCAGACAGGCTGTTCAGCGCAAGCTTTTTGTTCAACTTAAACCTGAAGAAGAAAAACTGGTTCAATTGCTGGAACAACATGGAGAATGCAGCATGGATAAGCTTTGTAATGAAACTGCCCTGCCGGCCAGTAAATTGGCAGGTGCTTTACTCAACCTTGAATTTGAAGGGCTGGTACGCTGTCTGCCCGGCAAAATCTATCGTTTAGTTTGAATCAACACGTATATAAACGCTTCGCCGGAGCAGAATTAAGGCGATAAGGAGAGAGCCTGCTGCGAAAATAATCAAAAATATATCATCCTGACTCAACAAGGTGAAGCGATAAATCCCATGAAAAAATATGGCAGCACCCAGGCCGGTCATAGAATCAATAAACCTGTTACGCCGCATTTTCCCCATTCCAATAAAAAACCCAAGGATAATAGAAAATATCACATTCATAAGAGGCATGGTAACAAGGAAGATGAGGTCACCATTTACTCCGGTCATCACAAACATGCCGTAAATGGCATATAATGTAGTAAATGCCAGGCTCATAGCGGTGGCCTGAACAATGCCTTCTTCCGCGCCCAAAAATGAACGCGTACGGGTAATGTCAAAGATTAACGGCAAGAACTTAGCCGTCTCAATCACAAAACCAACTACAATAAAAGCATAAAAAAACATTCTTCGTATGCCGTGGCTGCCATCCACCTTATACTCTCTTGCCAGTAAATCCAGCACAATAACGGGTATAATGATAAGCAATCCATACATCGCAGAGCGCATCAATAAACGATAGCCCATGGAAGGATATCTTCGTTTAACCAATAGCAACAACAACAGAAAGAGAGATGGAGAGATCAACAATAAGAGATAGCGAAGGTCCATATTTTGCTTTTTTTAAAAAGAAATTATTTTTTGATTTCTTTTCCGGTGATGTTGCCGGTATCCATTTCCCAAAAGGCCAAACTATTATAAACAAAAATACAAAATTTTATCTCTCTGAAATGGTTTAATGGCTTATTTTGCAAAAATATTTTTCCATTATGACTAAAATAAGCCGGGGTAAACATACAAAAGAAATCCGAAGCGGTACCATAGTACGTTCAACCGGAAGTTGGGTTACCGTAATGGATCAGCATGGTGAAATGGTGGAATGCAAGTTAAAAGGTAATTTCAGGATACAGGGCTATCGTTCTACCAATCCGGTGGCAGTGGGCGATAAGGTGCAATTCATTACTGATGGTCAGTCTGAAACGGGCCTGGTTATTCATATTGAACCCAGGCACAATTTCATAATTCGCAAAGCTACCCGGCTGTCCAGGCAATCACATATTATAGCAGCCAATATCGATCAGGCTGTGATTATGGTCACTCTGGCCCAACCCCGCACTTCCACAGGATTTATTGACCGTTTTCTGACCACTTCCGAAGCTTACCATATACCCGCTGCCATTATTTTCAACAAATGTGATCTGTATGATTCCGATCAGATGGAACAGCTTGGGTGGATGATTGATCTTTACCGGAATCTTAGCTATACCTGCATAAAGACCTCGGCCATTACCGGTCTTGGTGTTGAAGAAGCCAGAACATTGTTCCGCGAAAAAGTGAGTTTACTCAGCGGGCATTCGGGAGTGGGCAAGAGCGCTCTTATCAATGCCATAGAACCCGGATTGATGAGAAAAACCGGCGATATCTCCACTTATCACAATAAGGGAAAACATACTACTACCTTTGCAGAAATGCTTCCATTGCAGGTAGGGGGATTTATTATAGATACGCCGGGAATTAAAGAGTTCGGGCTGGTTCATTTCGACAAGCAAGAGATAGCAGAACGCTTTCCCGAGATGCGTAACCTGATGCATGATTGCCAGTTCAACAATTGCACCCATGTGCATGAACCGGGCTGCGCAGTTAAAATGGCATTGGAACAAGGCGAAATTGATCCGGGCAGGTATAAAAACTACCTGGGTATTCTGAATGATGATTATTTCGAAGAAACTGAATGGGACTAAAATTAATTGGTAATTAAGATAAAATGAGGGTAGTTATACAGAGGGTTAATTCAGCAGTAGTAAGCAGCAGCGGCAAGGTAGAAAATAAAATCGGCAAAGGTTTATTAATTTTGCTCGGAATAGAAACCAATGATGATGAAAGTGATGTGGAATGGCTGGTTTCCAAAATAGTCCGCTTACGGATATTTGACGACGAAACGGGAATCATGAATCTTTCAGTGACAGATGTGGGCGGAGCAATGATGATAGTAAGTCAGTTTACGCTACATGCCAGCACCCGCAAAGGAAACCGTCCAGCTTACATCAAAGCAGCCCGTCCGGAACAAGCCATTCCACTGTATGAGTTGCTTGTAAAACAAATTAAGGAAGCTTCCAAATGTGAGGTCACCACCGGATATTTTGGTGCTCACATGCAGGTTTCGTTAATCAATGACGGCCCGGTAACCATCATCATCGATTCCAAAAGCAGGGAATAATAAAACCGGGAAATGCCTTAAAATGACAAAGTTAACCCAAAGCTGGGCATAATTGGAAGTTGATATACTTTAGCGCTGGTGATGCGGTTCACATAAAAAATATTATCGCGGTTGTAAATATTGGTCACACTGAGATTTAACTCAAGTATACTGTGTTTCCCAAGTTCAAACCGGCGCATCAGGCTCAGGTCAAGACGATGATAATAAGGTAGGCGGGCCTGGTTCAAAGCAGCGTATTGTATGCCAAGATATCCATTATCTGACAGGTAATCAGTGCCCGCGCCTTGTCCAAAAGTGAGTTTTTCATAGTATCCCTGAGTTTGGGTAAATGGAAAGCCGGATCCAAAATTCCAACGGGCATTAAATTCCCACAATTGCTTGTTTCCAAAACGATACGAGCTCACCAGGTTAATATTGTGCCTGCGGTCGTAGTGGGGAACATATTCTATCTGACCATCATAGCGATTGACCCAGGCCAGAGAGTATACCGCCCAAATATAGACCTTACGATCGTCGAATTTAAATGAAACATCGAAACCGGAAGCGTCTCCGTTTTCGATGATATAATTCTTGCGCAGATATTCCGGCTTATCGCTGTAGCTTCCGGTTTCGTCTTCAAATATCTTGTAACGGTTTATGTTGGTCAGTTGCGAAAAATTCTTGTAATAGACTTCCACATTTAGAGTAACATTTTTAAAAGGGTCCACTTCAGCACCCAAAATAATATGCTCAGATTTCTGTAATTTGTGTTTCACTTTATTGCCGTCGAATTCCGACTGTAAATTATCGGGTCCCGAAAGGAAACCATAAAAGAGGTTTACCACATCGCGGTCGGTATTTGCACTCATCAGATTCTGAGAATACAATCCCATGGCCATTTTCATTCTAAACCGGTCGGTAAAGTTATATTTCAGGGCCAGCCTGGGTTCAGGAGAAAAGTTAGACAAGGAAGCATAATATTGAACACGCATTCCCGGTTCAAATAAAAGTTTGCCCTGTGTCAATTTATATTTCACAAATCCGGCAAGCTCCGTGGTATTTTCCTGTTGACTGATTTTGCGTCCTATACTGTTAGAAAAATCAAACGAAGTGCGGAACCCAAGCATTTCAATTCCGTATTTTATTTCGTTCTTCCCCAGATAATAAGTAAAACTGAGTCCAAGGTTAAAACCATTAATATCGCTGCTGCGTGAAGGCAGATCCCCTTCATTCATCTCGCTGTGATATGTAGAATAAGCGAAGTTTCCTTCGAGCAATACCGGATTATTACCGGGAATGACCACCCAATTGGCTCCTGCTCCCGATGAGTTCCAAAGGTAGGAAGCCAGATCGGTGTAATCTACTTTATCATTAAAATTAAATCCATAAAAATTCACCTTTGATCCATTGGCACTGTTTACAGAAATTTTTCCATAGAAGTCAGTATAATTGAAAGGCAGTCCGGTGGTATCTATATAGTTGTATAGAAGATCTGAAGTCTGTTTAAGGTAGGAGTTTTTAGCTGAAATGAGGAAAGAAACACTTCCGCCCTTATCGTCCTTTTGTTTCACCAATGGTCCTTCGAGCATCAGCTTTGCCCCAAAAGTGCTGGCACCAAATTTACCTCCTACTCTTTTTTTATTTCCATCACGGGTGGTCAAATCCATCACCGATGAAATACGTCCTCCATATTCTGCACCAAATCCGCCCGTATAGATATCGGCATTACGCAGAATATCAGTATCAAATACCGAAAACAATCCGATTGAATGGAAAGGATTGTAAATGATCATGCCATCGAGCAGCACCTTATTTTGCACCGGCGATCCGCCCCTGATGTAGAGTTGACCTCCCTGATCTCCAGAGAATATAACTCCCGGAAGCACCTGAAGATACTGAGCCAAATCGGCCTGCCCTCCAAGTGTTGGAATTCGGCTTATTACTTTAGGAGTAAGCTTAACAACGGAAGTACGAGTTTCACTTCGGGCCTCAGACCGGTCGGCGGTAATTTGAACTTCGCCAAGGTCAAAAGCTGCTTTGGTAAGATAAAGTTTGCGGGTAATTACTGTATTACCCTTTATGGCGATGGGTTCCTGTAGGGTGTCATAACCCAGATAGGTAACCATGAGCGTGTAATTTCCGTCAGGAATGCGTGAAATGGTGAAATAACCATTTACATCGGTAGCCGCTCCAAAATTGGTTTTGTATAGATATACATTGGTAAAGATGACCGGTTCTCCAGTCTCTTTTTCATAAACAAAACCACGAACAATACCATCCTGGGCATATAAAAAAGTAAGTGTAGTAAAAAACAGGAAAAGAGCAATGAGTGCAGTACGGATATTTTTCTTCATAAAAGGCAGTTAATCGGTCTCTGAAACAACAGACAGGCAAAAGTAAGCAATTTTGCAAAATCAGGCTAAATAAAACGCTGCATGTGTTCAGTTCCCGGAAAAAAGCAGGAGTTACGTTTGCCAAACCAGCGGAAACGGTGACGGGCCACCCATCCATAAATTTTATCGCGTAAATTTGGCGGTATTATATTTATCATAGCCCCCATAATTTTCCAAACTCCCCCAATGTCTTTCAGCAATGCGACCACAGCATCGGATCGATTGAAAATTGTGCCCTTGCTATAATACATAATAGTGCCAGTTTCACCATCATCAAATATCTGCAAACCATTTCCGGCAGAAAAAAGTAATTTCTTATTCCGATCAATAAATAGCAGAAAACGTACACTATTGCTGCACAATTTACAATATCCATCAAATATAACCAATCCCTTTCCGGCAGGTATACTGTCAGTCAGATTTACTGGGAGTGTATTATAATCCGGAAAAATCATGGTTCTAATATAGGGTATTTGATGCCCTTCAAACAAAATAATTTCAGGTTTGTTAGTTCAATCGGCTTCAATATAGGTATTATATTGAGTATATTTGTATTTTTACATTCCAAATTTAAATTTTGACATGCGGATGAATGATCAAGTGATTACGATAAAAGACAATGTGCTGCAAGTTCCGGATCAACCTATAATTCCTTTTATTGAAGGTGATGGTACAGGTGTAGATATCTGGGCAGCTTCGGTAAGGGTTTTTGATGCGGCTGTGGCAAAAGCTTATGGCAATAAACGTAAAATAAGATGGAAAGAAGTGCTGGCCGGGGAAAAAGCCTTTAATAAAACGGGCAACTGGTTGCCCGAAGAAACCCTGGAGGATTTCCGAAAGTATATTGTGGGTATTAAGGGGCCGCTTACGACTCCGGTGGGAGGAGGTATCCGCTCACTGAATGTTGCACTGAGGCAACAGCTTGATTTGTACGTTTGCCTGAGGCCGGTGCGCTGGTTTAAGGGCGTTCCCAGCCCGGTAAAGGAGCCATCGAAAGTGGATATGCATATCTTTCGTGAAAACACTGAAGATATTTATGCCGGAATTGAATATATGTATGGTACGCCTGAAGCAGAAAAAATGCGGGCATTTCTTCAGAATGAAATGGGCGTTACCAAAATTCGCTTTCCCCAATCCAGTTCATTTGGTATAAAACCGGTGTCAAAAGAAGGTTCGGAGCGATTGATCCGTGCAGCTCTCAATTATACCATACAACGGAAATTACTTTCACTCACCCTGGTACACAAAGGCAACATCATGAAGTTTACCGAAGGTGCTTTCAAAAACTGGGGCTATGATCTGGCACGCCGAGAATTCGCAGACCAGACTTTTACCTGGGCTGAGTATGACGAAATAGCTGAAGTTAAAGGCAAAGAAGCTGCTGATGCTGCTCAGAATGCCGCAATTAAATCGGGGAAAGTCGTGGTTAAAGATGTAATTGCGGATGCTTTTCTTCAGCAAATATTGCTTCGTCCGGCTGAATATTCGGTTATTGCTACGCTCAATCTTAATGGCGATTATATATCAGATGCACTTGCTGCCATTGTTGGGGGCATTGGCATAGCTCCCGGTGCCAACATCAACTATGTAACAGGCCATGCCATATTTGAAGCTACTCATGGTACTGCGCCCAAATATGCAGGGCTGGATAAGGTAAACCCCGGCTCAGTAATTTTATCGGGCGCCATGATGTTTGAGTACATGGGCTGGCAGGAAGCTGCTGACCTGATTTATGCTGCTATTGCTGAAACCATCCAGGCCGGAAAAGTGACCTATGACTTTCACCGTATGATGGACAATGCTACCAAGCTCAGCACCTCCGGCTTTGCCACCGAGATGGTAAAAGTAATTAATGGAACTTCAAATCAATAATTTTATATCACCTCAAAAAACACCCCATGGCAAGAAAACTTAAGGATACCCTTTATGAAAAAATAATGGAATGGCGACCGCGCACAGAGCGCTTGCTCAAAGAATACGGTGATGTTGTGATTGACAAAGTGACTATAGGCCAGGTTATTGGCGGTATGCGTGGCATTAAATCGCTGGTTTCCGACATTTCCTATCTTGACCCTATGGAAGGGATCCGCTATCGTGGATATACCCTTCCTGAAGTTTTTGAAAAGTTGCCTAAAATCAAGGGCGCAGAAATGCCCCTGGTTGAAGGGTTGTTTTTTTTACTTCTAACCGGAGAAATGCCCACTGAAGAAGAAGCATTAGAAGTTGCCGATGAGTTTAGTAAGCGCCGGATTTTGCCCAGATATGTATATGAAGTGATCGATGGTATGCCTTGCTGCAGTCATCCAATGACGATTTTCTCAACGGCTATTCTCACCATGCACCGAGAATCATTTTTCACTAAAAAATACCACACCGGACTCAATAAAATGGATTATTGGGATTCTACCTATGAGGATGCAGTAAACCTGTTGGCCAAACTACCCGAAATAGCTACTTACATTTACGCCAAGCTATATCGCGATGGCAAGCGCATACAGTCAAATCCCAATCTTGATTTTGGTGCGAATTTCGCACACATGATGGGTATTCCCAGGCCTTACGATGATGTAGCGCGTATGCACTTCATCATTCATGCCGATCATGAGGCAGGCAATGTGAGTGCTCATACTGGTCATTTGGTAGCAAGCTCATTATCTGATGTTTATCTTTCTATTTCAGCTATGGTTAATGGCCTTGCCGGCCCGCTTCACGGACTGGCCAACCAGGAGGTATTACGCTGGCTTCAGGAACTGATGGACAAAATGAATGGTGAGGTGCCAACAAAGGATGAACTGAAACAATTCGTCTGGGATACCCTCAATTCCGGGCAGATCATTCCGGGATATGGCCATGCCGTTCTGCGTAAAACTGATCCCCGCTATACACTGCAACGAGAATTCAGCCAGGCCAATATGAAGGATGATCCCTTATTTCGCATTGTTGATATGCTGTATGAAATAGTTCCTCCAATCCTGCTCGAGCAGGGTAAGGCTAAAAATCCCTGGCCAAACGTAGATGCACAATCCGGTATCATTCAATGGTATTATGGCGTGAAAGAGTATGACTTCTATACCGTATTGTTTGGAATAGGCAGGGCCATAGGTATATGTGCCAACATCATCTGGGACCGTGCCCTTGGTTATCCGCTTGAACGCCCCAAATCCCTGACCACCGCCATGCTCGAAGACCTGGTGGAAGGTAAAGAGATTCAGGCCGACGATTGAACCTGAATGCACCCGGAAAGCAGGTTTTCAAACCTAATTTAACTTTAAATTTATAGAATAATTTTAACTTCATACCGGGTGTAAACAATTTTGCACCCGGTATTATCATAAAAAGCAGCTATGATAAAACAGATTAACATACTATTGCCCGAGCATAAGCGTGGATTTCATCTTATTACCGACCTTATACTTGAGCGGCTCCCCACTCTCCCTGAAACAGGCTTGCTCCATCTGTTTATCCGGCACACCTCAGCCGGCATTTGCATTAACGAAAATGCCGACCCCACGGTCCTTTATGATTTTGAAACGGTATTTAACAAACTGATTCCTGAAGACAAACCCTGGTATCAGCATACGATGGAGGGCAGTGATGATATGCCGGCCCACATCAAATCGGTACTTACCGGTTGTGAACTTACCATACCCATCTCTCATGGACAACTTAATATGGGCACCTGGCAGGGCATCTATCTTTGTGAATTCCGAAACCACGGAGGGCGCCGGAATCTGGTAGCCACCATTTATGGTTAGTTGTTGATTCGTTGATTCGTTGCCTGCCCGCCTCTGGCGGAATTTGCTGTCAATCACCCCTTCATTACGCATCGCTCACTAATTATCACTGATTACAGATTACAGATCACTGATCACAGATTACAGATTACAGATCACTGATCACAGATCACAGATTACAGATCACTGATCACAGATTACAGATCACAGATCACAGATGCCTCTCCCCTACCCTGTTCGGCTACTTTCTGCAAATTGCTAACTTTAAATTATTTCAAATGCTCATAATACCAGGGAATGGCTTCGGCCAGACCCTGATCAAGATTATAGGCGGGTTGATAACCAAGAAGTTTCCGGGCTTTATCAATGGATGCAAGTGAATGCTTTACATCACCGGTACGTGGAGGGCCATTCACCGGTTTTAATTGTTTAATGTCAGGCACTAACACACTTAAATGATGCAATAAATGTTCATACAATTGGTTTAGCGTGGTATTTTCACCCACTGCAACATTATAAACGGTATTTAAGGCCTCAGGATGATCTACCAGCAATGCCAACTGGTTTATGGCTACCACATTCTCAATATAGGTAAAATCACGTGATTGGGTTCCATCACCATGAATTACAGGAGCCTGGTGATGGATAAGTGCCTTGATGAATCTGGGAATTACGGCAGCATAGTCCCCATCGGGATCCTGACGTTTCCCGAAAACATTAAAATAACGCAACCCTATGGTTTGCATACCAAATAATCTGGCAAATACATCGGCATACAATTCATTTACATATTTGGTAATGGCATAAGGTGAAAGTGGTTTGCCGATAATGTCTTCCTGCTTAGGCAATGCCGGATGATCACCATAGGTGGATGAACTGGCTGCATACACAAAACGCCTAATACCGGCATCACGTGCAGCTATCAGCATATTAACAAATCCGGTAATGTTCACCTCAGTAGTTGTTACCGGATCGTTAATGGAGCGTGGAACCGAGCCCAGTGCAGCCTCATGAAGCACAAAATCCATTCCGGCAACGGCTTTCCGGCAATCTTGTCCATTGCGGATATCGCCTTCCATAAGCGTAAATTCGGGATGTACCAGGAAAGCTTCTATATTTTCGCGTTTCCCTGTACTAAAGTTATCCATACAGCATACCCTGTTTTTTTGTGAGAGCAAGGCTTCGATCAAATTTGATCCAATAAACCCGGCCCCTCCGGTAACCAGTATGTTAGCTCCTGATATTTTGCGCATACTACTCAGCTTTTTATTGTTTTATTGAAAATCTTCCGGTGATGATGGAGTGGTAAACCATGAAAGCGGTCTGAGAATTTTATCAAATACGAAATACTGTATCAGTACAAAATCTTTATCGTCATTAATGAGTGCATACATCCGGTCACGGTCAAAAATAATGGTTGTGTCATCGAAAACATCCAGTTCGGGCACCGGAAGCTTGCGGGCAAATGTTTTAACCTTCATGGTTTGACCATCTGTAGTGTTTAGGGTAATGATATAAATGGGTGACTGAGATGTGATTGAATCGCGTCTTTCCGGCTCCATGTCATTCAGCAATGTCTCAAAACGGATATTGCGGTAAGCATTGATATAGTTCATCAATTTTAAGGTATCGTAATCCGTAACCTGCATGTTTGATTCCAACTGAAACAGCGATATACTCTTATTGTCATTGTTTACCAATCTGAAAGATTCTGAGGGCTGAAGCGGAAAATTAACTTCTATGGAAGCAATTTCAGGCAGTTTGTGCGCAAATATGGTATGCATTCTCCAGTCGTTTTCAAGCGTTGTAAAGCGGCTGGATATATATCCGCGCAAACCAGGAAGGTAAACGACTACCGGCTTACCGGCTCCTTCAATAAGGGCATAACTTCCATTGTTGTCCATAGTAGCATCACCAATATAAAAGGTTCTGGCCTTTTTTTCATATGGGAACAGCCTGATTGATCCTAATTTTATGCGGTAACTGTTTTTATACACTTCCACCTTTACCGACCTGGCAGCCAATAACTTAAGTATGTTATCATGTGCAGCCCTGGCAACCGGTTGCCGCACGGCGATGTTTGCTATGGTATTGAGTAAAATTCCCATGTTTTCCTGATGGGCCTTATATTGGCCATTCAGCATCCAGGTGCCATCGGGTTGTCTTTCAAGCAATACAGTTCGGTCTGACTTGTCGGCCATAAAAATCCGGGTAATGGCAGCCGTATCGGGCACAGCAAAATCTCCTGTCCTGGAATCAAGGGTAGTTCCTGACCGGCCTAAAATGAGTACTGCGGCCAAAACCCCCAGTATCAAAACAATGATAAACAGAACAATTCTATTTTTTCGCATATTGGTTTATTGTTAATATCGGTTAAAATTACCGCTGAGCATCAACGCTTATTTTGCATACCTGCGCCGGCGAATCAGTGCAAGAATAACTCCTGTGATTACAACCACCAATACCGGGGCTATGGTATTGAGTAATTGCCAGAACAACAGGTTGCCCTGAGCACGTTTCATATCCAGTGACCGCAGTTTGAGTTCGCGTGCACGTACTGACATAAGCCCGGTATCATCACACAGATAATTTATCGCGTTAAGCATAAGCTCTCTGTTTCCAAATGTCTGGTTCGTGTAGCGATCAAAACCCAGAGGAAGCGGCACAAAGGTACCATTTGTAAACTGTACCTGATTGCGGATAAGATCTCCATCTGACATAACTATCATCCTGTTTTCAGGACTACGTTCTTCAAACGATATTTCAGGTGCTTGTTGAATTTCGGCAGGAACCCTGTTTTTGAAGAGCGATTCAAATTCACCTTCCAGAAGCACCGCTACCGGCTGAGGTGGTTGAGCATAATCTTTTGGATCGGGTTCATTACGCACTATTTCAAGAGATATCATTACCGGAGTCATGGCAATGTGGGTATATTTTGAAGTGGAAAGCAGTATCGTTTTCCTGATGGCAGGATTTTCCACAGTATCTATACTACTGATGAATTCAGTTTTAATGGCATTCAGGTTTTTTACCACCGGATGATCACTGGTTGAAGTGAGTACCGGAAAATAATACCAGGGGAAAAAGCTAAACTGCGGCTGGTTTCCAATACGACCGGTAAATATCGGAATAGGTAGTGCATTCAGATCAAGTAACAGGTTACTGTTGAGCCTTACGCCATATTTAAAAAGCTGATCATTGAGGTTAATATCCTGAGTTATTCCCAGCGTATGATCATTGGTTTGAATGCTGTCCATGCTTGCCGATACCGGGTCAACGAGCCAAAGTACCTTACCCCCTTTCATGATATATTGGTCAATGATAAACTTATCCTTTTCGCTGAATATTGAGTCCGGCTTTGCAATGATAATGGCTTTGTATTTATTTATGGTGCGATACTGGCCATCCTCCCCCTCTTTTCTATCAGTCAGCGCATTGATCTTGCCTTGTATCTTAATTCTTTCTACCGCATAATAATCGCTCAAAGCCCGTGAGATATCACCCGTTTCCATGGCTGAAAGTTCGCCATGACCCTCTATAAAGGCAATTTTTGGTTTATTTGATGTACTGAGTTTTCTTATGGCATTGCTAAGGTTGTATTCCAGTGCCTGTATAGAATTATTGATCATAACTCCAGGATCTACGCCCATTTGTTCTTCCAGCAAATTGAGCGGAATTTCACGCCCTTTATATGAAACGATGATACCGGGGAAGATGCGTTGTTGCTCCTGCCCTTTCCGGGTGCGTACATTCAGATCAGTAGGTTGTAAACCCTGTTGTTGCAGACGGTCGAACACATCTTTCCGGGTTTTGGCATCTGTAGAAGAATACGGGTCAACAAATTCGTATTGAATATTGTCGTTCACTGCTCTGAACTCATCCAGCATTTCGCGGGTGGAACGGCTGAGCATTTTAAAACCGGCCGGAAAATCTCCTTCAAGGTAAACGCGGTAGAAAATAATATCATCGGTTTCACGCAGCAGTTTTTTTGTGGAAGGGGAAAGGGTAAACCGCTTTTCCGAAGTCAGGTCGAGACGGGTGAATATATACGAACCAATCACATTCAGCAAAAGTACAATCAATAATCCCAACAATAACTGGATTAAGCTGTTGCGACGATTGTTAAATGGACCTGATAATTTGTTCACAGGAACTGTGTTTTCTGATTTCATCTTACTGTTCCTTATTTTTAGAAATCGACAAACGAATGCTATTCTCCCATTTCCTACTTTCGAGGGCAGTTTTCGTAAACAAGAGAAACAAGGCAATAACACTCAAAAAATAGAGTACATCCCGCGTATCGATCACCCCTCTGCTTATAGAAGTATAATGTGACTGAATGCCCAACGAAAGCAGCAAAAGGTCAATACTTCCAAATAAGGATAAAGAAGCAATAAAATCGAATCCGATATAGGCGAAACCACTGATCACCAGGGCCAGCATGAATGCCACAATCTGATTGTCGGTTATGGATGAAACAAAGACACCAATAGCTACAAAACCTGAAGCCAGGAAAAGCAAACCTATATAGGAGCCCCACAATCCTCCCACATCCAGGTTGCCTTTTGGCGCACCCAACAGATATACAGAAATTGCATAAATCAAGGTGGGTAATAATGAAAGCACCACAACCGATACTCCAGCCAGATATTTTGCAAAGATAATTTGCATATCGGTCAGCGGTTTGGTAAGCAGCAGTTCAATGGTGCCGGCACGGTTTTCATCAGCAAAAGTGCGCATGGTGATGGCCGGGATCAGAAACAGAAAAACATAAGGCGCCAGCATAAAAAAGTTTTCGAGGCTGGCATAACCATAATCAATAATATTGAAACCCAAAGGAAAAACCCAAAGGAACAACCCATTGATGGTCAAAAAGATCACTACGGCAATATAACCAATGAGTGAACTGAAAAAAGAGAGGATTTCCTTTTTAAAAAGAATATACATGATGTTAGATAATTCCCTGTTGTGATGTTTGAGGGCGCTAAATTACTTAAAAAAGATGAACCTGCTTAAAGTGATTATTGATCCAGGCCAACTGTTTAGGTGTTGCAACGTGGATATCTCAGTATTATGGATCAGTCTGCTATAAAAGATCACCACTTTTATTCAAACTCAACAATAACTACATCATCAATTTTAAGACCGAGTAAACCTGCAGCGTTACCGCGATTTATGCCAATTTCGAGGTGACCGGTAGTACTGAACAACACCACAATTTCACCGGGAATAACGTCGCTAAAAGCCTCACAAACCTGCCTGATCTTGTGACGTTTTCCCCGGATGTTCAGGTTAAAACGACGCCTGGTACCAAAGTCTTCAAATTCCTTAATTGTGATATTGAGTAGCACATTTTCATAATGATCAATATAAATCACCCTGCCATTCAGACTATTCCCGTTCACTTGTGGTTTCATGGCAATTAAAGCCGTAAGTTCCTGTCGGGAATGACCCAGGCCGGTGATACTGCCACCGTTGGCCAGATGTACTGCGGCTTTCACAAATCTGTCGCGGGTTGAAAAAATGAAAAAACCCGTTTCCTGAGGCAGGGTAATTTCTACAACCGCATCCGGCCTTTCATCAAAGAGCAGGGTGAAAATGCCATTATCGGCACCAATAAAATACTGACCTTTGTACTCCATGGCCACATGAGGTGTTTTCTCTGACTCCTCAGTATTGATGCCTACAATATGAATGGTTCCTTTAGGAAAATAAGGAAAAGCATTACGTAAAATAAAGGAAGCCTGTTTCACATTGAAAGGGTCAACCTGATGTGTAATATCCACCACATTTGCATCAGGCAAGCGGCTTAAGAGCATACCCTTAACAATGCCTGCGTAATGATCGCGGGCACCCCAGTCGGTGGTTAGGGTAACTATTACAGCCATAGTGGATTTTAAATATTTCTTAAATTATTATTAGCAGAAAGAACCCGGTTCTTGTATACAAGGGATAAAAGCAGGATAAGCATTACCGCCAAAGCAGTGGCAGGCTGCATAAAGCTTACCAGTCCGATTATACTTACCTGTACAATCAGCCAGGCAAAAATAACCAAACAAAGCACCAGGTTCCATAGAAAGGCTTTTTTATGTCCGGCAAATACTAAAATTGCCGTTATCAATGATCCTCCTCCAATTATCGTCATCAAAAATAATCCCGGAATAAAATAGCTGTGAAACGGGCTGCCGTGCAACCATTCAACAGGCACTCCTTCGGCGCCGGCCAATGCATAATAACCTCCTCCAAAAGCATTTAAGGCAAGAATAACCAGCAATATCCCCCACGCGACCCTAATTCCTTTTGACGAAGGATGACTGGGTTGAACTGGCTTTAAAACTGTTTCCATACTACTTCAGAGATTTGTTTCCCACTATTTGTGCAAAGGTAAAAATCCTTTAGTCAAAACAGGAATTTTTCTGGTGATTTTTAATACTTGCTGCTGCTTAAAAAGATGGCAAAGTTTTTGTTTCAGTTATGAGATAAATTTAAAGAGAACCATGCATGAAAAAGTTATATTTCGTTGGATTGATGCTGTTATTTCTAACATCGTGTAAGCTTGAAAATGATAGTTATTCCCACTTTTATGATTATGTGGATATAGCACAAACGTTAATACCTGCTACCGCCTATGTAGGTGATTCAGTGCTAATTCATACGACAGCTGTGGCCAATAACGGCTGTTGGAAAAACCTGAAGTTGTTTTATGGAAGGATAAATGATACCCTTTACGCCATAAATGCACAGGGAGAATATGAATCATACAATAACCTCTGCCCTGAAGTAGTGGTAATGGCTGACAGTATTTTTACCTTTATACCTGATACCACCGGAACCTTCATCTTTGTTTCCCAATCACGAAATCGTTCCAATGTTTACGACACCCTGCAAGTGAGCCTGCCTCAGTTTGAGCCGGATTTCGGTGATTAATCCATATAGTTATACCTTTGCGGTTTGAACTAATCGCCAAAAACTCCTATGCAATATAATTTTGATGAAATCATCTCCCGTAAAAATACCCGGTCGGTAAAATACGACCTTAGAACAGAAATTTTTGGAAAGAGCGATGTGCTTCCTATGTGGGTGGCCGATATGGATTTTCGCACACCCGATGTAATTATAGAGGCCATTAAACAACGGTTAGATCATGAAATTCTTGGTTATTCCATCAGGGATGATGCCTATGACAATGCATTGATCAATTGGCTGGAACGCCGGCATCAGTGGAATATTCAAAAAGAGTGGATTGCTTTTGCTCCCGGCATTGTACCTGGCTTCAACCTGGCGGTAATGGCCTTTACCGAGCCTGGAGACGGCATTATTGTGCAACCTCCGGTCTATTTTCCTTTTTTCGGAGCCGTTAAAGACCATCAGAGGCAACTCATGCTTAATCCGCTTATCCGGCAGAACGGAAATTATTTTATGGATTATGATAATTTGGAACAATGTTGCCGTGATGGAGCGCGCATGCTTATACTTTGCAACCCACACAACCCCGTTGGGCGGGCCTGGACACCGGAAGAACTCAAACGCATGGGCGACATTTGTTTGAAATACAATGTTTTAATTATTTCTGATGAAATACACGCCGACCTTGTAAATCGCGGTTACAAGCATACGGTACTGGCAGGGTTATCACCCGGAATAGCAGCCCTTACCATTACAATGGTGGCGGCTAGTAAAACGTTTAACCTGGCCGGACTGGGTACTGCCTCAGTTATAGCTTCAAACCCCGAATTGCTGGAGGGTTATAACCGGATGTTGAATGCCGTACATGTGGGCATGGGTAATATTTTTGGCAACGTAGCTACCGAAGCTGCCTACAATAAAGGTGAACCCTGGCTGGAGCAATTGCTCGATTATATTGATGGAAACGTCCAATTCTTAATGTCCTACCAACAGCGACTTCAACCCTGGGTAAATTATGAGGCACCCGAAGCCACTTATATGGCCTGGCTTAATTTCAGCAAACTGGGTCTGGACGATGAATCACTCAACAGTTTCATTATTCATGAGGCCGGATTGGGATTAAATGCAGGCATTCAATTTGGCAACGGCGGTGAAGGCTTCATGCGCATTAATCTGGCCTGCCCCCGGGCAACGCTGCGGAAAGCATTGGATCAGCTTGAAAAAGCACTCTATATAAATTTCTAATGCAGCCACCACAGATATACAGCATGAATAATCTGCCCGATTTGAGCAAAACCTGAAGTTAAATCATTCATAAATAATACAATATATTTACAATATACATCGCCCAGGTCAGTCCTTTATTTTTTTGATGCATAACTTCTGAAGTGAGCCAGAGTCGCCTTTATACACATTCAGGTCTACATAACCCCGGATTCCATTCACTGAGGCTTTATCAGTATGTTGCCAGAAATGCCATTTGTGTTTCCCTGTGCGCGGTTTTTCGGAATGATAATGGGCAATCCAAAGGAGATAATCATCAAATTCGCCTGCAAGGTAACTGGTAAAGTAGCCCGGACTGGTATAAATTAAAGGCTTTACCCCATAATACTCTTCTACAAGCCTGCACCACTCCCTGGCACCAGAAACAATTTCGCTTTTCGATTTGCGGTTGGTCACCTCGATGTCAAGTACCGGAGGCAAATCTCCGGGTTGTAATTTAACATTATTGATAAAATTCCTGGCCTGTTTTGCTGCATCTCTGCTGGGATGAAAATAATGATATGCCCCACGCATCAGTCCGGCCTCACCTGCCTTTTTCCAGTTGCGATCATAATGATTATCCTTACGGGTGATGCCTTCCGTGGCTTTAATAAAAACAAAACTTATTCGTTTACCGCCTACATCCATAGCAACCACCTCACTCCAGTTGATCTTACCCTGATGATGGGATACATCAATACCATAAGTGGTATAGGAACGCGGAATGGAGACACCGAAGCCGTGATTAGCGGATCCCGGCAACCAGGGCAGTGCCTGAGCAGCTCTGGAATAAGCCTTATTTGCGTATTTATATAGAGAAGAACCAAAAGCAAGAGTAAAAATAAAGGTAAGTCCGGTTAACAAAACCAACACCGGGAAAAATTTCCTGTAATGCTTCTTACGTTTTGGTGAGTGTGATAACTGTCGGGCCAATAGCGCCATAATCATGAAGAATAATTATTTCAATTCAAATATCCTGGCTGATCGGGGTGAGAGGGCCACATTATTTTTCAGCAACACCGCTTCACCACTCATGACATCGTTTGCCTGTATAAATCCGGAGGTAATCTCTGAGAAACGATTTATGTCAATATCCCTTTTTTCTTTACTGTTATTGATCATCACCATTACCACCTCGTTATCAAGGATCCGGAAATAAGTATATACTCCGTTTTCGGGGAGAAAATGCAACAATCTGCCATAATGTACTGCCTGATTAGTTTTTCGCCAGTGAAGCAATTGCTGCAGATGGTTAAAGACTTCATTTTGCGCTTCAGAACGTCCGGAGGCAGTAAATGCGTTCAGGGAATCTTCCTTCCATCCGCCGGGAAAATCTTTGCGGATGTCGCCATGGCCGAGGTGTTCCTGCCCATCCATAAGCAGTTCGGTACCATAATATAATTGAGGAATACCACGGGTAGTGAACAAAAATGTCAATGCCATTTTCAGGGCATCCAAATCATTGCCAATGGTATTAAAATAGCGGTTTAAATCATGATTGTCCAGAAATATCAGCGTATTGTAAGGGTTATCATAAACAAAATCCTGCGCAAGCACCATATATATTCGCGCCATGCCCTCGCTCCAGCCTTCCTGCTCAGTAAATGCCCGTGAAACGGCACCCTGAAGTGGAAAATCAGTAACTACCGGCATGCCTGAATTAAAATAAGCACAAGGTGAGCTTTGCTTCTGGAAGTAGGCTGTCATGGCTTCGCGCTGCAGCCAGGATTCACCCACTATATTAAATCCGGGGTATTCATTCAGGATCCGGGCGGTCCATTCCGATGTCATTTCAGCATAGGGATAGGGTTGTGTGTCAAGACGTATACCATCAAGATTCGCATATTCTATCCACCAGATGCTGTTTTGAATGAGATAATTACGCAGGTAAGGATTGCGCTGATCCAGATCGGGCATGTGTTTATCAAACCAGCCCTGAAGCATGCGATTTTGATCGGATTTAGCAGCATGCGGATCTGTAAGGGTTTCTGCCCTGAAATTGCTTCTGGTAAATTCGGGGAACTGATGAATCCATCCGGGCATAGGCAGATCTTTGATAAACCAGTGATTGATGCCGCAATGGTTCAATATCATATCCATCACTATTTTTAAGCCTTTTTTATGGGCTGCATCCACCAGGTCAACATAATCTGCATTGCTTCCAAACCGCGGATCAATACGATAAAAATCTGTGATGGCGTAGCCATGATAGGAAAACTCCGGGTGATTATTTTCGAGCAAAGGATTTATCCACAAAGTAGTTACCCCCAGCTCATTGAAATAATCCAAATGATCATTTATTCCTTGAATATCACCACCATGTCTGCCCGAAGGATTCAGACGGTTGGCTTTTTCGATCATTTCAGGATGATTGTCGTTCAGCGGGTTGCCATTGGCAAAGCGGTCGGGCATAAGCAGGTAAAGTACATCAGATTGATCAAAACCCTTACGGAAAGCTGATTCTGGTTCCCTTTGTCTGAGTTCGTAAGTGTAATGGTATTTTAATTTTTTATCAATTAAAAAATTGAGTGTGAACTTACCGTGCTGAATATCCGGCTTTAAGGCCAGATCAATAAACAGATAATTTGGATTATCCACCCGGGTAATGCCGATCAGGCTTACGCCCGGATAATCAAGTTGCACTTTCGACTGCGCGATATTTTCACCATAAACCAGCAATTGAAGCTGGCTTTCGTGCATGCCAACCCACCAGAATGGAGGTTCCACCCGCACCTGCTTTTGAGCGACAGTCGTTGAAAGTCCGAAGAGAGCGGATGATAATCCGACAAATATCATAAGATATAATCGGGAAAGCCAGGTAGCAGGTTTCATAATTCAAATCATTTTTTTAGAGATGCAAAAGTAATCAAACTGTATTCAGATAAGGCGACGCAGCCTGATTTTAAAATTAATATGGCGGCCGTTTCTCGAAATTCCAAGCTTCAGGACTTTGCCGGCCCTGTCAGATAAGAGGTTGTTCAGTTCTCCCATGTTTAAGTAAAAAGTATACTTTTCATCCACGCTCACCAGGATATCGCCGGGCAATATTCCTGCTTCATCAGCCGGTGAACCGGGAATGACTTCACTTACTTCAAAGATATTAAAACCGGTTCCCGAAGCCCGTAAATTAAGGCCACTCATATTATATTCAAATGGCTGGCTAAATTTGCTGCCTTTCCGGAGCAGTATCCGGCTATTGGTATAATCAAAAGTAACCAGGAAGCGGGCTAATGCGCCTGCACCCAAAGTACCATGTCGCTTTTGACGGTTAAAAAAATTATTGGGCATGTACTGATCAGTAAAGGAGGTAACGATATCATCCAGCCGGAAATTGCCCAGCATCATCCACCCTACCCGGGCGAAGCTCCCCGGAATATTGCCAGCCAGCCCTTTGCCAATAATTCCATTTAAACTCACTTTTGGTTCGAAACCATCGAGACTATCCTTTTCAAGCAGCAGCGGATGATTGGCTCCCGAATCAACCATGAGCCACAAATCCATAATGTGCTGATCATCCAATGCCACCCGAACGGGCATATATGGCTTGCCCTGGGTAATAATTACAGGAATAATCTGAGTATGATTTTTGATTTTAAACTCCCGGGGCCTTTCAAATCTCAGGGTGTTGCGATCATAACTGGTGGTGACCATCAGATTTCTAAACTTCTCCATACCTATTAATCCATGCACCTTTGCCCCTATGTATTGATCGAGTGAAAAAAAATCATCTTTGAGCAGTACCATATTGGTTACAATAGGTTCCAGGGGTTCAAAGCTCAACTTTAAACTTTTGGTGATGCTTGCATCTATTTCTTCGGAGGAGCCAGGTGCAGAAATTTTAAAATCCCTAAGCCAACTGTCGCGCAATCGCAATGATATGGCCCTATCGGTGATGATAACCCCCTCCACACCGCTGTCAATCATTAAACGTAAGGGTAATGTATCATTTATCACAAATTCAGTCACTATCAGGTTATCGTAATTGTTAAAATGTACCGTTTCATTTTTGCGTCCGGGTGCTATACTAAAGTAATGATGCTGTGCGCAGGCAGTAACTGAGATGCCGAAAATCAACATAAGAGAAAACCCAAAACGGAGAACAGGCATCATTGCTAACAGAGATTTAGAATTTACGAAGATAAAAAAAACCACGATGCAAGGTTTTGTCAGCCAATAAAATTAAATTTGCAGCCACATACAATTGTTTGCCAACCTGCGATGAATTATCATTGATCTTCATTGGGCAGTTTCTGCGCTATTTAATTGCTAAAATATCCATCATGACAAAACCTATCGAAATAAAAAACCGGCTCCAGACACTTTGGCACCAACTTTATCCGGAACCTGAACATCAGCCGGTATTAAGTAAGCTAATGGTTGAGATGGAAGACACCCTTTCTGAACTGCATTTTAAGCCTCAGGCTGAAGGATGGTATAAGGATGCTGTAGTCTACTCTCTGTATATTGACCTTTTCAATCATACCTTTGATGGCCTTATCGAAAAGCTGGATATGTTGAAGGAACTTGGCATCAATTGTTTGTGGTTGCTTCCCCTGCTTGAATCACCCATGCGCGATGCCGGTTTCGACATAAAGGATTACCGCAATATCAGGGCTTCATTGCTGGGTTTGCCCGACACCACTTCTCAGGAAGTGAAACAACAGGAATTCAGAAAATTTTTAACAGAGGCTCATGACCGGGGCATACGGGTAATTTTTGATGTAGCCATGAATCATACCTCTGAAGAGCATCCCTGGTTTGTGGAATCCCGTAAAGGACCTGACAATCCTTACAGAGATTATTACATCTGGAACAAAGACACCAACAAATACCAGGAGACGCGGCTATTGTTTAAAGGCATGTGCCCCAGCAACTGGGAAAAATCAGGAGATTGGTACTTTTTCCATCGCTTTTTCGAATTTCAGCCCGATCTGAATTACAAAAACCCCCAGGTGATGCTTGAAATTTGCCGGGTATTGCTTTTCTGGCTGCGTCAGGGGCTGGATGGCTTCCGGGCTGATGCCATCCCTTATTTATGGAAAGAAGAAGGCACCGATTGTGAAAATTTACCACAAACCCATGTTATCCTTAAAATTTTCAGAGCCTTGCTGGATTATGTAAGGCCAAATACATTGCTGTTGGCTGAAGCCTGCCAGCCTCCCGTTGAAGTAGTCCGCTATTTCGGAAACAATGATGAATGTCATGCCGGCTATCATTTCCCTTTGATGCCCATGATCTTCAAGTCGCTGGCCGTTGCCGATGCGACCTCAGTAATGGAAGTTCTGAGCCCGGAAGTTACCCCTGAAATTCCTGCGGACAATCAATGGTTTTTATTCCTGCGCCTGCACGATGAACTTACCCTGGAAATGGTTACTCCCGAAGATCGCAAAATTATTCACGACCACTATTGTAAGCAGCCACACTGGGATTTCAGGGTAGGCGAAGGCATATCTGCGAGGCTGGCTGAACTGCTCGACCGCGATGAACGTAAAATTGCACTTGCTTACAGCATAATGTTTACCTTACCCGGAACGCCGGTGATTTATTACGGAGACGAATTTGCCCGATTGAATGATGATGCATTTTATCATGCCTTTAAAAAGGAGACCGGCAAAGACGATTCCCGCTATCTGGTGAGGGGCCCACTCAACTGGGATGAAACAGAGGAAAAGCTTTCGGATAAAAACAGCCTTGCTTCAAAAGTAAATAAACGTATACGCGAGATGCTGGCCATCAGGAATCAAACAAAAACCTTCGGCAGGGGACAATTGAAATGGGTAAACATCACACTTTTTACCAGCAACCCTCCGCATCAACCGATACTCGGCTATTACCGGATCCATGAAAAAGAGCAGCTACTGATACTGCAAAACCTTTCAGACACCATGCACACCATTACCAGGATCGATGACCAAACAATTAGTGGTGAAAATTTGTTTACCGGCCTGAAAGTGCATTCACCATTTACCTTAAAACCCTTTGAGTATGTATGGATCAAAGTATCCTGAACACTTTCTATAAATCAAACAATTTTAGTTAATAAAAACTCTTCCTTATTATGTCAAACGCCATTACCAAGACCAACTTCAAACTTCCCGGCTTAACCCATTTGTACATAGGTAAAGTTCGCGATGTATATCACATCAAAGATGAATTAATGGTAATGGTAACTACCGACAGAATTTCAGCCTTTGATGTGGTTTTACCGCGGGGCATACCCTATAAAGGGCAGGTGCTCAACCAGATAGCATCCCGCTTTCTGGATGAAACCAGCGACATTGTTCCCAACTGGAAAATAGCTACCCCTGACCCCATGGTGACCGTTGGCCGGTTATGCGAACCTTTTAAAGTAGAAATGGTCATCCGGGGCTACCTGTCGGGCCATGCCTGGAGAGAATATAAAGACGGCAAACGCAGTCTTTGCGGCGTGGAAATGCCCGAAGGGATGAAAGAAAATGACCGCTTCCCTCAACCCATTATTACCCCAACTACCAAAGCAGAAGTTGGCCATGATGAAGACATTTCGAGGAAGGAAATTTTGAGTACTGGCCTGGTAAGCGAAGAAGACTACCTTAAACTGGAAGAATACAGCCGCAAGCTGTTTCAAAGGGGTACCGAAATCGCTCAGAAAATGGGACTTATCCTCGTTGATACCAAATATGAATTTGGGAAAGACGGGGATGACATCTTCCTTATTGATGAAATTCACACCCCTGACTCTTCCCGGTATTTTTATCTGGAAGGCTACCAAAAACGCCAGGACACCGGCGAACCGCAGAAACAACTTTCTAAGGAATTTGTCAGGGAGTGGCTCATTGAGAATAACTTCCAGGGCAAAGAAGGACAAACCATGCCCGAAATGTCGGATATGTTCGTAAATCAGGTTTCGGAACGCTACATAGAATTGTACGAATCCATTACGGGAAGCAAATTTGAACGTGCAGACATCACATCAGTGCTCTCCCGCGTTGAAAAGAATATCCTGAAATTTCTTACTGCCTACTATCGTTAATACCTTTAAATTATGACCTCTTTATTTATTCGCTGGGATGTAAACCCGGTACTGGTTCATCTGGGCAGCATGCAAATCAGGTGGTATGGATTGCTTTTTGCCCTTTCGTTTATTTTGGGCTATCTGGTGCTCGAAAAAATCGTGTTCAAGCGGGAAGGATTGCCTGTTGCATTGCTCGACAAGCTGGCTACCTATGTAATCTTAGGCACTATCATTGGTGCACGCCTGGGTCATGTGCTTTTTTACGAACCGGCTTCCTATCTGAGCGATCCTTTAAGCATCTTAAAAATATGGGAAGGCGGGCTTGCCAGTCACGGGGCCGCCATCGGCATATTGATTGCCCTCTGGCTCTTTGTCCGAAAATCTGGAAAGACCTATCTCTGGGCACTCGACCGTGTGGTAATTGTAGTGGCCCTCGGGGGCGCCTTTGTGCGCATGGGCAACCTGATGAATAGTGAAATATACGGTCACATCACCAACCTGCCCTGGGGATTTATTTTCGAACGCAATGGTGAAACCCTGCCCCGACATCCCACACAGATATACGAAGCGTTGTCCTACCTCATTCTGTTCTTTGCCCTGATAACTCTTTATATGCGGAAATTTAAAACCCTTAAAGACGGCAAAATATTTGGCATTTTTCTGATTGTGCTCTTCGGCGTGAGGTTTCTTATTGAATTCCTGAAACAACCTCAGGTAGCCTTTGAGCAAAACATGACCCTTAATATGGGCCAATGGCTCAGCATACCCTTTATCATTGCCGGAATTGGATTGCTGTGGTGGGTGAATAAGCAATCTGAAAAAGTGAATAAATAGGTGAAACTCCGGGTATTTAATGATTAAGCCCAGCCTAAACAGGTAAAAATAAAAAATGTCACTAAAGCCTGCCTTCACTACATTACGTCAGGCAGAACACTAAGCAACATAAGGGGCCAGCCAAAGTGACACCTGTTTGCACATAAGCTGTCCAAAGAATGAGGAGTACTTTAAATATAGTAACTAAAGTAGCCATGAACAAAATATTGATCTTATCTTTTTGCGTGCTTCAACTTTCGACTGTAATAAAATCTCAGGAAATTCCGGCGTCCAATAAGCTTAGCTTTGAATTTGGATTGGGATACAATACACTAAGTTGGAAATATGTCTCGGTATATGAAAATGTTGAAAACAACAGAAATCAGTTTAGCCTGTCTCCTTCTCTCAAATTAAAGTATTCCATACCATTGAGAAAATTTAACAATAGTGCAAGTTTTGAAATAACTCCTTTTGCAGGCTATAATATGTTTGGAGGAAAATCCAAAACAGAATCAAATGGCTATAAAGATATCATTCGTATGCAGTCAGTGGAGATCGGATTCTTGCCAAGCTATTCCTTAAATGATAAGTTTAATTTTTATGGAGGCTTAAAAGGCCAATACATTTTTAGTGCAAAAAATAAATCTTATGGTTCGATCCTAGATCCTGATGACTCGAAAAGAGAATGGAAAACCAGTGATACGGGTATATTAATTAAAGACATATCTTTTAGCGCAGGTACCGGCTTCAATTATGGAATAAAAAGATTTTTCTTTGGGATAGAGGCCTGGTTTGGCATTACCAATTTAAGTGATATTGAAGGCCTTAGAGTTTATGAAAACAATTACAGGGCAATCATCGGATATAGGATTATATAAAAACTGACAGCTAATATTATACACCTGAATATATTATGAAGGAATTAAATATAACTGGCGGAGCAAGGATTGGAGTGGCTAATGCAACATGGCCATTTGCCAGTTTAAAAGTAACTGAAGAACGATTAGAATTAAATGCTACTATCCTGGGAAATTTCGTATTTAAACCAGAGGATATTATTTCCATTGAGCCTTATTTTATGATCCCATTCCTTGGTCAGGGAATAAAAATAAATCATAAATTACCGAAATACAATCAAAAAATAATTTTCTGGGCTTTTAAAAATCCTAATCAGGTAATCAGACAAATTAAACAAACTGGTTTCCTTGATAATTTAACAACAACAAAGATACAGGATAAATCAGATAGGATAGAAGAGATGCAAAAACAAGGAGGATTCCCGGTCAGGATTTCTTTTGCCATAGGGATTGTGCTGATGTGGAATTTTTTGTTTGTACTGGATTTCATAAATTTTTATAAGGGGGGTTCTGAAGGTGTCCCCATAGGCATTGGGGCCATTGTCGCATTGGGATTGGTTTTCATTTCTTGCTTATTAACTTTGGTTTCCGGGAATTTCCGTAAAATTGTTTTAAAGAAAGGTCGCGATGTAAAAGACATAAGCAGATTCTTGTATTTTATTATGTTTATTAGTGGAGTAATGATGATTTCTATACTGACTTTCCCGAAATGATCATTTATTGTACCTGAATCACCTTATCCCTACAAAACACAATACAAATAATTTGAGGATCAGCGGTTTGCGATACTGTATATCAGTGAATAAATCCTGGTGAAGCTAATTGTCTACGTGCTCTGGTGGCAAAAAAAGAATTTTTATGCTGAGATCAAAATTTTAAACCACCATTTTCCGATTTGCAAAGAATTATATTTTACATTTGACAAAGGAAACAGATATGACCTTCATCATTCTAATCCACCCAAAACAATAGAAGCCGCTGAACAAAACAACAAAAACATATGAAGACAATTTCTATTTTAATAGTTACACTCTTAATTTCACATGTTCTGACTGCTCAGGACATTACAGGACAGTGGAATGGCATCTTAAATGTACCAGGAATACAACTAAGACTGGTTTTTAATGTATCAAAATCTGATAAAGGATATAGTTCAACGATGGACAGCCCTGATCAGGGCGCTAATGACATCCCTGTAACAAATACAACTTTCGAAAACTCAAATATTAAATTTGAAGTTGCAAATTTAAGAATAGAGTACATTGGCGAATTAAAGGGAAATGAAATTATTGGAACTTTTAAACAAGCCGGTCAGGAATTCCCCATGAATTTATCAAGAAAAGCCATAGAAAAAGAAGTCATTAAAAGACCACAAGAACCATCAAAACCATATAACTATTATTCTGAAGAGGTAACTTTTCAAAATACCAAAGCAAATATCTTATTAGCAGGCACATTAACACTTCCGGAAAAAGAAGGAAATTTTCCGGTTGTAATTTTAATAACAGGCAGTGGTCCGCAAAACAGAGATGAAGAACTATTGGGTCATAAGCCTTTTTTAGTAATTGCTGATTATTTAACCAAAAACGGAATTGGCGTATTAAGATATGATGACAGGGGTGTTGGACAATCAACAGGAGATTTTAAAGCTGCAACTACTGCTGACTTTGCGACAGATGTTGAAAGTGCCATTGAGTATTTGAAAACACGCAAAGAAGTTAATGTGCATAAAATTGGCCTGATCGGACATAGTGAAGGCGGTATTATTGCACCTATGGTAGCCTCCGCATCAAATGACGTTAGCTTTATTGTGTTACTTGCAGGCACGGGAATTCGGGGAGACAAACTATTGCTACTTCAACAGGAACTCATTGCAAAAGCTAATGGTGTGTCCGAAACGGAAATAGAAAAATCTATTAAAACAAATGCCAGATTATTTGAGATGGTGGTCAAATCTAATGATAATGAAAAGTTGAAAGCAGACCTGACAAACGAAATAAATGACATTTTCAAAAATGACACAACTGCCGAAATTCCGGGTGGAATGACAAAAGATGAATTTGTTGCTATGCAGGTAGATCAAATTACAGTTCCCTGGATGCAATACTTTATAAAATATGATCCGGCCATTACATTAGAGAAAGTTAAGTGTCCGGTATTGGCGGTTAATGGAGAGAAAGATTTGCAGGTTCCGCCAGAGGAAAATTTAACTGCCATAAATAAGGCTTTGGAAAAAGGAGGGAATAAAAATATCACAACAATAGAGTTTCCATGCTTGAACCATCTGTTTCAGGAATGTGAAACAGGCTCACCCACAGAATATGCTGCAATTGAACAAACCTTTTCACCCATAGCATTGGAAGAAATTACACGTTGGATAAAAAAACAGACGAAATAAAAAATTGTTGCTAACCTCTTAAAAATTGCAACATCAACAAAAAAAGAGCCTCCATAAAACCCTGTAATATCAGGTGCACAGTGTCACACAGTAAAAAATTAAAAAAACTCTGTGAAACTATGCGCCAAACAATGTGAAACTCTGTAAAAAAATTACTGTGAGACTATGGCCAAACTCTGTAATACTTTGTTAAACAAATAGTTAATCACTTCCGTTAGAGGCAACCTGCAAGTGATGGCAGGCCGAGAGCTACTCCAAAAACGGTTCAGCTTTAAGCTGTAAAAAACTATATATCATAATCATTTCCCGAATTTATACTTTTGCATCCAAATTGAATTTAGAATTTATGAAAGCCAATCCTCCAAAGGCATTGCGCAGAAACTGGATATTGGTGGCACTCATGATGTCGATGATGCTGGCGGCCATGGACAATACCATCGTGGCCACAGCCATACCTCAGATTGTTGGCGATCTTGGCGGGTTTTCCCTGTTTAGCTGGTTATTCTCCATTTATCTGTTAATTCAAACAATTACCATTCCCGTGTATGGTAAATTGGCTGACCTCTATGGCCGCCGGCCCATCTTAATATTCGGTATTGTCGTTTTTCTGGCAGGTTCTGTTGCCTGTGGTGGTGCCTGGAATATGCATTCATTAATTTTCGCCAGGGGATTGCAGGCGATTGGTGCCGGTGCCATAATGGGTACTGTAAATACCATTGCCGGTGACATTTATACCATTCAGGAGCGGGCCAGAGTTCAGGGCTGGCTATCCAGCATCTGGGGCATTTCCGCCATATTAGGACCGGCATTGGGAGGTGCGTTGGCTCAATATGCCTCCTGGCGATGGATATTCTTTATCAATATCCCCATTGGAATTGCTTCCATCCTACTCATCATGCTTTTCCTGCATGAAAATAAACCTGAGAAAACAACCAAAGTAGACTGGCGTGGTGCTGCAGCCATGATGGCCACAGGCACAATAATTATGTTTACTTTATTGCAGAGTGGACAATCCTGGCCCTGGTTTTCGTTACCTACCTTAGGATTGATCGTTCTGAGTGTACTGATGTTTAAACTAACCCTGCGCATCGAAAGCAGATCAAAAGAACCCATTTTACCACGCTGGGTTTGGGGTAAACGTGTATTGCTCGGTGCCAATCTGGCCACCATTGGCATGGGGATAATAATGATGGGACCAAATATGTACCTGCCGGTATTTGCACAATCGGTTACAGGCGTGGGCGCCATAGCTGCCGGTTTTATATTGGCCAGCATGAGCATCACCTGGCCACTCTCGTCTTCTTTATCAGGAAAATTTTACCTTCGCATTGGGTTCAGAAATACCGCCCTTTGGGGGATTAGTATCGTTATTATTGGCTCCACTGCTTTCATGTTTATCCGATTTCCCGGGCCTGTATGGGCATTGTTGACCACTCAACTGATGCTTGGAGCAGGCTTTGGACTCATCTCAACCTCGATGATGGTGGGGGTTCAATCTACTGTAGTTTGGGGACAACGTGGATTGGTTACAGGTACAAATATGTTTTCCAGATATTTCGGCCAAAGCATCGGCGCAGCTTTATTTGCGGCAGTATTTAATGCCATACTGACCAGCAGGCTTGAACAGGCTCCTGCCCTGCTTCAATCTCAACTGCCTGGCGTAAATAAAGTAATAGAAGTACTACAATCCCATAACGCAACAACAGAAGTGAGCATATATTTGAAAGAAGCATTCTTTAGTGCTACCCATTATGTATATCTGAGCATGACGATTACGGGATTGATTACGTTAATTATTCTGCTAAGAACACCCTCCCGTTTTCCAACCATTGCAGATTAGATACTTCCGGCATTATACCCGCGAATTGACTTCAACTATTTACATACCAGGAATATATTTCTTAACTTTGAAGCCAGGCAACTTTATTCAGGCTATTTTTGATTGGATAAGCACTAAAACGACAAGATGGGAACCTATGTAATATTCATTTATTTTGCCATTGTCGTTGTAGTATGCACTGCCATATTATTTTATACCGAAACGCCAAGTAAAGCACTGGGTTATATGCTTCTGGTCATTTCATTCCCGGTAGGCGGTATCCTTTTATACCTTAGTGTAGGCTTAAATTACAGAAAAAGGGAACTATATCGCAAAAAACTTCTTATTGACGAACTCGAATTTCCAAAACTGGAACAAAGAATTGCTGACCAATCCTATGAAACCCTGCTGCATAACAGAGATAAAATTGGAAATTTTTATCAAATGGCCAGCTTCTCCAGAAACACCAACCTCACTTCCAGTAACAACAGGGCAAAGCTTCTGATTAACGGGGAACAGAAATTTCCCGATGTTTTTGAAGCCTTAAAACAGGCAGAACATCACATTCATATTGAATATTATATTTATGAAAATGATGCAGTCGGGAATCAACTGGCACACATATTAATGGAAAAAGCCAGGAAAGGTGTGCAGGTGCGCTTTATATATGATGATTATGGTTGCAGAGGCATCCGGAAGAACATAGTTAAGCAACTCAGAAAAGCTGGGGTAGAAGTTTATCCATTTTATAAAATCCATCTTATTTTTCTGGCTAACCGGTTAAATTACAGGAATCATCGTAAAATTATTGTCATCGATGGAATTATCGGTTATATTGGTGGAATCAATGTTTCCGACAAATATATCAACCAGCCAACAAATCCTTTATTCTGGAGAGACACCCATTTAAAAATCACAGGGGCTTCAGTGGTCAACCTTCAATTCATCTTCCTGGCTGACTGGAACTTTTGTGCTAACCAGAAAATAAGTTTTTCCGACGACTATTTTCCTTTTAAAGTAAAAACAAACCATTATGGAAACCATCTGGTTCAGATCGTCTCAAGTGGACCGGATTCAAAATACCCAAAAATTAAATATACACTGATTCAGGCCATACTGATGGCAAGAGAAGAAGTTTGCATTACTACGCCCTATTTTATTCCTGACAAATCATTTCTCGAAGCAATCAATATAGCCACCCTGAGTGGCGTTAAAGTTAAAATTCTGTTGCCGGGTGTTTCAGATTCCTTTATTGTAAATACCACCACACGTTCCTATTTCCAGGGTCTGCTGGATGCAGGCGTGGAGATTTACACCTATTCCAAAGGCTTCGTACATGCCAAAACCATGGTTTGTGATCAAACAGTTTCCATTATTGGCACTGCCAACCTGGATAACAGGAGCTTTGACCTGAACTTTGAGATCAATGCCATCATTTATAATCGTGACATTGCACATGACCTCAGAGAGAACTTCAATAAAGACCTTACCTACTCAAAACAGATTATTAGCAGCGAATGGCAGGAGCGCCCCTTTTATTTAAAATTCTTCGAGCGGGTTTTACATCTTTTTTCATCATTGATGTAGGTTGATTAAAGAACACAGTAAAATAACAAACATGCCTCTATCAGGTTTACGATTGTAAGCTATGAAACTATGAGCTTAGTATAAAAAACTCCTTATTTGCCACTAAGGCACAAAGTCCTGCCGCGTGCGTTTGCCCAGGTGCTTAAGCAGGCAGGAAGGCACAAAGCCTCATCAGGTTTTAATCACCGATATACAGATTCTCGTGCAACCTGGAAACTTCATGTTTCAATGGCATTTTATTATTTAGAGCCTGCTGAAAAACTTTATATGTCATTAGATACCCCTTTTGTGTAATACTATATTTTATGTTTAATGCAAGGCTTTTCCCGGCATAAGTCCACATTCCATGCTTTTATATTACGGTGCTCTGCACCTGAAAAAGAGCCACAGATGGCGAAATATTTGTTGAAAATATATGTTTAGTGATTTGGGTAAGTGCAGAGCACCGTAATATAAAAAGGTTGTGAGTTTTTCAGCAGGCCCTATTTATACCTTTTCAGACTGGTTTCAACTATTTTTTTAAAGTAACAAGTCTGGTGAAAGTTCTTATAGTTGTTGATTTTTAAGCTCCTACAACAATCGGAGTTCAGATTCAGAACAGTCCTGTAATCCAATATACAATTAGCATTATCATCCTTATAAAAATACCGGCTCAAAATGGTTTGAAAAGTTTTGCATCCAATGTTTCTGGCATTAGAAATTTTTATGTATATTTGTTAACTTAATTAACTATTCATTCAATGAACATTCATAGTCAGATAAAAAAAACTTAAAATGGGAAAATCAGTGAACATATCCATTAACTGGACGGAAAAATTGCAGTTTATTGCTACTAACGACATTACTGACACACAGGTGATTATTGAAGCACCTTCCGAAGAAGATAAACCCACACAAGGAACCACGTCAAAACAACTTTTTTTACAAGGCCTTGCTTCTTGTACAGCAGGAGTAGTGATTTACTTATTGGAAAAAATGAGGGCCGGATTGCCTACAAAATTTACAATAGAGGCTTCGGGCCAACTCACAAATGATCATCCAATGTTTTTCGAAACCATCAGTATTACTTACACAATTGATGGTGATATAAGTGATGATAAAATCATAAAAGTAATACAAATGAGTGAAGAAAAATACTGCGGACTTACCTATATGCTTCGCGATGTAGCAAAATTCAATGTCAGGGTAATATTTAATGGCAAGGATATTACAATTTAAACCAATAAAAATCATGAAATTAAAAGGTTTTCACATTGCACTCCTGTTTTTGAGCATTAACATAGTGGCCTATAGCAAAAAAAAACCGGTCTTAATATTGGAGATATAGCGCCCAATATTCTTGAAGAAGGAATGGATGGAAAATTCTTTGAACTTGACGCACTAAAAGGTAAAATTGTTCTGATTGATTTCTGGGCGTCTTATTGTGGGCCGTGTAGAAAAAAACACCAACTTCTTGTTCCTTTATACGATAAATACAAAGATGCGACATTTACAAACGGAAACGGCTTCACTGTTTTTAGCGTCTCGCTCGATAGAAACAAAGAAAATTGGATTAGAGCTGTTGAGCGGGACGGACTTAAATGGCCCTATCATGTGAGCGACCTGACCGGATTAATATCGGGCAAACATAAGAAAGCATACATGGCTACTTTTATTCCAATCAACTATCTGATTGATGGAAACGGGATCATCACTGGAAAAAACCTTTTTGGTGATGAACTTGAGGAAACATTAAAAAAATCATTGGAATCTGGTAAGATGAAATAAAATGATAAAATGCATGATTTTTCATTAACAAAAATGAACCAAAAACATTTTTCTTCTCAACTATGGATCACACAGAAATAAAAAGAATGTTTATTGATATTCCCACAAAATTATGTCGGACCATGAGTCTTACCATAATAAATGGGATAATCACTGATTTTCCTGATGGGTTTTCAAAGAATCACCTGATCGTTATTCGGCTTTTGGATGAAAATGGACGTATGTACATCACCGAAATTGTGGATATTGTTGGCATTACAAAGCCACAAATGACCGCAACGGCTGATAAGCTAATCAAAATGGGACTCGTAACCCGCGAGAATGACAATTATGACCGAAGAAAAATATTTCTTTCCCTAACTCCGGAAGGAGCGCAATGGGTGGCAAAAGTCAATCAAAATATTGATATCATCGTAGATGAACTCCTCTCTGATTTCACAGAAAAAGAAATTGGCGAGTTGGTCTTAGGCTTAAAGGCATTTAATAAAATTTCTACGATCTGTATCAGTCGATACAATGAAAAATTAAAAAAATGAAATTTGAAATCCCTGAATCGCTTATGCGAACCGAATACAAGAGAAAGTTTAGTTTTTCGGAGCTTTACCTGGCTTATGTATATCTACCGCGGGCAATCATTAAGTTGAGAAACAATAAAAAGAGCCAGCTCGTTGATTTGCACTTTATAGAGCGTTTACAATTGGCGGTAACTGAAGTAAATGGCTGTGCTGCCTGCTCCTACGCCCACACAACCATGGCTTTACGCCAGGGAATGAGCAACGAAGAGATCAGCAGCTTTTTGGGTGGCAGCGATCAACACATCAAGCCTGAGGAAGCTAAGGCAATTATGTTTGCCCAGCATTTTGCCGACACCAGGGGATACCCTCAAAAAGACACCTATGAAGCCATCATTCAAGAATATGGCCCACAAAAGGCAAGGATTATTCTATCCGCTGTTCAAATGATGATTGCCGGCAATATGTTTGGGATTCCTTTTAGTGCATTTCTCTCCCGAAGAAAAGGAAAACCTTTTAAAGAGAGTTCGCTGGGGTATGAACTTGGCATGCTCATTGGCGGCATACTTGTTTTGCCATTAGCCATGATTCATACTCTATTGCGTTGGATTATCGGATTGCCAAACACCCGTTTTGGCAAAAGGGCTGCATAGGAAATCAATTAAAAAGTAACCCCGCCCACTAAAAAGCAGGCGGGGTTACCACATGTTTATTGAAAAATTTTATTTAAAGAGTTCCTTATATTCTTCAGGAATATTCATATCGCTCTTTATTTCGTCGAGCAACTCCCGTTGCCCATACTCAGTAGCTACTTCCCAGATTCGTGATAGCACTGCATATGCCTGCATGGTATTATCTTCGTAATAAGAGCGGAATTTTGGACTTACTGCATTGTAATAATTCAGGTTTTCGATATAGACCCCTGCCAGGGTTTTCAGAAATTTGTTGGCTTTCTCAATGCTTTCAGCCTGGTAATAGATATCGGCCAATGGGAGCATATAAAAGTCGTAAGTAAATTTATCGTTCGGAAACTCGTGTTGGAGCCGGTCAGCCACAGCCACTGCTTCAGTATATTTACCTTTTTTAACAAGAGCCTGAGCCAGCCTGACATAACTATTTTTTGGCATGGGTGAAGTGCGGGCACTTTCACGATCCACATAAACGCCTGGCTGATTAAGGTTTCCCCACTTGGCCTTGTTCATCAGCACGTCATATGTAGCCACTTCGTCAACACCACCCAAACCCTGCATGTAGTTTTCAGCCTCAACCGGAATAAACTTATATACAATACCGGTTTGATGGCAATACTTATCTAAATCGAATACTTTACTCAAACTACCCGGACTGGCAAAGTACAAAGGTCGTTCCCAATTGTTTGAGGCAAGAAAATCGAGCAGCATCAGGTCATTCTTAATCAAATAATTTGTTTTGATATCCCACTCTACCTGCGGTACAATCCGGTCGGCCATGTATGCAGGTACAATACCGCTTTGAACGGCTTTAGCACTGTCGACCTTTAGTTTTATTTTTTTGGCAGGTAAAAAATTCACCTGTTCACCGCTTTGCAGAGTTGCTTTGCTTCGGCTTGTTTCATCAGCAATAAACTTTATCACATCAATCAATTCAACCCTTTCACTCACAGACCGCTGCGGGAAATACTGAATATATTCGTTTACACCTTTATTGTACTGATCGGGAGTAAGGATGAAGCGCAAAGGTTCTGAATCGTATATTTTACGGGCCAGTTGATGCACATACCAATCGCCTGAAGAAAGCATATAGTTCACCACCCTTATATCGGTACGGATGCCTTCAACCTCCTGAGCATACCACAGCGGAAAGGTGTCATTATCGCCATTGGTAATCAATATGGCATTGGGATCACATGAATTCAGATAGTTGACAGCAAAATCACGGGCGGCGTACCTATTGGCCCGGGTATGATCGTCCCAGTTCTCAGAAGCCATGATGCCTGGAACCAGGCCAAGAGTAATTACAGTGACCAGCCCCGCATTCAATGCCTGTTTATTTTTAAGCACTTTATTGAGGCCTTCCCATAAGGCATATACCCCAATACCAATCCATATGGCAAAGGCATAGAATGACCCGGCGTAGGCATAATCCCTTTCGCGTGGTTGAAAAGGGGTTTGATTCAGATACAATACTATGGCGATGCCGGTCATAAAGAAAAGCAATGCGATTACAATACCATCTTTATAGTTGCGGTTAAAATGGAAAAGCATGCCGATGACGCCCAAAATCAATGGGAGCAGGAAGTAGGTATTTCTGGCTTTGCTTTGCATGCTTTGGGGCAAATCAGTCTGTTTTCCCAAACGGGCTTCATCCAAAAAGTTGATGCCCGACAGCCAGTTTCCATTGGTAATTCCTCCATGTCCTTCAATATCGTTCTGGCGCCCGGCAAAATTCCACATAAAATAACGGAAATACATATGACCGAGCTGGTAGTTGAAAAAGAACCTCAGGTTTTCACCAAAAGTAGGTTTCATGATGGTTTCTCTCTCACCATTGTCGTTTATAATGCTCACCGGAACTCCCTTAATTCTGCCCCAGCTTTTGTAAGCCCTTACATGGTTGTCCTGAGAGCTGTACATGCGTGGAAAAATGGTCATGAAAGCCGGATCGTAATTGGCAATGGTATTTTTTCTGGGATCAGTTATAATATATTTACCCGATTTTGTATCCCGGATATATATAGGTGAGCCATCACTGAACCTGTTGTCCGGATTTAGCGGGGCATTGTAATATTGTCCATAAAAAATAGGCCAGCTTCCATATTGTTCGCGGTTAAGATAACTCAAGAGACTGATCGCATCGTCGGGATTATTTTCGTTGATGGGCGTGTTGGCATTTGCCCTGATAACCAGCATCAGAAAAGATGAATACCCAATCAGGATAAAAACAAGCGAAAGCAGGGCTGTATTAAGTATAAGTCTGCGTTTGCGCCGGGTGTAAAGCAGTCCTGCGACCAAAAGTCCGGTAATCAATAAAAAATAGAATATGATACCCGAATTAAAGGGTAATCTGAAGTTATTTACAAACAAGAGTTCAAACTTGGCTGCCAGATTAACTACCTGTGGTATAACAATATACATTATAAATGCCAACAGGAAAAACGAAATAACGGCAGTTAGAAAGATACCTTTGCGTGAGGGTTGATATTTTTTAAAATAGTAAACAAAAGCAATGGCAGGTATGGCAAGCAGGTTAAGCAGGTGAACCCCAATGCTTAAGCCAACCAGGTAAGCAATAAAAACTATCCATCGTATAGAATGCTTCTCTTCCGCCTGAGCTTCCCATTTAAGTATGGCCCAAAAAACCAGCGCCGTAAAAAAAGATGACATGGCATATACTTCGCCCTCGACAGCCGAAAACCAGAACGAGTCGCTAAAGGTATATGCCAGGGCACCCACCAGTCCGCTACCAAGAACTGCATACATTTGTCCTGTAGTCATTTCACCTGTACCCACCAGCAAACGGCGGGTAAGCCGGGTAATCGTCCAGAACAAAAACAGAATGGTTAAGGCGCTCACAAAGCCGGACATAAAGTTCACCATCATAGCAACATTTTCATTGTTACCCAGGGCAAACAAAGAGAAAAAGCGCCCGATCATTTGAAAAAGGGGCGCTCCCGGCGGGTGACCTACCTGAAGCTTAAATGCTGTGGCAATGTATTCACCACAATCCCACCAACTCGCTGTGGGTTCAATGGTTAGCGTGTAAACCGTAAGTGCTACCGCAAAGCTGAACCATCCAATGATGTTGTTTAGTTTTTTGTATTGTTTCATTATAAAAAAATAAATGTTTGAAGCCTTACTGCGCCCCTTTGCTCTATATATCAGCAGGTTGCTAAGCTAATGTCAGCCAGAAATGCCAGAATTTATCCTGAGCGAATCAGGAGGCGAAGTTAATCATTTTGCCTATAAATGAAATGATAACTTAAAAAACTCATTCATCAGGACATTTTCTTAACAGTATTTAACATAAACAAATGGTTCCACAACAGCCCGTAAGGGTCAAAACCCTCAAGGGCAAAACCTTTTTTAGACATGCTCCCAATCATTAATTTTAAAATTTTATTCAAAAGGTTTTTCATATTAAAAAAAATGTCTATTTTTGCACACCCTTTGATAGGGGAAATTGTCCGATGGTGTAACGGCAGCACAAGAGATTTTGGTTCTCTCGGTCTAGGTTCGAATCCTGGTCGGACAACGGAAAAGCCTGTAACCGGTCTTATCCGTGCTAAAGGCGAGAAAATTTTGAGGGGACGGTTATGTCCCCTCTTTTATTACACTTAATTCAATGATCGATAAAGAGAAGCTGCTCCAAACCATAGAACAACATCTGGAAGACACCGACCGTTTTGTGGTGGATGTCACTGTTAAAGCCGGCAACCGCATTAATGTGTTGATTGATAGCGATACCGGCATCAGTATTGATCATTGTGTGGCCCTGACCCGCTACATAGAAGCAACCTTTCCACGTGAAGAGGAAGATTATGAGTTGATGGTTTCTTCGGCAGGCATTGATCAGCCTTACAAATTTCTTCGTCAATATGTTAAAAATATTGGCCGCGAAGTGGAAGTTCAGCTTACAGATACGACTAAGGTTCAGGGTAAACTCATTAAAGCCGACGCCGAAGGCATCGCCATTCAGCGTCAGGTGAAAATAAAAGGAAGTGGCAATGTGGATGAAACCCTTGAATTTCCTTTTGATCAGATAAAACAAACCAAAGAAATTATTTCTTTCAAATAAATTCAGTTCAACAAAGCAGCTCAATTTAAAAAAATGGAACATATCAATCTTGTTGAAACTTTCTCCGAATTTAAGGAGTTCAAAAACATCGACCGTGAAACAATGATGCGCATCATAGAGGATGTGTTCAGGCATATGTTGAATAAAAAATACGGCTCCGATGAAAATTTCACTGTTATCGTAAACATCGATAAAGGTGACCTTGAAATATGGAGAAACCGTGAAATTGTAGAAGATGGAGCCGTAGAAGATGAGAACAAAGAAATACAGTATTCCGAAGCCATAAAAATAGAGCCTGATTTTGAAGTGGGCGAAGAGGTTTCGGAAGAGATTAAAATGGCTGATTTTGGGCGCCGGGAAATACTGACGATCCGACAGAACCTGATGTCCAAGATTCAGGAATACGAAAAAGACAACATTTACAAAAAATACAAGGAAAAGATCGGTGAAATGATTACCGGTGAGGTATATCAGGTCTGGAAAAAGGAGATACTTGTGCTTGATGATGAGTACATTGAACTCACCCTGCCCAAATCAGAACAAATACCTTCGGATTTTTACCGCAAAGGCGACACAATTCGCGCGGTAGTCTCCAAAGTAGATATGCGAAACAATTCACCTGTAATCATCTTATCACGCACTGCGCCCTCTTTTCTTGAACGCTTGTTTGAGTCAGAAGTACCTGAGGTGTATGACGGGCTTATAACAATCCGCAATATTGTCCGGGTACCGGGAGAGAGAGCCAAAATTGCTGTGGAAAGTTACGATGACCGCATTGATCCGGTAGGCGCATGCGTAGGGATGAAGGGATCGCGAATTCATGGTATTGTGCGTGAACTTCGCAATGAGAATATTGATGTAATTAACTACACCACCAATCCCTCCTTGTATATCAACCGGGCGCTTAGTCCGGCCAAAATTTCATCCATCACCATAAGTGAAGACGGGAAACGGGCTGAAGTATTTATGAAACCCGACCAGGTTTCACTGGCCATTGGCAAGGGTGGATACAATATTAAGCTGGCAAGCCGTCTTACCGGTTACGAAATTGATGTTTATCGCGATAGCGATATTGATAACGAGGACGTTGATCTTCAGGAATTTTCCGATGAAATCGACCAGTGGATTATTGATGAGTTAAAGACCATAGGTTGTGATACCGCCCGAAGTGTATTGGAGCGATCTGTGGATGACCTGGTTCACCTCACTGACCTCGAAGAAGAAACCATTAAAGAAGTGATCCGGATTCTGCGTGCTGAATTCGAATAATTCCACAGTGATTGAAGTACTTTAAGTAGTCACCCGGTTTTATTCCGGAGAACAGCCAGGATTTGATTAAAATAATTAGCGTATTTTTGCGGAAAATCCGCATAAACAGGCAGAAATCAACAGTAAAGGAGAATATGTCAGAACAAACCAAAAGCTCAAGATTGGGAAAAGCAGCACAAGAATTTAATGTTGCTGTTAATACCATTGTTGATTTCCTGAATAAAAAAGGAATCAAGATTGACAACAAGCCCAATACCAAGCTTGCGCCGGAAGTTTATGCCCTGCTGATTAAAGAATTTCAGTCTCAGAAGACCGTAAAGGAAAGTTCACAAAAGATTGAAATTGAATATCATCAGCACAAAACCATTTCACTGGACGATAAAAAAACTGCCGCTCAGCAAGAGAAGGAGGCCGAAATTGAGCCTGAGGTTTTCATCAGAAATATGCCGCTGAAGCAGGATGTCGTTACCAAACCCAAAGAGAAAGAAGAGAAGCCGGTAGAACCTCCAACACCTGAGATACCCGGGCCTGTAATAGAATCGCAGCCTGAACCTGAGGCTGAACCCGAGACAGAGACAGAAAAAGAGTCGGAAACAGCTCCCACACCTGAGCCTGAAATAGTTACCGCTACCCCTGACGAACCTGAAGAAGCACCCGTACCCGCTATTGAGATGGAAACACCTTCCTTAACCGAACAGCAACCCGAAGTAACTGAAGAAACTGAAGAAGATAAACCTGAAGAGATTACTCCACCGGAAGTAGTTGAAAGCGGTACTGGTCAACTTAAAGTGCTGGGTAAAATAGACCTGGACGAATTCAGGAAACCTTCTAAAAAATCCAAAAGCGGAGGCAAAAAGGATAAGAAGACCGCCCCAAAGAGCACTAAAAAAACGCCCGTAGCGGCTGAACCACCATCGGGTGAGAAGGCAGAGCCTGAAAAGGCTGATGAACTTGTTGCGGAAAAACCACCAATCAGCACTCCGGTTACGGAGCAGACTACTGCTGTAAAAGCTGAGGAAACACCGGTTCCTGATGCTGAAGAAAAAGCACCTGAACAGAAGTCCAACTTCATGAAAACGGAGGTTAGGAAACTCGAAGGCCCTACCATTTTGGGTTCCATGAAATTACCTGAGCCGCGCAGACCCGAAGCCAAAAAGCCTGTTGCTTCTTCTTCCGACGATTCGCTAAAAGCTAAAAAGAAAAAGCGTAAGCGCATCAAGAAACATGACGATACGACTGCCGGTACCGGAAGTACTCCGGCCACCGGGGGTAAAACGCAACACGCTTCTACAGATAAGAAACGTCAACCCCGCGACCGAAAAAGCTCACGTCAGGATACGCCTAAGGTAGAACTTACACCAGAAGATATTCAAAGGCAAATTAAGGAAACCCTGCAACGGCTGAGTTCAGGCGGTAAATCCAAAGCTTCCAAACACCGACGCGAAAAGCGCAGCATCGCCAGCCAACAACAGGCCCAAGAAGCTCAAAAACGCGAAGAAGATATGAAATCAATCATGGTAGCCGAATTTGTGACTGCTAATGAGCTGGCTAATCTTATGGATGTGCCTGTTACCGAAATTATATCCACCTGTCTTTCACTCGGCTTGTTTGTATCAATAAACCAGCGTCTTGATGCAGAAACCATTGTGGTGGTTGCTGATGAATTTGGTTTTTCAGTCAAATTTGTGGGCGTTGAAGATGCAACAGGAGCTGAAGAAGAAGAAATGGCTGATGATCCCGCCGACCTGTTACCCCGTGCTCCTATCGTTACTGTAATGGGTCACGTGGATCATGGTAAAACATCACTACTCGACTATATCCGCAATGCCAATGTAATTGCAGGAGAAGCAGGTGGCATTACCCAGCACATCGGAGCCTATGAAGTAAAACTTGAAAACGATCGCAAGATTACTTTTCTCGATACTCCCGGACACGAAGCATTTACAGCCATGCGTGCACGAGGCGCCAAAATCACGGACATTGTTATTATTGTGATTGCCGCGGATGATACCGTAATGCCTCAAACCATTGAAGCCATCAATCACGCCCAGGCTGCCAATGTACCCATCGTTTTTGCCATTAATAAGATGGATAAGCCAAGTGCCAATGCTGAAAAGATTCGGGAAGAATTGTCAAAACGCAATATTCTAGTCGAGGATTGGGGAGGAAAGTACCAAAGTCAGGAGATCTCAGCCAAAAAGGGAACAAACGTGGACTTATTGCTTGAAAAGGTATTGCTGGAAGCAGAAATGCTCGACTTGAAAGCCAATCCCAAGCGCCCCGCTCATGGCACCATACTTGAGTCGTCACTCGATAAAGGTCGCGGATACGTAGCAAAAATTCTGGTACAAACCGGCACCCTGAAACAGGGCGATTTGGTAATGGCCGGAATTACCATGGGCCGTGTAAAAGCAATGTATAACGAACGCAATCAGGCCATCAAAGAAGCCGGACCCAGTTCGCCACTATTGCTTCTGGGCTTAAATGGAGCTCCTCAGGCAGGCGACACGTTTAAAGTAATGCAGGACGAACGGGAAGCCAAAAACATAGTGGCAAAGCGTCATCAACTGCAACGCGAACAAGGCATACGTACTCAAAAACACATTACCCTGGATGAAATAGGCCGGCGCATTGCTATTGGCGACTTCAAAGAGTTGAATATCATTGTAAAAGGTGATGTAGACGGATCGGTGGAAGCCCTTTCTGATTCGTTGCTGAAACTTTCGAATGAAGAGGTTCAGGTAAACATCATCCACAAATCTGTAGGTGCGGTTACTGAAAGTGATGTATTGCTCGCTTCAGCCTCCAATGCGGTAATTATCGGATTCCAGGTCCGTCCGTCAATGGCAGCACGCAAGCTGGCAGAGCAAGAGCAGATCGATATCCGCTTGTATTCCATTATTTACACTGCCATCAATGAGATTAAAGCGGCCATCGAAGGTATGCTTTCTCCCGATATTGAAGAAAAAATTGTGTGCAATCTTGAGGTACGTGACGTATTCAAAATCACAAAGGTTGGAACAGTGGCCGGATGTATGGTATTAGATGGGAAAATTCATCGCAATACAAAAATCCGTATTATCCGTGATGGTATTGTTATCCATACCGGAGTGCTTGGTTCGCTTAAACGGTTTAAAGACGATGTTAAAGAGGTATCTGCCGGTTACGAATGCGGTCTGAACGTGGAAAATTTCAATGACATCAGGGTACGTGACATTATTGAAGGATACGAAGAAGTAGAAGTAAAACGCAAATTGTAAATTGCTGTAAACCAATTTTCATAAAATGAAAAAGAGGCTGCACAACAGGTACAGCCTCTTTTTTCGTTACCCGACAGGGCAGCCAGCACAATGAGTTATTTTACTTTCTCCATGATGGATTTAAACTGATTATAGCGGGCTTCCACTACTGGCCAGTTTACAACCGACCAGAATGAATTTATATAATCCGTGCGCTTATTTTGATATTTAAGATAATAGGCATGCTCCCAAACATCCAGAGCAAGCAAGGGTATGCCACGACGCTCTGCAATACTCATCAGGGGGTTGTCCTGATTGGCAGTAGAAGTAATAAACAGCTCTCCACTTTTAATATCCACTGCAAGCCATGCCCACCCCGAACCAAAGCGATTGGCTGCTGCTTCATCAAATTTCTTTACAAAGGAATCATAGTTGCCAAATGATTTTTCAATTAATTCAATCATTTGCCGGGAAGGTTCCTGTTTTTTTGGTGTAAGGTTATCCCAATAAAGGGCATGGTTGAAAAAACCGCCGCTATTGTTGCGCACTGCATCAGGAAATTTATCCATATTTGAAAAGATTTCCAGCAGATTCTTTTCAGCAGCATCGGTGCCTGAAACGGCTTTTTGCATTTTATCAAAATATCCACGATGATGCCGCTCATAATGAATTTCAACAGTCATTTTATCGATGGCCGGTTCCAGTGCATCATAAGGGTAAGGGAGTGTGTAAAATTCAAGCTTACCCACAGGTTTCATCCATTCACCCCAGATACCTTCTTTTGCGCCTTTAAGATCAGAAGCCACAGTTTGAGAGCTGGTTTTGGGTTTGGTAGTTTCCGAGTGGCTGGTCTTGCCTTTCGACACAGGTTTTTTTTCGGTTTGTGCCATAATTTCTGGTGAAGACACCAACAATATGCACATAATGGTAACAATAAGTACTTTAATCGTTTTCATGATAATTGCTTTGAGATTAGAATTAAATGAAACATGCCGGGCAACAAGGCCCGACATGTTGTATAACAAACAAATAGGCTTTTGGTCGCTTACCTGCGTGCATTTTTATAATTTTCATTCACCTGATCCCAGTTTACCAGTTTCCAAAATGCGCTGATATATTCTGGACGACGATTCTGATATTTCAGGTAATAGGCATGTTCCCATACATCGAGACCTAAAATGGGCTGCCCCTGACAATCATGAACATCCATGAGTGGATTGTCCTGGTTGGGAGATGAACAGATGCTCAGACTATTGTCCTTTTTTACACAGAGCCAGGCCCAGCCGCTTCCAAAACGGTTGGCTGCTGCTTCATCAAACTTTTTCTGGAATTCAGCAAAGGAGTTAAATTGTGTATTAATTGCTTCCGCAATCGGTCCGGTGGGGTCTCCCCCGCCATTGGGAGACAATACCTTCCAGAAAAGACTGTGATTGTAATATCCTCCACCATTGTTGCGCACCGCAGCCGGAGCTTTGCTAATGTTACTGAATATTTCTTCCAGGCTTTTTGATTCCAGTTCGGTACCCTGAATGGCAGCAGTAAACTTATCAAAATAGCCCTTATGGTGTTTGGTGTAATGCAACTCCATGGTTTGTTTGTCAATGTGGGGTTCTAATGCATCATATGCATAAGGTAATTCGGGAAATTCAAATTTCATGGTTATCCTCCTTGAGTTATTTTAATGTTATTATTTAGATTCAGTATAAATAACATATAAGAAGCGCGTTTGTTTGAGTGCATTGATTTCCCATCATCTCTCGAAGGCCCGAACGGCAGAACTGGAAGGCAGTTCAGCCATAGAAAGAACACCTGAGCATTGAACATTTAGTCAGTCAGACGACCAAAGACCAAAAGGGACGAGGGACGTAAAAAGAAACGGGGAGACCAACGTCTCAACTCCTCAACAACTCAACTTATCAACAGATTACAGATCACAGATCACAGATCACTAAAAGGAGACGGAGAGACAAGGAGATGGTATTTGAATACCCAATTTAAGTTAAAATGTCCTTCTCATTAAGCAGAAGGTGCCGAAGGCGGATGAGGTAAGAAGGGAAATGGAGATAAGGAGATAAGGAGATAAGGAGATAAGGAGATAAGGAGATAGGGAGACAAGGGGACAAGGGAATATTTCTTACTTCTAACTTCTAACCTCTAACCTCTAACCTCTAATTTCTCACC
>DHSR01000018.1:425-43690 GCA_002410555.1 Bacteroidales bacterium UBA5281 | reverse complement strand
CCAAAGACCAAAGACCAAAAGTGACGAAGGCCGTAAAAAGAGACGGGGAAACCGGGAGAAAGGAATTCCTAACCTCAAACTTCTAACCTCTAACCTCAAACTTCTAACCTCTAACCTCAAACTTCTAACCTCTAACTTCTAACTTCTAACTTCTAACTTCTAACCTCTAACCTCTACCCTCTACCCTCTAACTTCCAGCCTCTAACCTCTAACAGCAGCCTGCCGGATACCGGAATTTAAAAAATCCAGGGAAGCACTATAAAGCTAAAATTCAACAGACAATTTAATGTTTAACTGCCTGGGAGTAAGGTAATTAGGAACGCCATACTGACGATTGTTTACATCCTTAATCCACATATAAGAAATGGTATTTTTTACTTGCAACAGATTGAGCACCTCTGCACTGATCCAAATGTTCCGGATGTATTTAAGCATGGGAATCTGTGAATGACTTTTACCGGATTCCCCAATAATTTGTTTGGAGAAACCAATGTCCACCCTGCGGAAGGGAGGCATTCGCTGTGCATTACGGGCACGGGCATCGCCGGGTGGGCTGTAAGGCATACCTGTTCCAAACAATAGATTCAGGTGCATTTTATAAGTTGGATTCCGTGGTAGATAGTCCTGAAAGAATAAGCCAAAAGTAATCAACTGATCGGTTGGACGGGGCATGAATCCCCGACCGGTTGAAACCGTATCTACCGCCACCGTATTTGATGTATATCCAAGAATAATGCGTTCGCCTTCATCGTTGTAATAATCAGTGTAGTAATCCCCATCCAGGTTTTCTGCAGTGCGCATTACTGACAGACTTGCCCAGGATTCAACACCTTTTACAAACTCACCATTTACTTTAAAATCCAGACCTGTGGCATATCCTTTGGCCATATTTTTAGCGTAGTACCGAAGACGCACATTATCAACATCATAAGGTACCAGATTGTTAAGAAACTTATAGTAAGCTTCTGCGGTAAATTTAAAGGATCGTCCCCAGGCTTTGAAATTAAGATCGGTTCCAGCCACCAGATGAGTAGACGACTGTGCCTTAAGGGCAGTATTTACCTGGCCGTCCTTTGCCCGCATTTCGCGATAAAAAGGTGGTTGGAAATATCGTCCTGCCGAAAACCGGTAGATGATGTCGCTGGAAGAGACCGGCTTGTAAGATATCGTTCCCCGGGGACTAAACAACCACTGACGGTTAACATCCCAATAGCTCACCCTTGCCCCTAAAGTAAGGCCAAATTGAGCTTTTTCTCTTTCAAAGGTGAAACTTTGCTGTAAAAATCCGCTAATGCGGTTTGACTCCAGCACGATTTTACTTCGCACAACATCCTGAACAGTAATAGCTACCTGATTACCTGGCTCACCGGGAATACCTCCGTAATAAGGCAGGGTGAAGCCGGCAGAATCATTCAGGTTCCATTCACTCATCCTGTCGTTTATAATTTCGCGCTGCAGCTTAGCTCCCCATATTAATGTAGATCCATCATTGATAAGTGTGCCACGCTGTTCTATGCTTGTAACGGTGGCATCCAGGTAATTTCGGGCATGATTCAGATAGGTGCCCACATCACGGATTTCCAGAGCCTGACCAAATGTTTTGCTACCCAGATCCGTTTCCAGCTCGCCAATCCAATATTGACCCATAATGTCAAAGGTTTCACTTTCGATGGTCTGAAAAGCTGAAACTATTAATTTGAGCGTTAGTTTGTCGGTAGGCCGGTAAGAAGTGGTGAAAGCTCCCAGGTAATTTTCAAATCTGTCAATCTCGTTTCCATCAAAAAATACTGTTAATTGCAGGGCTTCATTTATGGTTCCAAAGCTGGTATTGCGCACGGTTGGTTCCAGTTTGTAATGATTGAGCGCATAGTTTCCAAACACACTAAACTCAAGCTTTGGATTCACCTCATAAATGAGCATGCCCTGAAAATCGGTAAACGAAGGTTTATAATCTCCTTCGGTTTCCAGACTTTTAAGCACATATTGACTGGTTTTACGCCGAGCACCCATTAAATACATAAAACGCCTGTCCTTAGAACTGCCTTCAAAATGGAGTGATGCACCCAGTAAGCTGCCACTTACTGAACCGGCAAAGGTGGTCGGGCGTTTGTAGCGGATATCAAGCACCGACGACATCTTATCGCCATAACGGGCATCAAATCCACCTGCCGAGAAAAGGATGGAGGAAACAAGGTCGGGGTTGAGAAAACTTAATCCCTCCTGTTGTCCTGAACGCACCAGGAAAGGTTTGTAAATTTCCACATCATTCACATAAACGAGGTTTTCATCATAATTGCCTCCCCTGACTGAATATTGTGAACTCAATTCAGTATTTGACGATACCCCGGGCAATGTTTTGATCAAGGCTTCGATACCTCCCGAAGTGCTGGGAATTTGAGTGGCCAGCCTGGGATTGATTGGGCTAAGACTGGATGACCTTATTTGTCGGTCTTCTACTACAAAATCCGGCAATTCAACCGCCGTTTGCGTAAGCTTGCGATTCAGCTCACGTCTCTCCCCTTCTTTAAGCACCAACCGAAATTTAAGTGTACTGTATCCTACAGAAGAAATAATGAGGTCTAATTCCGTATTGGGCTCAACTTTAAGTACAAAAGCACCATCAGGGCCGGTTACAGCTCCGCCGGGCCTACCCATAATCGAAATATTTACCAGAGCCAGTGGTTTTCCCTGCTCATCGACAATTTTTCCAAACACCTCAGCCTTACCTAATAGCTGAGCTACAGACTTTTCTGCTGCTGCCAGTGACAAAAGTGAAAATATAAGCACAATGATCATCCAACGGGCAGGATGAATGCCGGGAATTTGCAAAGGCATTAGTCTTTCTTTTTAAAGTCACCCCGTTTCCAGGCTTTTATAAACTGCGCCCAGGCAAAAGGGTTGAATACCGAGATAGGTTGCGTCTGACCATAATAATATAGCCTATCCACTTGCTGATTCATATAATTGCGATAATTCATACTTCCATCCATAGGCATTTGACGGGCCCGTTCACGCATTTCCATTTTATCCAAATTCTTTTGCGCAATGGTCAATTCATCATCAGGAACCTTACTATAAATGAACGCCTGTTTAAACTGCTCGGGAGTGGGCCAGGGATAAATAACGGTTTCACGAAGCAAAATAGTATCATTGGTCATAATTTGTACCATAGAATAATGATTTCCTTTTAAAGTATCCGGGATATGGTACTGACTGCCTTTAAAACCAACAGCAGAAAATTGCACAGTTTCACCTTTGCGTGCAACCAACGAAAAGAAACCGTAATAGTCAGAGATTGTGCCCCGGTTTTGCCCTTTAATGCGAATATTAACATAAGGAACCGGATGAAGACTGTCGCTATTAATGACCAGTCCGGAGAACTGAACCAGATCTGCCTCTACTTGCTGAGCTTTTATCTCAGGCAAAATTATCATGAATAGAAAAAATAATCCCAAAGATACTTTCATCGCAGGGCAAAGATACTATTTATACCTTTTGCGTCAGGTAATACCTCCCGCATTTAGCTCCAAAAAAAATACTGTTGCCGGCAAAGCAACAGTATTTATAATGAATTTTCTCTTTAACCGGATATTTACCGGGCAAGGTAACCCCTGGCACGGGCATCCTTTAGGCAGGCTACAATTCCGCGCTTGTTTATATGCCGGATTCCATCGGCAGAAACCTTAAGCGTAATCCAACGATCCTCTTCGGGGATGTAAAATTTCTTGGTTTGAAGATTAGGATAAAACCTGCGCTTGGTTTTTATATTGGAGTGGGAAACCTTGTTTCCTACCATCATTCCTTTTCCGGTAATTTCGCAAACTCTTGACATGATGAAAGGTGTTCTTTGATTTTTAAATTTCGGTTTGCAAAGAACGGAATAATTTTAGAATTATCCAACCTTTTTAAAATAAAAAATATCCGGATAACCTGCCATATTTTAAATTCAATGAGAAGAATCCTTTTTCATCTACTAAGAAAGGATAACGCCATGCATTGGGTACTGAACAACCCCTTATCTTCTATTATATAATGCATTAACTTGTTTGTTCTAAAATTTACAGTACCGTTATTTGACCGCCTGCATGCCTCAGGCCGACGGGATTTACCAAAATTAACATCATTTAAAGTTTTTTTAACCATAAAATTACAACTCCCGCCTGAATGCATGCAGTCATCCACGCAGCAACTACTCAACAAATCAACCTGCTTTTACGAGCGGATATACAAGATTTACGGGATTTTAAAAAGTATGGAATGTGAAGATATGTTGGGAAAAGTTTTGCATGTAACATAAAATTTATAATCAAACCCTGCTATCATCCAATCCTATTTTGCCTTTCCAGCAAACCTGTTTATGTAATCCTTTTGGCATTTCCTTATGATAAACAGTTGTCAGGTACATACACAACAGAATAAGCCTAAAGTAACATTCAAATCTGATTATATGAGCACAATAATATCATTTCCAGCCCGGATTCATTGCGTATCAAAAATATAGTGGACATTTAAGTCCATTATTCATTTTAAATTGTTATCTTTGTATTAAATTTTTGATTTTATGTTCTCGAAAGCATGTGAATACGGTATCAGGGCTTCGGTTTATCTGGTAGCACAATCCTGTCAGGGTAAAAAAACCGGTCTCAAAGAACTGGCCAAAGCCATTGATTCGCCCGAAGCCTATACCTCAAAAATATTGCAGCAATTGGTGCGGAATAATGTTATTGTTTCCGAAAAAGGGCCCACCGGCGGTTTTTCCATTGGCAAATCAGATATTGACACCTTAAAGCTCAGCAAGGTGGTAATGGCCATTGATGGAGACGAGATTTACCAGGGCTGTGGCCTTGGATTTCATCACTGTGATGAAAATCAGCCCTGCCCCATTCACCATCAGTTCAAAGCAATCAGAAACGATTTGAAAAATATGCTGGAAACCACCACTTTACTCGAATTGTCGAAGGACATAAAAAACGGAATCTCATTCCTGAAACGTTGAATCAACAATCCACTATTTATGAAAAGCTATAAAAATCCAGTCACCGGTGATAGTGACATAGAAATGAAAAAACACCTCACGCTTGATGATGAGCGCATCCAAAAGATGCTGGATATAAAGCTAAAGGTCTTCAATAAGGAACTCACGCCCGGGCAGGCGCGTATACTGGTAAACGAAACCTTTGATCAGATTTCAGCAGAAGAGTTCGCATATGGCGAACAGCATTTGTACAATGCCGGTATAACCGATGAAATTATGGCCGAAGGCATGGACGACATCATTGATGTTTTCAGGGACGTGCTCACCGTTAATAAATTAAATCTGCCTTCGGGCCATCCCATTCAGACCTATGCCGATGAAGCGGCTGCCATCCAAAAGGTGGTTCATCAGATGGAGGCAAAACTCAAAGGCAAGTTCATTAAAAATGAATGGCTGGAACTGTATGCGAAGCTCAGTCAGATAAACACCCATTTCAGTCGCAAGCAGCACCAGTTGTTTTCAGCTTTGGAACGCAAAGGTTTTGACCGGCCCTCAAAAATTATGTGGACTTTTGACGACAGGGTGCGTGATGCCATTAAGGATGCCTATGAATTGCTTCAGGCTGATAAGGATCAGGCTTTTTTGGAAGCCCAGCCCCACGTTATCCATCTGGTGTACGACATCCTTTCCAAAGAACGCGATGTGCTTTATCCCACTTCACTTAAACTCATAAGTGATGAAGAATTTGTTTCTATGCGTATCAGCGATGATGAAATTGGCTACTGCCTGATTGAAAATCCGCCGTCCTATAAAGGTACAGGGGAAAACACCGCATCAAAATCCGTCCAATCATCCCCGGAAAATGAAAAAGAGCTGTTGAGTGATTTGCAGGCAGTGCTCCGGAAACATGGAATTTTAGGTGGAAACACTCCCCAGACTTTGCTCGATGTAACCACCGGGAAAATAACCCTGGAACAAATTAACCTGATTTACAAACACCTGCAGGTAGATTTATCTTTTGTGGATGAAAACGACGAAGTCAGATTTTACACCGACACCAAACATCGTATATTTCCACGAAGTGCCGGCGTTATTGGCCGCAAGGTACAAAACTGCCATCCCCGCGAAAGCCTCCACATGGTAGAAGCAATAATCAATGCTTTCCGCAAAGGAGAGCAGGATACAGCAGAATTTTGGCTTGATAAGGGTGATAAGTTCATATATATTTTATTCACCGCTTTGCGCGACGAACAGGGCAACTACAGGGGAACGCTTGAATCAATGCAGGAAGTGGCACATATTCGCAGCCTCAAAGGAAGCCGGCGATTGTTACAATGGGATGACGATCATGCTGCTAAAAACAGGGCAAACCAGCCATCACAGGGCAATGGCAACCGGCATGGCATTACTCCGCAGACCATGATTGCCCGGTTGATTGAACAATATCCCGCTTTAAAGGATTATATGGTTACGCTCTCTCCCGAATTTGAAAAACTGAACAATCCTGCCATTTTCAATACAATGAAGGAGATTGCCACCCTGGAAGTTGTGAGCCAGGTTGGTGGATTTGAGGTAGAAGAACTTATGAAAAAAATCATCACTTTTATCGATAACCAATCTTAAATTATCATGGAACAGTACATCTTAAAGGTAAAGTCGGTGGAAAATGCCACCCACGATGTGTTGCGCATCACAATTGAGAAACCAAAACAATTTCATTTTGAGCCTGGTCAGGCAACTGAAATTGCGATAAATAAAAAAGACTGGGAGTTTGAGCTCCGGCCGTTTACTTTTACATGTCTGCCCTCTGATGAATATCTGGAATTCACCATCAAAACCTATCCTGAGCACAAGGATGTAACCAATGAGCTATTGAATCTAAAGACCGGCGATGAAATGATTGTAGGTGAACCGTGGGGCACCATCGGCTACAAAGGTCCGGGTATTTTTATTGCAGGAGGAGCCGGGGTTACGCCATTTATTGCCATTTTCCGGCATCTGCACAGTAAAAATGAAATAGGTGGCAACAAACTTATCTTTGCCAACAAAACAAGTGCCGACATCATCAATAAAGATGAATTCAGCAGGATGCTGGGCGATAACTTTATCAATATACTGTCACACGAAAGGGATGAAAGATATGCACAAGGCTATATTACTCCCGACTTTCTAAAGAAACACGCAGGCGATCCGGGCCAATACTATTATGTATGTGGACCTGATCCCATGATGGACGCAATGATTGACCATTTACACCAACTGGGAGTGGATGATAAATTCATTGTTAAGGAGGAGTTCTGATGCAATATCGGAGTTTGCTTTTTTGGCATGACGAATTTTAACGGGTTCATTCACACCAGGTGCAGATAACCTAACTCATTGCTTCATGCTGAATTACAGTTTGTGAAGAAACACACCTTTTTCATTTTCAATTATATTATCGAACTATATTTTCAAATTTAAATAAAAGACACAAGCATGCAAAAGGACATTTTCAATATCAGGAAACCATTGACTTTTCAGGGAAAGACCTATCACTACTATAGTCTTCCCGACTTGCAGAAGCAGGGCTATGCCATTGATGAACTGCCCTTTTCCATCCGTATTCTGCTGGAAAATGCCTTGCGCAATTATGATGATTTTTCGATAACCCGCGAAAACATTGACACCCTTTTGCACTGGCAGCCACAGGGCACCGATAAGGACATCCCTTTTAAGCCGGCCCGGGTACTGATGCAGGATTTTACCGGCGTACCTGCCGTGGTAGATATTGCCGCGCTCAGGGCTGAAGTGGCCCGCAAAGGCAGAGACCCTGATTCCATCAATCCCCTGATTCCGGTTGATTTGGTGATTGACCACTCGGTACAGGTGGATTATTTCGGAACTGCCTATTCATACAAACGCAACATTGACGAAGAGTACAATCGCAATCAGGAGCGTTACCAGTTTTTAAAATGGGCGCAGAATTCATTCGATAACTTTAGTGTGGTACCTCCCGGAATGGGTATTTGTCATCAGGTTAATCTTGAGTATCTCTCCAAAGGTGTAATTGAACGCAACGGGGAGGTTTTTCCCGATACTTTGGTGGGGACAGATAGCCATACCCCTATGGTCAATGGAATTGGCGTAGTGGCCTGGGGTGTGGGGGGCATTGAAGCTGAAGCCGCCATACTGGGGCAGCCCATTTACTTTCTCATGCCTGAAGTTATCGGTTTGAAACTCACCGGAAAATTGCCCTTTGGTTCCACGGCCACCGATTTGGTACTGACCATTGCTAATTTACTCAGGAAACAGGGTGTAGTTGGTAAATTTGTAGAAGTGTTCGGGCCGGGACTGGAACATCTTTCGGTGCCCGACCGGGCAACCATTGGCAATATGTCGCCTGAATTCGGCTGTACCGTTACCTATTTCCCCATCGATGATAAAACCCTGGAATATATGGCCAGGAGCAACCGTTCGCAGGAGCAAATTGCTATGGTAGAGCAATATTGCAAAGCCAATATGCTGTGGCGCAAAAATGAAGACAAAATCACCTATACGCATGTACTTGAACTGGATGTTTCTACCATTGAACCCACTGTTGCAGGCCCCAGCCGTCCTCAGGATAAGATATTACTCAAAGACTTTAAGGATAAGTTTATTGAGCTTTTAGAGAAGTCATTTTATCGCAAGTATATCTCGCGTGAAGATCGCGATATTGAAAAGTCCATCACCCGTTTTGAAGGAGAGGGTGGCGACTTACTTCCACCAAAAAAAGAGGATGCTCCGCTCACCTCAGAAGTTGAGTCTCGTGAAATTAATGGCTTAAAAACCATCTGGATTACCCGTGGACAGGAAAAATTCATGCTTTCTGACGGGGCAGTTGTTATTGCAGCCATAACCTCCTGTACCAATACTTCCAATCCTTTTGTTATGGTAGGTGCCGGTTTGGTTGCCCGAAAAGCACGTGAAAGGGGGCTCGACATCAGGCCCTGGGTAAAAACTTCCCTGGCTCCCGGATCCAAAGTGGTAACCGATTACCTGGGAAAAGCCGACCTGATGAAAGACCTTGAAGCCTTACAGTTTCACCTGGTGGGATATGGCTGCACTTCCTGTATTGGAAATTCAGGCCCATTGCCTTCCGACATCTCAAAAGTTATAGAAGAGCATAATCTGGTGGTAACATCAGTGCTTTCAGGCAACCGAAATTTTGAAGCACGCATACATCCGCAGGTAAAAATGAATTTCCTGATGTCGCCTATGCTGGTAGTGGCTTTTGCCATTGCCGGACGGGTGGATATTGATTTGGTGAACGAGCCCATCAGTTTCGATTCCAATCAGGAACCGGTGTTTTTAAAGGAAATCTGGCCCTCAGATGATGAAATCAATGAAATTTTAAGTAAAGTGCTTGCTCCGGGCGACTTTGCCAAAAATTATGGAGAGATTTTTCATGGAAATGAGATATGGAGAAACCTTGAAGTGCCTTCGGGCAAATTGTACGACTGGGATGATAGTTCTACCTATATCAAGGAAATTCCCTTTTTTCATGATATTTCTGAACGACCGGCTCCTATGCAGGATATAAAAAATGCCAGGGCGCTGCTGATGCTTGGCGACAGTGTTACTACCGACCACATTTCGCCGGCCGGGGCCTTTGATGAGCACTCTGCTTCAGGCAAATACCTATCGTCCAGAGGAGTGCAAAGGAAGGATTACAACTCCTATGGCTCGCGCAGGGGAAACGATGAGGTGATGGTGCGTGGCACATTTGCCAATGTGCGTATTAAGAATAAACTGGCCACCAAAGAAGGCGGATATACCACCTATTTGCCCTCGGGTGAAGAAATGAGTGTGTACGATGCAGCCGTAAAATACAGGGAAGCTGAAACGCCGCTTATTGTCCTCACCGGAAAAGAGTACGGTAGCGGGTCTTCACGCGACTGGGCCGCCAAAGGCACCTTTTTACTTGGCATAAAAGCGGTATTGGCCGAAAGCTACGAACGCATCCACCGGAGCAACCTGGTGGGCATGGGCGTACTCCCCCTGCAATATAAACCAGGTGATACCGCTCAAAAACTGGGACTTTCAGGAAAGGAAACATTTTCCATCACAGGCATTTCATTGGATATGGAACCTTTAAAAAAGGTGCAAATTATCGCTACCAGTGATGCCGGTGAAGAAATAAAGTTTGAAGCCATCGCCCGGCTCGACTCAAAAGTAGAAGTAGAATACTACCGTAATGGAGGTATTTTGCAGTATGTATTGAGGCAGTTTCTGAACAAAAAACCCAAATAAAAACCTTGTTGTTATGCACCGCACAAATACATACGCCGAAAGCCAATACTTTTTGACTCCAAATTTGAAACCATCAAAAACAATAAACATAAAAGTTGAAGCCACTCCGAATAAGTAAAAGAAAAAGGAATGCCACTAAGGCCAGCTTTCACTACGTTGTGGCAGGCACGAAACCAGGATTCACAAATAAATGAAATCAGATAATTAAATAAGTGACTCCTGGAGCCTGCCGGCGTAAGCAAGTACAGCAGGGCTTCAGGTCTTGGTGGTAAAAAAGCATTATTCGTAGGGTGCTCAAAGTTTAACTTTAAAAATGCTCATCATGGAAAACAATCTCTATCCAAAAGCAACCAAAGAAATGGCCGATAAAAGGGCTGCACTTGCACCCGAAACACTAGAGGCCTGGAGCAATTTCAGCAAAGCAGCATTCAAGGAAGGAGAACTTCCCGAAAAGACAAAGCAACTGATTGCTGTGGCAGTAGCTCATGTAACCCAATGTCCGTGGTGCATACGTTCGCATACCCGGCAGGCCATGCGCAAGGGCGCCAGTAAGGCTGAAATTATGGAAGCCATCTGGGTGGCGGCAGAAATGCGTTCGGGTGCTGCCATGGCCCATTCGGCCATTGCCCTGGATGAAATGGGATAAACCATTAAAAATTTAGATATTATGAAAAAATCAATGGGTCTGTTTACCGACCATTACGAACTGACTATGGCCGAAGGCTACTTTAGATCGGAAAAGGAAGAAATAATTGCCAATTTTGATTATTTTTTTCGCAAAAACCCGTTCGGATCAGGATTTACAGTGTTTGCCGGTTTACAGGACCTGCTTGAGATGATTTTGGAATTCAAATACGACACCCAGGCCATTGATTACCTGCACAAGAGGGGATTTGGCACTGATTTTTTGGAATACCTGAAAAATTTTCAGTTCCGGGGAGATATCTATGCGCCTCGTGAGGGTGAACTAGTGTTCCCTAATGAACCGGTGTTGAGGGTAAAAGGAAAGATTATTGAAACGCAGCTACTGGAAACCCTCATCCTGAATGTACTCAACTTTCAATCACTGATTGCTACCAAAGCCAACCGCATTCGCCATTCAGCCGGCAACAGACTACTGATGGAGTTCGGCATGAGGCGGGCACAGGGCTGTGCAGCCATAGCGGCCAGCCGGGCTGCCGTAATTGGTGGAATGGACAGCACTTCAAACATATACAGTGCTGAACGTTATGGACTCGAATCGTCCGGCACCATGGCTCACTCCTGGATTCAGGGATTTGAAGATGAACTGGTTGCCTTCAGGGAATATGCCATCACGCACCCCAAAAATTGCACCCTGCTGGTGGATACTTATCACACCCTGAAAAGCGGAGTTCCCAATGCCATCATCATTGCCAGAGAGATGGAGCAATCAGGACACCGGCTTTCAGCAATCAGGCTCGACAGCGGCGACCTTGCCTACCTTTCTAAAATGGCCAGAAAACAATTGGATGAAGCCGGATTATCATACGTTAAAATTGTGGCTTCCAATCAGTTGGATGAGTATATTATCAAAAGTCTTATTGAGCAGGACGCTCCGATTGATTGGTTTGGAGTAGGTACCAGCCTGGTAACCGGCAAAAGCGATGCCGCACTCGATGGGGTATATAAGCTCAGCCTGATAAACGGTCGTCCCACCCTAAAACTCTCGGAAGATCTGATTAAAATCACCCTGCCGGGTGAAAAAAAAATAGTGCGGTATTTTAATGGTAACAATAAGTTTTATGCAGATGCCATTGCGCTTGCCACTGAAGATGACCGTGAAATAGACACCATCTTTCACCCTCAGCATCCCGAAAGAAATACTCCCGTCCATGGATTGAAAGGTGAAACCATTGTCTCGAAAGTGGTTGATAAGGGAAAAGTGGTTGTTGAAGAAAAGAGCATTGACGAAATATCCGGTTACCGGAAGTTCAGGATTTCTCAACTGCCCGATGAGCACAAAAGGTTTGAATACCCTCACTTATACAAGGTGGGCTTAAGCCAAAGCCTGATGAATTTAAGAAATACACTAATTACAGGATTAAAAAAAGGAAATTAAAATGAAAGCATTGCTGATTGTTGATTTACAAAATGATTTTTGCCCCGGTGGCGCCTTGCCTGCACCTGATGCTGACCGCATTGTTCCGGTAATCAACGGATTAATGGATAAATTTGATTTGGTACTGGCTTCCAAAGACTGGCATCCGGCCACCACCGTGCATTTTGAAAAATGGCCTGCACACTGCGTACGTGAAACTCCGGGAGCTGAGTTTCATCCCGGCCTGGATGCAGCTAAAATTCAAAAAGTTTTTTTTAAAGGCACGGATGATAAAGACGACGGCTATTCTGCCTTTGAAGCTACCAACGGAAATCTGGCAGATTATCTGAGGAAAAAGGAGGTGGATGAAGTATATGTTACCGGTCTGGTAACTGAATATTGCGTAAAGCAAACCGTGCTGGAATCGTTACGCCAGGGTTTCAAAACCTTTGTAATTGAAGATGCAGTGCAGGGGATCAGTGCCCATCCAAATGATGTGCCTCTGGCTAAAGCCGAGATGGAAAAAGCCGGCGCTCTCATTATTAAGGCAGCTAAAATCAAAACAGCGTCATAGACCATTTCACGTTCTTCATTTTGCATCACTTGTTGAGAAAAGTAACCTTAAAAACCAAGCAATGAAAGAGAGACTAAATTATGCGGCAGTAGCTCCTGATGCTTTCAAAGCCATGCTTGAACTGGAGAAGTATGTAGAAGGCTCAGGCCTGGAACGTTCGCTATATGAACTGGTGAAAACCCGGGCATCGCAAATCAATGGTTGCGCGTACTGCCTGGATATGCACACCAAAGATGCACGCCTTGCCGGCGAAACAGAGCAGCGGCTCTATACCCTGAGCGCCTGGCGCGAAACTCCTTTCTACACTGAGCGGGAGCGGGCTGCCCTGGCCTGGACCGAAACGCTTACGCTGATTTCGCAGCATGAAGTATCTGATGAATTGTATCAGGCTACACGAAATCATTTCAGCGAGAAAGAGATCATGGCATTAACTATGGCCATAATTGCCATCAACGGCTGGAACCGCCTGGCCATAAGTTTCAGGAAACTGCCCGGGAGTTATCAGTCACAAAAACATTAAAAATTAATCTAAAATTATGTTTTATGAAAAAATCGCTTTTTATCGTAATAACATTCTTTTTGCTTTCCGGCTGCACCGAACCAGCCAAAAAACTTCCTGTTTTCGGAACAACCACCATAGAAGGGAAAGACACCCTTTATTCCACCATCCATCCCTTTTCATTTATTAATCAGGATGGCCTGAGGATTACCGAAGAAACATTCAACAATAAAATATATATTACCGATTTCATTTTCCTCTCCTGCCCTACCATTTGCCCCATTATGACACAACAGTTAAAACGGGTATATGATGTTTACCATTCCAATCCGCACATTTACTTCCTTTCTCATTCCATTGATCCGGCTAACGACAGTATCCCCCGGCTAAAAGCATACACCGATGATTTGGGGATTGACAACTCAAAATGGTTTTTTGTAACAGGCAATAAAGACAGCATATTCTCAATAGCAAATGAAAGTTATTTTGCCACTGCTTTTGCTGACAGCACTGCCCCAGGCGGATTTATACATAGTGGAGCTTTCTTACTGATTGACACGGACAGGCATATTCGCGGAGCTTACGATGGCACCAATCCCAAAGAAACCGACCGGCTGATAGAAGACATTAAAATATTGCTTGCGGAAAAGTTCCCCGGCGAGGGTAAAAATAAATAAAATTGTCTTAACTTTAAAACTGGCACACATGCAACAGAGCTCCATACTACTTCTATTCTTGTTCCTGATGGGCATTGCCCTGATAGTATTTATATACATTTTTATGTCTTCAAAAAGGGCAGATCAGGGCATGTCCAATCCTTTAAAGAAACGATTCTGGTTCTTTCTGATCTTAACCATAATCATGGGCATATTTGCCTCTGTTACCATTCCCAAATCACCCTACTTCGCATTTGCAGATAAAACACCAGCCAAAGTAATTCATGTGGCTGCCATGCAGTTTTCATTCTTTCTATCTGAAAAGGCAATTGATCGTGATAAACCTTCGGGACAAAAAATTGAACTACCGGCGAATGAGGTGATTGAATTCCGGGTAACCAGTTTCGATGTAAATCACGGCTTTGCCATTTATGACAAATCCAACCGGCTGATTACACAAACCCAGGCCATGCCCGGATATGTTAACCGGCTGCGCTATAAGTTTAAGGAACCCGGTGAGTACAATATTTTGTGTCTGGAATATTGTGGTGTTGCCCATCAACTTATGCGTTCTTCATTTATAGTTAAGTAAAACCTATAAAACAGAAAAGTCATGGAATCTATCAAGCTGAAAAAAATCACTTCTGTTTGGATCATAGCTGTACTCACCCTTTTTGTAGCCTCCATTGTACTGGGTATTCTTATGCGGCTCAATCAGGGCGGGGTTTTGCACCAGGCGCCCATTACCTTTTATTCCAATATGACCATTCATGGCATTACCATGATTGGGATATGGTTTGTAGCAGGCATGGCCGGCATCAATTACCTGATGGAGCGCTATGTTAAAACCAGTTATACTGCCAATCTGATTGCGCTCATTCTCACCGTTTCTGGGGTTTTGATGCTGTGGGCAGTTACCCTGATAGGAAAATTTCATACAGCCTGGACATTTCTCTATCCATTACCCCTTAGGGTGATGTGGGCACAATGGGCCACCCCAACATTTCTGGTAGCTATGTCCATTCTCGCCACTGGCTGGCTCATCTGGGGAATTAGTATGATGACACAGGTACTAAAGGTGTATTCGATACCTCAGGTTTTTGCCTGGCAGCATTTTAAAAAAGACCCGGCTGTTAAAACGCCGCCATTCATTTTAATATCCATGATTACCCTGGTGGGGGTAGTTACCTGCCTGTTGGTGGCAGTATTGCTGATGGCATTGTATTTTGCTGAATATTTTTCAAAAGGCAACTTTGTCAATGATGCATTACTGATGAAGAACCTCACCTATTTTTTTGGTCATACCATTGCCAATGAAATGCTCTATCTGGGTCTGGCGGTTATTTATGAGTTATTTTCGGAAGTGGGCGGAAAGCCTAAATGGAAAACTACCTGGTATGTTGCACTTGCCTGGAACTTCACACTGATATTTATTCTCACTGCCTTTTTCCATCATTTATATATGGACTTTGTGCAGCCCGAGGGCTTTCAGATTGCCGGACAAATTGCCTCGTATCTGGCCAGCCTGCCGGCAGCAGCGGTTACCGTATTTAGTGTATGGGTGGCCGTTTACCGGGTGAAAATAAAGTGGACCCTCACCAATTTGTTGTTTTTTGTCGGTGTAGCCGGATGGGTGATTGGCGGATTCGGAGCTGTTATTGATGCCACCATCAGCAACAACATAGTGTTGCACAACACTCAATGGGTTCCCGCGCATTTTCACACCTACAATATATTGGGAAATGTGCTGTTTAGCCTGGGCTTTTTCTATTGGTTTTCCATTCAGTTTACCGATAAGAGAGTGAGCGAAAAACTATCCAGGCTGATACTTTCGCTGCTCATTATTGGCGGGGCCGGCTTCCTGCTGGCATTTTATATTGGCGGTGCCGATTCAATTCCACGCCGGTTCAGCAACTATCCGGCTGAATTTACCACGGCCAGACCCTTAGCCAATATAGGAGCTGTCTTTGCTACAGTTTACCTGATCCCAATTTTGATTCTCTTCTACAATATCTCAAAAAGATGTTTAAAAATATTGTTCTCCTCCTCCTGATTTTTGGCTTTTGCAACTTTGCGGATGCTCAAACCACTTCAACTGCATTGAAGGAGGAGACAAACATTTATGAAAGAGTTTATGATGCACCTTTGCAGGTGGTTGGGCAAGAGTCCGCCACTTTTGATGAGCTTTACGCACAGCGACCGGTAATTTTAGCGCTTATTTTTACCCGCTGCACCGGGATTTGTAACCCGTTTTTAGTGAAGTTAAAGGAAAGTCTGCAATTCAAGGACGGGGATGATTCATTCCGGGTGATGGTATTAAGTTTTGATCCCCGGGATAATCTGAGCGATATGCACCGCCTTGCCCAAAATCTGGGGCTGGAAGAGAACGAACAATGGGCCTTTGCCATAACAGACAGCATTTCAGAACTCACCCAATCCGTTGGTTTTGATCCGGTCTGGGACAGTGCAAGACGGCAATTTGATCATGATGCGCTGCTGGTGGGTATCAATAGAGAAGGATATATTACTAAAAAGCTGATCGGATTAAGGGAGCGGGGTGATCTGGATCTCTTGACAGGAAGTATAAACAACGTTTTTGTACCTACCTATCGTCTACAAAATCAGAATATGTTGTTTTCTTGCTTTAACTACGATCCGGTAACCGGCAAAAATAAACCTGGACTGGGATTGATTTTTCTGGCCTTACCTGCCGTATTGACTGCCTCTTTGCTAATTTCCATCAGTATTCTGGTGCGCAGAAGCCGGCGATGAAAAGCACATTTGAATTGACATTTTTTAAAGAAACCCGCCATGAAAGCAATTAAAATCAAGCGAATTTACGAAGATGCCGACAGCAGTGATGGCTACAGAATATTGATAGACCGACTTTGGCCGCGAGGCATTTCAAAAGGCGATGCCAAACTTGACGAATGGAACAAGGAACTTGCTCCTTCCACAGAACTCAGAAAGTGGTTTGATCACACCCCTGAACGGTTTGAAGAATTCAAAAAGCGCTACCGCGAAGAATTGAAATCACAGGAAGATGAATTGAAGCGGCTTCATTCGCTCGCAAAATCAAAGACCGTTACTTTGCTTTATGCTGCAAAAGATGAAAATATGAACAATGCAGTGGTGCTGAGAGAGATTTTAACGCAAAGTAACGAATAGAAAAAGACGTAACCGGGAGTGGTCAGGAATTGTTTCCCATTTCGCCTGGTTTATTCTTAAATACCAATGTACGATGAGGATAAGGTATTTCAATCCCAGCCTCCTTATAATGTTTTTTAAGGATTTCAAACACATCGCATTTTAACACAAACCCATCTCCTGAGGTTGATGCCCAGGCATAGGCCCGCAGTTGCACCGCTGATTCGCCATATCCCAATACCCGCACCACTACTTTTGGAACTCCTTCCTCCACTTCCTGAGGATTACGCTGATCAATGCAATTTGGATGGGTAGATGCTGTTTCGCGCAATATGGCCATCGCTTTATCCAGATCGCTCTCATAACTCACACCCAATTCTATAAATATACAAACCTTTTCTTCACCAATAGTCGAATTAATGATGGTTTGAGCACTGATAACCGTATTTGGAATAATGATGCGCCGGTTTTCAAAGTTATTGATGATGGTATGCCTAAGGGTGATATCTTCCACCCTCCCCTGATGCATTTCGCCTATTTTTATACTGTCTCCTACCCTGAAAGGTTTGAATATAACGATAAATATGCCACTGATAATATTTGAAAAAGCCTCCTGTGAAGCAAAACCAATAATGGCCGCGAAAATTCCGGCACCTGCAAACAAGGTAATGCCCACAGAACGCAACTCAGGGATAATGGCGAATATTAAGGTTGTCGCAAGCATAAAAACGGTGAAACTAACCGTGTTGCGCAGGAATTTATAGCGGGTAGGATCAACTTTAAGCACCCTACTGGAATGCTCAAAATACACTTTCATCAATCTTCGCAAAACGCGGGAAACAATTGTAGCCAGAATACCAATAATTATGGCTAAAATCAGGTATTTTAAGAAGCGGTTATTGGCATCAATAAACCTGGAGAAATCAAATTCGAGAAGCAACATAATTTGTTTTTTTACAAAGATATGCAATAGGAGGTGAAAAAATTCAGGGTCAGTTGCGAAAGAGTGTTATCTCTCAGAAATTAATTTATTCAAAAATATGCCGCCGGCGCGCTCCCTTAGGCACACTGGGATACTTATTGTATACTTTGCATAGCTGGGTGCTTCTCCCTGACAAGGACAGGCTGCCCATCTGATGTCTGGAGGTATCAAATGCTAATTCGGTTAGTAGATGCGGCTTTCACCGTCATCCCTACACACCACCCGACATACGTTGAAACGTGCCAGGGCGGTTTCTGTTAACATGCAATAAATTAGTGAAGTGATAAAAGACCCAGATTTCTAAACCATAACAAATCCATGGCTAAAATAGGTAAACCCCGCTGGGGTTAATATTCGTTTCGTATCAAAAATTAACCATTGAAACATGTTTGATGCTTATACCCTACAGCCATACAATGCCCGAAATGAAACACAAAAAGAGGTTGTCCTGCTATTGAGACAACCTCTTTTACTACTTCAAATGAATGTATCCTTACTTCTTAACCAGTGTAAAGGCTTGCAATCCAAATGAGCCCTGATCAACCGTGATAGTGAAATTCATATCATAAGTTCCGTCACAAGTGTTGAGAAGGCCTGATCCTTCGTATGCAATATTTGTGTAAGAAAAAGCTATAGATGCCAAAACCGTTTTTACTGCTGTAACATTAAAGGTCAGTGGATCTATAACCATCTTCAGCGGTCCTTTGTCTTCTGTTAAACCATCAAGTTCGGCCAATCCTGCAACATAAACAATGTACTCATTAATAGGATCAACGGTGATAGTAACAGGTCCATCAACCCCCCAATCAGCACTTACGGCCTGATAAGCCCCGGTAACCATCTCCGGGTCATACAAACAAACCGCTGGAGCATCAATTACTGCGCTTGATCGGTAGGTCTTGTCGCCTTGAATGGTTAAAGCTTCCAAAGTAAATACATCACCAGGATTAACATCGCTGAGTTTGACTCCCAGAGCAGTTGCTACATCACGCATATAGATTTTTATATCTTTTGCAGGAAATGTAGTAAAATTCAAGAGCGTGACTCTGCGCATATCTCCTTTATAAGAAGCAACAAAAATCACCTCACTTACCTCTGAGGTAGCATCCAGGTCAAACTTAATGAAGGTATTTTCAGGATCGTTTACGTCAAAAACAGCAGGCTTAAGATTCGTAATTGCAGGCACAACACCTTCGTTTCTCAGACCTGCTGGATCATCAACTTCGGTTTCGCAAGCCGAAAAGGTGAGGACCATTGCTGCCAAAAAGGCTAAAATCTTGTATTTTTTCATGTTTTACAAATTTACTTGTTAAAAAATTAGAAACTTAGCGTGAGCCACCTGCCCACCAAACTTTTTCAGTATAAACATAACTTCCGTTGCCATAAGCCTCAAGTATATTCAGGTTTGTGGTTACATCGTCGGCACCATAAGAGTACCTTTGGGGAAATTTAGTGCTATTGTTCGGGTTATCCAATTTAATAAAATCGTTACCCATAGCTTTCAAACGGCGGATGTCATTGTAAGCTTCAACGGCTTCTGATTCAAAGAAAGAGAGGTATTTTTGTACCATCACCTCTTTAACTGCGTCTGTAGTAAAACGCGGGAGAACTTCATCTGCATAATAGGTTGAGTCCATCTCTATACCCACTTTTGCAAAGGCAGCTTCTATACCTTTCTTCAGTGCAGCTTCAGCATTGGCAGACGCTCCGCCCTGACGTGCATAGGCTTCAGCTTTCAGAAATTCTATTTCATGATAGCTCAGCAGATAGGTAGGTGAAGTCTTGCTCATAATACCAGAAATGCCATAGAATGTCTGCTGCTGACTGGGCGTGCCATTGGGCGCAAAGTTAACATCATCCTGGCCCGGATAAGGAACGAAAAATACATCATCACGCGGGTCATTACGCTCAATGAGTTTGTTGTGCAAACTGGTGCTTGCTCCAAAATAATCCCTGTCTATAAAAAAAGTGTAGAAAGGGCTGTTGGTTGAGGAACCATCATAGACAAACTTGGCTTCCTCTGCTGCCGAAGCAAAGGACTGATTGGCAAAAGCAAGCACATCATCCCATTTTCCACCATTGCGGAAAGCAAGGCGTGCCGTATAGCGGGCCTTCAAACCATAAGCAAACTGGGTCCATTTGGCTGCACTCCCTTTGTAGATGAAATCTTGTCCACCTAATCCTGCAACTATAGTTTCCTTTTTCAAATTGGCAATACCTTCATCCAGCAAACGGAAAACTTCTTTGTAGAGGTCTTCTTGTTTGTCGAGCTTGGGTTGGTATATTACACCTGGCTGCAGGGCTTCTGAATAAGGAACATCACCCATAAGGTCAGTCAGAATAGCCAGATTATAGGCCGTAAGAACCTGAGCTATACCCAGGGTATGAACATTTTTATCTTCAGAACCGCCTTCGGAGGTTTTGTTGATGATAATCTTCAGGTTGTACAGGGTTTCATAGATGCTTCCCCAACTGTTATTATAGGTAGTAGCGAGTGAAGGCTCACCAGATCGAATTTCGGCATTATACATCTGATTGTAAATGCCCACATTGTGCTCAACATACACCGAAGCGTAAAAAGCAAGATCACTTCCGGTAATTGAGAATGCCGTCTTGGTCATTACGTCAGTAATGATCAACTTGGAGGGAACATCCACCGGATTATTTTTGTTTACGTTGATGTCTTCCAGCGTATCCTGGGAGCATCCGGCCATCATAAGTAGAAGCGCCGGGATGGTCAACAGTTTTATTATTTTGTTCATTTTCTTTCAGTTTAAGGGTTAGAAATTCAGGTTAATACCAAAACCATAACTGGTGGTCTGAGGCATGGATAAACGCTCAAATGCACCTCCCATATTGTTGTTACCCTGTGTTGATTCGGGGTCGAAGTTTGGCAGCTCGGTCCACAGCAGGATGTTTCTTGCATACACCGAAACTCCAAGACTTACATTCTTCATCAGGCTTTTGGGTAACTGATAACTCAGGGTAATTTCCCTCAGTTTAACAAAAGAGTTGTCATGGATATAATACTCATCAATGTTGGTAAGCACATTGGCAATGAGATCCTGATACGCTTCGGGATCATTGGGTCCACCACGAACGATATCATTGGGAGTACCATCCTCTTTAACACCGTCAAATATGAAGGTTCCTTCGCGATCGCCGCTTAGGGCAGAAACACCGTAGAGGTCAAGCAATCCGTTTGATCCTGAATACATTTGCCCACCTGATTTCCAATCCAGGGTGGCGGTTAAAGCCAGGTTTTTATAGGCAAACCTATTGGAGAAACCAAGGATGAAGTCAGGAGAAACTTCTCCGATAACTGCAGGAGGTCCATCCTGAGGCATGCCATGGTACCATTTGCCCGGTGCATCATAAACAAGGATATTGCCATTATCATCGCGCAGGAAGGAGCTTCCATATATAACCGGGAAGGTAGTTCCAATGCCGGCTCTAACCTGTGGGGTTACAAAACCGCCGAGCATAATACTTTCAACACCATCAGCAAGCTCAATTACCTCATTTTTAATGACTGAGAAGTTCACTGTAAAGTCCCAGTTAAATTCCTGACCTTTTACCGGAGTTGCATACAATACAACCTCATGGGCATCGGTTTGAATTTCTCCGGCATTTTTTACCAATGCTGCTGCACCTGTTGAAGCAGCTATAGGAACCTGGAAGATCTGACCGGTAACCAACTGATGTGAATAACTATAGTCGATTCCTAAACGATTGTTAAAGAATTTCAACTCAGTTCCCAACTCGTAGGATGAGGTGTTCTGAGGCTCAAGTTCCGGATCGTACTTTACATTGTTCGACAGGTAAGCACTTATGCCACCTATAGGGTATTGAACAGGTGTAGCTCCCCAGAAACCTCCGCCATAATTGGGGCCGGCAAAGAAATTATCATAATAGCTTCCGGCCTGACCAACTTGTGCGTAGGATACGCGTAATTTGGCAAATGACAGCACGGGCATATCACGCATGGCTTCCATTTCTGTAAGAACAAATCCCAAAGATACAGAAGGATAGAAGAAGAAGTTTTTGTCGCGTGGCATGGTTGAAACATAGTCCTGACGACCGGTAGCGTTCAAATACAACATGCCTTTATAATCGAGAGAGAGGTTTCCAAAAAACCCTACTGTACGATCCTGATACTGGCTTTCGTCGGCCTGTTGGATTTTGGCATTGCTCATATGTGCCCAACCGCCAAAGTTGAATCCGGTTCCGTACTCATCATACAGCTTGCGGTTTCTGTGGTTGAATTCATTACCAATCAAAGCATTGAAATTCAAATCATCCGTAATTTTCCAGGTATAGTTCATGGTAAACAGAGAGTTGATGGTCTGTGAAGAAATACCATAGTTATTGATCTCACCGGTACTTCCTTTGTGGCCATATTCAAAGATATCCTGGTAGTGTGAGGTATAGGCATCGGCACCGATCTGATAACGGGTATTCAGACTCATGTTATCGGCGATGTATGGGCTGTATTCCAGGAATGCATTGCCAAAGAAACGGTCTGTTTTTTCATTAAATATATTGTGTTCGGCTGCCCAGTAAGGGTTGTCGAAAGTAAGTGAACGATAATAGGTCTGAGTGTAGGGGTCTCCGGGACGGTTATAAGGAATGCCTTTCAGATCGTAGTTGGGAGGAGCGGAATAAACACCGGCCAGTGAAGCATCATTGGCACCGGACAATTTATCAATGGAGGTCCTTGCGTAGTTTGAAGAAAATCCCATTTTCCAGCGCTCATTCAGTTTGGTTTCACCGGCAGCCTTGGCATTCCAGCGGTCCATACCGGTTGAAGGTACAATACCGTCCTGGGTGGTGTTACCAACTCCAAAGGCAATGTTTCCCTTATCATTGGCCTGGCTGATATTCAATGAGGTGGTAGTGGTCATACCCAAATCGAAGAAATCACCGAAATTGTCATAAATCTGGGGTGTTACCCATGGATCCAAACCAGCTTGCAGCCGCTGAGGAACATAGTACATACCTTCCTTCATACCAAATTCATCGGTGTAAACATTAACTGTATTTCCTCCGTATGTAGGATCATTCGGCAGGTCAACAATTTTAGGGCCCCACGAGAATGAATTAACCGGTTTATTGAGCCCATAATCTCCCTGTGCATAGGTAGTTTGATAGTCAGGAGTTCTGGAAACGGTTTCAAAACTGGTGTAGTTGGAGAACGAAATAACGGGTTTGCCGGTTTTGTTTCCTTTACCACTTTTGGTAGTGATGATGATCACACCGTTTGAAGCCCGGATACCGTAAAGCGCTGCAGCAGCCTGACCTTTTAGAATGTTGATACTCTCAATGTCAGCCGGGTCAATATCAACGGCACGGTTGGCAATGTCAGATCCGGTTACACTATTTCCGGTTGAAAAGTCAGCCGTTGATGAAACAGGCATCCCATCAATAACATACAAAGGTGTGTTGTTACCTGAGAATGAACGTGCACCACGGATTACCACCTGTGATGAAGCACCCGGCATACCGCTGGATGGCTTAATTTCCACCCCTGACAGCTTACCCTGAAGGGCAGAGGAGAGGTTGGATGAACCCGAACGGGTCAGGTCTTCGCTGGTTACTTCCTGAGCAGAATAACCCAGTGCCTTGCGTTCCTTACTGATACCCAATGCGGTTACCACTACACCCTCGATGTCAAGCACATCAGGATCAAGTGACACATTGATAACGCTTTGGTTGCCGATGGCAACTTCTCTGGTTTTCATCCCCACAAACGAAAACTTAAGTGTTTTGGCAGTTGCAGGAACATTGATTGAATAATTACCATTCATATCGGTGGTTAGTCCGATGGTGGTACCTTTAACCAGCACGGTCGCTCCCGGAATACCCATGCCATCCTCGGCACTGGTAACCTTTCCAGTAATGGTAGTTTGTGCCAGCACTACCTGCACTCCGGCAAATACCAGAAGTACAAGCATCAATGCAATTTTTCTCATAGTGTGTGATTTTGGTGATTAAAATTGTTAAACAATAGATGTTCTGTGAAAAAACGAGTTAATTATGATTTGTTGTGATGATTATTTTCTCCGAAACCTCCTTCTTATAGTGAATAACGAGCGAAATCAGTTGCAATTATAGTAATATTTAAGCAGTAATTAAACACAAACATACGAAAAAAAAATGCGAATTAAGAAAAACTAATTAAATAATTGTGTTATCTTTCACAATACCAATGATTTCGGCGGTTTATTAAGTTAACGTAAATCGTTGGTTTTAACAGTTACTTTCAAGCATTTATGTGTGTGTGTGTGGTTACCTCCTTTTTAGATGAATAATATGATTAATTCCAAAGCCACTATCATTACCCTAACAGGCCCTGAAAACAGACCCCTTGCAGCATCGATAGCTGAAAGGCTATCGCTTCATTATGTTCAGGTTAATGCCAAAAAGCAGCATCACCAATGCAGTAACGAACAATTCATTCAAAGCAGGCTGCTCCGTAGAGGAGAAAAAAACAGGCAGGTAGTAAAGGAGAACACGAGTAACAAAGAAGAGATAAAATCCTGCTTTGCGTAAGGTCCACATCAGGTATATACCTGCAATGGACACTGTATTCAATAAAATTGCGAGAAATATTTGAGTAGTAGTGTAAGTTATTGTAGTATTCTGGACAGATGAAAAATCAAATTTACCTCCTGCAAGAGCTACTACATATATAATAATAGCAGCTACCGCAAAAAGTGCAGTCAATAAACACATACCTCTCAGTAAATAAAATCTGAAAGGGTATTGTGCCTTTATATGTTGTTCAAGTTTAGTCAAATATTTATTTATTAAATAAAATGACACTCAACTTTTATGACTTTACGATAGCGCTAATTTAGGAAATAATTATAGCCAAATGCAACAATAGTTGAAAAAAAAGTGAGAATTGTTGATAAATCGCAGGCTTCAGGCAGATCGTCTAACGCATAAACCTCATATTCAGGCCATAAGCAAGTATAAACGATCCGGTTAAAAGAAGGTTTGAGAGAGGCAATTGATAGTTTGGAAATAAAAAAAGTGGCGTAATAAGCATCAACAACTGGCCTGTGGTGTAAAAATGGAAGCCTGTTTTGCGTAATTTCCACATAAAATACACTCCAATAAATGACAAAATATACCATATTGACATCAAAACAAAGAATAACCGGCCACCCATCAGCACGAATTCAATCATCTCCTTAGCTTGTGGCAGGGGCGATTGTTGCGCAAGGGCAGGCAGCATACTAAAGGCAAGCGCCACCACCACCGACGATATAAGTGAAGCACCACTGCCAATAAAGCTCATGATGCATAGTAATGTGAGTGAAGGGGGGCGCTTGCCGGTATATAAAGAGCTGCGGTTCAGCCCGGGTTCATCAGACATGGTAATAGATTAAAAACAGGCGGTTAAATCAGAAAAAACGGATAAATTTATTCGGTTTCTGTTTCAGGAAAATCAAAAGTAACAAGATCAATAAAATCGGAAGAAGCAGCCAAATGCGGGTACATTACCTGATCATCTTTAATAAAAGGTACTACACCACGGTATTCGGAAAGTAAGGCATTTAAAAAAGGAGAAGTTAAGTCAGTGCCTCTGAATTCAAGGGCCTGAGCTGCAGCAAAAAGCTCTATGGCCAGAATCTGCTGTAAATTTTTCACGACCCTCATGGTTTTAGTGGCTGCATTGGCGCCCATACTCACATGATCTTCCTGTTCATTGGACGAAGTGATGGAATCTACTGAGCAAGGGGTGGCCAGTTGTTTATTCTGACTAACAATGCTTGCAGCGGTATATTGCGGAATCATAAATCCGGAGTTCAGCCCTGGGCGGGCTACCAGAAATTCGGGCAGACCACGTTGTCCTGAGATGAGGCGATATACGCGCCGCTCTGAAATGTTTCCCTGTTCTGCCAAGGCTATGGCCAGAAAATCAAGGGCAAAAGCCAGGGGCTCACCGTGAAAATTACCTCCTGAAAGCACCAAATCCTCGTCCGGGAAAATAGTGGGATTGTCGGTTACCGCATTGATCTCGGTAAGCAATACGGAGGATACATAATTAATGGTATCCTTAACCGCGCCATGCACCTGAGGTATACAGCGGAATGAATAGGGGTCCTGAACTTTTTTACCGGGACTGTCAATCAGTTGACTTCCATGCAGTAAATTGCGAAAGTTGCGGGCAGTTTGAATTTGCCCCTGGTGCGGGCGAATGGTATGCAACTGCGCCATAAACGGATCAATCCGGCCATTGTAGGCTTCAAGGGATAATGCACCGGTTATATCGGCCATCCGGGCAAGTTTTTGCGCTTTCAACAAGATATAAACCCCATGAGCACTCATAAACTGAGTACCATTAAGCAGCGCCAGTCCTTCTTTCGATAAGAGAGTGATGGGTGACCGGCCGAATTTCTTTAGCACTTTTTTACTTGAGGTGATCTTTCCTTCCATCCGCATTTCGCCAAGTCCCAGTAAGGGGAGACTCAGGTGCGCCAGGGGTGCCAGGTCGCCCGATGCACCCAAAGATCCCTGTTCATAGACTACCGGTAACAAATCATGATTGAAAAACTCAATCAAACGCTCTACGGTCTGGACCTGAACTCCTGAATTTCCGAAAGAAAGGGCATGAATTTTTAACAACAGCATCAGCTTAACGATCTGGCTGTCCACCTCAGCTCCGGTGCCACAGGCATGCGACATCACCAGATTCTCCTGAAGCCGGGTAAGGTCGTCTGCCGGAACATTGATGTTACACAGCGAGCCAAAACCCGTGGTAATTCCATAGATGGGGTCGCTGTGGTTCGTAAGTTTATCATCAAGATAATTGCGGCAATGTTGGATTTTTTGTCTGGCTTCACCGGACAAAACAAGTTTCATATCCTGAGTAATGATCTTCTCGATTACACTAAAATCAATGGGTTGGGAACTTATTGAGAAAGTCTTCATAAAAAATAGAATTTTTATTGTTTAAGAAAAATTTAATGAATGGGTACTCCGTTTGGGGCCGGGAGGCCGGCACGATTGATCTTCACCTTGAAATAAAGATTCCAGTTGTTCATAAATTTTTCAGTAGGTGCGAAAGAATCATTTCCGGGGCAGTGGTCTGTTGTTCACCGGTTTTCATATTTTTAAGAATATAGGTACCCGTGGTACGTTCGTTCTCTCCAATGATGATTACCCAGGGTATTTGTTTACTATCGGCGTATGAAAATTGCTTTTTTATCTTAGCGTTGTCGGGATACATTTCGGTATTCAATCCCAAAGTCCTAAGCCTGCCGGCCATTTGAATGCTGAGTTGCTCCTCCTTACCGCCAAAATTTACCAGAAGCACCTGAGTGGATGAAGCAGTGGCTGAGGGAAAGAGATTCAGTTCAAGCATAACATCATAAATGCGGTCGGCACCAAAGGAGATGCCCACGCCTGAAATTCCTGGCAGCCCGAAAATCCCCGTAAGGTTGTCGTACCGTCCTCCCCCACAAACGCTTCCCATAGATACATCAGCGGCTTTAACTTCAATGATGGCACCGGTGTAATAGTTTAAACCACGCGCAAGCGTGAGGTCAAGTTCGAGCGGGCTTTGAATACCCATAATTTCAGACAGCCGGAATACTTCCAGGGTTTCGGCTATGCCTTTCATGCCTTCTTCACTTTCCGCAAGCACTTTGCCAATCTGCTCCAGTTTTTCGGCATTGCTGCCACCCAACTGAATGATGGGTTGCAGTCGCTCAATGGCCAGTGCATCAATCCCGCGCGCTGAAAGCTCTTCGTTCACCTTATCAATCCCAATTTTATCCAGCTTATCCATGGCAACCGTGATGTCTGTAATTTTATCGGCATGACCGATAACTTCTGCAATGCCGCCAAGTATCTTTCGGTTGTTGAGCTTGAGCACTACTTTAATACTTAGTTGTACAAAAACCTGATCGGCAATCTGCAATAGTTCAGCTTCATTAATCAGGGAATCGGAGCCAATGACATCGGCATCACATTGAAAAAATTCGCGGTAACGTCCTTTTTGCGGACGATCGGCACGCCATACCGGTTGAATCTGATAACGGCGAAAGGGGAAGGTAATTTCATTGCGATGCTGCACCACATAACGGGCAAAGGGCACGGTAAGATCGTAACGCAATCCCTTTTCGCTGATTTGCGTGGATAAGCGGGTGGCATTGCCTTCACGCAGATCGTCAGGGGTCACCGCACTCAAAAAATCGCCGGAATTTAACACCTTGAACAACAGCTTATCCCCCTCTTCGCCATACTTACCCAGCAAAGTGCCGAGCGTTTCCATGGCAGGAGTTTCGATAGGCTGATAGCCAAATTGCTCAAAAACCTTTTTAATGGTGAAGAAAATATGGTTCCGGCGGTTCATTTCAATTGGTGAAAAATCGCGGGTACCTTTTGGAATTGATGGTTTATTGCTACTCATTAAAAACGGGATACAAGTAAATTATGAATAAGAAAATCCGGTCAAAAGTAACCATTTTTTTACATTTAAGTAATGTTTAGCTTTTGAAGTAGCTGCCGGAGCCAGAAAGCAGCATGCGGCGAATTTTCGGCAGGAGCCCAGGAAGCGAAGTTTTTATCTTCAATGGGAACGTAGGGGCCATTTTTAATTTCATAAGCCACAGAACCAGGTTCAAGCGATACGACGGTATGAAAGGTACGTTCCGGAATTTCCGCTCCACTGCAATGGCCTCCCGGCGTTAACAGGGTATAATCGCGCACACGCCCGTCATCTTCAAACTCCACAATGCACAGGGTGCCTTTCAAAGCAAAAAACACTTCACGTTTATCGGGATTTTCATGCTTGTGAGGTTGGATGTATGTTCCCGGCTCCATAGCATTTAACATGCGTTGAAGGGTGTCTTCCGGCCCTGAGTGAAAATTATGGTTCATCCGCTTGCGGGGTGACTGTTTTGCCTGAAGGCTGATACTTTCAATTAAATTATGGTCTATTTTTATCATGGCTTTACTTTAGCATCAAAAAATCCCACACAAACCAGCCTGCCGGCGGGCGGAGACCTGCCTGCCTGCTCACACAGGCAGGCGCAAAGATACGCAGTGTATCTTGAACTGAAAATACTCAGATAACGATCTTTGACCTAAAAGAAAGTTTATCTCTCCAAACCCCTGTCCTTTAATAAAGACTCATTAACCCTTGCGCCAATATTCCCGTAAAGATAGCGGCAGAAAAACTAATCATAGTACCCAGCAGAATATATTCGGCACCCTTGCGATTGTTACTTTCGCGAATATCGCCAAACCTCAGTATAGATTTGGCTGCTATTAGAAACCCAATGGCGGAAAACTGATTGACAAAGATAAAGGTCAGAATCAATAGCCGTTCAAGCATGCCAATATAGCGACCTGCATCTTTTAATCCTTCTGGTTGGTTACTTTCAGTCTGCCATTGCCGGGTGAGTAGTGCAATAACGATTCCCATGGGCCAAAGTACGGCCAGGTAGGCGGCTGTATAAATCCATAAAGCTATATTTGCGAAGAGCATATCGCAGCAACTGTATCCCTGCCCGATAAACGGTAAATAGAAAATCAGTGCTGCCATAGTAGCTATAAGATGCAGCGCCTGATCAGCCACAAAAACCCTGATGGTATCCGGGGCGTAAGATTTAAACAAATCGGTGAGCAAATGGGCAATAAAAATAAATAATGGAATTATCCAAACAAAATGATAGCCCGATAATACCCACGAAAGCAGTGACACTATTGCTGCATTCAGGTATAAATAGGGTGATCGCCACTTCTTTTCCTGACGATTTATTATCCATGTTTTTTTCTGAAAAACAAAATCACCCGCCATATGCGCAATGGAAAGTCTGATGAATAGCGAGATAATTTCAGGATCGAAAAAGTAAACCGTTTCCATTCTTTAAAACTTCTGGTTAAAGTTATCGTTAATAGCCGCCTAAGGCTATATATTCAAATTATAGCCTTATAAAGCTATATTAATATATTATACCCTCATGAGCCTATAATTATGGTTTATTGTCTTAAAAGCCTATATCATTCGGTCACAACAGAAAAAGCGTAGAATTCTTTTCAATAGTTTCCGTAAAATAAATCATCCAGGCTTCGATGGCATTCCAACCCATGGCATTTATTTTAGCAGCGACTGTAGGTTGCCGGGTTTGTGTTGCCTGAGCTATTTCATTCTGATTGAAAGATTGAAGTAAAAAAGGGACCATCTGCGACTGGGCCGTGGTCCATCGGCGAATAATATCATCGGCAAGTAAAAATTGAACATTAAATTCGCGGTTGATCTGTTGGTTTACTGAGGCAAAACCGGTAAGCCGGGGTGCTTTCAGTTCTTCGAGCAGTCGGCCCGACAGCAGGAATGCTTCCCCGTTGCTTTCGGTGATATTGGGAGCCAAATGACTAACTCCACCAATGGCAATGCCCGTAATTGCATCAACCGATTTGCTCAGAGGGCCGGGAAAAGCGGCGCGCAATCCCCCCCGGATAAGCAACCAGGTTTTAATCGCAAGGGTAGGTTCAGTAATAAGCTGAAAACCATCACCTCTAAAAATACTATATTGGGTAGCGAAAGTGTCAGGTTTGCAGATGGCATCTATGGATTGGAAAATCGACTTTAGTACCTGCGGAAGCCTTTTAAGGTCTGCGGAAGCCATGCGTGATGATTTCACTATATCGCCCGTGAGTACAGCGTAGAGTGGCTTTTCCATTGATCAGGCCTTAAGTTTTTTATACCGGATGCGGTGAGGGGTATCGTTTCCGGTACGTTTTTTCCGGTTTTCCTCATATTCAGAGTATCCTCCTTCAAAAAATACTACCTGCGAATCTCCTTCAAAAGCGAGAATGTGTGTGGCAATCCGGTCGAGGAACCATCGGTCATGGGAAATGATTACGGCACAGCCGGCAAAATTCTCGAGACCTTCCTCAAGGGCACGCAGGGTATTCACGTCAATATCGTTGGTAGGCTCATCGAGCAACAAAACATTGGCTTCTGAGCGAAGGGTCAATGCCAGGTGCATGCGGTTGCGTTCTCCTCCCGAAAGCACTCCTGCCTTCTTGCCCTGGTCAGCTCCATTAAAATTGAACCGCGCCACATATGCTCTGGAATTAAACAGCTTACCACCCAGTTGCAGGTTTTCATTTCCTTCGGAAATGACTTCCCACACAGTTTTCTCGGGATCAATTTCAGTATGGGCCTGATCTACATAGCCCAGTTTTATGGTTTCACCCACCGAAAAAGTACCGCTATCAGTGGTTTCCAATCCCATAATCATGCGGAACAGGGTGGTTTTTCCTGCACCATTGGGTCCTATAATACCCACAATTCCGGCCGGAGGAAGGCTAAAGCTCAGATTTTCAAAAAGTAGTTTATCGCCATATGCTTTTGAAATATTGTGTGCCTCAATCACCTTATTACCGAGTCTTGGGCCGTTGGGGATAAAAATCTCAAGTTTTTCTTCCTTCTGTTTTGCATCTTCGCTCATCAGGCGTTCATAGGAAGCCAGCCTTGCCTTTGATTTGGCATGTCGGGCTTTGGGTGCCATGCGCACCCATTCCAGCTCACGTTCCAGAGTTTTGCGCCGTTTACTTTCGGTTTTCTCTTCCATAGCCAGACGATTGCTCTTTTGTTCCAGCCATGAAGTATAGTTGCCTTTCCAGGGGATGCCTTCTCCCCGGTCAAGTTCAAGTATCCAACCGGCCACATTATCCAGAAAGTAGCGATCGTGGGTAACGGCAATCACTGTTCCCTGATACTGTTTCAGGTGTTGCTCCAGCCAGTCGATACTCTCGGCATCCAGGTGATTGGTAGGTTCATCGAGCAACAGAATATCCGGTTCCTGTAAAAGCAACCGGCACAGGGCAACCCTTCGGCGTTCACCTCCGGAGAGGTTTTTAACGTTCTGGTCAGGATCCGGACAACGAAGTGCGTCCATGGCACGTTCCAGTCTGGCATCCAGTTCCCAGGCATTGTGTTGATCGAGTAAATCTGTGAGTCTGCCCTGCTCTTCAATCAATGCATTCATTTCATCGTCATTCATGGGTTCCGTAAAGCGGTTATTCACTGTTTCATACGCCTTAAGTAAGTTCACAGTTTCGGCAACCCCTTCCTCCACCACTTGCTTTACGGTTTTGGTATCGTCAAGCTCAGGTTCCTGTTTCAGTATGCCCACCGAATAACCGGGAGAAAAAACAACTTCACCTTTGTATGACTTATCCAGCCCGGCAATGATTCCGAGCAGTGTTGATTTTCCGGAACCATTTAATCCGATGATGCCAATTTTGGCACCATAATAAAAGGAAAGATAAATATCTTTTAAAATCTGACGGTTTGGGGGAATAACTTTTCCCACGCCCACCATAGAAAAAATAATTTTTTTATCGTCTGCCATATATATTTAAGGTTTTGCGCAAACTTAAGAAAAAATGCGCAATTCTTCAGGCAAAATCTGTGGGAGCCATTTGTTTTTATTCGTCAAGAGCCAGATGACGCGGTTGCATAACCATGGTAAATGTGCTGCTTTCACCCACCACTGTAGAGGCAATGATATTTCCATTATTAAGTTCCATAAACTCCCGGCACAAAGCCAGACCCAGGCCCGTTCCCCTTTCGCCACGTGTTCCGGCGCGCTGCACTTTAGGGTCAAGGGAAAAAAGCCTTTTTTCGACTTCCGGCGAAATGCCATCGCCACTATTGAATACTGAAAGTCGAACCTGGTCGTTGGTTAACAAAGCACTCAGGTGAATTTTTCCACCGGGAGGAGTAAACTTTATGGCATTAGAAAGTAAGTTACGCAGTACGGTCATGATCATGTCAACATCGGCCCAGGCATGCAATAAGGCGGGCAACTCATAAGTGAGGCTAATGTCCTTGGTTTTCATCATGGGTTCAAACACAGGCAGTGTGTTCATAACCATCTCTTTTACATTAAACACCTGTTTGGCTGCCTTAGTGGTGCCTGTTTGCGACCGGCCCCATTCAAGCAAATTTTCTATCAGCCTGAATGTATCTGTAGATACTTTTAAAATGTTATTGGCTGCATCAATGCGCTGACTTTCGGTAAGCTGCCCGTATTCACTGCTGAGTAATTCGGAAAAACCCAGTATAGACTGAAATGGTGATTTTAAATCATGAGCAACGATGCTAAAGAACTTATTCTTGGTCTCGTTAAGCCGGTATTGTTCTTTATAAAGCAAAGTAAGTTCTTCCTTTTGTCGAAAAACCTGTTCGTTACGTTCGGCCAGCAATACATTCTTAATTTTCTTGGATTGATATAACCAAAAAATGAAAGCAGAAAAAACGACAATGATGATAGAAATGATGATGAGCAGGTTACGAATGGTTTGCTGCCGCTTAAGGGCAAGCTGACTGTATATGTTCTGTTGTCTGAGAAGTTGATTATCGCGTTCGGTTTGCTCAGATTCGAAACTAACCCTGAGCCGGCTGAGTTTGTCGGCATAGTCGCTGGTATAAATGCTATCGGCCAACGCCTGATTTAGTCTTGCATAATGCAATGCACGCTCAAATTCGCCTTTTGCCTCCCAGGCCTGGGACAATCCCACATATCCCTGAGTTTTCAGCGTACTGGAACCGATTTTATCTGCCCATAGCATGGCTTCCTTGTAGTTAGCTATAGATGCATCCGGATTGGATGCCTGCAATTCTAACTCACCCAAACCCATTAGCACAAGTGAATAGGCATAGGCATCCTTATTAACCATAACTACCCTCAAAGCCTCATTAAAAAATATCCGTGCCTGATCAATGTGACCTTCTTCCAGTTTTATATTGCCCGAATTTATCAGACTGTGAATAATACCCAGATGATTATTGATGCGCCGGGAGACCTCAAGCGCAAGTTTGTTGTACTCAAGGGCCTTTTCATATTTTTTAATGCTGCCGCTCAGCAGTCCCAGATTACTATAACTGCTGGCCAGACTTATATCCGAGCCTTTACTCTTATTGATTTCCAGCGCCTTCAAATAATACTCTTCGGCCATGGAATAATCCTTAAGCCCGAGATATACATTGCCAATATTATTGTATGCACGCGCCAGTCCAAGGCTATCATTACGCTTTTCCACCAGGCGCATGGCCCGTCTCAGATATTCTATGGCTTTATCGTAGCGGCCAAGGACATAAAAAACGTTTCCAATGTTGTTATATACCAGAGCCAGGTGCTCGGCATTGTTGCTTTGTTCCATTAGTTCCGCTCCATCCTGATAGTTTTTCAAAGCGGTACCGAAATCTCCCTGCGATTGCCGGATAAGGCCGATATTATTTAGCAAGCCTCCGGCAGCATTTTTATCTCCAAGATCCATGTATAGGGAGTAAGATTGTTGGTAATATTCAAGCGACTGCCGGTGATTATTCAGGAAATAATGTGCCTTCCCCAGTAATTTCATGGCCAGGGCCCGGTGAGATTTATCCTCAGGGTTTATCTGTTTAAGTAATGCACCTATGTCAACAATTACCTCATCGGGCGACACATTAACGATACCCTCAGCCTGCTTCAACTTCTGATCGGTTTCATTACCATCGGGGCTGGCATTAGCATTAAGTCCAACAGACCAGAGCGCAATTATGACGCATAATAATGTTTTATAAACCAGCTTGTTGAAACTCATAGGATATATGCTACTTGTTATTTATGTGATTTTAGCGCAAATGTAACTTTCAAAATAACCGCCGGAAGTATTCCGATGGTGTATTTGAACAGCAACACCAGGTCTTACCCGACAAATGTAGAAAATCACAGGCATTTTAAAACAACTTTTCAAAGATTAAAATCATCTGAATTACCAATGAAAAGCTATATTTAAATTCCCTTTTAATGCTTATTGAGACTACCGGCACAGTGTGCCGGAAAATTAATCAATCAGTTTCAGCAACCGGTTGGTGGCACCCTGCCAACTGTAATTACGATGTACGAAATTGAGTCCTGACTTTGCAATGGATTGTTTAAACATTTCATTGTCAAGCAATTTAACAACCTGAGCAGCAACCTCTTCGGGGGTATCTCCAATCAGGATATCTTTATCGGGGATGGCTTTAAGCGCAGCATTACAGAGGGAAGAGGTGATACAGGGGAGTTGCATCGACATGGCTTCAAGCAATTTATTCTGTAAGCCTGTGCCAATTTGCATGGGTGCCAAAAAAATACGGGCACTGGCATAACATTCGCGGATGTCGTCTACCCAGCCAGTAACCATTACCTTTTCTCCGGCAAGAGCCTTTACGCGGGCATGAGGAGATGCTCCTGCCAGCATCAGTGTAAGATCAGGATAAGATTTATGAAGTAAAGGCAGTACCTGCTTTACAAGATATTCGGCACAATTAACATTAGGTGGATAACCCATATTTCCTGTAAATACCAAATCGTGGGTTACCGGCAGCTTCATGGGCCTGAAATAGGTGTGATCCACTCCGTTGGGAACCACCACTATCTGATCTTTACCGGGATGTGGAATGAAATCACGATCGGGTACCGAAATGATGGTTTTGTGATTGAAATGGTCAAAAATATATGCTTCATAGGCACGCAGTCTTTTCATTTCGATGCGCAGTAGTGGCTTCATAAAAAATCCTGATTCCGGTATGCGTCGTTCCACCCCTTTGGAAAATACATCCTGATAGTCCAGGGTTTTATTGATGTGTAAATCTATCGCGTAAGGAGCTGTACGCAATAACTGGCAATAAATATGATCAGGTTGTATGCGGTAGATTTCGTTTTTGATTTTTCGATAAACGGAGCCGGAAAAATAATAGCCTACCTGCAGGGGCCATTTAATAAAAAATGCCCTGATAAGATTAAGAAATGTAGTGAACCAATTGAGCCTGAATACATGCATCTGGCTACAGTATGGTGCCACCATATCACGCTGAGCCTGGCTAACCGGCTGATGGCTAAGGGCAAACAGAAATATTTCGTGGTGACGGGAAAGTATTTTCAATTGATGAAATGCCCTCAATTTATCCCCTTTTTCAGTGGGAAATGGAAATCGGGGAAGTATAACGATTAGTTTCATGTAGGCCACAACAATAATACGAATTTCCCCCTGCAAGCCAGGATAAAAAATAAGGTATCCTTCTGCACGGAACAATTCCGTTCATACGATGCAAAAGTAATAAATTTGTTTATCTGGCAGCCAAACAAAAGCCTTCACAGCAAATCTATCCGGAGATCTGTTGATAAAAATCTGTAAGTATCTGCATGAGCATCTGATTATCATGCTTATATAGCACAAGTTTTCGTCCGGCAATACCCATTTGCCGGGCTGCCAGTGGCTGATTTATACAAAGAGCGATGGCATCTATAAATTCGGCGGCATTTCGGGCTATAATCAAGTGTTCACCATCCACATAATGAATGCCTTCTGCTCCGACAGGAGTGGTAATGACCGGTTTACCCATCAGCATACCTTCAATAATTTTAATGCGGATACCGCTGCCCGAAAACAGAGGCACCACCATGATCTGATGTTCCAGCATATACCTGCGGGCGTCGGCTACTTCGCCATCAATAATTATCCCCGGCTGTTTATTTTGCAACAACCATTGGGGCATAGAACGGCCAGCGAGCGAAAAGGTAAGTTCAGGAAATTGTTCGCGCAAACCTGGCCATACTTCAGTTAGAAACCAGCGTATTCCTTCCTGATTGGGCATCCAGTTCATGGAGCCCAGGTGAAACAATCCTTTTATCTCAGGCTCAATGGTGGTCAGATCTTCTTCTTCATCACCCGCATCAATACCAAAAGGGATAGACACCACCGGAAGGCGTGGAAATGCCTGCCTGAACCACCTGGAATCTACATCAGTTATGGCAACCACACCGTCCAGTTTTTTTAGTGTTTGTTTTTCATAATCACCCAAAGCTTTGGCCAATCTTCGCAAATAGAAGCGTTTCAATGGATTGCGGGTACCATTTGAAATGCGCTCCCAGATAAGGTGCTCGATATTATGCGCCCTTAAAATCAGTTTTGCCTGCGAATATTTTCGAATCAGCTCAATATAAGGTGAGGTAAACAGGGTTTCAAACTGTATTATATCATAATTATCCTTAATGAGAATTTGCTCCAATAAACGGGCAAAATCAGCAGTAATAAAACGCTCCACATGATAAGATGTACCCCTGATCAGGCTGTAAAGAGCAGGTAAAGGTTTGATGCTCAAATCAATATAAACGAACTCAATGCCGGTTTGCTCTCTGAATGCCTTGGGGATATCTTTTAAATCGGTGTGGTATTTATTACTGTTTATGGCCAGAATTTTCACCTGATGTCCTGCTTTCATTAATCCGCTTGCCATGGCCTCCATAGCCATAGGCCCTCCTTCAGAAGGCGGCCAGGGCGATTTATTACATAGCATTAATATTTTCATAATGCACTGAGGTTTATTGTTGTCTATTACGTAAAAATCTACCCGTAACGATCCGCTTCCACACGTCGGGATCAAATATTGGTGAATCAGAGGTGGCTTTAATGGTGAGCAACAATCCCAGAGGCAATAAAATAATGGACGACAACCACATACCGGGGAAAGCGTCCATTTGGCCGGCCCTTACAGACTTTTCGCCTGTCATCGAAATCACATGATAAATAACAAAAAATACCACTGAAATTACCAGGGGTAAACCCAGGCCTCCTTTGCGGATGATGGCTCCAAGAGGTGCACCGATAAAAAACAACACCAGACAAGCAATACTCAGGGTAAATTTCCGGTGATATTCGACTTCATGCTTTCGGATAAGCAACAATCGGGCTTCAATATCAGCTTTACTAAATTCAACATTGCTTCTGGTATTGCGGGTAGTTGTAATTGCCGTTTCGTAGGCCTGAATAAGTTGAGACCCGTTTAGGGAGTCGAGAACAGGTAGATGAAGCCTGACCTTAGGCACCACCCCATTGAGAATAATGGACGCGCTGTCAAGATTTTGATTAAAGGGAAAACTTTGAGCAACCGTTTGTCTGACATTCCGGTAATGGTCTTTTAAGTTATTGCGAAGTGAGTCGCCGGCTAAGCGCAACTGCTCCAGATTGAGCATCTGGTAGTGATTTCTGAACAGTTCTTCGTTGGTTCGCAACATCTTAAAATCACTTAAGTCAAATTTTCTATATTGTTCGGCAAAGAAGGTTCGTTGAAACGGCCGGCCAAGCGCATTGCGGCTGTCCATTTTTTCATCATAATTATAGCCATCATACAGGGTAAGTTCAAGCAATTCCCCATCTTTACTCTGCTTCATTATACCCCAATCGGCATGGGTTACGTTACTGTTTCCCATCCGGCTGGAATGATCATATATCATTACATCACGAATGGTAATGCCATCGTCTTCTTTTTTACCGATACGCATCACATATCCATCAATACCATTATAAAAGACCCCTTCACGTATATTTATGGCCAGTTTCTGCTGCCTGACATCATACAATATGGCTTTAAATTTAAGGTTGGTAATCGGCAACACATTGTTTGAAAAGAAAAAGGCAAAAATACTTATGAAGACAGACAAAACAATCAGCGGTTTCATCACCGTACGCAGAGAAATTCCGGCCGATTTTATGGCCACCAGTTCATAACGCTCACCAAGATTGCCGAAGGTCATTAATGAAGATAGCAATATGGCCAGGGGTAGCGCCAGGGGAACAAAAGTAGTAGAAGCATAAAACAAAAGCTCCGCCACCACCTGCCACTGAAGCCCTTTGCCAACAAGATCGTCAATGTATTTCCATAAAAATTGCATCACCAAAATGAAAAGGGCGATGAAAAAGGTAAGGACTAAGGGCCCCAGATAGGAGCGCAGTATTAGTTTATATAGTTTTTTCAATTCAACGGAACGATTTGTGCAAAAATAACAATAAAGGTTAAAGCAGTGAAAAAGGAAGACTTTTAAAAAGTTATATTGTTCAAAGAATTTATGGTGACACAAATTTTCTTCAATTGTTACAAACGCACGGGGTGAGGCATTCATTGCCTGTTAAAACAGAAAAAATCCACTATTGTCCGTTAAAAACTAAGAAATTCTTCACTTTGCTCTGAATGATTGTTTGTTACGTCGAATGGTGGAGGTTGAGGATGTGTAGAAAGCTTCGCCTGCTACACACCCTGAACCTTCCAGGCTTATTATACAATTGCCTGTCATTCAGAATCCCGTCCCGTAATCTCATTCTTTAATACACAATTTCCCGGACGATACTGAAAAAACCATATTGCGTCCCTTCAGGATTCCGGAAAACGCATGGCGACAACTATTTTTTTTTACACTTCGGGATAATTACCCATTTCTTTCTGTGAATAAGTGCATGAAATCATAATTTTATAAATAGTTCAGGTTAACTTTGCGGTTTTGAAACTTCAACACCATAAATATTATGAAAATAAAAGAAGTAAAGTCCAGAGCCGATGCGAAAGAATTTCTGGAGGTAGCTAAAAGCCTTTACCGGAACGATAAGAATTGGATATGTCCCCCTGATTTTATGATTGAAGGAGTGTTTGATCCAAAGACCAATGTTTTTTTCAGACATGGGGAAGCCATCCGATGGATCTTATATAATGATAATAAAGAAGCCATTGGCCGGGTGGCGGCTTTCATTAACAGGAATAAAGCCTTTAACTTTGAACAGCCCACCGGGGGGATGGGCTTCTTTGAATGCATTGATGACCGGCAAGCCGCCTTTATCTTGTTTGATGCCTGCAGGGATTGGCTTAAGGCAAGAGGTATGGAAGCCATGGACGGACCGATAAACTTTGGTGAAAATGATAATTTCTGGGGCTTGCTGGTTGAGGGGTTTATACCTCCGAGTTTTGGAATGAACTATAACTTCCCATACTATAAGGATTTTTTTGAGGCATATGGTTTTACCACTTATTTTGAACAGGTAACCAGCCATCTTGATCTGCGCAAGCCTTTTCCGGAACGTTTTTGGAAAATTGCCGATTGGGTAAGAAAACGGCCTGGTTACAGGTTTGAACATTTCAGATGGAAGGACAGGGAAAAATTTATCCGTGATTTAAAAGATATCTATGATGATGCCTGGCAGTTTCATGAAAATTTTACCCCCATTGAAACCGATGACCTCCGCAAGTCACTGCGTGAAATGAAACCAATTATGGTGGAGGAGTTTATCTGGTTTGCCTATCATGAGAATGAACCCATTGCCTTCCTGGTTATGACTCCGGATGCCTATGAGATTTTTAAACATTTTAATGGTCGGTTTAATCTTATAGACAAACTCAGGTTTTGGTTTTTGGTGAAACGGGATATTTTTACGCGTTCCCGGATTGGGGTAATGGGTGTTCGACCTAAATTTCAGAAATCGGGGATTGAATCGGCCATATTCTGGCATATGGACAAGGTAATGAAAAAGCGCCCTAATTATAATAAAATAGAGCTGTCGTGGGTAGGTGATTTTAACCCAAAAATGCAACAATTGCACCATGCCGTAGAGTCTGAATTTGCAAAACGACACATAACTTATCGTTATTTATTTAATAAACCTGGCTTTCAACAACGGGCCACTGCCATTCCCAAAGATACAAAACATCTTGTAAAAAACGGGCCAACCCACTGACTTCAAACAGCATAAGCCTTTAACCGGTTAAACTATTTAGAAAAAATACAAACAAAAAGTTATGAAAGTTTGTTTTTCAATTGGTAAATAGGCTAAATTTGCACTTAATAGAACAAAAACATTGTTTCACTTAAAAAAAAATCACTTATGAAAAAAATGTTACTCTTTGTAGCTGCTTTGCTAATTGGCTTTTCGGTCAATGCGCAAAAGCGTAATCTTACGGCTGCCAGGCAGGCTACGCCTGCTACACCTTATCAGCTTTATTTTCAGGACGCAAGCTCTGAAACTGCTTTACCGGAAATAAACAATAGTGGTGTACCGTACAACAGAAGTGGCGACTTATTGAAAGTTGACATGTCGTCGTCTTCAAATATTTATGGCTTTTTCAATATGGGTCAACGGATTCTTTCTGCACAGCCGGAAACCAATACCATTATCTTTGGCACCCGTGCCGGCGGACCATTCGGAGCTACCGGAAACGATATCCGGGTTGCTTATTCCACGGACCTGGGTTATAACTGGACCAATTTTGTTATCAATCCTGAGGAAGGCCTGAATTTCAGGTATCCCAGTGTAGCTACCTATAATCCTGATGGTAACACTGATCCCGCCAATATGCTGGTAGTCTATTCAGGGCCTTATACTGATGCCGGCGGCTGGAAAGGTCAATTTTTTGGAAGCTGCAACATGGACGGCAGCAATGTGCAGACCACATTTGATGTAAATGATCCTTCCATCTTTTTGAATCACCGGAACATTGGACTGACAGCTACTCCTTCAGGCCATGTGCATGTTGCTTCAAGCCGTTTAAATGGCACATCAAGCTCCTATACCAATGAAGGATGGGAAGTATTGAATGGTATATACAATGCTGAAACCAATCAGATAGACTGGCAACTACCTGCAGTTTCTGTGGTTCCCGAATTGCTTGAAGATGGCAGAACTGATGCTGATGCTCTGGTATTTTCACCTGATGGATCCGTAGGTTATCTGCTGGCAACCGGTATTGATGCTGACCTGGCTTACAATCCTTATGGCGTTGAATGGCCCATAGTTTACAAAACTACAGATCATGGTGTCACCTGGGAAAAAATTCCTGAATTTGACTTTTCAGAAATTCCCGTTTTCGAGGAGCACCTGTTCCCCTTGCGTGCAGACAATGATAAATTTATTCCGAAATGGTACAACAAATGGGTTGGTGGCCAGCGTGCCAATGGTGTTACCGTTGATATGCACGGCAACCTTCACATTGCAGGTTTATTAAGAAGCGTTTATTCAATTCATCCCGACTCACTCAACTATTACTATGTGTATGAGCCCGAGCATATGTTTGATGTATTCATGAATGGAGACGGCACCTGGAATGCACAGTACATTGATACTTTGCGTACCGAAGTGGCTGAAGACATTTATCCCGACTACGATCTGGATCAGCGCATGCAAATGAGCCGTACCAGAAATGGTGAAAAGGTGTTTTTCAGCTGGGCTGATACCGATGGAATCAAGTGGCCCGGTAAACCCACCACCAACTTACTCCCTGATGTATTTATCTGGGCACAGGATGTTACCAACCAACTTTACACCGATCCTACTAATGTTACCGGCCCATTTGGTACATACTGGGGTGAAAATAAATGGTTACAGGTAAGCGATATGGTTATCACAGAAGATGATATTTATCACATTCCGGTATCAACATCGGAGGGTGATGAGACCAGCCCTGACCTGCCATTTGTGCATCAATTCCTTACCGCTGTATGGTTTACCGAAGCTGAGTTTGTTAATGTAGAAGCCAATCAGCAACTGGCATCGGTGAACAAGATGTCACAAAACTATCCCAACCCTTCCAACGGGTTCTCGAGAGTTGACATCACACTTGCAAAATCAGCCAATGTAAGCCTTGAAGTTTATAACCTGGTTGGCCAGAAGGTATATGAAATTCCTGCCCGCCGCCTGAGTGAAGGCAATCATACCCTGGAAATTAAAGCCGGAAACCTGACCCCTGGCATATATACCTACTCGGTAATCGCCAATGGTGAGCGCGCTACCCGCAAAATGATGGTAAACTAATTACCTTTCATTATATTTATAAAAAAGGCTGTCCACATGGTGGATGGCCTTTTTTGATTTAAAGGGACGGGGGACACTAAGTAGGGGCGAGGGGACAGAGGGACAGGGAGACAAGGAGACAAAGAGAATACTTTTTGAACAAACAATTATAGTTAGAAGGTCCCTTCTCCTTTAGGAGAAGGTGCCGAAGGCGGATGAGGTAAGAGGGGAAATGGAGATAAGGAGATAAAGAGATAGGGAGACAGGGAAACAAGGAGACAAAGAGAATACTTTTGGAACAACCAATTATAGTTAGAAGATCCCTTCTCTTTTAGGAGAAGGTGCCGAAGGCGGATGAGGTAAGAGGGGAAATGGAGATAAGGAGATAAAGAGATAAAGAGATAGGGAGACAAGGGGACAAGGAGACGGGGAGACCAACGTCTCAACTCAATTTATCAACAGATTATAGATCACTGATCACTACAGGGAA
>DHSR01000018.1:0-162 GCA_002410555.1 Bacteroidales bacterium UBA5281 | reverse complement strand
GACCCACGTCTCAACTCCTCAACAACTCAACTTATCAATAGATTACAGATCACAGATCACTGATCACTACAGGGAAACAAGGAGACAAAGAGAATGCTATTTGAACAACCAATTATAGTTAGAAGGTCCCTTCTCCTTTAGCAGAAGGTGCCGAAGGCGGAT
>DHSR01000057.1:123107-123481 GCA_002410555.1 Bacteroidales bacterium UBA5281 | reverse complement strand
CACACTTTTCTGAACACTCCCCCTGCCGCGCTAAAAGCACGCTCCATCACCGGGTACTCCAAAAGCATGTTAAGATTAACTACCTACTACTTATTACTTACTATTTACTACTTAATGCTTGATAACCGCAGAAACTTAGGAAAATCAAAACAAAAGAACCTCAGCAAAGAGCGTTGAGCAGAATATTCTGTGATCTGTAATCTGTGGTTAGGAATTCGATCCGCAATCTGCAATCAATACTTGCGTGTCTCTGCGTCATTGCGTGATTCTGTGATCTGTAATCTGTAATCTGTTGAGGCTTTGAGGCGTTGATTTGTTGAGTAGAAATTCGCTAAAAAATAATTCGCGTTGATTCGCGAAATTAGCGGTGAAAA
>DHSR01000057.1:117579-122966 GCA_002410555.1 Bacteroidales bacterium UBA5281 | reverse complement strand
GCGGTAATTTGCGGTAGAAAAAATTAGCTTTGACTGAAATCCTGTAAATCCTGTAAATCCTGTCTCCAATAAATCCTGTCTAAAATCTGCAATCTGCAACCTACAATCCAAAATTTAAAAACTCTTGCTATATTTGTTTTCTTGTTTCACGTAAACGGCCACAGAATGAAAATTTCAGATACGCGTTTCGGAAAACTTAAAGACGGGCGCGAAGCGCGGCTCTTTAGTATGCTGTGTACCAACGGTTTCAGCGTAAGCATTACCAATTTTGGGGCTACGCTCATCTCCATAAAAATGCCCGACCGCAGCGGAAAAATGGCCGAAATCATTGCCGGCTTTCCCGACCTTGACAGATATTTGGAGCCCCATCCCTATTTCGGTGCTACCGTGGGTAGGTTTGCCAATCGCATTGCCGGGGCAAAGTTCACCATCAACAACACGGAATACCTGCTCTCAGGCGAACACAAATTTTATCAACTGCATGGCGGTCAGGGTGGGTTTCATTCCCGGCTTTGGGACTACTCCCTGGAAGAAGGCAGGGGTTATGCGGTGGTTTCGCTGAGTTACCTCAGCCCGCACATGGAAGAAGGCTATCCCGGCAACCTGTCTGCCGAAGTTACCTACACCGTTTATGACGACAATCGCCTGGAAATTGAATTTTCAGCATTGACCGACAAGCCCACGCATGTAAATCTTACCAACCATGCTTACTTTAATTTAAGCGGATTTGCTGAAGGCCTTTCCAGTCATAAATTCACCCTGAATGCAGCTCAATATCTTGAGCTGGATCAGCATCAGCTTCCCACAGGCAAATACCTGACGGTTCAAGGTACAAAATTCGATTTTAGCACGCCCGTCACGCTCAACCCGGATGAAACCGAACTGGACCTATGCTTTGTACTCAAACCACACTTACCGGGAGAAGCTTCAGCGCTCTTGTATCACGCCGGTTCAGGCCGGAAAATGACTGTTATTACTACACAACCCGGCATTCAGGTTTATACCTCCAATTTCCTGGATGGCAGCCATTGCGGACATGGTGGAAAATGTTACGAAAAACATTCAGCCGTTTGCCTCGAAACTCAGCACTCTCCCGACAGCCCGAATCAACCGGCCTTCCCTTCCACGCTGCTGAACCCGGGAGAAAAATACCATCAAAAAACATTATTTTCCTTTGAAAACAAATGATCATTAATTACTTAGACCAACAGTATTCAACTTCGTCCTATGGGGAACTTCCACACCATTGATTATTTGATTTTTGGGGCATATGCCTTGCTTATTCTTTCGGTTGGCCTGTGGGTGTCGCGAAACAAAAAGGGCCATAAAAAGAATGCCGAAGATTACTTTCTGGCGGGAAAAAGCCTGCCGTTCTGGGCCATTGGGGCATCCCTGATTGCCGCGAATATCTCCGCCGAACAGTTTATCGGTATGTCCGGGTCAGGCTTTGCCATTGGCCTGGCCATAGCGTCTTATGAGTGGATGGGCGCCATCACCCTGATTATTGTGGCCAAATTTTTCCTGCCTGTTTTCATAAAACAGGGTTTGTTTACCATTCCAGAGTTCATTGAAAAGCGCTTCAACACCAACCTGAAAACTATTCTTGCGGTTTTCTGGGTAGGGCTTTTTATTTTTGTAAACCTTACTTCTGTATTGTTTCTCGGCGCCAAGGCACTCGACACCATTATGGGCAACGGGGATGGCAGCATGATTTTCCCGCTCATCGTGGCACTTGCCCTTTTTGCAATAGCTTATTCCTTATGGGGCGGCCTTTCGGCAGTGGCCTGGACGGATGTAATACAAGTGGTGCTGCTGGTTATCGGGGGATTGATTACAACCATCATCGCCTTAAACAATGTAACCCCCACGGGAGGCGTTTTTGCCGGGCTAAACCATGTTTACAACTTTGCCGGAGATAAGTTTCATATGATTCTGGACAGAAATCACCCTGAATTCTCAAACCTGCCCGGCATTGGGGTGATTATCGGCGGGTTATGGGTAGCCAATCTCTATTATTTTGGCTTCAACCAATACATTATCCAGCGGGCACTCGCGGCAAAATCGTTGCTCGAAGCACAAAAAGGCCTCGCTTTCGCGGCTTTTCTCAAACTGTTGTTGCCCATTTTTGTGGTTGTTCCGGGTATCATTGCGTATGTGATGTTTATGCAACCCGAAGGGACGGTAATTGTTGATGGCGTTAAGGAAGTTTTCACGCGTCCTGATGGAAGCATTAATTATGATGTTTCTTATCCATGGCTGATCAAAACATTTATTCCCGTCGGACTAAAAGGATTGGTGGTAGCGGCGCTCACTGCTGCTATTGTTTCCTCGCTGGCTTCCATGCTCAATTCCACCGCCACCATTTTTACCATGGATATCTACAAGCCTTATTTCTCCAAAAAGAGCAATGATTCCGAGCTGGTTCCTGTTGGCCGGCTCTCCGCGGTTGTTGCTTTGGTGATTGCCGTTATTATTGCCCCCGCGCTCAGTTCCATGCCACAAATGTTCCAATACATACAGGAATATACCGGCATTGTAAGCCCGGGCATTCTCGCGGTATTTTTGATGGGATTGTTCTGGAAACGGGCCAACACCAAAGGCGCCATCATCGGTATTCTTACTTCCATTCCTGTGGCGTTATTGCTTAAATTGTTTCCTGTTCAGATGCCTTTCCTTGATCAGATGATGTACACTTGTCTCATTACCATTGTGGTAATTGTGATGGTGAGTCTCACCACTGCCATCAGGGACGAAGACCCCAAAGCCATTGCGTTACCCCGTGAACTCTTTAAAACGGATGCAAAGTTTAATTTTGCCGCCTATGCAGTGATGATTATTTTAATTGTTCTTTACACCGTATTCTGGTAATAAAACAGCGCGTGATGAAAGATAAAATAGTTAAGGATTCCTTTGAAACTAAATTCGGCAATAAATTTCGTTTTTTTGCTGCGCCCGGCCGCATCAACATTATTGGTGAACATACCGATTATAACAATGGCTTTGTATTGCCAGCGGCCATTGATAAGCGCATTTATCTGGCTATAAATGCGATTCCCGGAGCAAGGGTCACCATTTATTCGGTGGATTTTGATGAACCCGTTTCGTTCGACCTCAACGATGAACAGCCGGAGCTTCCGCATTGGGCCAAATATCCGTTTGGGGTCATTAAGGAACTTCAGAAAAAAGGGTTTAAACCGGAGGCATTCCAGGCAGCGTTTGGTGGCGATATCCCCGATGGTGCCGGTCTTTCCTCTTCGGCCGCGTTGGAAAGTGCCTTTGCAACTGCGCTGAATGCATTGTTTGATTTTGGCCTTGATAAGATGTCGCTGGCAAAAATTGGCCAACTCGCCGAACACAATTATGCCGGCGTGCATTGTGGCATAATGGATCAGTTTGCTTCCTTGCATGGGAAAGCAGGACAGGCAATGCAACTGGATTGCCATTCGCTTGAATTTAAATACTTTCCGTTAGAATTGAATGATTATGAACTGATTCTGGCCGACACAAAGGTAAAACACAGCCTGGCCGCTTCAGAATACAACCGCCGCAGGTACGATTGTGAAGAAGGTGTGATGATTCTTCGCACACAAATGCCCGGCGTTAGAAGTCTGCGTGATGTAAGGTCAAAGGATATGTACGGATTCGAAGGAATACTGGGCGAAGAAATTTATTTATGCTGTGAATACGTTACCGAAGAAAATGAACGGGTCCTTGACACCTGTCATGCACTTGAAAGCGGGGATTTAAAGCGTGTTGGAGCACTGATGTTTCAATCGCATCAGGGTTTGCGCACAAAATATATGGTGAGTTGTAAAGAGTTGGATACTTTGGTGGATGCTGCCAAAAAAATTGAAGGTGTGCTGGGCGCCCGCATGATGGGCGGCGGTTTTGGTGGATGTACCATTAACCTGGTGGCCAAAAATGCTGCCGAACAATTTAAAAAAGAGAGCAGCGATGCATTTTTTAAGGCTTTTGGAACCACTCCCGAATTTTATCAGGTGAATATTGGGGATGGAGCCAGGGAAGTGGAAATCCCAGACAGTTAAACCGGAAAACGAAATTCAGAACTATGAAAGACCTCAGCAGTGAATTCTATTTCTTTTTCGGTCTCACGTTGGCACTGTATAGCGGCATCAGCACAATAAGCAGCCCCGAAACTATCATAAGTCCCTGACCCACGCCCCACCGATCGGCCACAAAACCGATTAAAGGTGCAAACAGGGCCGCAAATAAGGTTTCGGCCTGCGACTCAGCAGACAGCGCCGTAGCCAATACATCCCGGTCAAGGCGGTCGGCAACCAGTGCAATGCCAATAGGTTTGCGCAGATTTTCAACGAGATAAACCCCGCTATAAAATATCACAGCAGGAAAATAGATATTTCTGAAGAAAAACCAACCACTGAATCCGCCTAACAACAGGCCAACCAACATGGTTATATTCAATGCCCGTCCGGCATTCAAAAAACGCTCTGCAAACCTACCCGAATGACGTGCCATAAATGCGGTTAGAATATAAATTATAGAATATATAAGTCCCACCATTAATGCTGACCTTTGCTCGTTTTCCAGGTATAGAAACAGGGGTATGCTCAGCGCAAAAGTCTTAATTACCGGTTGGAGATAATCTTTTACGGCTTTATAATATCCGCTGTAAACCGATTGCGTAAGTATGGCCCGCAAAATACCCGGATTGCGAAATGAGAAAATAAAATCACCAATGGTTTGTTTGAAAGTTGATAGAATTTTCCCCCGCTCCAATGACCGGCGTTCCCCTTCGAGTACTTTCGGATAAGTCGTCATCAAAACAAGGTCAATCAGATAAGGAATAATTGAAATCAGGAACACTGTACTGTAATTGCCGGTCCTGAAAACAATTATTGCAGCAAGCACAGCTGAAACCGCCGATCCGGTTTGTGACCACGAACGGGTATGCCCGTAATAATGTACTTTCTGATTTTCCCAACCGTTGATTTTCAGGTATTCGAAAATCATGGCTTTATGAGTACCTGTCCGGAATGCATCTCCGTAGGCATAAAACAATATGGCCACGATGAACATCCAGTAGGTATCGGAAAAGAAAAAAATGATAAATGAAACAATATAAAATACGAAAGCAGATATCATGCTTCGTCTTCGCCCCAGACTATCGGCCAGGATACCGGTAGGAATCTCGAATATATTGATGGTAATTTCGCGTATGGCGATTAAAGTTCCTATTTGCAAAAAAGACAGGCCTTTATCCAGGAAGAACAGCAGCAGGAAAGGTTCGAAGAATCTGAGGTTCTTAAAAAAACCATAAGCGCAGAACTTATAATACTGAACATCTTTTTTAAAAGTGATGGCCATAATTATTCAGGTTTGGGCTTTAGAGGCTAGAGGTTAGAGGC
>DHSR01000057.1:47491-117238 GCA_002410555.1 Bacteroidales bacterium UBA5281 | reverse complement strand
AGAGGCTAGAGGCTAGAGGCTAGAGGTTAGAGGTTAGAGGTTAGAAGTAAGAAGTAAGAAGTTAGAGATTCTCCCCCCGTCTCCCCGTCCCCTTGTCTCCTTGTACCCTCCCTTATCATACTTTCACTTCCAGGCCACGACAGGGTGAAAAAAAACGCTGTCAGGGCATTCCCTTTACTTCATCTCCCCTTTTCCATTTCTCCTGGTCCCTGCGATGCCTTGAATCTTCGTCTCCATTCCAATTTCAGCCCTCACAGGGTGAGACAAACCCTGTCAGGGCATGTCGCTCCGACTCCTAATACGCTCTTGCAAAAACTACCCTCTTATCCGAAGACTTGCCGGTTAAAATACATTTACCTGCCTCGGGTTTGGCATCCAGTGGAATGCAACGGATGGTAGCTTTGGTTTTCTCTTTGATTTCCTGTTCGGTTTCAGGAGTTCCGTCCCAGTGAGCCAGTACAAATCCGCCCTTATTATCCAGTAAATCAACAAATTCTTCCCAGGTATCAGCTTTGGTGGTGAGGTTGTCTCTAAAATCAAGCGCACGCTGGAAGAGGTTCTTTTGGATACTGTCGAGTAGATGCTCAACCTTATTTTCGATATCGGCAAGCTGATAGGTAGCTTTTTCCAGGGTGTCGCGGCGGGAAACTTCAACGGTGCCGTTTTCCAGGTCACGTGGCCCAATGACCAACCGTACCGGTACCCCTTTAAATTCATATTCATTGAATTTCCAGCCGGGTTTGTAGGTATCCCGGTCGTCATATTTAACAGATATGCCTTTGGCTTTCAGATTTTTAACAATTTCATCTACTTTTTCAGTGATGGAGGCCAATTGCTCCGCATTTCTGTAAATGGGTACAATAACCACCTGGGTGGGAGCCAGTTTTGGAGGCAACACCAACCCATTGTCATCAGAATGTGCCATAATCAGCGCCCCGATTAAGCGCGTAGAAACGCCCCATGAAGTAGCCCATACATATTCAAGCTTGTTTTCCTTGCTAAGAAATTGAACCTCGAAAGCTTTGGCAAAATTCTGTCCCAGAAAATGGGACGTTCCGGCCTGCAGCGCTTTGCCATCCTGCATAAGGGTCTCTATGCAGTATGTTTCAATGGCACCGGCAAAACGTTCGTTGGGTGATTTGGTGCCTTTGAGTACCGGTACCGCCATAAAATTCTCAACAAAGTCAGCGTAAACATTAAGCATCTGTTCGGTTTCTGCTATGGCTTCTTCCGAAGTGGCATGAGCCGTATGACCTTCCTGCCAAAGAAATTCAGCCGTGCGTAAAAATAGCCGGGTGCGCATTTCCCACCGTACTACATTGGCCCACTGATTGATAAGCAATGGCAGATCACGGTATGATTGTATCCAGTTGCGGTAGGTATCCCAGATAATGGTTTCGGAGGTAGGACGTACGATAAGCTCTTCTTCCAGTTTTGCTGTTTCGTCTACAATCACTCCCCCGCCGCTGGGATCATTCTTCAGGCGGTAATGCGTTACGACGGCACACTCCTTGGCAAAGCCTTCCACGTGGCTTGCTTCGCGACTAAAAAATGACTTTGGTATGAATAATGGAAAGTAAGCGTTCATATGGCCGGTGTCCTTAAACATTTTGTCGAGTGCCGCCTGCATTTTTTCCCAAATGGCATAGCCATAAGGTTTGATCACCATGCAGCCCCTCACTGCGGAATTTTCGGCCATATCGGCCTTGATTACCAGATCATTATACCATTGAGAATAGTTTTCAGCCCGGGTAGGAAAATCTTTAGCCATGTTTTGTGTATTGTGGTATAGTATTTGTTTTAAAACGGTTGATTTAACAACAACTCAACCGCGAAAGCGGGCACAAAATTAACAAAATAAACGCAGCCAACACACCAAATCCACCTGGCATTTGGAACTGCAAAATTAAAAGGGAGGACCAACAAATGAAAACTTTTATCAGCTTTATTGCAGCAACCGCCTTATTTTTAACGGCATGCAACACGCAATATCAGGCCCGCACCACCTACGACGATGTTTATTACTCGCCTTCCGATGCTGCGGTGCAATCTCCGGCAGTAGCTCAAAGTACCGTTAAAACTGAGCACTACACTACCAATAATGACAACAATCGCTATACTCAGGAGACTGATCAGCAGTATTATTATGATCAGGAAAGCATACCCCAGGAAGAATCCTATCAGGATGGTGAGTACAACTATTCGACCAGCGAAAGTTACAGTGATCCAAACGGTACAACCTACGTAACCAATAACTACTACAACACCGACGATTACTACGATTATGCTTATGCATCCCGCATCCGCCGGTTCCACTCCAATTATTACTTTAACAGTTACTACTCCCCGTATTACACCAATCTTTACTGGTATGATTACAACCCTTATAGCTGGGGAACCAGCATTTACCTTGGATACAACTGGTGGTATCCCGGTTATTCGGGAATAGGTTTCGGTATGGGCTATTATCCGCGCTATCGTTATAGCTATTGGGATTACCCCTATGGCGGATGGGGTTATCCTTATCATGGCTTTGGATATGGATATGGTGGTTACTATTCAGGATATAATCATGGTTACTGGAATGGCTTCTACGATGGATACTATGCAGGTGGCGGAGGCTACTATTACTACAACAGTTTCGACAACAACTCATATTACTACGGCCATCGCGGGTCTTCAGCCAGTGTAGGCTCCGGAAGTGGCCGCGGAAGCTCATTTGGACAGCATTATGAAAATGCCGTCCGCAGCGGCCGCATAGAAAGTCCAAGGACACCCACGGGCTCAGGAAGAACCGGTACCGTAACTTCTGGCCGAACTGAACAGCCTGTCAACCGTGGCACTGTAGCACCTGGTACGAGTGGACGCAGCACAGGTACCGTAACTCCTGGCCGAACCGAACAACCAGGCAGCAGCCGGGGAACCGTAACGCCTGAACCGGGCACCCGTCAAAAATCTACCGTAACTCCTGGCCGAACCGAGCAACCGGGCAGCAGCCGGGGAACCGTAACGCCTGAACCGGGCACCCGTCAAAAATCTACCGTAACTCCGGGCCGCAGCGTGCAACCCGAAAACAGGGGAACCACTACCGATCCCGGTAGCCGCAATGTAAGTCCGGGTAGCCAGCGGAGCGAACCAAATAACTCACAACGTTACCAGAGCCCTCAGCGCCAGCAGGCTCCCACTCAACGATATACGGCTCCACAACGCCAACAGCAGTATCAAAAGCCTGCTCAAACCCGGACTCCTCAATCATATAGTGCACCTGAATACAATAAACCAAAGAGAAGCAACGAATATGTAAGTCCGAGGTACAGAAATATTCGCGAAAGCGGAGTAAACACCCAGCCAAACAACCAGAATAATCAGCGTTACAGTGCTCCATCGCGTTCAAATAGTTATGAAGCCCGGCCACAACAGCAGCGCCAGAACTCTAATTATCAGGCACCGTCACGATCGAATGAAAGCCGGAGAACATATACTGCTCCCTCACGTTCATCCTCATCGGGCAGTTATTCCAGTCCTTCAGGCTCATCATCGTCCGGAAGGAGTTATTCTGCGCCCTCATCCTCAGGGTCATCCAGGTCATCAGGATCCTCAGGATCTTCGGGTTCATCAGGCAGTGGACGTTCATCATCAGGTAGCGGCCGTCACAGGTAAATCATTTACTGAACTCAAAAAACTAATTTTACTGTTATGAAAAAGATTTGTTTAACCCTGACTTTACTTGGGATGTTTGCAGGCGGCACCTTTGCTCAAAATCAACTCGATGCTTTGCGTTACTCCCGGCTCAACCCCAGCGGAACCGCCCGATTTGTGGCCATGGGAGGTGCTTTTGGCGCATTGGGTTCCGACTTCAGCGCGCTAAGTGTAAACCCGGGAGGCATCGGCTTATACCGAAGCTCCGAGTTCAGCATTACGCCTTCATTCAGCACAACCACCACTGAAAGCCAGTTAAACGGAAATTTCAGAGAAGATTCCCGTTACAATTTTAACCTGGGAAATGTCGGAATTGTAATGACCAACAACCCAGGACTAAAAAATCCAAATTCACCCTGGAAAAATATGCAGTTTGGATTCGGTCTAAACCGGATTGCCAATTTCAATAACCGGGTGCAATTGAGCAGCGATAATAATGCATCCTCATATTTATCCTCCTATCCCGGAATGGCCAACGGAAAATCACCCAATGCACTGGGTAGGTTCGATACTTATCTGGCTTACAGCACCGACTTACTGTTTGTGGTTGATTCAGCCACATGGACTTATGGTGTCGACCTGCCGTATGGTGGTGTAAACCAACGGAAAACCATTGAAAGCAAAGGATCAATGAATGAGATGATTTTCACTTTCGGAGGTAATTATAATGACAGGTTATATATAGGAGCAACGTTGGGCGTTCCCTTCATCAGGTATGAAGAAGTAGCTACGTATGCCGAATCGAAACTTGAAGGTGAAGGAACTGTTTTTAAGAACTTAAAGCGGATAGACAACCTCGAAACCACCGGAACCGGCATCAACTTTAAGTTTGGTATGATTGTTCGTGCCACCAACTGGCTCAGACTTGGTGGTGCCATACATACCCCCACCTTCTACAGTTCAATGTCCGACACCTATTCTTCATCCCTTACTTCGGGTTTCGAAAATGGTTATTCGGCCACCGAAAGTGCAGATGGTTATTTTGAATATGAGTTAAATACCCCCTTCCGGGCTATAGGCAGTCTGGGGTTTGTGATTGGCAAATCAGGCATCATCAGCGCCGATTATGAATTTGTTGATTATCAGACCGCGCGTTTGCGTTCACGTGAATATGACTTCTACAGCGAAAATGAATCCATCCGCGATCAGTTTCAAAAAACACACAACATGCGCCTGGGTACCGAATGGCGGTATGGTGCACTGAGCTTTAGAGGAGGTTATGCTTTTCAGGATAACCCTTATAAATCTGGTGTAAACTCAGCATTGACAAGTTACTCTTTTGGACTTGGTGTTCGTGAGCAAAATTTTTATGTTGATCTGGCCTGGGTTCACTCCTACTACGATGATGAGTATTACATGTATAGCGGATTGGTTAATCCGGCCTATACAACTACCACCAACAATTCATTTTTACTTACTCTCGGGTTCAGATATTAAGCTTATTTAATTCACGTAGAATAAAAGCCGGCATTGTCCGGCTTTTTTTGTCGTGGAAGTGCTCAAAAGGAAACAGTTGATGTGATTAGTTATTTTTTGTCGAGTTGCGTACCCGGTTTAGTCCTGCCTTTGCTTTTTGACTGATGCTGGTTTTATATTCTGTATAATTTAAGTCAAGACACCGCCGGTAATACTTTTCCGCTTCAGCGAATTTTTTCTGATTTTCAAAGATAAGACCCAGATTGAGGGCCGAATTGGCCGCAAAATACCAGGGATATTTTTGTCCCTGATCCAGGGTGAGCTGATATGCCGGAATGGCCTTTCCCGGATTACCCCATTCATGATAAATTCGTGCTTTGCGGTAAGTAAATTCTATTTTTTCGCGTTCAATATGAATTTCTTCCGGTTGTATTTTTTTAAGCTCTGACATTGCCCGCGCATAATAGCCTCCATCAAACAGCAAGGTAGCTTTGAGTAGCCTGGTATTGGGCACCAGACCCGAAACAGCCTGCTGTTGGGCCCTTTGGTCGCTTTCCAGTTGGGTGTTACCACGCAATTTTACACGGGCCATATATCCGGAAAATTTTTCATCATCTCCCTCAATCATTGCGGCCCAGGCGAGCCGCTGATAAGCCGATTTTATAAAGGCTTCTCCTTCATAATTCAAAAGGTAACGTAAAAACCACACGGTGGCATCCTGATCAAGGCGGTTTAATTTAGCCACTCCGGTAAGATAGTCCAGATAATGGAAAGGATAATAATCGCTGCCCTGCGGACGCTCAAGCAATAAATCAATGGCACGATCATTTTGTCCGTTGTGCATGGCAAAAACTACCGAAGCATAGATAAGCAATGGGCTTTGTACCACGAGCGTTTCCACTGAAGGTGATTTAAGGATAGATTCGAGAAATCGCGTATGCATCTCATTATCGCCCAGATTAAAAGTGGTAAAAGTTAATAAAAACAGGCTTTCCTGTTGCAGAAAAATATCGTCAGTAGTAGATGATACCTGCTGAAGCCTGGATATACCTTCATTTACAGCACCCTTCAATGAAAATAAACGGGTAACCCACTGATAGTTCTCAGGTATAGAACCTATTAAAATCTGCATCAAAGCCAAACCGGTCTGATTGGGCATAAAACCGGGATATTTAACATTATTTTCGGTCAGCAGGCGATAAGCCCGGTTAAAGTCAAGGGCAGCACTTGCATAATTACCCTCCCGGATACGCACCAGCGCCCATTGCAACGACATTTGTGCCCGGCAGTAAAGGTGCCATGGTGAGTTTTTAGGGCCGGAAGCAACCAGGTCCATTAATTCAGTATGTGCGGGGGCAGATTTGTCAAAAAGAGCTTTATTACCCGAAATTACATTTTCGAGAAAAAGCATGTAATGCTTCAGGTAAGGTACAAGTAAATTTGAGGGATCGAGGGCAGCCTCTGAAGCAAGCAATGTAGCGGCACTTTTAAATTTCAGGTTCAGGATTTCCTGGTATGCCCTCCGGCAATTGGTATCCATATTGTAGTGCAACTGTGCATTTGCCTGAACGACTCCACAAAGCAACAATAAACCTGCAATATAGGATTTCATAATTTTGTTTTAAAAATAGGGGAGGCAACTACCTCCCCTATTCTTATGTTTACAGCGAACGATTATAGCGTTACACTTGCAGCAAGCCCATGGTCTACCAATATACGCCCACAATATTCACACACAATAATTTTTTTATGCATACGTATATCGAGCTGACGTTGAGGAGGAATGGAACTAAAACACCCCCCACAGGCATCGCGTTCAACACTTACAACGGCCAGACCATTGCGGGCATTTTCCCGGATACGTGTATAGGCTGTAATCAATCTGTCTTCGATCATCCGCTGAAATTCCTTTGATTTTTTTTGTAACGACACCTCTTCTTTTTCGGTTTCGCTAACGATGTCAGAGAGTTCAGCTTTCTTTATTTCCAGATCATTTTTGCGCTCATCCATAATTTTCTGGGCAGCACTTACTTCTTCATTTTTCAGGCTCAGCAGATGAGAAAATTCTTTGATTCGTTTCTCTGCCAATGCAATTTCAAGATTTTGAAATTCTATTTCTTTGGTAAGTGAATCATACTCGCGGTTGTTACGCACGTTGTTTTGCTGCTCTTCATACCTTTTGATCTGCGACAGGCTGTCGGTAATCTGATTTTGTTTTTCTTTTATTGAAACATTGAGCGACTGAATCTCCTGAATGTAATTGTCGATACGCGTCTGTAGACCAATAATCTCATCTTCGAGGTCTTCTACTTCCAAAGGAAGTTCTCCACGGATTATTTTAATTTTATCGATTTGAGAATCAATCTGCTGAAGACTATACAGCGCGATGAGTTTCTTTTCTATTGAGATTTCGGTTTCTTCAGCCTCAGCAGATGAGAGGGAAACATGGGCGGCAATCCGGCCTGTTGTTTCTGAATCCTGGGTTTTAACGCTTTCGTCTTCGCTGGAAGCCTTAACTTTAGACTTTGCTTTTGCCATATTTTTCCTTGCTATATTTTTGATTTACAGATAATTGATGGGATTTGTACGAATGTTGGAAATTCGGCTTGCAAAGGTAGTAAATTTTTCTTTAACAATTTCGTACAATAATTGGCTGGTGTATTGCTCTGTTTCATAATGACCGGCCTCTATCATCAAAATCTTTCCTTCAGCCAGAAAGTAATCGTGATATTTAAGTTCTCCGGTAATAAACGCATCAGCCTCTGCAGCCAAAGCAGCGGAAATCAGAAAATTTCCCGATCCCCCGCAAAAGGCTACTTTTTGTATTTCCCGATTCGTTAATGGGGAATATTTCACGCATCCTGCCATAAATATCTCCTTTACCATTGCAAGAAAATCTCTTTCAGTCATTGGCGCATTTAACCACCCAACCATACCCGAACCTGCCAGCGGAAACTCGTTGGTCAAAGGATAGGCATCCCAGGCCACCTCTTCATAAGGATGCGCATTGACCATAGCCTGAATTACTGCAGGAAGCAGACGTGTTTCACAGATGGTTTCAATCCGGATTTCAGGTTCGCTGTGCAGCTTGCCGGTTTCACCTACAAAAGGCGTGGTACCGGGTAGCGGACGAAAAGTTCCGTGGCCTTCCAGGTTATAACTGCATGAATCATACTGTCCGATTTGGCCGGCACCGGCAGCAAACATAGCTTCACGTACCTTGCCGGCCTGCGCCAGGGGTACAAATACCACCAGCTTTTGCAATATTCCTGTTAAGGGCTGTAATATGTGTAAATTGTTTAAGCCCAACTTCTGACCTATCATGGAATTTACCCCGCCCATTACATTGTCAAGGTTGGTATGAGCCGCATATAACGCAATATTATGCCGGATGGCTTTTAACAAACAACGTCCGGGTTCAGATTTTGGCGTAATGCTTTTTATCGGTTTAAATATCAGTGGATGATGAGAAATAATTAAATTACAATTTTGCATTATGGCTTCATCTACCACCGCTTCGGTAATGTCAAGAGTAATGAGAACACCTGAAATCTCCATCTCCGGATCGCCGGCATGCAATCCTGAATTGTCGTAACCCTCCTGCCGGGCCAACGGAGCTATGTACTCTATGTGTTTTAATACTTCCTTAATTTTTGTCATAAGAATAAGCTTAAAATTTCATGTAAAACATTACACAAAGATAATCAGAAACCGCCGGACTGACCTTTTATGTTAAACAGAGAGCGCTCCGGTTTGCATTACATTTCCTGTAATCCCGGAGTGGAACATACATTCAGACATAAAAGAGCGGATTCACCGGTATGGCACGAAACCAACCATGCCAAAATTAACAATTTTTACCAGATGATAATAAATTTAACTACTCTTTTTGATTACAAGTAAAATCAAAAATAGAGTTATGCGTTTACTCATAGGTAAGCTGTAAATATATTTTCATTTGCAGATTTAAAAATCAAGTAGTACTTTTATGCCATGGAAATTCTTCGTATCTTTCTTATTCCATTTGCATTTCTGTATGGGCTGATCACAAGATTAAGAAATTATCTTTTCGATGTAGGTCTTTTAAGCCAAACCACCTTTCCCATACCCGTAATAAGTGTGGGAAATCTTACCACTGGCGGCACAGGTAAAACGCCCCATATTGAATATCTGATCAGGTTATTGCATCCCAGGGTTCATGTAGCTACTCTTAGCCGGGGTTACGGACGTAAAACCAGAGGATTCAGGCAGGCCGAATACGGTGATAATGCCACCGTGGTTGGTGACGAACCTATGCAATACCTGATGAAATTTCCTGATATATCCATATTCGTTGATGAAAAAAGGAAAAGGGGCATACGGAAACTGCTCAAAAAGCAACCCTCCACAGAGGTGGTGCTGCTGGATGATGCCTTTCAGCACCGTTTTGTAAAACCCGGTTTTTCCATTCTTCTTACCGATTATCTGAATCCTTATACCGGTAATTATCTGCTTCCTGCCGGCTCTCTTCGTGAACCCGTTTCGGGTGCAAAACGAGCCGATGCCATTATTGTTACCAAATCTCCCAAAGTGCTCTCACCCATTACTTATAGAAGTATGGTAGAGGAGCTGAAGCCATTGCCACATCAGGAGGTGTTTTTCAGTTACATTGATTATGGTAAGATGGTTCCCTTATGGGACGAAATGCCAGAGCCTGAAGACAACCACAAATACAGCAACATTCTTTTATTTGCCGGTATTGCCAATATCTATCCCATTCAGGAATATCTTTCAAACTATTGTTTTGAACTGATTACCATTGAGTTTAAAGACCATTACCGATATAAAGCGAAAGACCTTGAAAGAATTAAGGAAAATTTTAACGACCTTTACAGCCGCAATAAATTGCTTGTGACCACTGAAAAGGATGCCATGCGCTTGATAGTTCCGGAAATTTATGACCTTGCCCGTGAATTGCCTTTGCATTATCTTCCCATAGAAGTGAAGTTTCACAATCAATTCAAAGATTCATTCAATAAAAAAATTTTAACCTATGTTGACGAAAATAAACCAAAGCATTGATTATATCAAAACACATTATAAAGAAACACCCTTTGCCGGCATCATTCTGGGAACAGGATTGGGCGGTCTGGTGAACGAACTGGAAATCTCCAAAAGCATACCTTACAGCGATATTCCCAACTTCCCGGTTTCAACCGTTGAGGGACATGCCGGACAACTTATCTTTGGCAGACTGGGCGGACGTAATATTGTGGCCATGCAGGGGCGCTTCCACTTTTATGAGGGCTATTCAATGCAGGAAATTACATTCCCCATAAGGGTGATGAAAGCCCTGGGCATTGAATTTTTGTTTGTCTCCAATGCCAGCGGCGGTTTGAATCCCGAATTCGAGGTGGGCGACATTATGTTTATCACCGATCATATCAATCTGATGGGCGACAATCCTTTGATTGGCAAGAACAATAACCAGCTTGGGCCACGCTTCCCTGATATGAGCGAAGTGTATAACCAACAAATGCTGCAACTGGCTTCTAAAATTGCCGGTAAGGCAGGCATTGACTTTAAAACCGGCGTATATGCCGCTGTTTCGGGGCCTACTTTTGAAACACGGGCCGAATACAGGTTCATCCGGATAATTGGTGCCGATGCCGTGGGTATGTCTACAGTGCCAGAGGTTATTGTAGCCCGTCATGCCGGAATTCCCGTTTTTGCTGTTTCAGTAATCTCTGATCTGGGTGTTGAAGGAAAAATCGTTGAAATTTCTCATCAGATTGTCATGGATGCGGCTGCAAAAGCAGAACCAAAAATGACTCATATCATCCGCGAACTGCTTGCCACGCTATAAGCAAAAATGAATTGCGGAAAACCAATGCTTTACAAACGGTAAAATGACACTCAGCCACCCTTGTCTGTTTCCATCCGCCAGGAAAGCTAAAATTAAACGTACTCTTGTCCTGTTGCTGTTTCTTGCCGGGTTGGCCCCGGCATGCGACACCAATAGGAATCCGGAAACCACTGCTGTTATTTCTTTAAGCTGCCCGGAAGATTGCCGGTTCAAAGTCAGCTTAAGCAGACTTGATACCAATAGTGTAGTACCCATTGATTCGTTAATGATGAAACCTGGAAAAACAGCAAGATTCCGGCTGAACATGCAAAACCCGGGATTCTACCTGCTTAACTTTGAAACCAGCCGGAAAATACTGGTACTTCACCCGGGTGACAGTATTAAAGCCTCTCTTTCACCTGAGGGAAGTGCTGTTTTTACCGGAGGAGCAGAAAATGCGGAATATCAGCATTTTGTCCTGCAACTTGATGCCATCAAACTTAAGATCGACAGCCTGTTCCTTTCTCTTGAATCAGCAAAATATACCGACAATTATGGTCGTGAGCTTAAATATTTTGATAGTACAGTTTCCGGGCTAAGCGAAAAGGTTAAGAAAATAGCCATTCAATACCTGCAGCAACATCCCACAGCTTTATCGCAGGTATTAATAATGAATGCTATGCCTGGCAATCAGGCAGTATTTAAAGGTTTAGCTGACAGTACTTGGTATTTCTACTCAGATTCCACCCTCGGTGTTCATTTCCCTGAAAATCCGCACCGGCTGATGCACCACCACCGGGTACAACGTCTGCGCAGACTTTCCAGGACTGAGGCTGAGGCAAGAACACAATTAAAAACCGGAAGCCAGGCACCTGACATCAAATTACCCGACTTTTCAGACAGGCTTAAAAGCTGGCATCATTTGAAAGGTAAGCCAATATTGCTATACTTCTGGGCTCCCACAGATGCTCAAAGCAGACAATCGAATCTGAAACTTAAGCAAATCATTGACCGGGATGATTCTCCTGAATTTCAGGTTTACGCGGTAGCTTTCGATACTTTCCCTGACCGGTGGAAGGCTGCCGTTAATCTGGATAAGCTGTGGTGGACAAATGTGATTGACACCCTTGGAAATCAGTCTCTTCTACACGTTAAATACCGGATTGAACGATTGCCGGTATTGATATTGCTGGATAAGGAAGGACGCATTCTGCATCGGTTTGTATCGGTAGATGCTTTGGAGGAATACCTCAAAAAGAATAAGTTGTAACCACACTTTTCTTATGAACTCATAATTTTTTTTGTAGGTTTGAACCGGATAAATTTAACGACTTGAAAATATACTTTGCCTCCGACTTTCATCTGGGAATACCCACCCATGCCTCAAGCCTGAAAAGAGAAAAACTATTGGTAAAATGGCTGGATGAAATTATGGCCGATGCCGATGAGCTTTTTCTGATGGGTGATGTATTTGATTTCTGGTTTGAGTACAAAACTGTTGTACCAAAAGGATTTATTCGCTTATTTGGCAAATTGGCCGAATTTAACGACCGCGGTATTCCGGTTCATCTTTTCAGAGGCAACCATGATATTTGGGCATTTAATTACTTTGCCACCGAATTCGGTATCATTCTCGAACGGGAGTACCAGATTCGTGAATGGAATGGAAAAAAGTTTTTTCTTTCGCATGGAGATGGTCTCGGCCCAGGCGATCATGGTTATAAATTTTTGAAAAAAGTATTTGAGTTTAAACCCAATCAATGGCTTTTCCGGTGGTTGCATCCCGACATCGGCACCCGTCTTGCCCTTTACTTTTCGCGCCGCAGCCGCTATGCAAATGAGGCCCGTGAAACCAGGGTGGAGCTGCAGGGTGGGAATGACCTGACGAAAGAACGTTTGTTCACCTTTGCGCTTGAGACTTTAAAGAAACAGCCCGACATTGATTACTTTATTTTTGGTCATCGCCATATACCTGCAAATCTGAAACTAAATGAAAAATCGAGGTTTATCAACCTTGGGGACTGGATTACCAATTTCAGTTATGCAGTATTTGATGGCAACGAATTACAAATGATGACTTACCGCAATGGCGTGCCCGAACAGCTTGAACTATGAAAATTACAGCACTTTAAACACCAACCATGCTTTTATCCGCTATTGATATAGGTTCCAATGCAGTGCGATTGCTTTTTGCCAATGTTTTCAACAGCAAATCGGGCATTGTTTCAGAAAAAGCCACCTTGCTGCGTATTCCTTTACGACTGGGACTGGATGTTTTTAGCATTGGGAAAATAAGCGAACAAAAAGCCGATGACCTGGTAAAGACAATGCGGGCTTTTAAGTTGTTGATTGAAGTATACAAGCCCGAGGCCTACCGCGTTGCTGCCACTTCGGCCATGCGTGAAGCCGGCAATCAGCAGGAAATAATGGACAGGGTTAAGCGGGAGGCCGGCCTTGATATCAACATCATTAATGGAATACAGGAAGCCAACATCATTAGTTCATTAAGTCGTGTGTATGTAAACCGTGATTTTACAAAAACACTGTATATAGATGTTGGGGGAGGCTCTACTGAACTTTCGGTCATTGATGGTGATTATCTGATTGCTTCCAACTCTTTTAAAATTGGAACACTGCGTTTGCTTGCCGACAAAGTAGAACAGACTGAATGGGAGGAAATGCGGCGCTGGCTTCGGGGATTTAAAAGCGATTTCGGGCGGATGAATTGCATTGGTTCAGGAGGGAACATCAATAAATTGACCAAACTCTATGGTCACACCTCCAACAACCGCATTGGTTACGAGCAGTTGATTTATGCCAATAAGCAGTTGAGTGCCATGCCCCTGAAAGTGCGCATTGAATCTCTGGGTTTACGTCCCGACAGGGCTGATGTTATTGTACCCGCTTCACGGATTTTTATCCGCATTCTCAAATGGACCGGCATTGGCGAAGTAATCTCTCCCCGGCTCGGACTTGCCGATGGATTGGTGCTGACATTGTACAAAGAGCTGATTGAGGCTAAAAGTGTTTAGTTATTTTTTGATTTTATAGAGCAACAGCTTACACCTTAAATTAGCAAAATGCTTAACTTTGCAGCAGGCATAAGCAATTGATATGAAGCCTTTTTGATCAGCCACACTTCTTAAAATAAAGCCGTGCCCATGCCCAAGCATGAAAAATGGATAGCTAAATTTAAGCCCGCTGTATCTAAGCGCGTATTGTGTTTTACGGGTGCCGCCCTGTGGGCTTTTGCGTCCTACCGGGTGTTGAAAATCACTTTCAGGGCACTTTCCCTTACCAGTGTGCCGGCTTGGATAGTGGTAACTTCAGGATTGCTGGGTTTATATATCTTCTTCTCACTCGTATTTAAGAAAGTTACCAAACGAAATGTAACACGCATTTATAGCCTAAAAAGCGAAAAACCATGTATTTTTGCGTTTATTGACTGGAAAACATACCTGATTATCTTCTTCATGATAGGCTTAAGCATACTGTTTGAGCGGTTTAAATTGATGCCTGCCTGGGTAGAAGGTATATTTTTTATTGCCCTGGGAGGTTCGTTATTGCTTTCCGCGATAATTTTGCTCTTTGCCGGATTTTCTACCAGGCCGCCCACAAATAAGAAACCTGATTTTTAGCTTTAATCACTTTTGTTTCATCATCATTATTTAAATCAAATAAAAATGTTACTACCCCGGAAAGATGCCCTTCAACTACTCAGAAAATACATCACCAACGAACGCACAATAGCACATTCACTGGCCTCGGAAGCGGTTTTGAGGGCATTGGCCCGGCGTCTGGGTCACGACGTTGAACAGTGGGGTCAGGCGGGTTTGTTACACGATCTGGATTCAGAAATCACCCAGGATGAACCTGAACGCCACGGTCTGGAAACCAGCCGGATACTCCTGGAATTGGGTTTGGATGCTGAAGTGGTAGACGCCATTGTAATGCACAACGAACTGGCTGCCGGCAAGCCGCGGGAGATAGAGTTTCAGCATGCCCTGGCCGCGGGAGAAACCATTACCGGATTGATTACTGCCACGGCTCTGGTATACCCCGACAAAAAAGTGGGTTCAGTAAAACCTAAATCAGTGGTTAAACGGATGAAAGAGAAAGCATTTGCAGCCTCAGTGAACCGGGAAACAATTATGGAATGTGAAAAACTGGGACTTGGTATGGATGAATTTGCTGCACTTTCTATTGCTGCCATGGCCGAAATTGCGGATGAACTTGGTCTTTAGACTTATTGTGACCGGATAAATCTGAATGTAAGGTTGATCCGGGCTCCCATTGGCTTTTTTGACTTAGGCACAGCTTGTTGCCAATGATGCTGCAGTTCACCACCGATAAGTAGCAGGCTGCCGTTTTGTAATATAATATTAAAATTTTTATCATGATTTGCCTTTTTGCGAAAGCGCAGTTTGCGCTCCTACCACAAACTAAGGCTTGCAATCACCCGATTAATTCCCAGTGCCTTTTCATCGTCAGCATGCCAGCCCATACTGTCGGCACCTGAGCGATACCAGTTTAGCAACACCGAATTAAAAGTATGCCGGGACACCTGCTCAATGCTGCATTTCAATTGCATCAATATATCGTTAAAAGGCTCAGGATCATGCTGTATGCCCGAATAGGCATATTGAGCACCTGCTTCACCATACCAGGCAATCAATCGCGGACTCAAATGGGTTTTTCCAAAAATAACGATTTCTTCTGACCGCCAGTTTATCTCCCCTGATGCATTACTTTTTGGGCAGCTGCTGCATTCAAAAAAGCAGGAAAGTATTCAAGTAGTCTTTGCTCCACAGGGAAGTGAAAAGAATGTTTGTTATGCACCTGAAATGGCAAAGGAACAGCCATACTACTCCACATCGGGTATGTCAGAAAACCTGAAATGCATGCGGTCGTTGGCAACAAAATCGTACAGGGTAAGTTTGCGCAACTCAAAAAAACTGCGCCAGTAGGTGGACAGTGCCTGAATATATCCCTGTTGGGCATTGTCTTTTTCACTCTGGGCCAGGTTAAGGTCAATGATGCCAATTTTTCCTATGAGGTAGCGCTGCTTGGTTACCTCGTAGCGTTTTACTGCCACGGTATCACTTTTTGCCGCAATAACAAGTTGATTTCTTAACATATTGAATTGCATAACTTTAAGAAATACCTCCTGATCAAAATCAATCATTTGTTGCTGTACAGCGGTACGTTCCATCTCCATGTCTGATTCAGCCAGTTTAATTTTACCCCGTGTAAGGCCCCAGTCAAGAATGGGGATGCGTAAACCAAGTATTACCCTTTGTTGCTCCTGGGGATTCCGGTAAACAGCCTCCAGATCACGGGCACTTTGCGTTAAGCCATACATAGCATACAGGTTGGCATTGAACCTGTTTTCGGTTTTCGCTTGATTTACCCGGCTTTCAGCCACCAGCATGCGCCGATCAAAAGCGAGGGCATCAGCGCGGTTGTCGCGGGCTTCGGTAACAGCAAGCTGAGCGTCAATTACCGGTGCCTCGGGAACAGGTGGCGTAATCAGCCGGATGTCTTCCGCATCGGGCAACCTCAAATATGATTTCAGATTAAAGGCTTTTACCTGTACATCGAGCAATGCATTTTCCACAGCCGACTGGGCATTAAGCAAGCTAAGTTCAATTTGAAGCAACTCATTTTCAGCAATGGTTCCAATGTTAAAACGCCCCCGTGCAATTTGATATAAAGTATCATTGTTCAACAGGTTAATTTGTTGTATCTTAAGTCTTATCTGGGCATCAAGCAAGCTGAAAAACAGGTTAGAAGCCGTTATGTTTACCTGTTCTACATCCTCCATATAGCGGCGCTCAGCCTCATTATACCGCATAGGTTCAATCTTTTTGGCCCATTTAAAAGGGTTATAATTGAATAATGGCTGATTGATTCCAATATTGAGTGGAGCCGACATATAGGAGGTAATGGTGCTGTCGCCGAACAAATCCACACGCTGTAAATCGGAGTTAAAAAAAATCTGCCCACCGGTAAATCCAATATTTTTCGACAGGGACAAACCCGCTGAATAATTGGCCAGGTTGCGTTCATAAAAGAAATCGCCTTCAGGCGTTGTAATTTTTTCTATGCTCCGGCTCAGACTCGGAAGGGTGGCATCCAGAGTGAGCATGGGCTTGAACGAAGCTTTATAATTCCGGAATTGCCAGTAGCTGCTTCTGAAACGATGCTGGGCTGACAGGGCATCCGGCGACTGACGCTTTGCAATTTCGATGGTTTCGTTAAGGGTAAGCATGCGTTGTGCATGTACAGACAATGTAAAAAACCCTAACAGTATTAAAAGAGAAAAAGAAATCAGGATATTTTGTTTCATCAGACTTATATATTATCAGCCACCTTTAAGGGTGATTATTCATATCGCAAAGAAGTTACCGGGTCCTGGGATGCTGCTTTTTTGGCAGGCATATAACCAAAGAGAATACCTACTGTTGCCGACACTCCGAATGAAATTACGATAGACATCCATGAAACAATGGTAAGAATTCCGGTGAGTTGCATAATAATTTTTGCCAGGGCCAGACCCAGAAAAATACCTATAATACCACCGGTAAGGCTAATCATGGTAGCTTCGCTCAGAAACTGAAAAACGACATCTTTGCGGGTAGCACCAGTTGCCATGCGAATGCCGATTTCTTTGGTACGTTCCATTACCGAAGCAAGCATAATATTCATAATGCCGATACCGCCAACAATAAGTGAAATGCTGGCAATGGCCCCCAATACAATATTGAATATGTCTTTGGTTCGCTGCTCCTGTTTGAGCAATAGTTCAGGTACTTTAATTTCAAAATCGTCTACTCCGGAATGGCGGCGTGTCAGCATGCGCTGGATAATATCAGTAGTAGGGGTTATCAAAGCTGTTTCTTTCACCTTTACCACTATTTTATCAATCTGGTTAAAGGCATCTTCTTTGCCACTGGCGGAACTGCTGAACGACATAATGGCATCGCCGGAAACCACCGTTGTATTGCTGTTTCCACGAATCATGGCAGTAGTCACCACCGAGCGGTCGCGATAGCGCATAAGCAAAGTTTGAATGGGCGTATAAACCTGATTGTTGTAATCAGATATGCCCATATTCCCGGACAAATCATCTGATACAGCCCGGCTTTGCAACACACCCACTACCTTTAGCCAGATATTGCCACTCTTTAAATATTGGCCAATGGGATCGGTTTGAGGAAAAAGCCTGGTTTTAAGGGTGGCACCAAGAATACATACTGCTTTGCCTTCGCGCAGTTGATCTTCGTTAAACATTTCACCGGATTCAAGCGTAAGGCCAAAGACATTAAAGAAATCGGGGGTTACACCGCTAATATTACCATAGGTACTCACACCTTTTGAGATGAGCACCGATTCATAAATGACTTCGGGACTTACGCGCTCAACAGATGGAATAATGGATGCGATACTTTCAGCATCAGCAAGCGACAGACCCGGAGAATACTTTTCAGTGGTTTGCCTGCCAGAAGCTCCTTCTTTTGCAGCTTCCTCCATCTGGGATTCTGATTTGGGCATAATGATGATGTTATTTACGCCCACCAGCTTCATCTGATCGAGTATTTCCTGACGTGCCCCATTGCCGATGGCCAGCATAGCAATTACGGCTGCTACACCAAAAATAATACCCAGTGCAGTAAGTATTGACCTGAAACGGTTTGCAAAAACCGCTTCAAGCGCAATAGAGAGTATGTAAAAGTGGCGTTCCATTAAAAAAGGTGTAATTAAAGTGTTCTCAGTTTCCAGGTGCCGGCATTTTCAGGAGGTGAAAGATAAACCTCATCATCCTCAATCAGTCCACTGCTGACCACAATCTGATTCTCATTGGTAGCACCGGTGGTTATTTGCTGTTTGTACTGGCCGTTGGCCTTGTATACAAAGCTAATGCTGTCAGTGGTATGCACCGATTCAATGGGAACGTAAAGCACCTGTGGTATCACCAAAGTATTGATGATATTCTTGGTGGTCATGGCCGGGCGGAGTATGGAATCATATTCATTCACCTTAATCTTTACCTCGAACACTTTGGCATTGGAGTTTCGCATCTGTTCGCCAATATTGGCTACTTCGGTAACTTCGCCGGTATACTTCCGGTCGGGGAAGGCATCCACGCCTACTTCTACTTTTTGCCCGGTTTTCACCTTACTTATGTCTATTTCATTCACATAGGTGCGGGAGATCATTTTATCGAGATTGGGCAGGGTGGCCACCACATTGTCCCATGAACTCATGGTAGATCCAATGCCAATTTTTGAACCATCCCAATTGCGCTTGTATATGACCATACCCGCTTTGGGTGCTTTTACGGTAAAGCCCTGCAGCACGTCCTTAATCTGTTCCAGTCTTCGTTGGGCCTGGCTATACGAAACAGCCACTTCCTGCATATTGGCACTGTTTTTTGCCGAACGCAATTTAAAATTTTTCTCTGCCTGTTCAAACGCGCGTTGCGCCTTTTCCAGGTCAATTTTCGCCTGCCGCTGGGTAGCAGGAGGCTCGTAAATTGACTGTTCTACCGTGATTTGCCTCTCTTCAAGAGCATATTTCAAATTAATAAGTTCTTCGCGCGCTGCACGCATATCCATGGAGGTATCGAGCCTGGTTTTGATAAACTGTGACTCGAGTTTCTCTACCTCACCTTCGAGGTCTTTCATACGGTTGGTAATCTCTGTGCGGTCGAGGGTTGCTACATACTGCCCCGAATCCACTATGGTACCTTCAGCAATAATATCGCTTATCTGAACTTGCCAGATCCGTACTTCGCGCAGGTTTGGAGGACCCAGGATATTTTCTGAATTCGCTGCCTCAAGCTCCCCACTGGTAGTTACATTGATGTAAAAATCACCAAAACTTACTTTAGAGGTTACCGCCTGTGTCTGAGCTTTATTGCCTGAAAAATAAAAAACAACCGCCGCTATTCCAAAGATTGCAAGAACGATGGTCAACCAGAATTTCGGCCCTGATTTTCCTAATGACATGATGAATCAATTATTTATTCGTTAAATTAAATTGTTATCAAAACGAAAATTAACCCGTTTTTATTGGCAGATATGAAAAATTTATCCGAGCAATTCATTAACGATAGCTTCAATGCCTATGCCTTCGGCTTCAGCTTTGTAGTTTCGTACCAGCCGATGTCTCAATATACTAGTGGCCACTGCTTTAACATCTTCAATGTCGGGCGAATATTTACCATTAATGGCACAATGACACTTGGCTCCCAGTATCAGATATTGAGAAGCCCGCGGGCCGGCGCCCCAGGTAAGGTAAAGGTTGGCCCATGGGTGAGCATCGGGAGTTCCCGGGCGGGTTCGGGATACCAGTTTAACCGCATACTCATATACATTATCCGGCACCGGAATGCGACGGATCAGACTTTGGAAATACAGTATCTCGTCGGCACTAAGAGCAACCTCAGGCAATACTACTTTTCCGGTAGTTGTATTCTTTACCACATCCACTTCCTGTTCAAATGACGGGTAATTTAACCAGATATTGAACATAAACCTATCGAGCTGAGCTTCCGGCAGTGGGTATGTACCCTCCTGTTCTATGGGATTCTGGGTAGCAAGTACGAAGAAAGGTTCCGACAAGTGGTGACTTTCCCCTGCAACGGTGACTGCTTTTTCCTGCATGGCCTCCAGCAATGCCGACTGCGTTTTTGGTGGGGTGCGGTTGATCTCATCGGCCAGTATGATGTTGGCAAATACCGGCCCTTTTACAAAACGGAAACGGCGGTTTTCATCCAGTATCTCGGTACCTATAATATCCGATGGCATGAGGTCGGGTGTAAACTGTATACGGCTGTAATCCAGCCCGAGCGAGCGGGCTATGGTATTTACCATTAATGTTTTTGCCAGGCCTGGCACACCTACAAGCAAGGCATGCCCCCGGCTAAAAATACAAATCAGCACATCCTTAATCACCGTGTGCTGTCCAACGATTACTTTTCCAATTTCGGCAGTAAGCAAGCGATACTTTTCACCAAAAGCATCTATTGCTTCAACATCCGATTTATAGTTTAACATAATATTTAAGTTCTTCGGTTTATTGAATTTTCCATTTATGCTGAAAGGCACAATCGTGGAAGGCCTCTCCTATTCTAAAATAGGTAGAAGTAATTTTTTCAGAAATCCATTTATTCACTACATCTCCCTGTTTTTTATTAAGTGCCCATTGCTGAATGGTGCTGTAATCATCTTTCAGATTGGCGCGATGAGGTTCAGTGCGTGATTTGAGCATATAGATGTTCAGGGTTTTATTTTGCTCATCATCTTCTGCCTGCATTGGCCGCGAGATATCGCCAATTTTCATTTTTTCGATGACGAAAAATATCTTCTGATCTAACTGACCAGCGGTAAAACTGGTAGTACCGGTAATGGGGTTCACCATCAGCGCATCATTGATTTTACCAGGATCGTCTGAAAACTTCAGGGCCGCTTCTTCAAAAGTCATTTCCCCGTTTCGTATCAGATTGGCGATACTGTCGAGTTTTTTGGATGCAGCTGCTATATCAGCATCCGACACTTTAGGTCTGAGCAGGATGTGGCGCGTATTGATCAATTGCCCTCTTCGCTCAATAAGTTGAATAATATGGTAACCCGCCTGGGTTTTAATGATTTCCGACACATCTCCCTTATTCAGTCCAAATGCTGCTGCTTCATATTCAGGGAAGAGTTGTCCACGACCTACAAAACCTACTTCCCCTCCTTTTTTGGCTGAGCCCAGGTCTTCGGAATACAGGGTAGCAAGCGCCGCAAAATTCTCTCCCTTCACAATGCGATCGCGCAGACTTTGTAAGCGTTCACGCGTAGCGTCTTGCTCCTCTTTACTGATAACCGGCTTTATAAGTATCCGGGCAACTTCGTATTCGGTTTCAAGCAGCGGAATACTATCTTTGGGTATGTCATTGTAGAAGCTCCGTACCTCCGAAGGGGTAATTTTAACGTCCTGGATCAGATTCTGCTGTACTTGTTCCACCATGAGTTGTTGCTTAACCAGTGGTCTGAACTCTTCCCGAATTTCAAGCAAAGATTTTTTATAAAACTGCTCCATCTTCTCCTGAGAACCAAATTGTTGAATATAATACCTGAAACGCGCGTCCAGGGTTTGCTCAACCTGCTCAGGCGTAATGGTTATACTATCAAGCTCAGCCTGATTTAACAATAATTTCTGAAAAAGCATATCTTCCAGAATCTGGCACCGGGTTGCCCTGGCATCAGTGATTATGCCCTGAGCACGACTCTGCAGATATTGTCCTTCAATATCCGATTGCAGTATATAATTGGCACCTACCACGGCAACCACTTCATCAATAATCTGTTCCTGAGCCTGAACACCGGTGTGGTTAAACAGTATCAGCAAACTGATGAATAAGGTGATGATTTTTTGCATTTTTAAAAATTTTAGGTAGAACATTGTCCTCCGGCTTTCAGTAAATTTCATACTCTTTTTTTAACAACGCCTCTTTATATACCTCTTCCTGCATGTGCTTTAAGAGGGCAAGCTTTCGACGGTTGATAATAATATTCCTGATATTATTCTGTTCAAGGCTTAATGGAGACGTACTTTCTTTCATCTTATAATCTGTAATGTACAGATGGTACAGGTATGCCGAATCTCTAACCTCAGCATGTCTGAAATTGCTTAAAAAATCTTCTTCATTGTATACTTCAAGCGGAACTTCGGTAGTCATGGTCTTAAAATTTACCCAGTTGTCATCATCGGGGCGGTATCCAAACATCCATTTTTGAGACAATTTCTCCAATTCTTCTTCAGCATCTGTGTCCTTTGTTGTATTAAACAATTTTGTAGCTTTTTTAACAAAAGGTTTTTCAATCAGATTCAAGGGAATTCTTAAATATTTATACTTCACAATATTTTCTCTCAACTGAAAGTTAGCAGCATTTTCATTGTAATATTCAGTGATTTCACTGTTGGTTACCGAAGTATCTAACTTTTGTTTCAACAGTTCACTCTCGTAGGCATAGATTACAAGTGAATTGCGATAGGCTTCAAGTTGTTCTGAAAAATCCTGCACATCCTTTTTCAAATTGCGCTCTGCATGACGAAGGATAACCTGCTGCCTGATCCAATTGTCTATATATTGGCGCGCAGCATCAATACTGTCGGGAGCAGGCAGACCAGGGGGCACTATTCCTTTTAATTCGCTCCGGTAGAGATACTGGTCATATACTCTTGCCACAGCATCTCCTTTTTTGCGTGCCTCCAGCCAGGTACACTGATTCATTGCTCCAAGGCAAAAAAGCAGACACAAAATCCTGAAAGCAACTTTCATAGAACGATTTATTTTATGGATGAAAGTACTTCTTCCTTCACATCAAAGTCATACTTACGTCGCAATTCCTTTATCCATTCTTTTTCGAGATAGTTCTGGTAATCGGCAGTTATGATGCCCCTTGCCTCATTGAGCAGCCTGGGCTCAGGAGCCAATAGCTTATGTACCAAAATCATATGAACCCGGCCCTCATCAAGAATTTCAGGAGAAAGACCGGTTTGCCATTCGATACTATCAATCATGGCATTATCTCCGGAAGAAAATTTATGGCGTTCGATGGTAAGCAATGTGGTGGAATCGGTGTTAAATTGTTCGAGAATTTCCGTATCGGTAATGCCCGTTTTAATGGCTTTTCGCAGACGGGTACTCAGTTCCTGGTTTATGGTATCCAGCGAATAAATGGTAGCATCCAGGCGCTCACCCCACATATAATTGTACTTGTTCTGCTCATAAAAAGCTTCCAGCCCTGCGGTATCTTTCACCGCTTTGGACCATACCTTCTGATCGGTTAGTTCAAACAAAAGGATACCATCCCGGTATTCTTTAACCAGGGCTTTGAAATCGGGATATTTAGATTCAAGCATACTGTCTTCATACTCAATAAGACTGGTATTTATATAGGTGTTTAACTTATCTTGTACATATGCTTCAATATTCTGTTTGGATTGCCTGCGCTGGTTTTTTTCAAGATAGTTGGCGAAATCAAGTTGTGAATAGCTGCGGCGTCCAATGGTAAAGAGTGTCTTATTCAATTTAACATTAGCAGGAACTTTCCACCCGGCAGCAAAAATAGTATCGGTAACTATTTTGTTTATTGCAGCGAGATTTTTGGGAGATTCACTAAACTTGTACTCCTGTTTAATCCGGTTTACCAATGCCTCTTCACTCTTTTTGGCTCTGTCGCTGCGGGTAAGGCTTTGTTTAAGCTCATTGATGTTGTCCTCATAAGTGCCTATTTCTTTCCGATCGAGTAGTTTTACGATGTGCCAGCCATAGAAAGATGAAAATGGAGGCGCAACTTCATTCAGATTTTTTATGGCGGAAACTGATTTAATGAATTCAGGAATCATTTTATTGGCTCCAAACCATGGCAAAACTCCCCCTTTATTAGCAGTAGATTTATCGTCTGAATTTTGTTCTGCCAGTCTCGCAAAATCTTCACCGTTTATGATGCGGTTATATAAATCTTTAGCTTTCTGCTCCACCAATGCACTATCGGCAGCAGTAGCATTTTCAGGAACTTTTAACAGTATATGTGCCACCTGAACTCTGCCTAAAGCGGGTTTCCGATCAACCACCTTAATCAGGTGATACCCAAAGTCGCTGCGCACCGGCATACTTATCTCACCTTCAGGAGTATTATAAGCACCTGATTCAAAAGGATATACCATATCAAAAACCGTAAAATAACCCAGGTCTCCCCTGTTTCCGGTGAATTTACGTCCTTCTGCATCCCGGTCACGCGCGGACAGATCATCAGAATATTCTGCAGCCAACAATCCGAAATCTTCTCCCTTGAGCGCGCGCTTACGCAAAGACATAGCCTTTTTGTAGGCGGCAAGGGTATCCTGTGGTGAAGCATTCCGGTCAACTTTAATCAGGATGTGACTGGCCCGGATGTCTGATTTTTTGCGGTTATACGCTTCCTTAAGTAATGCTTCATTCATTTTATCATCAATAAGATACGGTTGTGCAAGTTGCTTGCGATAACCTGCCAGTTCGTCTTTAAATGCCTTAAGGGTATCCAGACCCAAATCCTCTGCTTCTTTTACTTTGAGTCTGAAGTTTATGTACAAGTCCATGTATTCCTTTAAGGATTTCTGATCCAGGGCTTCGCCATTGATATTATTTTTCTGATATACATTCAGAAACTCCGATTTGGTGATATTCTCACCTGCAACAGTAAGAATTACAGGATCATTCTGAGCTATGATTTCAGAGGAGGTTGCGATAAAAAGAAGTGTTATAATCGCAATCAGTAATTTTTTCATTGTTATTGCCTTTTATGGTTTGTTTTGATGAATAATATTATCGGCTGTAATTGGGTGCCTCCCGGGTAATGGTAATGTCGTGAGGATGACTTTCTGCGACTCCTGCGGCAGTAATTTTCATAAATCGGGCCTGTTGCAGGGCGGCTATATCTGCCGAACCGGTATATCCCATGCCGGCCCTCAATCCGCCTACAAGCTGATGGACAACTTCGGACAAAGTACCTTTATAGGGAACCCTGCCAACAATGCCTTCGGGAACAAGTTTTTGAATATCATCTTCTGCATCCTGGAAATACCGGTCTTTTGAGCCTTTTTGCATGGCTTCAATAGAGCCCATTCCGCGGTATGTTTTGTATTTCCGGCCCTCATAAATAATGGTTTCTCCGGGAGATTCTTCCACGCCGGCAAATAAACTGCCAGCCATAATGGTATCGGCTCCAGCCGCTATGGCTTTGGCAATATCGCCGGTATAGCGTATGCCGCCGTCAGCAATAACGGGAATGCCGGTGCCTTTAAGTGCGGCAGCAACCTGATGCACAGCGGAAAGCTGGGGAATGCCAATGCCTGCAATAATCCGGGTAGTGCATATTGAGCCGGGGCCTATACCCACTTTAAGCCCGTCGATATTCAGTTTACTCAGATCACGGGCCGCTTCAGCTGTGCCGATATTGCCCACAATAAGCTGGGTATCTTTAAAATGTTGCTTAAAAAGCCGTGCAGCATCCATCACTCCTTTAGAGTGTCCGTGGGCAGTGTCGATCACAATGGCATCCACCCCATTGGCCACCAGAGCCGAAACCCTTTCAATCAAATCGGCGGTAACGCCAACGGCAGCAGCTACCCTCAACCGTCCGCGCTCATCTTTACAAGCATTTGGGCGGGCTTTTATCTTAATGATGTCTTTGTAGGTAATCAAACCAACCAGCTTGTAGTTGCTGTCTACAACAGGCAGTTTTTCAATCTTGTATTCCTGAAGAATGTCGGCAGCTTTTTCAAAATCGGTAAACTCCTGGGTAGTTATCAGGTTTTCGTGTGTCATCACCTCATATACCGGACGCCTCATGTTGCGCTCAAACCTCAGGTCGCGATTGGTAACAATACCTACCAGTTTATTGTGGGCATCCACCACCGGAATGCCACCTATACTGTATTCCTTCATTAAGCCAAGCGCATCGGCTACCAAAGCTCCTTCGTTCAGCGTTATGGGATCCAGAATCATTCCATTTTCAGCACGTTTTACCTTTTTCACTTCAATGGCCTGATCTTCAATGCTTAAATTCTTATGCAATACGCCAATGCCTCCTTCCTGTGCAATGGCAATCGCCATAACTGAATCGGTAACCGTATCCATGGCAGCGGTTACTATCGGGATATTTAATTTGATGTCGCGCGAAAAACGGGTAGATGTATCTACCTCTCTTGGTAAAACCTCAGAATAAGAAGGCAAAAGCAGCACATCGTCATAAGTAAGTCCTTCACCGGAAAATTTGTCATCAAAGCTTAACATTGTCATACTTTTAGAATGCGCAAAGTTATGAAAAATAGGTGTCCAACTTAGCTCCGGTTTTAGGCACAAGCTATTAAAAACCATCTTCGCCTCTTTAAACTGCTCACGGGATGACCTCATGGCCCTCCCACACATCTCCATCTTATTGATTATCAATTTATTAATAACAAAAACACTGTGCATTGGCCGCATATCTTTAATAAAAACCAATTGAATTATTATTGTTAAATTTTCCTAATTTTAAACTGCCAGATAAAGGATAGGGTGCGCTTACAGGAGATTTTTCACCACTGTTACCATCATTCATCACCCTTTTTCGTACTTTTGTCCAAAGAATAAACCAGCTTAATCCTCTGTTATGAAAAAATTTTTTTCAATTTTAATTTTCACTCTTATGGGCAACTTCCTATTGGCGCAAACCAATCAGCCTTATCAATTGCCACCGCCTGAAATTTTAGAATTGGTTGACATACAGCCGCGTCCGGCTGTGAGAATAGATTCGCGCAATAAATATATGGCTTTTTTCGAGCGCAAAGCTTTTAAAACACTTGACGAACTGGCAGAAGATGAAGTAAGACTTGCTGGACTACGCATCAATCCGCAGACCAATGGCAGGTCACGTCAAACTGTTTATTATGGTTTAAAGATTAAACTGATAGAAAGTGATACTTATTTAACTATCTCGGGTCTTCCCACCACATTGCGTATTGCTGACATAGCATTCTCGCCCGATGAATCTATACTCACTTTTACCAATACTCTGGCGGATGGCACTGAACTTTGGATGGTTGATTTGACTACTGCCCGGGCATTAAAACTGGCATCCAACCTGAATGCAGCTTCCGGATCACCCTATGTGTGGGTTCCTAACTCAAAAGCGCTATTGGTAAAGCAACTCCCAAAACAAAGATCAGCCCTGGCAAAAAACAAGGTATTGCCAGAAGGCCCTACAATTCAGGAGACCACTGGTCAGAAAGCACCTGCCCGCACTTTTCAGGATTTACTCCGCAACCCGGCCGATGAGGCAGAATATGAATATTATACTCAGGCTGAAATCGTAAAGGTAACACTTGATGGCAGCAATAGCCCCTTTTTGCCCGTGGCCAATTATCAATCACTTAATTTTTCGCCGGCAGGCAATTACCTTTTGGTACAAACCATACAACGGCCCTATTCCTATATTGTACCTCAATACCGCTTTTCAATGTCGTATGACCTTTATTCTGCGGAAGGACAATTTATCCGGAATTTCTATCTGAGGCCGCTGCTTGAAGCTCTTCCCTCCGGTTTTGATGCTGTAGAAACAGGCAAACGCTATATCTCCTGGCGCGCAGACCAGCCGGCAACACTTGTGTGGGCCGAAGCTCAGGATGGTGGCGATCCGGCCAATGATCAGCAAATCCGTGATCATGTTTATCAGTTAGATGCCCCGTTTACAGATACCCCTCAGCTTCTCGCCGCTATTCCCAACCGGTATGCCGGCATTACATGGGGAAACGAACATATTGCCATTTTGTATGATTACTGGTGGAAAACCAGAAAAACGACAACATATAAAATCAACCCCGGTGAAGAAAACCGAAATCTGCAAATTATCTACGACCGTTCTTCAGAAGACTATTATGGTAATCCGGGCAGCTTTCTCACCCGCAAAAACCAATTTAATGAACAGGTGTTGTGGATTTCATCTGATGGAAAAAGTCTCTACCTTCAGGGCGAAGGCTATGGTCCGGAAGGAAACAGGCCATTCATTGACCGTTTTAACATCAAGACATTGTCCACCACAAGGCTCTGGCAGGCTGATGGCAAATCTACCTACGAGTCCATTGTAAGGATAATTGATCCTGAAAAGCGAAAAATGATTACTTCCATAGAAAGTAAAGATGTTAATCCTAATTTCTACATAAGAACAGCGTCCAAAATTGAGCCGGTTACCAGCTTTCCCAATCCTTACGCATCCTTTATGAATGTGAGTAAGGAAAGGGTGCATTACACACGTAACGATGGTGTTGAACTTTCAGCTACCTTATACCTGCCAGCCGGCTATGACAAGGAAAAAGATGGCCCGCTTCCCATGTTAATGTGGGCTTATCCGCGTGAATATAAAGATGCGCAGCAGGCGAGCCAGATTAAAGAATCGCCCCATACCTTTGTTCAGCTTTATTATGGATCTCCCATTTATTGGGCAGCCAGAGGTTATGCCATTATGGACGATGCAGATTTTCCCATTATCGGAGAAGGGGAAGAAGAGCCCAACGATTCATTTGTAGATCAACTGGTTGGCAATGCAGCGGCAGCCATTGATTATGCTGTGGAAAGGGGTGTGGCCGACCGCGACAGGGTAGCCATAGGCGGTCACTCTTATGGAGCATTTATGACCGCTAATCTTATGGCCCATTCTGACTTGTTTGCGGCCGGCATTGCCCGTAGCGGTGCCTATAACCGAAGTCTTACACCCTTCGGCTTTCAGGCCGAAGAACGTACTTTCTGGGAAGCACCCGAAGTTTACCTCACCATGTCGCCTTTTGTGCATGCCGATAAAATCAATGAGCCACTGTTGCTCATTCACGGCGATGCAGACAACAACCCCGGCACCTTTACCCTGCAAAGCGAACGACTTTTTGGAGCTATTAAAGGATTGGGCGGTACGGCCCGTCTGGTGTTGCTGCCTTATGAAAGTCATGGCTACAACGCCCGTGAAAATATACTTCACATGTTATGGGAAACCGATACCTGGCTGGAAAAATATGTTAAAAATAAATCAGTCTCCAAGCCCAGGGGCAATTAAAGAAACCAATGATGGATTGTGGTTGACCCGCCAATAGTTATTGAGCCGGGCTTAAGAAACCCAAAACAGGGAATACCTCTAAAACTTACAGCCATCTGGCTGCAAATAAATATTGTTAAAGTTTTGGATCATTTTTTATGGGCTAGTGACAACCCGTCAGTTCTCTAATAATGGCAATGAAAGCCGCTCACTAATGTTTCGACAACGATCTTCTCATTTAACAATCGTGACCACACCCTTATTTGAAATTTTATTGCCATTGAAATCGCTAAAGTTGAGCATCCATATATAGGCCCCCGGTGGTGATGGGCTGCCGTTCATACTTCCATCCCATCCCTCCTCAACATTGGTTGTTTCAAATACCAGTTGCCCCCAATGGTTATAAATCATAAACAAGTAAGCCGTAGGTTCCACATTTTTGAGTATGGGTATGAATTGCGGTGTAAATCCTCCTATTCGGAAGGCAGTGGGCACCAGAACTTCAGCTTCAGGAACCAGGCTTACTGTGTTGGACAGGCTTTTACGACCATCTTCATGCACAGCTTCCACATAGTAAGTAACCATGCCCGGGCTTACCTCTGAAATTAAATCATTAAAAAACAATGTCTCCGGCGGCACCGGTTTGGGAAATCCAGGAGCCGGAATATCTCCGTCAAAACGATAGACCTGATAATTTTTCAGGTAATCGCCCCAACCCATAAAGGCATTCCAGTTCAGACGAATGCTTTCATCTTCCGGCTGAGTCAGTTCCAATAAAATACTCCTGAAAAGCAGAGATTCGCCCAGTTCATAACCGCAGGCATCGGTGGCTACCAATTGATAGAAATAGCTTGATTCATGTACCAATGCGTCATAATCAGAAAGTTGAACAGGACTATTGCTCCAGTTATTTGAAAAAAGCAGTTGAAGCCCTGAAGATTGTGAAGTGCCCCGGTAAACATTTACCTTTCCGATTAATTCATCGGGAGCGCCACTGGCTTGCATTGCAATATAATTGTCATTGGATACAGTTATCAGATTAAGATCGAAATCTGTCAAAAACTCAATTACAGGTGCGAGGTAAACCTGACAACTTTCGGAACTGATGGTATTGACATCATTCACTGCTTTTACCCAATATGTGTATAAACTTCCATTACTCAACATGAGCGGATCGGTAAAGGTATAACTCTCTGCTTCTGAGGCAGATACCTTTCCAGCCAATTCAGCAATATTACCATTTTCGGAACGATATACTTCGTAAGTGGAAACTTCCGGATCCATGCTTATATAGTGGTTCCAGGTTAACGTGGCCTGCCGGTTACAATGGGATTCAATCTCACCGGAAATTAAAATCGTATGATGAAGCCGGTTGTAATTTAAAATACCGGAACTTTGATTGCCACATTGATCCTTTGCACGCAAAACATAGGTCACCGATTCATCGCAAGGATACCGGTAGGTAGGACGGTCAGTAAAATCATCAATGATAAAGTTTACAAAGTCTGTAGTGTCGTGATCCAGATAGGCTGCCCCATCTTTCACACCGAGTATATAACCATCCACATCAGGGGTAAGGCTGTGCTCCCAGTGGATTTCAGCCAGCCCATTGTTTATGGTCACATAGGTTATGGAGGGGTCTTCGGGCCGGTTATCATCTTTAAAAGTACCACTGCCTGTTGAAGAGTGAGGCCAACATCCGGTAAGGGGGATTTCTATTTTGTAATAGATTGTTTTGAGATCGCAAACAGCCTCTATGGTATCAAAATATATTAAACTGTTACTTCTTCCTATTTCTATGAAATTAACATTGTCCATAGAACGCAAAATTATATATTCGGGAGCACCCACAGCTTTCATGGGCGACCAGTCCAGACGGGCTATTCCCGACCCTATGCCTCCGTTCGAAACAACCAGTAACATATTGTTAAGATGCACGGATTCAGGGCTGTTGGCAGCAGGAGAATTATTGAAGGTAATCAAAAAGACATCGTATTTCTCTGTTTGTGCATCCGTTACGGGAATGCTGCCCGAAGTAATGGTCGGCAAAAAGTCAAGCGAATTATAGAAGGCTTCGGTGGTTTTTTTATAAAAAAGCCGGAAGCCATCAAAAGTACCTGATGGGATGTTCCAGCCAACGTAGAGTGAACCGTTCTCATTCACCGACACACAGGTCAGTTCCGGCTGTGGTTGTGCATAAACCCTGGCAGAGGTGAACAGCCACAATAACATAAAAGCAACTGCAAGAATAGTATTATGTTTGCTGTAAATATTCATTATATGAATGATTGGTCTTCAATAGATAAACACATATAACAAATTACGGGCCTGTTTTATTATAAATGACAATAAAACTCATTTGTAATCTTAACTGCCTGAAAAAAGTTTCAGGTTTATAATGTATGAAAATAAAAAAACAGAAATGTTTATCTGAATATAGCGGTCTTCGGATAAATAAAGCTTTTTGTCGGTTTGTGTTTAGAAAAATTACATAAAGAAGCCAGGAATTAGTTGTAAATTTTATTTTCGTTTTTCAAAAATTTATCTGAGGCCTATAAAAAAACAGTTGCCGTTAAAATGTATCATATGGTCAGGGACTTCCATTAACCAAACTTCTGTTTCCCAGGCTATATTATTTGAGTGCTTCCTCAACTCCGTCATACCAGGGAAAGCCTTTACATAAATTTTTCCAACCTTACAGTTTTCCAAAAAATGTTCTAATTCTAATAGTCGTTTCGGAGAAACAAGGCTATGTGATGTAACGGCTTCAATGAGAAATAACCACTTTCTTTTATTGTCATAAATTACAACATCAGGCAATTTGCTGTGTTGGTCAATGGGTATTCCCAAATTTTTAAGTTCTTTCTCATCGACAAACAAATCCTTTTTAGCTGTGTCGCCCAAATAATAGAAGCATTCCGCCATTTGCAAAACGTGGGGCAAATTGTTCTATAATTGCCGCTTGAACTTCATTGTGTTTCCCTGCTGAAAGTTTTAGAATTTTTTCCGTTTAGAAGTACTACTGGAATCTGAATCAATGCTCGTTCTTTCAAATAGACCTCCGAAAGTTTTCCAACGGTATTAATGAAGTTTTTCAAAGCCTTTTTCCAATTTCTTGTTTTATATGCTTTTACGACTTCCAAAACTTCAGATGTCAAGGCATAATTTGCTCGTGGGCCTTGACCGGAAGACCTGGATTGTCTGGATTATAATCAACTACTCTTGCTTGAACGAATTGGTGAAGCACTTGCCTTCTAAATGTTTCTCTTGTGTTTGGGGCGTATGATTTACCATAATTTTTATTTACGAAGGCCATAATGCCTTAGATTTACGCTGGTTCGATTAATTGTCGGGCAATGCCAGTTATGCCTGGTCGAAGCATCCCCAATTAATTAAAAAACCACATATCAATGAACAAACCTCAGTAAGGTCCTGAGCCTTCAGGCAGATTTTCGTACCTGTTGGGAAAAAGAGTTTTTATATTAAGTCTTCTAAAAAACGTGGGTTCCTTGCTTTAAGATGAACATCTGTGATTAAAAACTGGTTTATCTTACAGCTTTTATTAAAAGAACAGGAGCAGCTATTAAAATGAAGTTTCTCTCATTTTTTCCGTTTAAACTTAAAACATTTAAGCTACTTTTGGCCACGCTATTCACAAACTCACCCCAAACACAAACAAACCCATGAAGGTTAAAATATTACTTTTGATCGCTATAACATTTACGATCCATCCGATTTTTGCGCAACAAGGCCCTATTGAGCCACATAACCTGGGTGAAGGGCAGCTTCTTGGCATAAGTAAGCCTCTGAAGGACATCCCACCGATAACTGAAGCAGAGTGGGCGCTGATGACCGGGAAAGCCGAAGCCAAATTGCTTAATCCCAAACTCCGGCTGAGATATTTTCCTTATGAATCCACTGCCTTGCCCAAAGGTGAGGATGCCGTATGGCAAAAAAGTCAGGGCAATACCCGCATTCCGCTTGAAGACCCGACTGTAAATTTTCAGGGGCAGACTTCTCCTTATTTCCCACCTGACTGTAATGGTGCCGCCGGCCCCGGCCATTATATGCAAACCATAAATACAACCTATGCAATTTACTCAAAGTCAGGTGAATTGCTGGCAGGCCCTACAAATATGAACCAACTGTTCGGATCAGTGCCCGGTGCAAATTGCAATGATGGAGATCCCATTGTGCTGTATGACGAAATGGCCGACCGGTGGCTGGCTGCTGAATTTTCTCTCTGTGGCTCACCTGACCGTATGTTGGTAGCCGTTTCCCAAACCAATGACCCAACCGGTGCCTGGTATCAATATAGTTTTAACATGAGCGGTATGCCCGATTATGAAAAATTCGGAATTTGGCCTGATGGTTATTATATGGCAACCAATACCTCCAACGGAACTGATATATATGTATTTCAGCGTGAAATCATGCTTACCGGCGGTACCAATCCGAAAATGGTTTCTTTTGACAATCCCTGGCGACCAACTTCAATTGATGGATTTATGATGGTTCCGCCTTTGGATAATGACGGGCCTGCAGCACCAGCCGGAGCACCGGGTTTATTTATAGCCTTTAATGATGATGCCATTGCGGGAGGAACTGATCAATTGTGGATTTACGAATTGGATGTAGACTGGAATACTCCTTCTAATTCCACTTTCAACAGGGTTCAACAGATTGATGTGGCTGCATTTGACAGTAACTTTGGTAATAACTGGAACAACATTAAACAACCCAATACCAGCCAGAAACTTGACGCCATTCCACAGGTAGTGATGAACGCCCCCCAGTACCGGAATTTTGGAGATTATCAAACCATAGTTTGTTGTCACACTGTGGATGTGGATGCCACCAACCATGCCGGTATCAGATGGTACGAATTGCGTAAAACCAGTGGAGACTGGACTGTTCGGCAACAAGGCACATACGCACCTGATGAGCACTCACGCTGGATGGGGAGTATAGTTATGAACGGGCAAAATGAAATTGCACTGGGATATTCTATTTCAAGCAGTACTGAGTATCCCGGCATCCGTTATACCGGGCAGTCCCGTGAAGAATATGCGCAGGCCTCTGGCATTATGGACATTGCTGAAGGCAACATCTGGAGTGGTACAAATTCACAAACCGGGGCCAACCGTTGGGGCGATTATTCCTTAATGAGTGTCGATCCCGAAGATGATCATTCTTTCTGGTATACCAATCAGTATGTAAGTGGTGGACAAAGAACCCGTATTGCAGGATTTAGTTTCAGTCCCTTAGGGCCTTTGGCTATATTTCAGGTGAACACCACCCTACCCTGTCTCAATGATACAGTAACATTATCCGATGAAAGCTCAGGCAATCCCACTGCATGGAACTGGAGTTTTACTCCCGACAATGTGATCTTTTTGGATGGAACAACCTCCAACTCTCAAAACCCAATCATACAGTTCACTACATTGGGAACTTATTCTGTTGAACTTACCGTAACCAACGACCTTGGCAGCAATACCCTCGTTAGAGAGGACTACATTCATGTAAATGAAGCCAATCCACAGTTTACTGCCGATGCAACCACCATTGTAATCAACAATCCGGTTATCATTACCGATAAAAGCACCTGCGAGGTTACCTCCTGGGAATGGAATTTTGGCGAAGGAGCACAGCCTCCCACCGCCAGCGGAGCAGGCCCGCATCTGGTAATTTATGAATCTACTGGTCAAAAAACAATTACCCTTACGGTAAACGGATCATTTACAGAAGTAAAAACGAACTATATTACTGTTACAGATGATGTATTTACCATGAAAAACCAGAGCATTACCACCTGCTCCGGAACGTTCTATGATTCAGGAGGCCCTGAAAATAATTATGGCAATAACCAGAACCTAACCACTACTTTTAATCCATCGTATCCTGGAAATCAGGTAAGTGTAACTTTCAGTACGTTCGAATTGCAGACTTCAAACAATTGCAGCAGCGATAAATTAACCATTTACAACGGACGTTCAGCGTTTTCTTCCGCCATTGGCACCTGGTGCGGAACCGATTCACCCGGGACCATAACCGCCGACAACATTCATGGCGCACTTACCTTTGTATTCAGCAGCAATGCCAGCACAGTTGCTCCCGGTTGGGAAGCTTCCATTACCTGCGTTTCGCTGGTGGATCAACCCATTGATTTAACGGCTCAGGCGATAAGCGATACAGAAATTGAACTCACCTGGCAACCCAATGCCAATGGCGACGATGTAATGTTGGTATGGTCTGCCGGAGTAACAGGAATGCCCGTAGCCGGTGTAATTTACCAGCCGGGCGATGTATTGTCCGGTGGGGGAACTGTACTTTATACAGGCAGCAACAATGAATTTACACATGCAGACCTGCTTCCGTCAACCACTTATCATTACACGGCATTTTCAGTGAACGATGAATTGGATTATTCTGCTGGAACCGTAACAGAAGAAACCACCCTGTCGGCTCCTCCCACACTTACGGTTAATCCCGAAATGATAGAAGTTTCCTCTGAAGCAGGTACCACTAGCTTTGCGGTTACTTCAAATACCACCTGGCAGGTAAGTAGTACTGCAGACTGGATTGCTTATACCCCATCAGGCGATGGCGATGGCAGTATATTGGTAGAATTTAATGAAAACAGCCTGACACTTCCACGAACGGCAAATATTGTGGTAACTGCTCCCGGACTGGATCCAGTGACCGTAATTCTAAACCAGACCGGCAGTCCGGCCTATCTAACCATAACTCCTCTCGCCTACACCGTTGATTCTCTTGCAGGAACAGTATCCTATTCGGTTTCTTCCAATGCTCCCTGGACGGTAAGTGGAAGTTACCCATGGGTCGAAGTCAATGCGTCGGGAACAGGGAATGGTACCATCGTTGCTGAATATCAGGCCAATGAAAGTGCATATTTGCGAACCGCCACCTTTACTGTTGTGGCTCCCGAACCTGCTGCTCCCGTTGAGTTAACTTTAAGTCAGGAAGCTGCTGTTGCTGTGCTGAGAGTAAGTCCGACAAGCCAGCAAACGGCCAGCACTGCCGGCACTGTTACCTATACTGTGGAAGCCAATTTCGATTGGGCGGTTATTTCTGATGCTGATTGGGCAACGCCTGAAATTACCAATAATGAAACTTTAAGTGTAAATGTGGAACAAAACATTTCACTGGAGCCACGCAATGCAATCCTTGTGGTAAGTGGCTTGCAACTCTCGCAGGATGTAATGCTGGAGCAGCAGGCCGCCGACACGCTGCTGATTGTTAGCCCACCTATACAGCAGGTATCTTCTGCTCCGGGGCAGGTTTCCTTTGATGTAATATCAAACACTTCCTGGACTGCTTCGGCTGATTCTGCCTGGCTCAGCGTAACACTTTCGGGTAATGGCAGCGGAAATGTACTGGTGAATTATCAGGGCAATGGCTCTACCCAGATGCGATCATCGCTTATAACCATCCAAGCACAGGGTGCAGCCCCCCAAATGGTGGTACTTGAACAAGAAGGAAGCGGGCTCGGACTGGAAGACATTAAACGTGACATGATCCGGATATTCCCCAACCCTGCCAACACTTCTTTTGTTGTGCAGGTGCCCGGCGACATAATGGATGATTATTCGGTGGAAGTACTTCAGTTGAATGGTCAGCGCATTGTCAAGCAGCACGGTGACGGTCAAGCTACCTGCACTATAGATGCAAGCCAGCTAAATGCAGGTACATACCTGGTTAGGGTAAGTTCAAAAGGAGAGGTTATTTTAAATCACCTCATTGTAATTATGCGTTAACTTCCAATATATGAGCTTAGAATAAAAATTCTTTTTTTGCCACTAAGGTACAAAGACTTGCCCACATGCGCCTGCCCGCGTGCATGTGCAGGCAGGTATTCAGGCTCAAAGCTTTACAAAGTTTTAATTACTGATATACAGAGCCTTGTACAACTTAGTAACTTCGTGGTTTAATGGCATTTTTTTATTTATATTTTTTAGACTTGAGTCATATATTAAAAAAAAGACAGAGAACTTCTCCGTCTTTTTTTTGTCTTGATGCGAAAAAAATCTTCTCAGGCAAATTTTTCCACGAGATCAGCCAGGCGATGGGCATAGCCACTCTCGTTGTCATACCAGGCAACAATTTTTACCAGCTTGTTTTTATCTCCGAGCACCGCTGTAAGTCCGGCATCAAAAATGGCCGAATGCGGATTGCCCAGGATATCCACCGAGACAATGGGATCTTCGGTATATTCCAGGATGCCTTTAAGATAGCCTTCAGCAGCCTGACGGAAAGCTGCATTAATCTCTTCTATGCTCGTTGATTTTTTAAGTGTACAGGTCAGGTCAGTCAGAGAACCATCGGGGACAGGCACCCTTATTCCGGCGCCTCCCAGGTTTTGTTTAAGGTGAGGGAATATTTTGGTGGCAGCTTTTGCTGCGCCCGTGGTGGTTGGGATAATACTGTAAGCGGCTGCTCTGGCCCGCCTTTTATCGGCATGGGGCGCGTCAATAAGGTTTTGATCGCGGGTATAGGAATGCACTGTAGTGATGAAACCTTTATCAATTCCCCACAGGTCGTCGAGCACTTTAATCATGGGTGCTACACAATTGGTGGTACATGAGGCATTTGAAATAATTACATCCTCCTTGTCGATAATGTCATCATTGATGCCCAGCACCACATATTTCACATCATTGTGATCGGTTTTGGCTGGTGCCGAAATAATTACTTTACGTGCGCCGGCTTCCACATGCTTCATAGCGGCAGCCTTATCGGTAAACTTGCCGGTAGACTCTATAACTACATCAATGCCCAATGCTCCCCAGTCAATGCTGCCAGGTGCTTCCTGAGCAAACACCTTAATCTTATGGCCGTTCACAATTAGAAAATCCCCATCAGTTTCAATGGTTCCCGAAAATTGACCGTGTACGGAATCATATTTAAGCAGGTGCGCCAGCATGTCGGCGTCGGTGAGGTCATTTACAGCAATTACCTGAATATTTTGCTTTTGAAGCAAGGCCCTAAAGGTGATCCGGCCAATACGGCCAAATCCATTGATGGCTACTTTTATTGTTGACATAACGAAAATCAGAAATTTTCGCCAAAGTTAGAAAAATGCATGGAAATGAAGGTAGTGATTATTTCACAATAAATATACTCCCGGTGGTTTCGGTAACTTCGTTATTCTCGTCTTTAAAGTAAATGCGATACACATACAGACCGGGTTGAAGCTTTACCCCGTTGTTGGTGCCATCCCAATGTTCCTGAATATCAGATGAAGAGAAAACATTTTCGCCCCATTGATTATAGATGTTGATGCGATACTCCCTGACTCCGTTTCCACGAACCAGAAACACATCGTTGATGCCGTCCCCATCGGGTGTAAAAGCGGTGGGAATGTGCAACATATACCGGGGACTGATGTAAACTGTTTTTTCCATCTCGTTTACACATCCCTTATCATTGGTAACCTTTAAAATTACCCGGAAATATCCGGAATCCGCATAGGTATGAATAAATTCAGGAGTGGAGTAAACAGCACCATCTCCGGTATTCCAGGAGTATGCCAACCCATCGCCCACGGAAATGCCCGAAAATGAGATCACCGGATCCTTCATACTTGAGGATTCAGGGTTTACAGTAAAAGCAGCCTCCGGCAATGGCCATACGGTAATGAGTGACGGCATAGTTTTAACCCGGGAACAGTTCCCCGGATTGGTTACGGTGAGTGACACATCATAAACGCCATCTGTAGAAAATTCGTGGGTTACAGAATTCCCGGCAGCAGATCCATCTCCACCAAAATCCCATGAAAAGGTAGTTCCGTTTACAATATTGGAAGACGCATCAGAAAAGTTGACTTCCCAGGGCATACAGCCGGCCATATCGCTGCTTGTAAAGTCAGGGAGCGGCGTCGGATTTACTTCCACCGATTGGGTATACACTTCGCTTACACATCCCAGATAAGTCACCACCAAAGATATTTCTTTAGTTCCGGCATCTGCCCAGCTCACCGGATGCGGCCCCTGTCCGGCACCGGATGTAATGCCACCGTCAAAATCCCAGTCGTACGTGGCATTTGCAGGGCCGTTGGCTGTATATGAGATCAGCAATGGTTCTTCCTGGCAAACTGCGGGCTGAGCCGGGCTGAAATCTGCGAGCATTCTTTCCTTTAAGGTAATGGTGATGTCATCACTATTTACACAATTATTGGCATCAGTGCCTGACAAGGTATAGGTTGTATTTTGTGTTGGCACCACCTGAGGTGAAGGATTGTTCTCCTGCCCCAGAAGTGTAGGATCAGCAGGCATTGCACTCCAGGTGTAAGTTATGGCACCGGAAGCATTTAGCGTAAGTGTTTCGTCGGGACAAATGGAGTTCAGGCCTGAAGAGGCATTTACCGGCGGCAATGGATTTACGGTAACGGTTACCTCATCGGTCTTCACACAACCATCATCCACCGAAAGTGAGTAAGTGGTTGTAGATTCAGGTGAGACTTCAATGCTGGCACCGTTAAATGTATTGACACCATCTGTCCAGGTAAAGGTGCCATTTCCGGTAGATGAAGTTCCGGTGAGCTGCAACATTTCACCAACGCAAATAGTCCTGTCGGCTCCGGCTTCTACGCTCAGTTGAAATACATCCACATTCATACAATCCCGCAGGGTATTGCCACAGTTATCGGTCACATCCACGCAAAACTGACGTGTATCCCCAGGGGTTACGGTAATGGTACGTCCGTTGTAAGTTTGACCTGATGACATATCGGTCCACAACCAGGCACCATTGGGCGTATCATTGGCCTGGAGGACAACCTCTTCGCCCACGCAAATATTTTTATCTTCACCGGCATCGGCAAAAGGCTGATCCACCAGAACGGTGACTTCATCGGTATCGGTATTGCCACATTCATCATATACGGTAACGGTAAAAGTAGTGGTCACCGGCGGGCTTATAGTGATTGACTGCGTAGTATATCCACCCGGATTCCATAGCCAGCTTGTCCCTCCCTGAACAGTAAGGGTTACATCATCGTTGAGACAAATGGGCACATCTTCTCCTGCATCAGCCACCGGTCCAACCACCGAAATATTAATACTCTGGTCTTCGAAAGAACCACAAACATCGCTGATGCGTACTGTATATTGGGTGGTATTTTCAGCCACCACCGTCACTATATCGGTGGAATCTCCTGTACTCCATTCAAAATAGTAAGGTTCGACTCCTCCATCGGCTGCTGCCCATAACTGAATGGTATCGTGACAATTAACCTGCCGTCCCGGTGAGGCAGAAGTACTGTAGTTGGGATAATCCTTTATATAAATGGTTAACGTATCCAAAACCTCACCGCAAATTGATGTGTTATAAATTATGGTAACGGTTTCAACTTCATCTTCAGGAATGCCATCCTCGATGGGATTGATTACCAGCACCGCCATGCTATCACCCTGAGGAATTACAATCTGTCCGGGAATAGAATCATAATCTACTCCATTTTCTGCTGTACCTCCAATTTCAATATTGATTGGGTAGCCTACCGGTGTGATCTGAAAAAGCTTAAAGGCAATCGAGGCACTATTACATCCTTCAACAGCGGTATCGACCATGGTATGGGTGAAAGCAACATTTGCAGCCAGCCCTATGCTTGAAAAACTATTGGCTTCAAGGAAGACGCCTGAATCAAGTATATCATCAGAAGCATCAGCAATAGCCAGTTTTATGTGATAGGTTTCACAGGGTATAACATCGGCGCGGGCAGTAAGTACAGTGGTAAAGCCATCGTATTGAATGTATGGATTTGCCGCCGGGGTAGTACCGGTTCCATTATTAACATAATATTGGCAATTTACACACGGACCATTGTTATTCCTGCCGTTATTAATATTATTTATTGATACTGGTGCAGATGGAAGTGTATTGGGAACTACTGCAATGTTGCGTGCTCCATTGGGAAAACCCGGAGGAGCAGTATATGGACCAGAAATACCGGGTCCGCTTATAAAAAAACCAAAAACATCATTGATCGAATTAACGTACTCAGGATACTCTTCAGAACCAAATACATATCTGAATTCCACCACATTACTTTGTGGTATAAAGTCAAATTCAAGAATGCTGGCATCATTGGTGGTTTGACCACAAAGCTGGCTAAGGGCAGGATCGCCGGGTGTACCCATTTTTGAACCTTTCCCGGTTTCATTGTTGGGTCCTTTTGAATTTCCGGCCCTGCCCGATGTAAGTATTACCCCTGAGTTAATGCCCAGATTTGATTTGCCCGAAAAAGATCCCCGTGCATTGGCAGCACCGGTATAAGTTATGTTTGACGTCTCAATGCCACTACCGACAAGTATTTGCCTGACCAATACTTCAGGATCCACCCCTTCCACAACCGAATAATCTGGAAAAATCTGAGCATTGACTTTTGTCATGGGCCATAAAAAAAAGAGGATCATGAAAATTCCATAAAAGCCAAAGGATAATCTCCTGAAGCATTTACAATAAATTAAAGAACAAATGCATTGGATAGGCATGAGTTTCATAGCAAATAATTAACCAAATAAATCGACAAGAGTGTCAGAAAAATGAAAATTCCCGGTATCCACAAAAATAGGTCTTTTTTGTATTCAAACTTTAAAAATATGTCATTATTTTGAAATAAACCAATGGATCGGGCCTATGAATACGCAGTTTAAAACCTAAAAAGGGGTAATATCTATGAAAAAGATGTAATTTTATGCCAAAATAATTACAATAACCAATTTTTTATGGAAAAATTAGCTCATTACCTTGAAGCCAATAAACAGCGCTTCCTTGAAGAACTTTTCGGATTGATTCGCATTCCCTCCATCAGTTCGATTGCCGATCACAAACCCGATATGCAACGGGCGGCTGAATACTGGAAAGAAAGTATCATTAAAGCCGGGGCCGATAAAGCCGAAATCATTGCCACTGCCGGGAATCCGGTTGTATATGGCGAAAAAATGGTGGATGCCTCTTTGCCGACGGTACTGGTATATGGTCATTATGATGTAATGCCTGTTGATCCGCTTGATCTTTGGAAATCACCCCCATTCGAGCCGGAAATTCGTGACGGAAAAATATATGCCCGTGGTGCTGACGATGACAAAGGTCAGGCTTTTATGCATGCCAAAGCATTTGAAGCTATGGTACAGACCGGAACCCTTGCTTGTAATGTGAAATTCATGATTGAAGGTGAAGAAGAAATTGGTTCGCCCAACCTTGAAAAGTTCTGCAATGATCACAAAGAAATGCTGAAAGCAGACATCATTCTTGTTTCAGATACCGGGATGATTGCACAGGATATCCCCAGTATTACTGTTGGTCTTCGTGGTCTGGCCTATCTTGAAGTGGAAGTTACCGGACCAAACCGCGACCTGCATTCAGGTCTTTTCGGTGGCGCAGTCGCCAATCCGATCAATATCTTGTCGCAGATGATAGCCTCGCTTACCAATGAAAAAAACCGCATTACCGTCCCCGGTTTTTACGACAAGGTCATTGAATTGAGTGCCGAAGAGCGCGCCGAAATGGCTAAAGCTCCCTTTGACGAGGAAGAATATAAAAAAGCCATTGATGTGGCTGCACTGCATGGTGAAGAAGGTTATTCAACCATCGAGCGCACCGGAATCAGGCCTACCCTTGATGTTTGTGGCATCTGGGGAGGATATACCGGTGAGGGTGCCAAAACAGTACTTCCTTCTAAGGCATCGGCCAAAATTTCCATGCGCCTCGTTCCCGACCAGGATCACGAAGAAATTGCTGAATTGTTTAAAAAGCATTTCGAAAGCATTGCTCCGGATTCGGTAAAAGTCACCGTAACGCCGCTTCATGGCGGGCAAGGCTATGTGTCGCCAACCGATACACCTGCCTATCAGGCTGCCAGCAAAGCTTACGAGACCACCTTTGGCAAAAAACCGGTACCTGTGCGCAGTGGAGGAAGCATTCCCATTATTTCAACTTTCGAAAAAGTACTCGGCATAAAATCTATTTTGATGGGCTTCGGTCTCGAATCAGATGCCATTCACTCTCCCAATGAGAATTATCCACTGTTTAACTTATACAAAGGCATTGAAACCATTCCCTGGTTCTACAAATTTTTTAGTGAGTTCAGAAAGGTTTAGATTGTTTAAAATAAGATCACAGCTAATAAAGACCGGCAGATTGCCGGTTTTTTTTATGTCTGCTTTTTCTGAAATACCTGCCGCTTTTATTCGAAAAATACAGGCCAGAAATAAAAACCGGTAAAAACTACTTGTGTCAGAATAAAAACTTCGTAAATTAGCCCAATGTAAAGATTGGCGGGAGGAAGATGAGTATGTTCAAAAAAAAAACAAATCTGAAAAAAACTAAAGACAGAACCTTTATCAGGTAGTGCTAAATCACTAAAACCATCATCACTCCAACGGCAAAATTGACAACCCAATAGTTAACATTTAAACCTTATACCATGCGTTTATTCCGGACGGCAAGTTTCATTTTAACCAACACCCTGCTGACTTTGCTCCTAAGTTGCAACACCCAAAGTAATCAGCTCAGGGTTGAATCTACCAATTTCGATCAGCAAATAGATCCGGTTCAAAACCTGGAATTTAACTTCAATCATGACATTGCGCCCGATTCTATCATTGGCCAATGGAGTCAGGAGCAGTATCTCCGTTTTAGTCCGGAAATCGAAGGCCGATTTATGTGGAATTCGCACCATCAGTTGGTGTTTTCTCCGGCATCTTCGTTTAAACCCAATACGGATTACACCGCCACTCTGCTGCCAGCTTTACTCAAGTTCACAAAAAACAAGTACCGTTTAAGTGACAAACCACTTACTTTCCATACTCCATATCTCAACATTACCGCAAGTCGTGCTTTTTGGGCACTTGATCCCGATCATGCAGAGGTAGTGCAGATCAGGGTAAATATTCAGTTTTCGAATGTGGTAGATATCATTACCCTGAAAAAAGATATCGGAATTTCGATGAATAACAATCCGGTGGATTTTACCTTACTTACACCGTCGAATGGCACAGAAATGGAATTTAGCCTTCCTGCACCGGTTAGAAAAACCAGAAACGGAACCATACGCATCACGCTCCATAAAGGAATGAAAGTGCCGGGGTCTGACCGTGCTTTACCGGGGGACATCACCGTGGATATTGGGATACCAGCCCGCAATGAAATGGCTATTTCTGAAATTACCACAGAATTTGAGGAAGGTGAAGGAGTCATCTATGTATTTACTTCACAACCGGTTAAGCAGGCTCAGTCTTTAAAAGGCATGATTACTACAGAGCCTGTCACAGCTTTTGAAATTTCCTATCTGAGCAGTGGTTTTAAACTAAAAGGAGCTTTTGCAGAAGATCAGATATACCAGCTCACGGTGTCGGGCAAATTGCAAGGTATTTTCGGGCCTTCACTAGGCGAAGATTATCAGCAGACCGTGAATTTTGGTGCCATGAAGCCCTTTATTGCCTTTAGCGAAGACAACGCTATGTATCTCACACCCAAAGGCAAAAGCAATATTGCACTCAGGATCATCAATATCCCAAAAATAAAAATTACGGTTTATAAGGTTTACGACAATAACATTCAGCATTTTTTGCGCAATGGAAAAGAATGGGACTGGTATGAGCAGGATGGAGATTACTACGAGAACTACAATTATGGTCTTTCAGAAGATTATGGAAGCATCATCAGCACAAAAATCATAGAAACCCGCTCATTGCCACGCTATGGTACAGATAAACTGTTGCATTTGAATGCAGATGAACTTCAATTGTCTTCGTCACGCAAGGGCCTGTATGCCATAAAAGTGGAAGCGGAGGGCAAACGATGGCTGAATGATGTTCAACTGATAGCCGTCTCCAATATAGGCCTGATTGCTCATAAAGGTACCGACGAAATTTTTGTTGCCGTGCGCTCTATTGCCACCGCAAAACCCTTGAATAATGTCCGCATAAAATTTATAAGCAAAAACAATCAGCAAGTTTACGAAACAACAACCAATAGCGAAGGCATTGCACGTTTCAGCAACATGCAAAGCAGTGCGCCGGGCTTTACAGTCTCTTTAATTACGGCTCACCTTGACGATGATTATAATGCATTAATTTTCAGCCAGTCGAAAGTTGAAACTTCACGTTTTGACGTAGGCGGGAAATACACAGCCGGATTGAATTATGACGTGTATCTTTATGGTGACCGCAATTTATTCCGGCCTGGAGATACGGTTAATTGCAATGCCATTATGCGCTCATTTAACTGGGAGTTACCGGGTGAAATTCCTATTAAATTCAGGGTAATTTCTCCTGATGGCCGCGATTTTCTTAAATCACGGGCTACACTTAACAGCTATGGAGCAGCCGCTTTCACCTTTCCGGTACCCGTAACCGCTCTTACCGGAACCTACATTATAGAAGTGCAGTCATCCACTGATGTGTTGCTTTCGTCCTGGCGGATTTCGGTGGAAGAATTTATGCCCGATCGAATAAAAGTGGACGTAAAGACAAACAAACCGGTATACACTCAGGGAGAAATGCTGGAAACAGAAATTGAGGCCACGAATTTATTCGGACCTCCTGCTGCCGGACGTAAGGTTGAATCGGAATTACGCATTAGCCGCGATAACTTTAACCCTTCCGGATATGAAGCATATAATTTCAACATTACCACTGCCGGCGAAATCACCTTTGATCAACAACTAATGGAAGGTACCACCGGTACCGATGGCAAACTTAAACAGACATTTCAGTTGCCTTCGTTCAGCAATATTGGACTGCTGAATGCCCGGCTGTTTACCACCGTTTTTGATGAGACTGGTCGACCCGTAAATCGTTACACTGAAGCCAGAATAAACACACAACCCGCTTTTGTTGGTATAAAGCAAATCCCTACCTGGCTTAGCCAGCGCAGGCCCATTGGCATTCAGTTGGTTTCACTCAGCAATGCAGGAAAGGCAGTGGAAACCAGGGTAAAACTGGAAGTGGTAAGAATCCAGTATCAAACAGTAATGGAGAAAAAATATGGTCAAATTCAATATGTATCCCAAAGGAAGGAAACTTCTGTATTTTCCAGAGCGGTTACCATTAAAGCCAATGGATTTGCTCTGGATTACACGCCGCCGCATGATGGCAATTTTGAAATCAGGGTGAGCCTGATCGACAGTAAAAATTATGTAAAACAAAACTTTTATGCCTACTATGGCGAAAGTGGTTCAATGGCATCTTACAATATAAACCGCGAAGGTGAAATAGGCATTGAAATGGACAAAAGCCAGTATACACCAGGCGAAACGGCAAGAATTCTGTTTAAAACACCTTTTGAAGGCGAGTTGCTTGTAACCCTTGAACGGGATAAAGTATTGGAACATTTTACCATGCAGGCCGGCAGTGCCGGTGCCACCCTTAACCTAAAAATTAAGGAAGAATATCTTCCTAACATTTATGTTAGCGCTACGCTTATCCGGAACATCCACAACACCTCCCTCCCGCTTACAGTAGCCCATGGTTATGCCAACATAGGCTTTAATGATCCCGGCAGGAAGATGCCCTTGAGCATAACGGCCTCTTCTGAATCGCGTTCAAAAGTTGCTCAAACCATAACCGTAAAGACTGAACCGGGAGCCGAAGTAACCATTGCTGTGGTAGATGAAGGCATTTTACAGGTAAAAGGATACAACAGCCCTGATCCCTACGAATGGTTCTTCCGAAAAAGAGCACTCGAAGTAGAGGCTTTCGATCTGTTTGATGCACTTTTTCCTGAACTGGGAACACCCTCTTCCACAGGAGGTGACCGCGGATTTGATCTGGGCAAACGGTTGAATCCTTTGGCAGGCAAGAGGATAAAATTACTCTCTTTCTGGAGCGGGCCCCTGAAAGCCGATGCTGCAGGAGTAGTAAGATACACAGTGCGGATTCCTGAATTTTCGGGTAAAGCTCGTATAATGGCAGTTTCCTATAATAAAAATAGATATGGAGGAGCCTCTAAGAATATGACCATTGCGGACCCCGTAGTGATCAGCACTTCCCTTCCCCGGTTTTTGTCTCCGGGTGACAAAGTTAAGGTAATGGCCACTTTTACAAATACCACCAAACAAGAGATCACTGCTGAAGTCAAATCCATTGTCAGCGGATCACTTACGACCACCCAGCCGACAAGTGGTTCAATAAGACTGCCTGCCGGGAAAGAACTTCAACTTCCCTTTGAATTAAAGGCAGGCAAACAAACCGGAATGGCTAAGCTCTCCCTGCAGGCTACCTCAGGCAATGAAAAATACACCTGGACAGCGGATGTGCCGGTAAGACCCGCCAATTTGCCCCAGATGGTAACCAAAGGTGGCATTATCCGTGACAATGAACAAGTTACCTTTAGCAGCGCTTCGGAACTTATGCCGGGAACCATCGAAACAGAAGGCCTTCTGACTTCAAACCCCATGGGAGAATATGCACAAAACCTCAGTGAACTGATAAACTATCCTTATGGCTGTCTGGAACAGGTTATTTCAAAAGTTTTTCCACAATTGTATTACGAGGATTTATCAAAAATGCTCAGTCAAAAACCTTCACCCCTGAAACCTGACCCCAACACAAATGTGCAGGAAGCTGTACGCAGAATTGCATCTTTACAGCAATATAATGGCGGCCTGGTAATGTGGCCTTCGGGAGGTGAAGTAAACTGGTGGAATACTGCTTACGCGGGACATTTCCTGTATGAAGCCGACAAGGCTGGTTATACCACAAACCCGACAGTAAGTGAAAATATAAACCGCTATCTCACTGCCATGATCAAGCAGAAACCTTCCACAGCATATTATTTTATGGATGAAGGCAGGTGGCGGTCACGAACTTTTTCACAACGCGAAATATTCTATTCACTTTATGTTCTTGCACTTAACGGCAAACAACATATTCCCACCATGAATTATTATAAAGCCCGCCTGGAAGACCTCACCGCTGACAGCCGGTTTATGCTTGCATCTGCTTATTATCTTATAGGAGATGCCGGCAGCGCACGGCAGATATCACGTTACGAATCAAAACCTGAAGGTGAATCCCGGCGCATGACCGGCGGAAGTTACAGCTCACCCATCCGGGATCATGCCATTTCGCTTTATACCCTCATTTCATCCAGCCCCGATGACCCAAAAATTCCATTGCTGGCCAAACAATTGTCCGAAATGGTTAGAGGTACCAAATGGATGTCAACTCAGGAAAATGTTTTTACTCTCCTGGCTTTTGGCAAGATGGCGGCCAGAATAACGCCCGGAAATGTCACCGTAGCGGTAACTGCCCAAAACAAGCTACTGGCAGAATATAAAGGTAAGGATACTAATTTCAGCACCCGGTCTTCTGATGTGAAATTAACTGCCAGCGGAAAGGGATCATTATATTACCTCATACAGTCGGAAGGCATTCCAATATCAGGTTTAAACCGTCAGGAAGATCAAATACTCAGAGTGCGGCGTCAGTTGCTTACCCGCGATGGTCAACCTGTAAATACGAACAACCTGCATACCAATGACTTGCTTGTGGTTAAAATTACCCTTAGTACCACAGACAATAGCCTGATGGATAATATAATCATTACCGATTTGCTGCCAGCCTGTTTTGAAGCCGAAAATACCCGCCTGACTACCGGGCGTGATATAAATTGGGCCAAAGAACAAGCGCAACCTGATCATCTCGATTTCAGAGATGACCGGATCAATATTTTCGCCAGCATAAAAAATACCGGACCACTCCAATTTTATTATATGGTAAGGGTGATTAATCCCGGTGATTTTACCTGGGGATCTGTGGGGGCAGTAGCAATGTACAATGGATTCTATTATTCCTATGCCGATCACACCACTCTTAAAGTAAAATAGATCGGCCATGTTGCATTTATCAGATGCTGAACTCTACGGATGGATAAATATATTCAGGTTTGAGTTTGCCCGGTCACCCTGGGAAATAATACTCATAAGCTTTGTGCTTATTTATATTCTTTCCTTTCCGGGAAGCAGGTCAAACAAACAAGAGGCTGAGTTTGCAGAAAGATGGCTGATTATACCGTTTCTTACCGGTATTTTGGTGGGCGGGTTGACCCTCTTAATGTACATTGTTCTGCCGGGCTTATGCCTAAGCTTTATTGGGATATGGCTGTTTTTTACACTCATCGGCATGCTTTCTGCACTGATACTGGGTTTGGTCTCGGGCAACTGGCTTTTAATGAGACAATCAATAAAAATAGCGAGTAATGGCTTTTACATCGAAAAGGATAAATCATTTCATCAGCGTATATTAAATGTAATAAGCAAACAATTCTGGCAGCAACCTCAAAATTTAATGGGGCACTGCTACGCAATGCTGCTAAATGTAATGGGTTCCGTCAAACATTGTGACCGATTTGAAGATATACTGATGATAAGCGGTAAATTATATTTTGCACGGGGGATATCTTTGGGTAATTTTATTTTTGCAGAAGCTGACGATGAAAAACTGCCGGATAATATTGTTCTTGCTTATAACAATTCAGAGGGAGTGCGCACCTTCAGACATGAATTTGGCCATTATCTTCAGAGCAGGCAATGTGGCTGGATATATCTTTTCAAAATTGGCCTGCCCAGCTTAATTTTACAGGGTTGGACGGAGACCGATGCTGACCTGCGTTCAGACAATTACCTGATGCATCATTATGGTATTACTCCGGCCCTGGGGCTGAAACACCAAAAAAAAGAAGTGGTGCGTTGCACGTGGTTGGAAAAATCAGTATTCGTCACAATAGTAGTCGCAGGTGCACTCTACTCGGGAAGCTATGGCAGCGTTGGGGCCTTTCTGCTCGCTGGCGGATTATCAACTGCATTGAATATGAAAAAATCCACATAAAAAAATCCCTCAACATTTATTGGATGATGAGGGATAATGATCAGTGGATGCTAAGAAATTAGAAAGGCCAGAAATGGTTGTCGAACCAGATGCTTTGTTTTAAATCCTCGTTTAACTCATGAAGGATTTTATGATGACCTTTTTCCCAATCAGCAAGCCAGCGGTACAATTCTTTTTCGTTGGGATCTGTAGCTTCCAGCGCACGCCTGGAGTAGACATCAATGGCCTTGGTTTCCATGTCAATGGCAGCAGATATGGCCGCAGCCTCATATCCTGCAGCAGAGATTTGCTGCTTTACTTCGGGCGATAGAATTAAATCGGCCACTCCGGCTTCAGTAGTAAGCTCAAGAGGAACAAACTTTTTTTCCCGGTTGTAGCTCGAAAACTGTTTGGAGAGAAAGTCAATGTGTCCCTGCTCCTCTTCAGCCATCATCGAAAATATCTTTTTCACCTCTTCGTGCTGGGTTTGAGCTGCTACGGTTTCATAGAAAGCTTTACCCCGCTTTTCCATCAATATGGCACTTTTCAGAATTTCATTTGATTGATCTTTTTCCATAATATGTAGTTTTAATTATTGGCTTACTTGCTACAAATATACATATAAAAAGCATCACCGTTTAAAAATGCCGATATATATCAGCATTTTAAACGGTGACAAACTTCATTTACAGACAAGCATCAATCCTCTTCAGTAAAAATCTGATCCTGATATTTTTCCATCAGCATGCGCGCCATAAGATAACTAACCAATGATTCTGCACCCTGATTCAGGTTAACGTGAGTTTCTTCAAGTCCGTCATAACAACCTCCTGTTCTGGGATTATAAATAATGTGCTCCAGGCGGTTATAACCTAAAAACCAGTTGAAAGCAGTAACCATCTTCTCAAAATATTCTTCGTTTTGAGTCACATCATAAAAGTAGGCCAGAGTTATGATGGTATAAGCCACGTCAATGGGTTGTTCACCGTATTTGGCGGGCACTTTTCCCCTGGTGAGCCAATCGCGGTTAGAGATCACTTCAATTCCCCGTTCATTAAATATTTTCTTCAATAAAAAATCAAAAGATTCAATGGCAATACTCCTGTATTCCGCATTATCGGTAAGCTGTGATGCATACATCATGGCTTCAGGGAGTATGCTATTGGCATAAGTCATATATCCTTCAAACCATTTCCAGCTTCCGGAAGCTTCGGATTGATAGAGGTCGGCCAGGCGTTTTGCCATAGTTTGTATCATTCCACGTGCGCCAGGTGACTTGCGTGAGGTCAAATAATAGTATAAGCCTTTTATGGCAAAAGCCATTGCCCGTGGAGAATACATTGAGGCCATAGGCACCATTGCACGTTGAATGACGGCATCTGCCCTTTCAACTATATCTTCGGGCAGAATTTTCGAAAGAGAAATCAAATAACCAAGCGACCATATAGCCCGGCCATTAGAATCTTCAAGGTTTACTTCGTTGTTTTGTGCCGTAAATTGCAGCTCTTTATCCACATAATTCAGAAAATCACCTGTTGGCTGTTGACAGAATTCAATAAAGGCCAGATACTTATCTATGAGATTCAGCACTTCATCCTCTGCATGCAATTCATAGTGCATACCTGCTGCCACCATTGCCCGTACATTGTCATCCAGTGTGTATCCACTTTTGATATCAGGATGGTTCAGTTTGGAAAATTGAATAATTCCCGTCTCAGTTGTCATCTTTTTCAGGTGATCCAATTTGATGGGAGGCAGGTCGTAATGCATCTTCACCTTATCACCCAATATATCGTGAAACATAAGGGCATGTTTTACCGCTGAGTTTTCCCAGGCAGTAGCCACAGACTTGTGAAGCGTATTGATGCTCATGCTGCGCCTGCGTGGCTCATTGAGCAAAAGTTGGCTGATATAGAAGGCAAGCTTTTTATGATCATGAAAACCAATGATGCGTCCGGTTTTTTCATCAAGTAATTCTACAGCATGCGGAATGGGGGTTGAAATGATGGGACAGGCACAGCTCATGGCATATACAAAGGTGCCACTTACCGCCTGATTTGGATCGAGACTGGTAAACAGATAGATATCTGTAAGCTGAAGATATTCCAGCAAATCTGATAGAGAGAGATAGCGGTTTACAAACCTCACATTATCTTTGAGTCCATATTTGTTTACCATCTCCTGTAATGATTCCCTGTATTTTTCTCCTTCCTTTTTTACGACTTCGGGATGGGTTTTGCCCAATACCAGGAACATTACTTCAGGAATTTGTTTTACCACATCAACCAAAGCTTCAATGGTTGTTTCAATTCCTTTGCCCGAACTCAGAAGTCCAAAAGTTGAAATCACTTTCCGGCCATGCAGTTTATATTTTGCCTTTAAAATCCTGCGTTTAATATGAGGTACAAGGTGAGTTCCATGGGGAATTTCTACAATTTTTGACGCATCCACATTGTACGATTCAATGAGTAGCTTAGCAGAGCTTTGTGTCATAACCACAATAGATTGAGCACTGGCAGCTATCTTTTGAACCATATTAAGATGATATTCACCCGGATTGGGTAGTACAGTATGGAAGGCAACACTTACGGGCTTCTTCAGGTTTTCGATCAGTTGTAGAAAGGCTGTTTCATGCCCCTCAAAAAAGCCAAATTCATGCTGGAAAAATACCAGACTCACTGCACTGTCATTATTAATGGCTTCAGCGATTCTGATATAATCAGCATCCTCAGATGTCTTTAGTGTATATTTTACTTCACCGGGATAATCAAAAGTTTTTTCATCTGATTCCAGGGCACATACCGTTATATTAAAAGTATGGCTGAACTTACCCACAAGGGCCTCTATCATATCCTGTGAATAGGTGGCAATGCCGCATTCGCGCGGTGGATAAGATGTTATAAAAAGCACCTCTTCTCCGGGATTAACAGTGGCTTTGGGGCCAATTTTACCGGCCTGCGGCTTGCCGGAAGGATATTTAACAGGTTCAGCGACAGGAGCGCCAACTGCTTTTTTTGTTTTTAAAGGCCTATTTGATTCATATGGTTTTGCTTTCATACACTTTAAAAATTAGTGAATTGATTTAACATTTGTGATTTGTCATCCATCGTTCGAGAAATGAAACATAACAATGTAAATAAAGCCTGTAGCGAAAATTATACCACATTCATCAATTTAAAAGAACGCTAATGATACGATGCTAAAATAATATCTTATGAAAAATTGTGGTAACTAACAGGTACTATTTTCAAGGTCAAAAATTAAAGGCAAATCGCCTTCCCCCCACCTTGTTCCGACGAACAACTAACAAGTGGCTATTGTGGTTGCCAGATATCATCCTGATAACACCCGGCAACGCAAAATGTTCAATATTATGCTTTTATATACAATTGAAAGCCCTTTTATCTGCGTTTCAAATCGGGAACAGCCACCATATGTTTCATCAAAACTTCTAATGAAATTTCAGCATAGGTAGAATTGAAACGAGTGATGCTGAAAGGTACAATAAGTGTCTCGTTATGAAGTATTGCCCCCCCGCTTACCTGACCAAACTGTAGTAAACCGTCCCCGTATGTGGAAGTTAACAACGGCTCATTGAGTGCTGCCACCATTTTAGCCGGGTTATCTTTGTCGAATAGCAAAGCAGACAGCGTTGTTTTTCCTCCGGGGCCTGTACCCTGAGTAATTATCAGCCAGCCCTGGGGTGTATGTAAAGGAGCTCCGCTATGCGTTAATTTTACCAGCTCCCAGGCATGATGTGCTTCATAAATGCAGACAAAATCTCCCCAATGATTCAGGTCGGAAGAAAATGCCAGATAAATTCCATTGCGTTTGCTGGCAAGCAAAGCGTATTTGCCGTTAAATTTTACGGGAAACAATGCAGGATGGCTGAGCTGCTCATCATCCAGGAATAAGTTAGAAAACTCGAAATGATAAAAATCGCTGGTGGTAAAGAGCTTATAGCGCAACCCACTCCCGCTGTCAGCAATACAGGTGCCCATATAACATGGGTCGTTTTGCGGAGTGTCAAATTTAACCAATACCGGACTTTTATAGCCTTTTTTTTCCTTTTCAGAAAAAGGATAAATTATTTTTTCACTCAATCCGGCATCTATCGAAAAATCAAGCTCGAAGCTGGTTTCTAAGGCCTGCTCTACTTCAATAAAAAAGCTTTCTGGAATTTGGTGAGCTTCCACCAGAGCTTCTAATTCGGACTTAAGCTGACTGGCCGTGAAAGTATCCTGTAAGCGGGTAAATAACCGGTCGTAAAACCGGTCTTCATATTTTCCGTTGAGGCAATGCAATTTTTTTACAAACCGCTCTTTGCTATATGATTCAGGGAAAACAACTTCGCCGGCCGATAATAATTTACCTGAAGGTTCAGGCGTGAACTGGTTGTTCCGGTCGATTACTCCACTTCGAAAAACCAATGAAGACTTATGACCCGGGCCTATAGCCCGAAGTACGAAAATCAATCGTTTTTCGCCAGAATTTAATTCCGTTTGATCGGGATGAAACGCCACTGATGGGCTGAACAACCCTGCAGCTTCTACGGGGAAGTCAAAAGTAAAAGCTGCTCCGAGCAAACTTTTGCGTGAATCGCTCAAAGATTCCGGATCACTTCCGGCCTGTTTTATAAATGGATTAACTTGCTCGAAATGTTTTTCAAACAAGCTGGTAATATTTCGATAACGTCCGGGCAAAGAGCGGACTACCACCGCCAGAACTTCATCCACTTCTTTGTCCGATAATTCCAGAATCCCCTTTATTATCCTTAGATTTTCCTCATCGGACAAGTTACGGAACAGCGGAATTACCAGCGTTGGATCAGCGGTAAAACGGAAACTATTTTGTTTGAGTTCAATAAGCATGTTACAAAATGTTTAGTAGTTAGAGTTAATGCGGGTTGGGTGAACAAAGTAACCGCAAGCAGACAAATATTTGCAGTTCCCACTTCAAAATCATGAATTTATGCGGGCGATCAGAAACTTATAAAATCTACTTACCGGCTTTTAAAACTGTTAACAATTCTTCAAGATTTACTGTAGCGTAAGTGGAAGCATAATCAGACATGGCATAAGGTATCACTACTTCACCATTATGAATAATAGATCCACAGGAGTACACTACATTGGGTACATACCCTTCCCGCTCCATCTCATTGGGTTCAATAAGGGGAGTACTCAGCCGCCCGATTTCTATTTCCGGATCGTCGAGATCGTAAAGGCTGGCAGACAAGGTATACTCGCGCATTGGCCCGACAGCGTGGGTAATTACCAGCCATCCTTCATCCGTTTCGATGGGAGAACCGGAATTCCCTATTTGAACCAGTTCCCACGGATAGCGTGGCTTTTGTATTATTTTTGCTTCTCTCCATATATTGATCTTGTCCGAATAGGCGATGTAATTGTTTACGCCATCTATGCGGCACAACATGGCATATTTACCCTTTATTTTTCGGGGAAACAGGGCCATACCTTTATTTTGGGCAATTTCACCATTTATAGGCATGATTTTGAAGTTATAAAAATCACGCGTTTCTATGAGCTTCGGCAGTATGGCAATACCATCAAACGCCGTATAGGTGGCATAATAAGTACATTTCCCATCTTCATCAAAAAATTGCACAAACCGGGCATCTTCAATACCGCGTTGCTCGGTAGCAGAAATAGGGAAAATCACCCTTTCCGAAATGGCAGAATCAATCGAAAAATTTACTTCATAATGAGAGGAAGCAAGCCATGTCATATGATTCAGCAGCGTAACCTGCTCTTCGGTCAATCCTTCAGAATCCCGCTCGGAAGCGATGTTTTTCATCAACTCTCCATAGGTAAATTCATCACCCAGTTTGTCGAGGACAAAACCGGGTGAGATCATGCGCTTGCCTTCATGCATCTCCTGGAGTTTGCGCTTAAATTCCTTTTTGTTATAGATGTGTCGCTTTATTTTATCGGCTTCGGCCAACATTTTTCCACTGGGCTCAAGAATCAGATCATTGTTTTTATCCAGCACACCTGCCCTGAAAACAATAGATGAAATATGACCTTCGCCCGTTGCCCTGAAACTGATGATTACCCGCTTTTCATCGGAACGCAATTCCGTTTGGTCGGGACTGGCAACCATGGAAGGGTTAAAAAAAGCAGCCGATTCAATGGAGTATTCCATAGTAAAGTAAGCACCAATAAGGGATTGCTGCTGGGGTGAAAGCGAATCAGGATTGATGCCCATACCTTTAATGACTGGTTGTATTTTGGCAAAATTCTTTGAAAGCGTCCGGGAAATGTTTCTATGCCGCCTGGCATATCCACGCAACAACTGGCTCTGTGTTACATTCATTTCTTCTTTCGACATGTCCAATACATTCTGCACAAGAATAGCAGCCCTCTCATCGTTTAAGTGCAAAAACCGGGCAATGATGCGTGATGAATCAGGAGCAAAAATAATTTGTTTGCGGGAAACATTAACTTCCATAAGGTAAAAGCGTTATTAAAGGTTGGTTAGTCATCCAAAAAGAATTATTGACTGCAAAGACTATGCCTGAGCCAATTTTCATGAATAAATGGTTAAATTTGCCATTCTCAGGATGACGAAATTAGTAAAATTGTTTATGCAACCACGTACCGAAGCGCTCAAACACTTATTTAAACAATGGAATGGACAAGAGGTTTTACATTGTGTTCCATTGGCTCCCTCAGGTTCCGACAGGTTATACTACCGGCTCTCAGGGGAAAATGCTTCATTTATAGGAACTTACAATGCTGATAAAAGAGAAAATCAGGCTTTTATTGCCTTCAGTCATTTTTTTTTAAACCAGGGCTTAAATGTCCCCCGGGTATATTCCCACGACAGCCAAAATAACGTTTATCTTCAAACTGATCTGGGCGACACCACCCTTTTTGAACTGCTCTCCACGGAAGGTTTTACCGGAAGGGTTTGTACACTTTACCGTGAAGTGGTTAAACAGTTACCTTTACTGCAAACCGGAAATGTAGCTGCATTTGACTTTAATATTTGTTATCCCCGCCATGCTTTCGACAGGCAAAGTATGATCTGGGATTTAAATTATTTCAAATATTATTTTGCCAAATTGTCGGGGATTGGTTTTGATGAACAGGCACTCGAGGATGATTTTAACACTTTGATGGCATTTCTTTTGGAGTCACCCGCCGAAACCATTATGTTGCGTGATTTTCAGTCAAGGAATGTAATGATAGTTGATGAAACACCTTATTTTATTGATTTTCAGGGCGCACGCAAAGGTCCATTGCACTATGACCTGGCCTCACTTTTGTATGATGCCAAAGCCAACTTATCTGAGCCATTTCGTGAAGAATTGCTTGAATTATACCTCAGAGAGTTGAATAAAGTCATTCCTACCGATGCAAAAATTTTCACAGAACATTTTTATGGTTTTGTTCTGATCAGAATATTACAGGCACTTGGTGCCTATGGGTACCGAGGTTTTTATCAACGCAAAAAACATTTTTTACAAAGCATTCCCTATGCGCTTAAAAATCTGGAAATGTTATTGCAGCGCCATCATCCACCAGTGGTGCTGAATGAACTGGATTCCCTGCTGCTTAAAATGGCTGGCAATGAAAAGCTTGCCGCCCTTTCCAAACCTGACTTAAAAGTATCAATTCAAAGCTTTTCATTTAAGGAAGGCATTCCTAATGATAGTGGAGCACATGGAGGAGGATTTGTTTTCGATTGTCGCGCCTTACCTAATCCAGGCAGGCAGGAAGCGTATAAAATACTTAGCGGAAATGATGAGCCTGTCATCCAATTTCTGGCCGCGCAGGCTGAACCGGCAACTTTTCTGTCAGGCGTTTACATCCTGGTGGATCAGGCAGTGGAAAATTATATGAGTCGGGGATTTACCAGTCTTTCGGTGAGTTTTGGCTGCACCGGAGGCCAGCATCGCTCGGTATATTGTGCCAATCAGCTTTCCAACCACCTGAAAAAAAAGTATAACCTCATCATCGAACCCACACACCTTATGAAGGAAAAATGGGTGAAATAACTAAAAAACAGCATTTATGAGCAAAACAATGTGTGAGAAAGGCAAGAAGGGAGAAAGCAACACCACCTCACCTGGGTTTGAATGCAAAAAATGTGGTGCAAGGGTTAAAAAAGAAAAGCAAGTATGTAAACCAAAAAAAAGAAAGGATTGATTTATGAATCCAGCCCAAAACCTTAGCCCTTTTGATGCCAAAGAAAGTTTGATACAACAAACCATTGCCCAGATAAACCGGGATTTTGCCAGGTTTGGTATGGAAATTAACTTTCCCCAGTCCATGGAAATGGTGTATGCTCAGGTTTTTAGTGAGATTATATATTATCTGAACGATCTGCTTGCTACAGATAATCACAGACTGGTTTCCCTGTTATATCATATTGATATTTCTGAATCTGCCATTAAGGAAGCCTGGGCTGAGCAGCCTGACTTAACCCGACCACATATATTATCTGAACTCATTATCCTAAGGGAATTTAAAAAAGTGGTTTATCGCAACCATTACCGGGATAAAAAAGATACCATTAAAAAAGCAAGATGAAAGCCATGATACTCGCTGCCGGATTGGGTAGCCGGCTCAGGCCACTTACCGATACGCTGCCTAAAGCATTGATTCCGGTTGGCGATTATACCTTACTACAGTTTGCCATGTTAAAACTTAAGCATGCAGGATGCCATGAAATCATCATCAACATACACCATAAAAGCGATCTCATCAGGCAATACCTCGCTAAAAATAATAATTTTGGCTGTAAGATTGAATTTTCTGATGAAAGCGAAAAACTGCTTGATACCGGCGGCGGCCTGAAAAAGGCAGCCTGGTTTTTTGACGATCATCAGCCTTTTATTCTTTATAATTGTGACATCATTAGCAGTATTGATCTTGCTGAGATGTATGATTATCATCTGAAAACTAACGTTTTGACCACACTGGCAGTCAGGCAGCGTCCTACTCAACGTTACCTGCTTTTTGATCCTGAGATGAGGCTTTGCGGATGGAAAAACGTAAAAACTGAAGAAACAATTCTTCTTTTTTCTGCCGGTAGTTACAGCGAATTGGCCTTTAGCGGAATCCACATTATTTCACCCGAATTATTGAAACATTTTCCGCCTGAGGATAAATTTTCAATCATGCAAACTTATTTATCGCTGGCACGACATCACAACATTACAGGGTTTCGCGACAATACTGATTATTGGTTGGATGCCGGCAAACCTGAAGCTTTGGCACAGGCACATGAAATCATTCAAAAAATTAAATTTTAGCGAAAAAAGTCACATGAAGCAGGCATTTCTTGAAATACTGGCCAATCATATTCAATCACATTTTCCACACTCCGGAAGCAGGCTTTGTGTAGTGTTGCCCAACCGGCGTGCTGGTTTATTTTTAAAACGATATCTGGTTCCACTAAATGAACAACCCGTATGGGCACCCTCAATATTGCCTATTGAAGATTTTACCGCTCAACTTAGCGGCTTGCTCATCCCCGATCCTCTGGATCTGATGACGTCAATTTATTCGGCGCACCAGCAAATAGAAAGAGAACACGCACTGAGTTTTGATGAATTTTACGGAAGAGCCTCCGGGCTGCTGCATGATTTTGAAGAGGTTGGGCAATACCTGGTTGACCCTGCCCAGCTTTTCAGCTTTCTAAGCGAAAGTAAAGCCATTTCGTTATGGAACGCAGAAAACGAGCCTTTAACCCCTTTCGAGAAGAACTATCTGGAGTTTTTCCATGCAATGCATCTTTATTATAACATATTCAGGCAGGAATTATTGACCCGGAAACTTGCCACCCAGGGAATGGCCACCCGAATGCTTGCCGAAGGGGTTATTTCTGTGGATATTCAGCAATGGGATCATATTATTTTTGCCGGTTTCAATGCCCTTACTCCGGCTCAGATCCGCCTTATAAAGTCACTAACATCCAGGAAAATAGCAACTATGATGTGGGATGCAGATGCCTGGTTTATGAATAATGACCTGCAGGAAGCAGGCACTTTTCTTCGTAGTTATCGCAAAGATAAAGAACTGGGAGATTTCGGATCATTCAGTGATAAGTTTAAAGAGGAAGCACATGAAATCCTTATTTCCGGTTTACCCGGACTTACGGGACAGGCAAATATGGCCGGACACATTATCAGACAAATCATGGCAGAGGATGAAACCTCCAGAGGCAGCACAGCCATCGTACTTGCCGATGAAAGTTTACTGCTCCCTTTATTGAATGCCATGCCTGAAGAAGCAGGTGCTTTTAACATCACCATGGGTTATCCACTCACCCAATCGCCACTATATCAATTATTTAACAATATAATACAACTCCATGTTAATGCTGTTGTGAATCAGGATAACCAGGAGTTCAACTATTATTTTAAAGATTTGCTGCATGTGCTCCGGCATCCTTATGCGGTTTATCTGATTAGCGAAGAACATCGCCAGGCCCTGATCAATCAGATAGTACAGAGTAAGCGGCCCTATTATGGATTGAAAGAACTTAAACTGAGAACATTTTCCGCGCCATCTTTTAATGAAGAAACACATTTATTTGCCGGCAACTGTAAGGATGCCCGGGCACTGTTACTACTCCTGCAACAGTGCATTGGCAAGATTAAATCCAGATTTTCAACCGAGGGCATAAAAAACAGACAGGCCGATATGGAAGTGCTGTTTAATCTCTCGCGCATTATAAACCGCCTTCAGCAGTTTTCAGCTTCTCATGCTTTTATCAGCCAACTTTCCACGCTTCAATTATTATTTTCAGAAGCTGCCCATCAGATGCCAGTGGCTTTTTACGGAGAACCTCTTCAGGGCATTCAAATAATGGGCTTACTTGAAACGCGTACGCTTGATTTCGACAACATTATCCTGCTATCGGCCAATGAGGGAGTACTACCTGTGGCCAAATCTCACCTCAGTTATATACCATTTGACATTCGTATGCATTTTGGCATGCCTACCCACCGTGATCAGCAGGCCATTTATGCTTACCATTTCTACCGGCTGCTGATACGTAGCCGGAAAGCATGGCTGATATACAATAGCGAGCCTGGCCGGCTGGGTGGAGGCGAACGCAGTCGTTTTATCACCCAGCTTCTGATCGAAATGCCCCAATATTCAACCAGGGTGAGCATCAATGAAACCACTCCATCATTATCTGCCCGGCTTAATCCCATCGCAAAAATTGTGATTGAAAAGGACGAATTCATTATGCAGCAATTGAGAGATCTGGGCAGACGAGGATTTTCACCTACCTCACTTACCAGCTATCTGAATTGTAGTTTAAGGTTTTATTTCAGCTATGTTCTCAGGCTCCATGAAACAGAACAGGAAGATGAGCACATTGATCACCGGACTTTGGGTATAGTGGTACATGCGGTAATGCAAAATCTTTTGCAACCCCTGCGCAATCAAAAAATCACTGCCGATCAGTTGAAACACGGGAGCAACGTTATTACCGAAAAAATTAACAGCGCTTTTAATAATGATTTCCCGCAAGGTGACATAACTACCGGACGTAATTTACTTATAGCTACCCTGGCCAAAAAATGGATTACCCTTGCATTGGAAAAAGAAATCAGTATGCTGGATGAAACAGCAGAGGTAAAGGTTCTTGCATTGGAAAAATCGCTGAGCCGTAAACTTCAAACAGATACCACCAAAGGCACTATAGAAGTAAAGCTGACCGGGAAGGCCGATCGCATTGATAATCGAGATAATGAAACACTTATCATTGATTATAAAACAGGCATGGTTTCATCAGGCGATTTGGGAATCAAGGCTGTGGAAGATCTTTTCAATTCAGAGAAACCCATAAAAGAAAAAGCGTTTCAATTGTTGTTCTACATTTATCTGGCAAAAGGAGATAAAGATTTTTCATGGAATACAGACCACATCAATGCTGCATTATTCAGCTTCCGTTCTATTGCAGCCGGTTTACAAACGTTACAACTCAAAGAAGATCATAATTCAGCCCTGGATTCATTTGAACAGCATCTCACCACACTGATTGCTGAAATTTATGATCCCGGGGTGAACTTTTCCCAAACTTCCAACGAGAAAAAATGCCTTTACTGCCCCTTTAAGGTAATCTGCCAAAGATAGGATTTGAGGTTTCCCAAACACTTACCGAAACAGGAGGGTCACTCCAATCCAACGATGTAACTAAGTATGTCAGGAAATCAATAGTGACCGGATAAATTTAAAAGATTCATCACTTCTTTCTGAATAACAAAGCCTTACATTAACTTTGGGAGATTGGAGGTGGGATCAAGTGATGAAGCATTGCCCAGAAGAAGAGTTTTTATGGGGGTCTCTAATGTTAGAGCCTGCTAAAAAACCAATATGTCATTGGGTATCAGTTCGGTATAATGCTATTTTTTATATTAAATGCAAGGTTTTTCTAAGCATACGTCTCCATGCTTTTATATTACGGTGCGCAGCACCTTATTATCGTTCTGACTCATTCTTTCTATAAATAGTATGGTGTTTTGCATCTAAAAAAGAGCGACAGTGTGGCGAAATATTTATAGAAAATGTATGTTTAGTGATTTTGGGAGGTGCAAAGCACCGAAATATAAAAAGGTAGTGAGTTTTCCAGCAGGCCTTAATGCTAGGAAATATCTTGAAACCAGCTCAATTATTTTAAATTGGGATTACACAGACACCTTAAACCATCTGAAAATCAATGCATACTGCTACATCTTCTGCAGACAGAGACGCAATGAATCCCATCTCAGGCAGACAGGCAACGAATCCCACCTCAGGCGGGCAGGCAGCGAATGAATCTCATTTAATACTATCTTTGTACGTGCAAATTACCCCAGATGTTTGAAAACCTGAACCAACCCTACCCTTTTCATAATAATTTTAAACATAACCTTAGGACCATTATGCTGGTAAGCATGTTTTTTATGCTTATTTCGCTTTATTTTCAGCCTTTTGGAATTGACTTTATGGCCTCCCGCAAAGAAGGTTACTTTATCCTGGTCCTTGGCATGGTAAGTGCAGCCACGTTTTTTCTTAACACACTTTTTTTACCTGGCCTGATGCCCCGACTTTTCGAATCTGCCCGGTGGACCATCCTCAAAGAAATTATCTGGAATATCTACAATTTTATTATTCTCATTGCCGGTTTCAGTCTTTCCGCCTGGATTTTTGAAATACCAAATTTGCAGTCACTCACCTTATTCCGTTCTGGTGCACTGGCTTTATTGCCTTTGGTACTTTTCAATCTATTGAATTACAACCATGTGCTTAAGAACAAGGTAGTCAGGGTAATCGATTCTGGCCGTCACTGGCTTGATGAGCATGACAAAGGCACCACTTCTGGTGTAAACCCAACGCTTAGCATTGTTTCTGAGAATGGCAAAGATGTTTTTGAGGATAACATTCACAATGTAGTACTCATACAATCATCTGGCAACTATATAGAAGTTTTTTACCGAAAAAACGGGCAGATCCGCCGGCAGCTCATCAGACAAACACTGAGTGCCGTAGAAAAGATGACATTAAAATTCCCGGATATCATTAAGTGTCACCGTTGCTGTCTGGTAAACAGACAACAAGTAAAGCGGCTTACGGGTAGCTCGCCTGCTTATTCTCTTGAAGTAGAAGGGCTTGACTTTCAGATACCGGTAAGCCGGCAAAAGATAGGTGAAATCCGTAAACTGTTTGGCAAGCATCACTCCTGAGAAACCTCTATTGAGCAGTATTGGATTTTTATCCCATGCAGTTCATCCCTCAAATACCTGCAATTCATCCCTAAATCCTTCATTTCTGCCCCTTTCAGGCAGCCCGGCACATATTTTTATATAGATGTCTAACCTGATTTAACTTTGCCTGAAAGTACAGGCAGCGAAACTGCATTTTCACGGATCAGAAAGGCAAATTGTACAATCAGAATCATACCTAATTTTTTAAAAAAATGACAAACTTTAAACCACTGAATATTGGCGGACTTTTCGTCCCTAAACCTATTATACAGGGAGGTATGGGTGTGGGTATTTCACTCTCAGGACTCGCTTCGGCTGTAGCCAATGAGGGTGGCATTGGCGTAATTTCCGTTGCAGGCCTGGGCTTGATCTATAAAGAGCCGGGTATTGGCTTCTTTGAAAACTGCATTACCGGTTTGAAAACGGAAATCCGTAACGCCAGAAAATTAACCAGGGGAATCATTGGGGTGAATATAATGGTTGCATTATCCAATTTTGATGATATGATGCTCACTTCCATTGAAGAAAAAATTGATGTAATTTTTTGTGGCGCAGGTTTGCCACTGGATTTACCCAAATACCTGACCCCCGGCAGCCAGACCAAACTGGTACCGATTGTCTCTTCAGCCCGCGCCGCTGCCTTGTTGTGCAATAAATGGCTGGCAAATTACCATTATCTGCCCGATGCCATCGTGGTAGAAGGGCCAAAAGCAGGCGGCCATCTTGGATTTAAGCCTGAACAAATCTCCGATGAAAATTTTTCACTTGAACATTTGGTACCGGAAGTGACAAAAGTGGTGAATGAAATTGCCCGTGCAAATGGAAAAACTATCCCTGTAATTGCAGCGGGAGGCATTTATACCGGTGCAGATATTGCCCGTATAATGGAACTGGGCGCATCAGGCGTTCAGATGGGTACCCGTTTTGTAACTACGCTTGAGTGTGATGCATCTTCTGAGTTCAAACAAGCCTATATTGATGCAGGGCCCGAAGACGTAAAAATCATTAAAAGTCCGGTGGGCATGCCTGGCCGGGCCATCAATTCGCCTTTTTTGCTGGCAGTGGAAGCTGGTACCCGTCATCCTAAAGTATGTCCGGTAAATTGCATACGCACCTGTGACATCAAAACAGCACCCTATTGCATCATTGCTTCTCTGACCTCAGCATTGCGCGGCAACTTTAACCGGGGTTATGCCTTTGCAGGAAGTAACGTATGGCGGTGTGATGAAGTTATCTCGGTGAAAGACTTGTTCCTGAAACTTGACAAGGAATATTCCGACTTTGATGAACAAAAGAACAGAAACAGCTTATTTCAGGCCAGAAGAAAAAGAGCCTATGCTTATGTGCGCAACTTTAGACTGGCAAATATGGATGCCTTTTCAGCTACTCAGCTGAAAGAAAGAATGGTCAGCCTTACTTTCCCGTTTTTGGGTTTCAGATAAATTAAAGCGTGCATTGCTTTGGATCAAAACTCCTGTCCAGTGGTTTCCAGGTCAGTATATCTCAAGCCGTTATATGGTTCTGAAAAATTAACCAATAACAAAGCCTGACAGAAACCATATATCTCTCTTAAGCAGAAAATGTATGATTCTGTTTCTAATCTATTAATGCAAATTTGCTTTCAGGAGCTTTTGGGTGCAGGAGCCAGCAATCCGGCAAGTGCTCCAATGGCAGCCGAACCAATGGCCGTGAGTATGGTGGGTACCCCCTTATCATCGGCAATCCTCCCCGATCCTATCAGTGCAATCACACCAATGATGATGGAAAGTATGGTGGCACCAAGCGCAATAACCACTATCCGGTAGACCCAGACATCAGTCTCTAAGGCACTTTTTTGTTTAATCTGATCCGCTGCTTTCACAGGATCCTCCCTGAATTCTTGCTGAAGTGCAGGGTTACTGCGCAATGCATCGGCAAAATCACTTACATTACGAAATTCTTTTATTGGTTCCATAAATGATTGGTTTTAAAATAAAAAAAAGTGGAACAGGAAAAATCGGGCAGAAGTTGAGGTAGTGATGTTTTAGGGCAGCTAAGATACGAAAAATTGGTAATTAGTGATTAGTGATTGGTGATTGGTGATTGGTGATTGGTGACTGGTGATTGGTGATTGGTTGAGCCGATCAAAAAAACTTCGTGTGTCTTTGCGTCTTTGCATGGAATTTTCAATATGTGATCTGATCGTCGATCTGAAGCAAGTGACTCAATCCGCAACCTGCAATCCGCGATCAATGGGCTTCCAGCCAGTTTTTTCCGGTACTCATTTCCACTTCAAGCGGAATAGCAAGCCGTATGGCTGATTTCATATATTTCTCTACCAGAGATTTAACTACATCCACTTCTTGTAAATGCACGTCAAAAACCAACTCATCATGCACCTGCATTATCATACGGGAACGTAAACCAAGGCGTTCAAATTCACGCTGAATATTGATCATAGCGATTTTGATCATATCGGCGGAAGAACCCTGAATGGGTGCATTGATGGCATTGCGTTCGGCAAAGCCACGCACTATGGCATTGGCTGAATTGATGTCGCGCAGATAGCGGCGGCGCTTCATGATGGTTTCAACATATCCAAACTCTCTTGCGAAAACAATGGTTTCATCCATATATTTCTTTATTCCGGGAAAACGTTCAAAATATTGGGCAATAATGCTTGCAGCTTCCCTTCGTGGAATACCCAGTCGCTCAGAAAGACCGAAGGCAGAGATGCCATATATAATTCCAAAGTTTACGGTTTTGGCGTTCCGCCGCATCTCTTTTGATACTTCATTAATATCCATATTATAAATGCGGGCAGCAGTGGCCGTATGAATATCAATGCGATCTCGGAAAGCCTGTTGCATGGCATCATCACCACTTATATGAGCAATAATGCGCAGTTCAATCTGGGAATAATCAGCCGAAAGCAGTATGTATTTGTCATTTCGGGGAACAAAAGCTTTTCTGATTTCACGTCCACGCTCAGTACGAATGGGAATATTCTGAAGGTTGGGATTGTTGGAGCTCAGCCGTCCGGTAGCAGCCACGGCCTGATTGTATGATGTGTGTATACGTCCGGTGCGCGAATTAACCAACAATGGCAACGAATCCACATACGTGGACTTCAATTTGGAAAGTGAGCGATAATCCAGTATCTGCTGAACAATAGGATGTTTGTTTATAAGCTTTTGCAACACGTCCTCACTGGTGGAATGCTGTTTGGTTTTGGTTTGTTTTGGATTGTCGGACAGCCCCATTTTATCAAAAAGGATTTCACCCAGTTGTTTGGGTGAGCCGATATTGAATTCGGCTCCTGACATTTTAAAAATCTCCTTTTCTACTGCTGAAATTTCCTGCTGCAACTGCAAAGAAAATTGATTCAGGTTGTCGCTGTCAATTTTTACGCCTTCGGCTTCCATGGATGCAAGTACCTTTACCAGAGGCATTTCAATTTCATCAAAAAGCTTTCGGGTGCCTGTTTCCATAAGCAGCGGTTCCAGCACATTTCTGAGCTGCAGCGTAATATCGGCATCCTCGCAGGCATACTCCGTCAGTTTATCCAGCTTCACTGAGCGCATGGTCAATTGATCCTTTCCTTTCTTGCCGATAAGCTGTTCAATGGGCATAGGATCATATCCGAGATATGTTTTTGCCAGAAAATCCATGTTGTGACGCATATCCGGCTCAATCAGATAATGGGCTATCATGGTATCGAAAAGCGGCCCGTTAACTTCTATTTCATACCATTTGAGCACTGAAATATCATATTTCAGGTTCTGCCCGGTTTTTTCAATCTTTTCATCTGCAAAAACCGCTGAAAATTCAGTAACAATTTCCAGAGCATCGGCATATATTGGCGGTATGGGCACAAACCAGGCTTCGCCCGGTTTCGTGGTAAATGACATGCCTACCAGTTCTACATTGTTGGCATCTAAGCCCGTAGTTTCGGTGTCAAAGCAAAACATGGGTGCGTCAGAAAGCAGCTTTATTAAATTTTGTCTTTGGTCAAACGTTTCCGCCAGATGGTATTGGTGAGGAACCTGCCCTAAAGTAAGCAGATTGCTGGAAAGATCAATAGGCTCTCCTGCGGCAGCAAATAAATCTGGTTGTGAAGACTGGCTGGCTTTTTCAAAATCAGCAAACACACGTCTGGCAAAAGCATTGAATTCAATTTCCTCGAATAGGTTTTTCAATGCAACAATATCGGGTGCGCCCATTTTTAAACTTTCCTCCTCAAACGGGATAGGGACATCTAAAATAATGGTTGCCAATTGCTTAGATGTTAAGGCCTGTTTGCTATATTCCACAACTTTCCGGCGCAGGGATTCCCTTTCAATTTTATCAGCATTGGCGATAAGGTTCTCAACAGAATCAAATTCCTGAATCAGTTTTCGTGCGGTAACTTCACCCACCCCGGGAATACCCGGTATGTTATCCGAAATATCCCCCCAGAGGCCCAGCATATCAATGACTTGTTCCGGACGGCTTACTCCAAATTTTTCACAAACCTCCTTAACTCCCATAAGCACCGGCGGTTCATTGGGTTTTCCGGGTTTATACTGAAGGATATTGTCGGTTACCAATTGTCCAAAATCTTTATCAGGCGTCATCATATAAACGGTGAAGCCTGCTTTTTCTGCCTTTCGCGACAGGGTTCCGATGACATCGTCGGCTTCATAACCATCCACAAAAAGTATGGGAATATTAAATCCCCTGAGCAATTCCATTATATAAGGTATTGCAGAAGCAATATCTTCGGGCATACTTTCGCGGTTGGCCTTGTAATCCGCAAAGTCATCATGCCTCACGGTAGGCGCATGCGTATCAAAAGCCACCCCAATATGTGTCGGTTGCTCATTTTTTATAACATCATACAGCGAATTGGCAAAACCAAGGATGGCTGAAGTATTCAGACCTTTGGAGGTAATTCTCGGATTGCGGTTCAATGCATAATAAGCTCTGTAAATCAGTGCCATAGCATCTAACAGGAAGAGTTTCTTTTTGGGTTGTGACATATATTTGCAGATTTATTTCAAGAATAAACTTTAAAACGCAACACAATGGAGATGCGTGGATTGGTTACAAAGATATAAAACATGCTCTGGCTGAATACAATTCAATGGAATAAGAACAAGTTAAAATCTTGTAATAGCATACCGATTTTACTCAACACCTCGCCCCCCGCCCTTCTTCTGAAGGATTAGGGAGCTAAATCCTAATGCTTTTGTAGATTTGTACTTTGCTTAAAGTATACTTATGGCTCAAAACATCTCCCCTTACCCATGCTTCACCCTCTCCTTGAGGAGAGGGCAGGGTGAGGTGATACAAGGGAGCTAAAAACTACTATTCGCAGATTTGTACTTTGAAAACAATTTTCATGGCTCAAAACATCTCCCCTTACCCATGCTTCACCCTCTCCTTGAGGAGAGGGCAGGGTGAGGTGAAATCAGGGAGCTAAATCCTGCTATTTTCGTAGATTTGCACTTTGCTAAGAATTCTCATGACTCAAAATACCTCCTTTTGCTCCTGCTTTACCCTCTCCTTGAGGAGAGGGCAGGGTGAGGTGATACAAGGGAGCTAAAAACTACTATTAGCAGATTTGTACTTTGAAAACAATTTTCATGGCTCAAAACATCTCCTCTTGCTCCTGCTTCACCC
>DHSR01000057.1:485-47232 GCA_002410555.1 Bacteroidales bacterium UBA5281 | reverse complement strand
GGGCAGGGTGAGGTGATACCAGGGAGCTAAATACTACTATTCACAGATTTGTACTTTGCATTAAGAATACTTATGGCTCAAAACATCTCCCCTTACCCATGCTTCACCCTCTCCTTGAGGAGAGGGCAGGGTGAGGTGAAGCGGGTTTTGAAGTTCCTGCATGAACCTCATTAAATAAAAAGTCCTATACTCATTCCTATGAATTGGGTTATTCTATTCTTGAGTCCAGGCTATAAAGGTATAAATAAAAAAATGTCATTAAAATACCAATTTACAAGGTTGCACAAAGAGCTGTATATCAGTGATTAAATCTTGGTGAGGCTTTGTATCTTTGTGTCTTAGTGGCAAAAAAGGAGTTTTTATACTAAGCTCATTCTTCATTTCACTATATTTGCCCAACATCAAACCAACATCCCGATGGATAAATACACCGGCAATACCGTTTCAAAATTACCCTTCACCGGCACCAGCATTTTTGCGGTTATGTCTGCACTTGCAAAAGAACACAATGCGTTGAACCTGTCACAGGGTTTTCCCGATTTTCCCATTTCGGAAGAGCTGATTAAGCTGGTACACAGCTATATGAGAAAGGGACACAATCAGTATGCTCCGATGCCCGGAGTTTTGTCTCTTCGTGAAGGAATTTCTGAAATGTTTGAGAAAAAATACAAGGTAAATTATCATCCTGAAACCGATATCACCATTACTGCCGGCGCTACTCAAGGTTTGTTTAGTACCATAGCAGCTTTTATACGACCGGGTGATGAAGTAATTGTAATGGAACCGGCATACGACAGTTATGGCCCGGCCGTTACTTTGCAGGGTGGTATGGTAAAACACGCCAAACTTCAGGCCCCGGATTATTCTATCAACTGGGAAACCTTTCCCGGACTGATTACCGGAAGCACCCGGATGATTATCTTAAACTCTCCGCATAATCCCACCGGAACTGTGATTAAAGCTGAGGACCTGAAGAAATTAGAGTTGCTGCTCCGCAACCGGGATATTCTTATTCTTAGTGACGAAGTATACGAACACCTGATCTTCGATGACCTCATCCATGAGAGCATTTGCAAGTATCCGGCCCTTGCATCTCGTTCACTCATTGTGGGTTCGTTTGGTAAAACTTTTCATGCTACCGGCTGGAAATGCGGGTTTGTACTGGCACCTGCCCAACTCACCGCTGAATTGCGGAAAGTTCATCAATTTGTTGTTTTTGCAGTGAATACTCCCGTGCAGCTCGCCATTTCGGATTACCTGAAAAACCCCGATAACTATCTTCACCTGCATAGCTTTTACCAGGAAAAACGCGACAAGTTTCTGAAGCTTATCAAAGGTTCCCGCTTTAAAGCCATCCCTGCCTCAGGTACCTATTTCCAATTGTTGAACTACGGGAACATCAGTAAAGAAAGGGAAATGGCCTTCGCCGAAAGGCTGGTTAAAGAAAATAAAATCGCTTCCATACCAGTTTCTTCGTTTTACCAAAAGCAAGAGGACAATAAAATGCTGCGTTTCTGTTTTGCCAAGACAGATGAAACCCTTGAAAAAGCAGCCGAAATCCTTTGCAGGATCTAAAATTATTGACAGCTTATTTTGAGCCAATCATAAAATCATGAAATCTCCGGAACCACTAAGTATATCTATTGTTCAAACTCCGCTGGAATGGGCGGAAAAAGAAAATAATCTCGATATTTTTAATCGCAAGCTGGAACCATTGGCCGGACAGACCGATCTGATTGTGCTGCCAGAGATGTTTGCTACGGGATTTGTTACCGATTCGCAGCAAATTGCCGATCCGATGAATGGCCGGGTGATGCAATGGATGGCAACTCAGGCGGGTAAGCTATCATGTGTGGTTACAGGAAGTATAGCCATCATTGAAAAAAATAAAATCTTCAACCGCCTGGTCTGGATGCGGCCCGATGGAAGTTATGAGGTTACCGATAAACGCCACCTTTTCAGGATGGCCAATGAACACCACCATTATACCGCCGGTAATAACCCGTTGATTGTTGAATTAAAAGGATGGAAAGTCAGGCCACTGGTATGCTATGACCTGCGTTTTCCGGTTTGGAGCAAAAACCGTCTGACCAATGGCGTTCATGAATATGACCTGGTTTATTATGTTGCCAACTGGCCTGCCAGTCGCATTCATATGTGGGATACGCTGCTTCAGGCCCGCGCCATTGAAAATCAGGCCTATTGCATCGGTGTAAACCGGATTGGTGCCGACGGAAATGGCATTCCACACAACGGACATTCCAGGGTGATTGATCCAAAAGGCCGTATAATATTATCGGCTCCCGAGGATAAGGAGTTTGTAGGCACTAAAGTTCTTGATTATGATCAACTGGCCGCTTACCGGAAATCATTTGCCGTAGGACTTGACTGGGATGAGTTTCATATAAAAGGTATTTAAGTCCCGGATAGGAACAGGTGCCAGGGGTACTAAAAAAGCGAACCGTAAATCAATCCGCTAATTGTAGCCATAATCACTACAAGGGTAACATATACCACGGTTTTTTGCGTACCCAGAATGCCCCGGATAACGAGCATATTGGGCAATGAGAGCGATGGCCCTGCCAACAATAACGCCAAAGCCGGTCCCTTGCCCATACCCGCAGCCAAAAGTCCTTGCAAAATGGGCACTTCTGTGAGGGTGGCAAAATACATAAAGGCGCCTACTACTGAAGCAAAGAAGTTGGAAAAGACCGAATTCCCGCCTACCAGTCCGGCAATCCATGCACTGGGAATTATTCCGGCCAGAGCGGTATCATCATGCGTGGAACCAAGCAAAAATCCGGCAATGAGCACACCCAGAGCAAGCAGGGGCATAATCTGTTTGGCAAAGTCCCAGGATGAAAGCGTCCATTCACGGTTGTCGGGATCACGTTTATCAGTCAGAGTTATGATGCTCAAGCCTGCCATACCTGCCACCATTGGTATGAGTGGTGAAGCAGAGAGCCAGGCAGAAACCGCCGTTGCCAGTACAGCCAGTAGCACATATTGCCACTTCAGCTTAAGAATATAAATAAGTGAAATCACCAGGAAAACAGAAAAAAAGGAGGTAATGATCCATTTATTGGACCAGATCCAATACCATATGCCAGAGGTGGTTTCATCACCGGGCCTGCCCCAATTGGCAAATATGAGTATGGCCACCAGGATAAAAAAATGAAAGGCTGTTTTCCACATGGGCCGCTTATCAGGTATATCAGGGAAATTAAGCTGTTCTTCCTGGCGTGCTTTTTCTTCCTTACGATAGATAAGAGACATCAATGAGCCGATGACTATGGCAAAAATGACGGCTCCAACAACTCGGGCAACACCCATTTCAAAACCTAAAATACGGGCTGTGAGAATAATCGCCAAAATGTTTATGGCCGGACCGGAATATAAAAATGCTATGGCCGGACCCAAACCTGCACCCCGCTTATGTATACTTGAAAACAATGGCAGGATGGTACAACTGCATACAGCCAGGATGGTACCGGATACAGAAGCTACGGTATAAGCCACCCATTTTTTTGCCTTTGCCCCAAAATATTTCATAACGGCTCCCTGGCTGACAAAAACGGCAATCACACCTGCAATAAAAAAGGCGGGCAGTAAGCAAAGGATTACATGCTCGCGCGCATACCATTTTGCAAGATCGAACATGGCAATAACAGCCTCCCTATAGCGCAGGCTTTCAATGGGCATGTAATAGGCAAATACAAAAACAGCGATGATCCAGCCTAGTATTTTAAATTCTTTTTTTACTTCCATTTGATTGTCTCTCTTCCCTTTCCCTGACGGATGGTAAAATTTTAAAAGTAAATAACTACAATGTAGTATATTCCCACGATAATGAAAATCACCGAAACTATCCTGCGGAACCAGACTTCAAAGGATTTAAGGCTGTTATAGACCTTACCTACCCCTGAAACCGTATAGGCAATCAGCCAGGCAAAAAGAATTACCGGCAGGCCGGTAGCAAATGCAAAGACAACGGGCAAATACAATCCAGAGGCACTGCTCACGGTCATGGGAATAAGCATACCGAAATACAAAACTCCGCTGTACGGACAAAACGCAAGGGCAAATACTACACCGATAAGCAGTACATCCCAATAACTGTGTTTGCTTTTGCGTTGGAACCTTTGGGTAAGGTTATTAAATCCTGGAAAATTAAGCCGGATTACATCCAGCATCAGCACACCGATAACCAGCATTAGCGGCCCGATGATTTTTTCGCCATACTGCTGAAACCAGCCGGAAATTTTAAATTGATCGGCACCGATAAATATGATTACAGCCAGCAGCGTATAGGCCAAAGCCCTGCCAAGTGTGTAAATAAGCCCATTGATGAAAACGCGCTTACGGTCGTCAACATCTTTACCAATAAAGCCAATAGCGGTAATATTGGTAGCCATCGGACAAGGGCTTATGGCCATCATCATGCCCAGCAGGAAGGCTGAAACAACAGGCATTGAACTGTTGCTGAACAGGTTTTGCAGAAAAGTCTCCATAAAGCAATTGAAGCAGTTAAAATCAGGAATGTACTTAAGACAGTTGCATTTTCGCTTAAAGCAGCGGATCAATATTTTCTTTCAATGTTTGCTTTAGCTTTTCAGGATTGGTTCGTGCATATAAAAATGCTTCGTTGGTCAGGTCTATTTTGGTGGAACCCGAAACTACCAGCAAGGTTTGCCCCGAAACATCCAGCGCCTCAGCTTTGCCGGCACCTTCCTTGTCTTCAAGATTGTATACGAGCAGTTTAATATCGTTACCGTACATTTCCTGCAGTGCAGTTTTTGATTGTTCCTCAACGGCTTCACAGGTGGCACAACGGCGCGCGTTATGGAAGTAATACACTTCAACCCCACCGTTATTTTCAACGCTTGCTACTTCGGTATTTTTAACTTTCTGTTCTGAACAGGCGAGGATTGTGCCCATAAGAACTACCAGTATTCCTAAAAATTTAATTGCTTTCATGGTGTTTATTTGTTGTTATTGATCAATTCAATGATTTCTTTGGAGGACGGCAACCGGCCCGACAGCACCACTTTACCATTAATAACCAGGCCGGGGGTTTTCATCACCCCATAACCTACTATTTTCATGATGTCTTCCTCTTTGGTGATGTTGGCATCTACACCCGAAAGGCTTACAGCTTCACGGGTCATTTTTTCGAGGGTTTTACAATTGGGGCACCCGGGGCCCAAAATTTTAATTTCCATAATTTTAGTTGTTGATTGGTACCTGTTCGCCTCAGGCGGCATGATTTCATGTGCTTAAAAGCACATTTTTTTAAAGTTCTTTTTTTAGTATTTGGTTATAAAGATTGTTGAATTCAGATTTAATTTCTTCACGTACCCGCCTGAACTCTGACCGTATGAATGTATCATTTCCCGGCACTTTGGACGGATCTTCGAAACCGATGTGAAGTTGATGATTTACTTTTCCTGTAAAAACAGGACAATTTTCCCGGGCATCATCGCAAACGGTAATCACGTAATCGAATGTCTTATCCAAAAACTGATCAACTGCTTTGGGCTGATGTCCCGCAATGTCGATCCCTGATTCCTGCATCACCTGAACTACAAGCGGATGTACTGCCCCGGCAGGAGAAGTACCGGCAGAAGACACCTCCATCCGGGCATCCAGGGATTGAAGGAAACCTTCGGCCATCTGGCTGCGGCAACTGTTTCCGGTGCATAAAATCAATATTTTCATCTGCCGGAATTGGTTACCTCTTCTTGCTTTAAATCGGTTGCTTCTGCAAACAAACCTTCGAATAAACTTTTGGCCCGTGCCCAGTTGTCGCGATTGAGACAATATTTGATGTATGGGGGATCGGTTTCACCCTGAATGAGACCGGCATATTTGAGTTCCTTGAGGTGTTGTGAAAGTGTGGAACGGCCAACTGGTAATTCATCCACCAGGTCACCACTATAACAACAGGTGTTCATATGTGCCAGCTTTTGAAGGATATATAAGCGTACCGGATGCCCCATTGCTTTGGTAAGGGCCGCCATTTCTTCAATTTCCGGTAATAATTTAACCTTTTGTACCATCTGAATTTGCTTTCAATTCTTTATTTCGCAAAATAACGAAATGAAATTCAAATGGACAAATATTTTTTAAATTATTTTTAAGTATCTCATCAGATTGAAATAAAACAAGAGATACCGCCACCATTAAAGCTGGCTTATACAACTGATTTACTGCCATATACATATATTATTTTCAAAAAACACACATTAACTGGATCTGCAAATTCAGAATGAGTCTCAATAAAAAAAAGGGTTATGAATGAGAGCAAACAATCATATATTTTTTTGGCCTTCTTATTTCATCCGCACAATTTTTGGATGGAATTTACCCAGAACATCTACCAGATCCTTCTGACTTTCCATTACCTCATGGATATCTTTATAGGCAGCCGGTGCTTCGTCGAGGTCTCCACCAATAAGCTCTACCCCTTTTTTATGAAGATATTCTTTCATCTTCTTATCTGAGAGTGATTTTCTGGCCTGGTTACGTGACATCAATCTACCGGCGCCATGGGCTGCACTTTGCAGGGCTGCATCATTTCCTTTTCCGGCCACAATAAATGCAGGTGAAGCCATGGTTCCGGGAATAATGCCCACATCCCCAATTCTGGCCGGAGTAGCTCCTTTCCTGTGGATGATCAGTTCCTCTCCGGTGTCAAGGGTCTCTTTCCAGGCAAAATTATGATGGTTTTCAATAATAGTTAGTGGGGTTTCACCCAAAGCTTTTGCCAGCCTGCGATGGATAATCCGATGATTGGCATGGGAATAGTCGCCTGCCAGTTGCATTGCCGCCCAATACTCCTGCCCTTCTTGCGAATCCATTTCCAGCCAGGCCAATTTGGCAGCCTCACCTGTAAGTTGAAGTTTATCTTTCGCTATCGCAGTATAATGTTGACATACCTGAGCTCCAAAATTGCGTGAGCCGGAGTGGCTCAAAATGGCAAAGTAAGCTCCCGGTTGCAGACCAATAAGTTCGGAGAAAACAGGAATGGTGACATAACCAACGTCCACAAAATGATTTCCATGGCCGGAAGTACCCAACTGAGCAGCAAAGGAGTTATGCAGGGATTTAAGAAATTTTATTTCGCGGAACTCCTGCCTTTCCAGTATTTCATGATCATTCTCATCAGTAAATTCCTGCAAACCAAACCTGGTTTCACTTAACAAAACCTCTTTAATATACTCCCGGTCCGTGTCAATTTTTTCAGGAGATGCCGGAAACACGGATAAACACATGCGGCATCCAATGTCCATTCCCACACCATAAGGTATTACTGCATTATATGTGGCCAATACCCCGCCTATTGGCAACCCATAGCCAACGTGAGCATCAGGCATCAGCGCACCTTTTACCGAAATGGGTAACTTCATGGCCATTTCCATCTGAGCAATCGCTTCCGGATCAATATTTTCCGCACCAAAGATTTCAAATTCCAGTTTTGTGGGATTTATAATGTTTTTCTTCCTGGCTTTAACCGGCTTTTCAACAAGCAACTGAGCCAGATCACCCCAGATAGCATCCTTCAGGAATCCCGCAGGATTCAATGCTATTTTTTCTAACTTCTCTAATGCCTCCATTTTACTTTCCCGGTCAAAATGTTTTGACACCAATTGATTGGCCAGGCTAATGGCCCTGCTGTCGGTATATCCCAAACGCTTTAGTTCACTTCCGCGAAGTTTTATTTTTTTCATAATAATGAGTTTCTTTCTTTTGTTAATGAACACAATTACAATATGTACCCGATGTTTGATGGTTCCGCATCATTCAAATACAAAATACAACAATAGAATATAAATATACTAAAAGTTAGTGAAACTCAATAAAAAAACAATCATAAACAGATAATAACCCGGTGTATCACAAATAAAATATAACCCTGAGGAGTAGATTATAAAACAGGCTGAAGTCATAATTTTGCAGATAAAATAGCTTTAAATGATGTTAATCCGGTCAATCCCATCCACCCTCCTAATAAGAACACACGGGCAGGCCTGTCATAAAACAATACTGGAAATTATTCCAGAAAAAATAAATTTATATTCTGAGCGATATTAGCCGATTGGGAGTTTTTCAGCAAGCCCTGGTTCAGGAACGAAACCAAAAAGACTAATATCTATATGCCAAACTGACACTTTATGATGTATTTTTGCCTGCCTCAGAAGTCTTTTCCTCAGCAGCTTTTGCATCATTAGCCGTAGTTGTAATAAAACTATTTCTCAGGATTCCTGTGATTGCCTAAGGGGAACAATAAATAAAGGAATTTCGGTTTTTTTTAACACCTTTTCAGTTACGCTCCCCATCAGAATATTATCCAGCCACCTGCGGCTATGCGAGCCCATTACAATTAAATCGGCATTTAGCTCTTTTGCGGTGTCTAAAATGGTGTCGGCAAGGTCTCCTTCTTTAATTAATATATTAATAGATTCATCTCCCAGATAATTCTTTGTACGGGTAAGAAATTCAGAAGTTCTGTCCTTCAGATCATCGTGCTTTTCCACAAATAAAGGCACCGCATTGATATGATCAGTAAATCCAATGATTGGGGTTACGCCGGTGGTTGAATAATATTTGACATTGGTTACCACATGCAAAAGGGTTACTTCAGCTCCCATCGTCTGAGCCAGTTTGAAACCACTTTCAGCAACTTTTTGAGCTATCGGATCGTAATCCAAAGCGATCATTACTTTTTTCATGGCTTTATATTTTAAGTATTATCTGATTTCAACCCATACCGCAGGAGTCAATGCTAAATCAGTATCTTGCCTGATTTGTAAATCACTCCCTTCAACACCTTCTAATATAAATAACAATTTAAAACCCGAAATGATTTCAGAAAAAGCAACAACAGACCTGCCGGGCTATTCTGTTTTTAAATATTATTACATGCCGTCTATGCTCTACCACCCGGCACCTGATAAAATACGCCGCGTTCTTGCTCCACCGCTTCAATTTTATGGGCAGCACTCAGTACATCAAGGTATTTATTTATTTCATTCACATGCAAACCCGTTATGTTTGCCAAATCATCGAGGGTACAAGGCCGGCGTGAGATGGTTTCCATGATGGCAGCTTCCACATCGGTACGGTAGGATTGGTTTTTTTTTCGCTCTTTGGAGGAAGCAATAATCTGAACATTGGGCAGATTCCAGTCATCAACAATACGTTGAAGTTCCTGATGGCTGGCTGGTTGCAGATTCATTACCGTACCGGGCCTGTCCAAAGTATTGAGTTGCACAGAATCAGGCGCAATTTTTATGATCACCTCTTTCAGTCGGGCAAGTTCCCCGGGTGAATCGTTGTATCCCGGTAAAATAAATACTTCCAGCCATATCTTCCCATTATATTCCGTCCGGAAATCAATCAACCCCTGAATATAATCGGCTGCTTTAAGATTGTCGGCCGGGCAGTTAATTTTTCTAAACACCTCTTCGCTCACCGCATCCAGAGAAGGCAAAACAACATCCGCTCTTAGAAGAGAGGAACGCACGGCTTTATCAGAAAACAGGGTACCATTGGTAAGTACTGCAACGGGAATGTTTGGTCTGAGTTGCTTAATAAAAGTCAGTATTTCACCAATGGCACTGTTTAACGTCGGTTCTCCATATCCTGAGAAAGTGATAAAATCAGGATCAGGATTGGTGGCAAAATAGGACTCTAACTCTGCTTTAACCTTATCTGCCCTGATGTATTCCTTTCTGTCGAGGGTAAGTTTGGTGGTTTTGCCTACTTCGCAATATACACAATTGAGCGAACACACTTTTTTGGGAGCCAGATCAACACCCAGCGACATACCCAGACGCCTTGAAGGTACCGGGCCAAAGAGATATTTATACATGAGCTGTGATTAAAACTTATAATTACCCGACAAAGGTACAGGTTTTCCCTGACCCATTTTTACCCCGGCTTTCATGAATGATCATCGTGGTGATTTCCAATTTCATCGCGCGTATTTCGGTGCGCATACTTTGATGATTTGTTATTTAAAATTACACTTCAGTTGTATGAAAGACAAAGAACTTCATCATTCAGGCTTGATTACAGCCATAATTTTCTCCCACATCTCATCGTGAAATGGTACAGAAACCGGGGAACCATCGGGAGCTTCGCCCATCCTAACTACCACCATATTTAAACTGGATATAACATCCACAAACTGCCCATTCTTACCTGCCCCGGAAATCAAATCATCAGGTGCATTGGGCGAAAAATTGCTATGGAAGGAATAAGGCAAACCAGGCAAAACAATGGAACTTTTCCCGTTTAGCCACCATAGATAACCATAGGATGGATTTAAAAGCTGGGATGAGGTGGTCATCTCATTGAAGTAAGCCGTGTCGGTCATTACAGCAGTTTCATTCCATTTTCCTTTTGCAAGGATAAGCAATCCAAAGCGTGCCATATCCCGGGGTATACTCCAGTATATGTTATTGTAGCCATCGTTGATCCATTGCCCGTGCATACCGGTTTTCAACTCCAGTTTTTGATCCGTAAAATCATTGAAATTCAGGCCGCTCCCCTTTGTAATTACTGCATCGAGCAGGGTATAAGGTGCATTATGATAATACCATTGAGTACCGGCATCAACCTTATATTTAAGACAAGCAGGTTGGGTGCAATAGAGGTCAGAAACCGTATAATCCAAACCTGTGGTCATGGTAAGCTGATGCCTGATGGTGATGCGATTTTCTTTCTCCTCAGGCATTGAAGTCCATTTGTCCAGATATATATTGGTAGGGTCGTTAATACTGAGTAATTTTTCCTGTTGCGCTACGCCTGTAAGGAAAGCAGTGATGGTTTTGCCCGCAGAAGCCCAGTACCAAAAAGATTCACGATTAAACGGAGCGGTATTGGCGATGTTGTTGCCCCAATATTGTTCAATGACGATTTTTCCGTTTTTTAATACAATAAATGCCCGGGTGCCGTTCTCTGACAGGAAGGCGTACAGCGCATCGAGTTGTTGAACCTCCCAGTTCAATGATTCAGGAGTAACTTCAGCCCATTCCGCTGAATTCGGTGGTGGAAAATACAATCTATCGGGAGTATTGCTCTCATCAGGCTTTTCATTGCCCTTTGAACAGGCAAGTATGATTGAAAGCAACATTATTTTAAGAAACAAGCGTTTTGTCATGTGATATAGATTGATCTGAATACAGATGTTGCCATATTAAACAACCAATTCGTAAAAAATACCCAAAATCCGCAAAATAATTCATCTTTCATTTGGCGGATGTTCCATGATGCTTACATGATCTGACTTCCCGAATTTTACTAACTTTGCAACGCAATGAATCCTCAACCCCTGCTGCATGAAATTTGAAGACTCCGCCTTTGAACCGGTTATAAAAAACAATCTTGCCGCTGCTGGATTCAGACGTCCCACCGATATACAATTTAAAGCCATACCGCCCATTTTGCGTCGTGAAGATGTGCTTGCCATAGCCCAGACCGGGACCGGCAAAACTGCTGCTTTTGTAATACCCATTCTGAACTTACTGATGAAGCATCAACGTCATACCGAAGGCATCCGTTGTATGGTAATGGTTCCCACACGGGAGCTGGCCATGCAGATCACATCGGTTTTCAATACTCTGGGTAAGGGAACCGGCATCAAATCTCTGGGCATTCACGGCGGAGTGGAGCAGGATCCACAAATTGGCCGCCTAAGTAAAGGGGTGGATGTACTGGTGGCTACTCCCGGCAGATTGTTCGACCTGATTAGTCAGGGATTTATAAATATCAGCGAGTTACAGATTTTGGTTTTGGATGAAGCCGACCATATGCTTGATCTGGGCTTTATCCACGACATCCGCCAACTGATTACAAAACTGCCTGACAAGCGTCAAACACTCTTTTTTTCGGCTACTATCAACCCCGAAATCAAGAAATTGGCCTATTCGCTGGTAAAAAATGCCATCCGTATACAAGTATCACCTAAAGATCCGGTATCGAAAAATGTAGATCACAGTGTGGCTTATGTTGAGATGGACGACAAGCGATTTTTCCTGGAACGCATCATCAGAGATCATCCCGAAAGTAAGATTCTTATTTTTGTCCGTACCAAAGTGCGTGCCGGGCGTGTACAGGCAGCCCTTGAAAGGGTGGGCATCCACAGTATGGTCATGCATGGTGATGTAGAGCAAAAAGAACGTGCACGCACGCTCAGCCGGTTCCGTAGCGGGGATTTTAAAGTACTGGTTGCCACCGATGTAAGTGCGCGGGGCATCGACATACCGGATGTGGAATACGTGGTGAATTATGATCTCCCCGAAAAAGCAGAAAACTATGTTCACCGTGTTGGTCGCACCGGTAGGGCCACCAGACGCGGCACCGCCATCTCATTTTGCAGCCCCGGAGAAAAACACATGCTCGAAGAAATTGAACTTCTTATGGATAAGCCGGTGGATGTGATTCATATTTCAAAAAATGAATATAAAGACATAGTAGATTATGCTACAGAAAGTCCTGCCGACTGGAAATCGCTGATAAAACAAGCCGAAAAAGACGAGGAAAAATACAGGAAGAAGAAAAAGAAAAAATAAACAAATCTTTACTTTTCCAGCCCCGCTTGTTTTTCTGTAAGTTTGTTTCCATAAACCATTCTCCCATGAAGCATTTCCTCATCCTCATCATCCTGTTTATTGCTCATATTGCTGTTGCCCAGCAAGCCATTGATTTTGTGAACCCTTTTACCGGCACCCATCATATGGGTCATACCTATCCGGGAGCCACAGTGCCTTTCGGAATGGTGCAGCTTAGCCCCGACACGGATACCATTCCTTATTCCGGCGGGGAAGGCTACAATCGGGATGTTTACGCTTATTGTGCAGGATATCAATATTCTGACCAAACCATTTGCGGATTTAGTCATACCCATTTTTCGGGGACGGGTCATAGTGATCTGGGCGATTTCTTGCTGATGCCCACCACCGGGCCGTTAAAACTTAATCCAGGCACCAGGGTGCATCCTGAAACTGGTTATCGTAGCCGGTTCTCGCATGAAAAGGAAATAGCTTCACCGGGCTATTATTCGGTAATGCTGGATGATTATGACATTCTGGCTGAACTTACTGCCACCGAAAGGGTGGGTTTCCATCGTTATACATATCACAATGAAGGCGAAACCAACCTGGTGCTTGATATGGCTGCCGGCATTTACAATTATCCGGGTAAGAACATCTGGCAGTTTATCCGCGTAGAAAACGATACCCTGATTACCGGTTACCGCCAGACCCGCGGTTGGGCCAGAACACGCTATATTTACTTTGCAATGGTTGTGTCTAAACCCATCAGCAGCTATGGTTATGAGAATAAAGAATCGGTTATTTACAACGGTTTTTACCGAAAGTTCAACGAAAAAGAGAACTTCCCTGAAATGGTGGGGGCAAATGTAAAAGCCTGGTTCCGCTTCAATATGCGGGCCGGTGAACAATTACAGGTAAAAATGGCCTTGTCAGCGGTGAGTACCGAAGGTGCAATCAAAAATCTGGCCACAGAAATCCCGCATTTCGATTTTGAGCAAACACGAAATGAGGCCAGGGCCAAATGGAATCGCGAATTGGGTCGGATTGAAGTTTCCGGTTCCACTAAGGTGAAACAAAATTTTTATACAAGCCTTTACCATGCATTTCTCTCTCCCACCATTTACATGGATGCAGACGGCAAATACCGGGGATTGGATCAGAATATTCATCGGGCAGAAGGCTTTATCAATTACTCTACTTTCTCTTTGTGGGATACCTATCGGGCACTGCACCCCCTGTTGACCATAGTTCAGCAAAAGCGCACCTCAGATATGATTAATTCCATGCTGGCGCACCGGCGGCAAAGTGTGCATGGTATTTTACCGGTATGGTCGCATCATGCCAATGAAAACTGGTGTATGATTGGTTATCATGCCGTGCCGGTGATTGCCGATGCAATGATGAAGGATATTGGTGGTTTTGATGTGGATAAAGCACTCCAGGCCATGGACGCCAGCGCCACCTACGCGCCTTACGATGGCATTGGCGATTATATGAAATATGGTTACGCACCCGCCGATCTCACCTCCAATTCAGCATCTAAAACCCTGGAATATGCCTTTGACGATTGGTGCATTGCACGTGCGGCAGAAAAAACGGGGCATAGGGGCCTTGCGGGGATTTACAACCGCCGTGCCCGTTCATTTGAACAGATTTATGACTCCTCAACCGGATTTATGCGGCCTAAACTGTCGGATGGAAGCTGGCAGCAGGATTTTGATCCGCTAAAAACCGAAGGCCAGGGTTTTATAGAAGGCAATGCCTGGAATTACTCGCTGTATGTACCCCACGATCCAGCCCGGCTGATTGAATGGGCAGGTGGGAACGAAAAATTCACTGCTCATCTCGATACACTTTTTACCATGAAGCTGGACGAAAAGCACATTAAGGAATCTGAGGATATTGACAAACGCGGTATTATCGGCAATTATGTTCATGGCAACGAACCCAGCCATCATGTGCCCTACCTATACAGCTTTGCCGGCGCACACTGGAAGACCCAGCAGCGGGTGCATCAGATTATGGATGGTTTATATGATACAACCCCGGGAGGTCTACCGGGCAATGACGATTGCGGACAAATGTCGGCATGGTATATTTTCAGCGCACTGGGATTTTACCCTGTTTGCCCCGGAAGCAATGAATATATTTTGGGCAGCCCGGCGGTTGAACAGGCAGTGCTGCATCTTGAAAATGGCCGCACCTTTACCATTATCGCATCAAATGCAAATGCGAAAAATATATTTGTAGACAGTATATCCCTGAATGGAAAACCTCACAAAGCATTTTATATCAGGCATGAAACCATCATGGCTGGCGGTGAAATGGTGTTTCACATGAGCGCCAATCCTGAAATAGCAAAATAATGGCCGGGCATCTGTTTGAACAGGAAAAATCAAAGCTTTGTACAATTTCCGGGCACAGACTTCAGTTTAATCTGAATTATTTTTTACATTTCCCTTACCTTTGCATATTGAAATAAAATAATGCTTAATTGATACCTTCTGAACTTATAGATATTTACCGCAAAAGCAAAGCTGTTGCGGCCATTTTGCATTTATACGGGCAACAAGAACGCTTCAGGCTGCAATTAAGAGGCCTGACCGGCTCCGCCTTACCGGTAATTGCCGCGGCTGCTTTTACACCTTCTGGACCGCTTCACCTCCTGGTACTTCCCGAAAAGGTACAGGCGGCCTATTTTTTCAATGACCTGGAAAATTTATTGGGAGAACAGTCGACACCCTTTCACAAAAAGAGGGTACTTTTTTTCCCCACCACTTATCGCCGGCCTTACGAGATTGAAAAAACGGACAATACCAACATACTGTCGCGGACCGAAGTAATGAAACGGATCGGTACCCGTGAAGGTGGTACGCTGGTGGTTACTTATCCGGAAGCTTTGGCTGAAAAAGTGGTGAGTAAGGCATATCTGAAGAAAAATACCCTTCGTATGAGTCAGGGCGAGAACCTCTCGGTTGACTTTGTTATAGATTTGCTGGCCGAATATAACTTTGAACGGGTTGACTTTGTAGTGGAACCCGGCCAGTATTCACTCCGGGGAGGCATTATTGATGTGTTTTCCTTCACCAACGACCGCCCCTACCGCATTGAGTTTTTTGGGGATGATATAGAATCTATCCGCACTTTTGATCCCGCTAACCAGCTTTCTATTGACCGTCTGGACCACATTACTATTACTCCAAACATACAGGACCGAACCTTACAGGAAAAACGGCAATCTTTTCTCAGCTATATTCCCAAAACGTCGGTAGTTTGGATCAGGGATTTCACTATGGCTATTGATATTATTGCCAAAGAATTCGAAAAAGCTGAAAAAGCTTTTGTTGAACTCAATCAGGACATCAAACATCTGCATCCCGATGAACTCTTTTCAACCGCTGAAGAATTCAGGCTGGAAGTGCTTAGTCACCATCTTATCGAGTTTGGCAGTCATTTTCTGAAGAAAGAAGGTACCGGTTTTGATTTCAATATGGCTCCTCAACCTTCTTTTAATAAGAACTTCGATCTGCTTCTGCAAAACCTTGATGCGAATACCAGATCAGGTATTCATAATCTTATTCTATCGGACAGCGCCAAACAGACCGAGCGGATACAAACCATTTTCAGCGACCTGATAGCCAACCGGGGCTTAAAGGATTCCGACCTGAATTATGATATCGTGCATCTCGCTTTAAGCGAAGGTTTTATTGACCGCGAACATAAGCTGGCCTGCTATACGGATCATCAGATATTTGAACGCTATCACAAATACCGCATCCGCGATGGTTTTGCCGGCAAGCAAGCCATCACAATGAAAGAGATTTATGATCTGCAACCTGGCGATTATGTGACACATATCGACCATGGTGTAGGACGTTTCGATGGGCTGGAGAAAATTGAAAACAATGGCAGGCAACAGGAAGCCATGCGGCTTATATATCAAAATAATGATATTTTATACGTTAGTATTCATTCGTTGCACCGCATATCAAAATATGTAGGTAAAGAGGGAACTGTTCCTTCGCTTAATAAGTTGGGAAGTCAGGCCTGGAATAAGCTAAAGTCTAAAACCAAACAACGGGTTAAGGATATTGCCAGAGACCTGATAAAGCTGTATGCTGAGCGCAAAGCGGCTGAGGGATTTGCCTTTACACCAGATACTTATATGCAGCATGAACTGGAGGCCTCATTTATTTATGAAGACACCCCTGATCAGGTAAAATCAACGGCTGACATTAAGCGCGATCTGGAGAAATCTTACCCCATGGATCGCCTGGTATGTGGCGATGTAGGCTTTGGTAAAACGGAAATTGCCATACGAGCAGCCTTCAAGGCAGTAGCTGACAGTAAACAGGTAGCAGTTTTGGTGCCAACCACCATACTTGCCCTTCAGCATTATAAAACCTTCAGCGACCGGCTGGCCGATTTTCCCTGTAAAGTGGATTACATTAACCGCTTCAGAAGCAGCAAACAACAATCGGAAATTCTGAAAAAACTGGAGAAAGGAGATATTGATATCCTCATCGGAACCCACCGCCTGGTTAGTAAAGACATTAAGTTTAAGGATCTGGGATTAATGATTATAGATGAGGAGCAGAAATTTGGAGTGGCGACCAAGGAGAAACTGAAAAAGATGAAGGTTAATGTGGATACGCTAACTCTAACGGCCACTCCCATACCGCGCACCCTTCAGTTTTCATTGATGGGTGCCCGGGATCTCAGTGTAATCAATACTCCACCGCCCAACCGCTATCCGGTTCAAACAGAGCTTCATACCTTTGATGAGGAGACCATCCGGGATGCGATAAACTTCGAACTTTCGCGTGGTGGGCAGGTTTTCTTCGTTCACAACAGGGTGAATAACATACTGGAAGTTGCCGGCATGATTCAGCGGCTGGTGCCGGATGCCAGGGTTGCCATCGGACATGGACAAATGGATGGCCAAAAGCTCGAAAAAGTGATGCTCGACTTTGTAGAAGGACATTCGGATGTATTGGTAGCCACTACCATCATTGAATCGGGGCTGGATATACCGAACGTGAATACCATTCTGATTAACGAGGCTCAAAACTATGGTTTGAGTGATTTGCATCAGTTGCGCGGGCGCGTGGGGCGTACCAACAAGAAGGCATTTTGTTACCTGTTGACTCCTCCACTTTCGGTACTTACAGATGAAGCCCGCAAGCGACTGAAAGCCATTGAAGAGTTTTCGGAACTGGGCAGTGGCTTTAACATCGCCATGCGCGACCTCGACATTCGGGGAGCAGGCAATATACTGGGTGCTGAACAAAGTGGCTTTATCAGTGAAATAGGGTTTGAAATGTATCAACGCATTTTAGATGAAGCCATTATGGAACTGAAAGAGTCAGACTTTAAAGGGCTTTATGAAGAGGAAGCCCCAGCAACTCAGAAAGAATATGTTAAAGAATGTTTGATCGAAACTGATCTCGAAATTATGCTGCCCGACAGCTATGTAACCAATATTACAGAGCGGTTAAGCCTTTATAAGGAGCTGGATGGTCTCCATTCAGAAGAAGAATTACTCAAATTTCAGGAGAATCTGATTGACCGCTTTGGGCCAGTACCCAGGCAAACTCAGGAACTCATCAATACCTTACGTTTGAGGCGTATGGCCCGTCACCTTGGGTTTGAAAAAATCAGTCTGAAAAACAATCTCATGAACGCTACATTCATTACCGATAAGGATTCAGCCTTTTACCAGAGCGGCATATTCAGCGCAGTACTTCAGTTTATTCAAGTATATCAGAAAACAGTGAGAATGAAGGAAGTCAACGAAAAACTCAGTCTCACCTTTAAAAATGTGGATTCTGTTTCATCAGCAATACAAGCGCTGTTGCCTCTTGAAGAAATGGCGTTTTGACTTCGGTGCTCTTAGCTATAGTTCCGATAGTTACCAGGAACAGATTGCAGATTAATTTTCTCACTAAAGATTACAGACCTCACCTGAGGCGGGCAGACACAATTCCCGCCTGACACAGATAGCAATGATCACCTATTCTATCTCACAGGATGGACTCTTTTAAAAAATAAGCCCAGGATGCCATAATCATTGGCTTTAACTTTGATGTAATCTATATCCCCAGAAGTGATCGGTGCGGAGCCTGCAAGTGAAAATCCCAGTGCACGAAGCATATCCATTTCATGTGCACGAGAAATAACATAAAAGGGTGTCTGTTCGCTCATGCCGTCCCCGGTATTGTATATGGTTTCAACAAGCCGTCCGAGCTTAAACTCCACTTTTGCAGCCAATTCGTTTTCATTGGTCAGCCGCAGGGCAAAGCTCAATGGATCGAGATACTTCATATCGAACGGCTTAAGCTGGTGCAAGCGTGCTGACACTTTTGCAATTTCATAATAATCAGGGTGGCTCGTTGAGTCGGTGCTCATCAGCCGGGTAAGACTGTCAATGAGCGAAGTGTTTGATTTACTCATAAACTCTGGCTGAAACACATATCCGTAATACAACAGCCGGTAGTCCTGTAAAGAAAGGGTGGTATCATTTAACTGATACCGAATCATTAATTTGGGATAATAGCTGGCCGATCGCTCATTGGCTATAGATTTCCCGATTTTTTTCAGGTCAGGTGGGTTTGCAGATGGGTGCTGAGCCAGGGAAAACATGGCTGATACAAGCAGGCCAATGATGAACAGATTTCTTTTCATATTTTGTACATTAAACAAAGTCAGTCTCCATTGTCATCTCCCTCAAAATAAGACTCTTCATCTCTAAGGCCGATCCAGGTATATATTATAGCATTTATCACCTCATCGTCAGGCATTTCAGTGTCGTTAAAATTGGGCAGACTGCGTGTAAGATCAATCACCCTCTGCAGGGAAACAGGAACAAGATCCTCTTCCGGATAATTATAATGAAGCAAAATGGCAATGGTGCCATAATTTTTCCAGCTAAGTGAAACACGTTTTGCCAGTTCAAGCTCAACCCTTTGCATAATACCAGGTAGCTGATCCTCATCTATATTTTGCTTTAATTTTTTAAGCGTGGCATTCAGCATGGGCGTATTGAGCGGTATGTCCGGATACAATGACGGAAACAGATGACTGTATTCTGCATAAATACGGTCAGCCAAAGCTTTAATATCCTTGTTTTCCATTAACATACCTTATGCTGGGATTTAACCTGCAAATATAAAGTTATTCTGAGGTAAAATTATGAGCAATTTTTATTTTGATCAAAAAATCAGGACTGAATTTTCAGCCGGGTTGCAAGCTGGAAAAATTCTTTCAGACACAACATGGTAAGTTCAGCATCTTCAAGGGCATTGTGGGTGCCGGCATCCCGCTTAAACCCAAACCATTCGGCGAGCGATTTGAGGCTGTGTGAACGCGGAGTGGGTTTCCCATTGGCCTCAAGTACGCGAAAAGCAAAGAAAGCAATGGTGTGCAGGTCAATGAGGGTGTTGCTGAATGGCCATTCCATATTTTCATTGCGGTAAGCAAACTTAAGAAAGTTAATGTCATAAATAACGCTTTGACCGCAGGTGATTACATCCCGCAGGTCACCTTCTCTGCGTTTGAGTAACTTGCGGATCCAGGTTTCAAATGACTCAATAACTTCGTAAATCAATGGAGCTTCCTGCAGTTCATCCCAGGTCAATCCATGAATTTTAACAGCGGCCTGAGTAAAGGCCTCTTCATCTTCAGGACAAACATTTGAAATAAAGGTACCGAGTTCTACCCAGTTGTCGCTGAGCAAGACCGCTCCAATTTGAATAATCTCGTGGTAGCCCGGATCGGGGCCACTCATTTCGAGGTCAAAAACGAGATAGGGCATAAAACGATTGGTATTGGTGTTGAGTATTGGTGTTCAATTTGTTCTCATAGTGCTATTTCTCCGGGGCATTGTCATTCCCATTCATGAAAGCTTCTACATCTTCTGCTTTCCTTATTTTTAAGTTCAGAATTTGATGAGTAAATGCTTTACAGCGACCGGCTCACAACTACTTTAATCTCTTATCAATATACCGTGAATTCATAATTCTAAGTATACCCATATAATCGGGGGTAAGCTCGATAAGATCTCCGGTTTTGTAATTGCGTTCGTTCTGGCCAATATCTATAACAATCATATCAGAACTTGAACCTACGAAGGAAATGGATTCATCGGTAGGTTTCAGATGGTTGCTTTCCACATCAAGCAATCCAAGGTCGAGTATGGCCCTGAAAGAGGTGCGCCCTGATTCGTCATTACTGAAATTAAAGGTATGGCCTTCTACATTTGTACCCATCTCGCCCATAGGCACAGTGGGTTTTTCAATAAGCTCAATTATTTCGGCGTAAACCATAAATACGTCATTGTGCATATCGGGCAGGGTAGTATCATTATACACATCAGTACCCAGAAACAAGGTTTCACCCACCCTGAAGTGATTGATGCCATGCGGGAGCAGTTTCTCAAATATTAAAGGTATGGAAACCGAGGAACCACCGGAAACATAAGGTATCTTTTTATTGAATCTGGCTTCGACCAATTGTGAATAAAGACTTAACTGAATGAGCTTATCGTGATTTGGCAACACACCGTACAAGCAGGAAAGGTTGGTACCCACACCCACAACATCAATGTTTGGCAGTGTAAATACCTTTTCGTAAAAATCGATGAAATCTTCTCTCATCACGCCTTCACGCAACTCACCCATTTCAATCATAATATAAATCTTATGTACTTTTTTCTGCCGGACGGCTTCATCACTCAGCAGTTGAATGGTTCGGAATTCCGTGTTAAAACTGGCATCCGCATACTGCACAACTTCTGGGATGGAACGTGCAGGTGGTGGCTTAATATAAATGGTTTCAATTTCGGGCGCCATTTTTTTGATTGCACGTAAATTTGAGACCCGTGAATCACACAATTGCCTGGGCTTTAATGCAACCAATTCTTTCAGAAAAGTGATATTTCCACACAACAATTTGGAAACAATTGCCCAGTTGATGTTTTCTTGTTTGAATAATCGATCAAGATACTCGTAATTTCCTTTCAGCTTGGCTGAATCGAGTGTAATGTATGCCATAAAATATAATAATTTGTGATGTGAGCGTTCATTGTTTACATTTTACTGCCTGATTTCCAGTAAGTAAATCAATAGGTTTAAATAGCGGCCCTGAAGCAATAGCTTACATTGAAACCGTCATTCATGCCCGGAAACCCTGTTAAATCACCCAGGCGGCTCAATCCATAGCCTGTTTAAAAGTTCTGAACAATACAACTTCCAAAAAGTTAAAGAAAGTGTCAGACTTTGGCACTGCAATATACGAAATATTTTAAAACCACAGCCCACTATTTTTTATGTGACTGTTTACCAGCACTATACGATGGATAACATCTACTAAACATACCCTAAGAACAGTATATTATCCATCCGGCTCACCTAATTGTCATTAAGTTGTTTGCTCCTGCTAAAAAAATATTATCTTCAAATGCTCATAAATAAACTTTATTATGCCCGACTTAAGTAAAGACTTCGCCATATTGGCCCAACCAGGTAAAACACATTTGGTTGCTGATTTTGAAACGGATTACAGCGCACATATTGACAAAAAAAGCGATGGAGTGGACCGTCTGCATGAGAATATTAAGGAACTGATTGATATACAGGGAAAACTATATGCTGACAACCGGTATGCGGTATTGCTTATTTTTCAGGCAATGGATGCAGCCGGCAAAGATGGAACCATTAAGCATGTAATGTCAGGCTTAAATCCACAGGGATGTGAAGTATATAGCTTTAAAACTCCGTCAGCGAATGAATTGGATCACAACTTTATGTGGCGCACCAATCGATGTATGCCTCAACGGGGCAGGTTTGGAATTTTTAACCGTTCTTACTACGAGGAAGTACTTGTGGTTAAAGTGCATCCACAATACCTTCTCCCCCAAAACCTGCCAATTGTTCATAAAATTGAAGATGTAACCGGGCAATTCTGGGAAAACCGTTACCGTCAAATAAATAATCAGGAACAATATCTGGTTGAAAATGGCACCATCGTACTAAAGTTCTTTTTAAATGTTTCTAAGCAAGAACAAAAAGAGCGGTTTCTGGAACGCATTGAAAACCCGGCCAAAAACTGGAAATTTTCATCTGCCGATGTGCAGGAACGCAAACAGTGGGATAATTACATGGCGGCTTATAGCGATATGCTCACGCATACCAGTACCTCTCACGCACCCTGGTATGTAATTCCGGCAGATCGCAAATGGTTTATGCGTTATGCGGTGAGCAATATCATCATCAATCGCCTGAAATTACTGCACTTAAACTACCCTGTATTGCCGGATGCTGAGAAATCCAGATTAAATGAGGCGAAAGCAATGTTGATGAATGAGGAATAAGTTATATTTTCAAATCAAATCAGTGGAAAATTTCAAACATATGCCCATCCTGAATATCGAAATAAAAGCCGGCACTAAAAAACAGACCCACATTCGTGAAGCTCTGGGCCTGCTTAAAGCCACCTTTAAAGGAATTGATTATCAAACGGATACCTACTTTAATGTTCATTCAGGCAGATTAAAGCTCAGAGAAGGCAATATTGAAAATCACCTTATACATTATCAAAGGGAAAATCAAAGCGGTCCCAGGTCATCGGAAGTTTTACTTTACAAAACCCAGGCTGGTTCTGCCATAAAGGAAATCCTTACCAAAGCGCTGGGGATTCTGGTGGTGGTAAATAAAAAAAGGGAAATTTACTTTATAGACAATGTTAAATTTCACATTGACGAAGTAGATGAATTGGGTTATTTCGTTGAAATTGAAGCCATTGATAAAAATGGGACCATCGGCAGGGACGCCCTGCAAGAACAATGCACTTACTATATGAAATTATTTGATATAGCAGAAAATGAACTTGTGCCCATTTCGTACAGCGATATGTTACTGAAGACCAATATTTTAAATAAGTCCTTATAAATCAATTTGATTTAATTTAAATCCAGCGCAGCCAGCTTAATTTGCCAACCTATCCCAAAGGAGATAAAATGTTCGTAACTGCCGGGTGCTTTAAAGCGAAATATTACCGGTTTATAAAGCAAACTGAGATAAAAGTTACGGCGGGGTGTAAATGTTGTCTTAAAGATTGGGCCCAATCCATTGTAATAAAAATTTTTATCAAATTGCTGGTCTTCAATTTCATATCCACCGCTGCCGCTGTGGTATCCCCAGTGATTTCCGGTAAAATGTGCCCCCATTCCCAGGGTAAACCGCTTATACTGACGTCCGGCCAGCAGGTGAGCCCAACTGGTGGTTGATGCCGTGTAAGGCCCCCAGTAATCAACAGCCGCCGGAAAAGGCAGCATAAAGTCCATGGCTGCTCCTACCCCGCCTTCAATAAAGGTAGTGGCAGAAGTCATAAATCCGGCTCCAGCAAATACCCCCATAAATCCAAAAGTTTGCTGACGGGTTTCCCCGGCAGGACGCAATGAAAAATGATTGGCATAAGGAAACTCAAGATTCAGATAGAGTCTGCCCGGTTTTCGGTCGGGCGCAGATTTTAATATGGGAATGGGTTGCAAATCCGCTGCAAGATATAAATTCCGGCTATAGCCCCACCGCCTGGGATTATCCAGGTCAATGAGCATACCCAGTCCATAAGAAGTAAAAATATTGGCATACCATGCCCATGAATTTTTTGGTTCCAGCAAATAATTCACCGTAGTAGAATCATCAGAAATATTCAGCTTTGCTGTCTGATGCTTCCGCTCGAGATAGATCATCCCCATTGGTGGTTCAATGTTGAATTTCGCATTTTCAGTTTGAACTATAACGGGTTTCGCAGTATTGATGCACACATTGGTAAAGGGTTGATTTATTACCGTGGCGCATGAGCCAAGCACCAATACAATGGCCATCACCATAAGAAAGTATGCAAATTTCATCACCCGGATATTTTATACAAATATAGTGAATGTCCAACCATAATTTGAGTTCAATTAAGAAATTCCTGACCGTATTTTGTATTCCGGCAAATGGATGGTTAATCTGTTTACAAGACGTTGGTAAAATGCAATGGTTGGAATGGCATTGTGTGAGTTGTTGCCTGCCGCCCCGAGTGCGATTGGTGATTTGAAACTGACCAACAGGTTTTCTTCCTACCTGTTAGATCTTCTTGATTGGAAGGATTCTTAAACCGGTAAGGACTCGCGCTACAAGCGCGCACTATGCCCGGGAGTGATTCTAAAACCGGTGATAGCAAGCACTTCAGGCGGCACTATCACCGGGGTAAAAAATCAATTCGCGGTTGAAAAGGAGATTAGAGTTTTAATCTGCAATCCTACTTTCTTGCGTCAATCATAATTTCAAGCATTTTAATAGCCGCATCGGGAATCACCGTACCCGGTCCAAAAACCGCCATGGCACCGGCCTGATAAAGAAAGTCGTAATCCTGAGCCGGAATAACGCCACCTACGATGACCATGATATCTTCACGACCCAGCTTTTTAAGCTCTTCGATCACCTGAGGAACCAGGGTTTTGTGCCCTGCTGCAAGGCTGGAAACACCAAGCACGTGCACATCGTTTTCCACTGCCTGACGGGCCGCTTCAGCCGGCGTCTGGAATAAAGGTCCGATGTCTACATCAAATCCTATATCGGCATAGCCGGTAGCCACTACTTTTGCACCCCGGTCATGTCCGTCCTGACCCATCTTTGCAATCATGATGCGTGGACGTCGGCCTTCCATTTCAGCAAACTTATCGGCCATTTCACTGGCTTTCTTAAAACTGTCGTCTTCTTGTGATTCTGAGGAGTAAACTCCTGAAATTGAACGTATCACGGCTTTGTACCTTCCATAAACTTTTTCAAGGGCCATTGAAATTTCACCCAGCGAAGCGCGTTTACGGGCGGCATCGATGGCCAGTGCCAGCAGGTTACCTTCGCCGGTTTCGGCCGAACGGGTTAATGCATCCAATGCTTGTTGTACCTCTTCGCTGTTGCGATTGGCGCGTAGGTCAGCCAGGCGTTTCAACTGAGCTTCACGTACGGCGGTATTGTCCACCTCAAGGGTATCAATCGGATCTTCTTTGGAGAGGCGGTACTTATTCACGCCCACAATGGTATCGCGTTTTGAGTCAATGCGTGCCTGTTTACGGGCTGCAGCCTCTTCAATCCGCATTTTGGGAACCCCGGTTTCAATGGCTTTGGCCATACCGCCCAACTCTTCCACTTCTTCAATCAGTTGCCAGGCTTTATGCGCCAATTCATGCGTAAGCGATTCCACGTAATAGGAGCCTGCCCAGGGATCCACCACGCGATTGATGTTGGTTTCTTCCTGAAGATATATTTGTGTGTTACGTGCGATGCGTGCAGAAAAATCTGTTGGCAGTGCAATGGCCTCATCCAGTGCATTGGTGTGCAAACTCTGGGTATGACCCAGTGCAGCAGCCAAAGCCTCCACGGCTGTGCGGGTGATATTGTTGAACGGATCCTGCTCAGTGAGGCTCCATCCCGAAGTCTGGGAATGGGTGCGCAGCGCCATTGACTTCTCGTTTTTCGGGTTGAACTGCTTCACAATTTTAGCCCAGAGCAGCCGCGCAGCGCGCATTTTGGCAATTTCCATAAAGTGATTCATGCCAATGCCCCAGAAAAACGAAAGTCTTGGAGCAAAAGCATCCACGGGAATGCCGGCCTGAATTCCGGTGCGTAGGTATTCCAGACCGTCGGCCAGGGTGTAAGCCAGCTCGATGTCGTTGGTGGCTCCGGCTTCCTGCATGTGGTAACCGCTGATGGAAATAGAATTGAACTTCTTCATTTTTTGTGAAGTGAATTCAAAAATATCCGCGATAACTCTCATGCTTGGCACAGGTGGATAAATATAAGTATTGCGTACCATAAACTCTTTCAGAATGTCGTTCTGAATGGTTCCGGTAAGTTGTTCCAGTGAAACACCCTGCTCCTCAGCAGCCACAATGTAAAAAGCCAGAATTGGCAGCACTGCACCGTTCATGGTCATGGAAACCGACATCTTATCAAGTGGAATCTGATCGAACAGAATCTTCATGTCAAGGATGGAATCGATGGCCACCCCGGCTTTGCCCACATCACCAACTACACGTTCATGATCCGAATCGTAACCACGGTGTGTAGCCAGGTCGAAAGCTACGGAAAGCCCTTTTTGACCGGCTGCCAGGTTGCGCCTATAAAAAGCATTGCTCTCCTCGGCTGTGGAAAAACCAGCATATTGCCGTACAGTCCAGGGTCGCATCACATACATGGTACTGTATGGCCCCCGCAAATAAGGCGCAATGCCGGCAGCATAATTCAGATGCTCCATCTTATCAAGGTCAGTTGCTGTAAATACAGGCTTCACAGGGATTTGCTCGGTAGTCATCCAATCCTTGCCCTGTTCAGAACTTATATTGGCTGATTTATCGAACGACCTCAGTTTTACATTTTTAAAATCGGGACGCATATCTTTTGATTAATTTTTAAACTCAATTTTTTTTAATTTCAGATTTCGGATTTGGCTCCTTAAGATTTTTACTTCGGATATTGATCCAGGTTTAGATATTAATCCACAATCTAAAATCTGCAATCTGCAATCTGCAATCTACAACATCACTCCCAGCTTCTGCTGAAAAGCATACAATGTTTCCAGTACATTGGTGCGCACATGAATAAATTCATCCACCCCGGCTGCTTTAAGCGATTCGATGATATCTTTGGGGTAACCGGCAACCACCACCTGAATGTTCTCTTTGGCGGCTTTCAATGCGCTGCTTACTTCCGGAGCAATCTCAACATATTCTTCATCGCTGCTGCAGATGACTACAATATCGGGATTTGCTGATAACGCGGCATTAACGCCTTCAATCACTGAACCAAATCCTGCATTGTCTATTACTTTATAACCGGCTACACCAAAGAAGTTGGTACTGAATCCGGCCCGGGCCTTGCGCATGGCCAGATTGCCTATGGTCAGCAGGAATACCACAGGACGTTTGCCTTCTTCCATTTCATATATTTCGGTAGCCAGTCGCAGATCTTCAAATTCATCGGCAGCCCTGAAAGTATCCATAGTCTTGAATGCCGGTACCGGATCATTGGCTTCTACCTCTTCTTCTTCAGTAACCTGAATTTTTTCAAGCATATTTTCCCCAAGATTGGGGTATTGATTTGTTCCCAGCAATACCATCTTACGTGTAGCAACATCATCACGCCGCTTTTTGGCACTTTCAGCTACTTTTTGCTGCACCGTTCCGGCTTTAACTGATGCAATCATGCCGCCGGCCTCTTCGGTTTCGAGGAAGATTTTCCAGGCAGCATCAGCCATGGATGCCGTGAGATTTTCAACATAATAGGAACCTGCAGCAGGATCAGCTACTTTATCCAGACTTGATTCTTCTTTCAGAATAATCTGTTGGTTGCGGGCTATGCGTTGTGAAAACCCATCTGCATCCTTATATACATAATCAAATGGCAACACAGTAATCATATCTGCACCTCCCAGAGCTGCCGACATAGCTTCAGTGGTGGAACGCAATACATTTACATAAGGATCATAAATGGTTTTATTCCAGTTAGCCGTTACTGAATGAATTCTCATTTTAGCACTACACTCATTCTTAGGATTATATTGTTCCACAATCCGTGCCCACAACATACGGGCAGCGCGAAGTTTGGCAATTTCCATAAAATAATTGCTGCCGGTAGCAAAGGTGAAGATAATTTTAGGGGCAACTTCATCAATACTTAATCCATTGCTGGTAAGAGTTGCAAGGTATTCATTACCTGCTGCAAGGGAATAGCCCAGTTCCTGAGTAAGTGTGGCTCCTGCATTGTGAAAAAAGTGCGCATTAACTGTAATTCCCCGGAGATGAGGTATTTTACCCACTGCATTTTTTAGCAATGCTGCGGCTTCTGCCATATCTTCTTTTTCGGAAGTATGGAAATTACCTTTCAGCAGCGCGTAGCTGATTGGGTCGAAATCAAAGGTAAGGTATGCTTCATCAAGCTGTTTGGAATTTAAATAGCCCAACAACTCATTATAGCTGCTTGCTGAGTTCAGGTTAACCCAGACTTTAGATAAATCAATGTTTTTTAGCAGGTTATCCGCATCGGAGGCCGATTTAACACCGGAAGCATTCAGCGAGACTGCCGTGGCACCTTTTTCGATAGCTTCAACCGCCTGATGGTTGGCCTCTGTAATGGATGCGGTGTCAATACTCTGACAGATGCGCCAGTCATTTCCCGTAGGTTTGGTTCCCCTGAGGTAAGGAAATTGTCCGGGTAAAAGATCCACCTGACCATTTAACGGACTCAGGTCTTCTGCCCGGTAATAAGGCTTTACAGCAAAACCCTCATTGGTTTTCCATATGAGTTTCTTCTCGTAATCTGCCCCTTTCAGATCTTCGGTAATTTTGCTCTCCCATGCCTGGGTGTCTATGCCCGGAAATTCATCGAACAATCGCACTTGTTTGTTTTTTTTGTCTTGTATATCCATTACTGGCTAATATTGTGAATTCCAATTATTAAAACTTTTTGGAACAGGTCTTGTTTCTTCTTTAAATCCAAACGCTCAAAGAGGTTGCAAAGGTAAGGGTTTTTTTATGTTTGGAAAGTCAATACTGCTAAAAAGTCTAACCAAAAGATAAAAGTTCTTTCATCATCGACAAATTAAATTTTCTATATATGAATATATTAATTAGCGGTGCTTCCGGATTGGTAGGTACCCACCTGAACCGAATGTTTGAAAACCAGAATGATGTCGTTGTTTCTCTTGACCGCAATGATTTTGAAGGCAGCCAGCAAACGTTGGCCGAAAAAATGGAGCAGGCTGATGTAGTAATACATTTGGCTGGTGCACCTATTGTTGCCCGATGGACGAAAGCGCATAAAAAGGCAATCTTGAATAGCCGGATAAACACTACCTACCTTTTGGTTCATGCCATGGAGCTGGCAAAGAAGAAGCCTGAATTGTTTATTTCCACTTCTGCGGTAGGCATATATGCCGATGGTGCTGTAAATACCGAAAAAGATGGACATCTGGCGGAAGGATTTCTTTCAGAAGTCTGCCAGCGTTGGGAAGCCGAAGCTCTTGCTGCCCGGCATCTGACAAAAGTGGCCATTTTCCGCTTTGGGGTGGTTTTAGCCAGAGATGGAGGTGCTTTACAACAAATGTTGCCTCCATTTAAATTGGGGCTGGGTGGTCCCATAGCAGGTGGAAAGCAGGGTTTTTCATGGATTCACATCGAGGATCTGATGCAGGCATACCGTTTTGTAATCGAAAAAAAACTGGATGGAATTTTCAATCTTACCGCCCCGCAGATTACCGATAATGCATTGTTTACCAAAGAGCTGGGCGCCGCACTGAACCGGCCGGCAGTTATGCCCATTCCGGCATTTGGGCTGCGACTGGCTTATGGAGAAGGTGCCACTTCGCTCACCTCCGGCCAAAAGGTGCTACCCGAAAGGCTGCTCAATGAGGGTTTTGAATTTCGCTATCCGGATTTGAAGAAGGCATTTGGGGATTTATTCAGATAAAGTCAAAGAAAAAGCGATCAGGCATTTTCCCGGGGAAAATGAATTGGGAAGCAGAAGAAGTGTTTCGCGAATTAAAGGAATTCATACTAATTCCTTCATCATACTGACGGAATTTTGCCGAAATAATTCAATAGATGTTTTTATTCATTAAATTTGTATCATAAAAAACAGACAAAATGAACACTTATATCCGCAGGGCTATCGAAGAATCAATCATAAAAAAGCTGCAGCCAAACAAAGTAGTTGTACTGCTTGGTGCCCGACGCGTGGGCAAAACATTGTTGCTCAATTATTTGATTGAGAATTCTATTCATGAGCCCTATGTATTTTTAAATGGTGAAGATATGGCCGTTCAGGCACTGTTGGCTCAGCGCACCGCCGAAAATTATAAGCGATTGCTGGGCGATAAGAAGTTGCTCATTGTGGATGAGGCCCAAAAAGTGGAGGGTATCGGTCAAATTCTGAAACTTATGGTTGACTCTATTGAAGGCCTGAAAGTTATTGCAACGGGGTCGTCAGTATTTGATTTAGCGAACAAGTCGGGCGAGCCACTGACAGGCAGGAAATATACCTTCAAATTGTTTCCCCTGGCGCAGATGGAGTATTCGACAAATGAAAGTATGGTGCAAACCAGGGCAAAATTGGAAGAAAGGTTGATTTATGGTTGCTATCCCGAACTGGTTCATTTGCCATCCAACCAGGAGAAGGCCACCTATCTGAATGAGATGGCAGATGCCTACTTATTGAAGGATATCCTTGAATTTGATGGTATTCGTAATTCGGATAAAATGTTCGATCTGCTGCGTTTAATTGCATTCCAGATTGGGAAGGAAATTTCGCTGGATGAATTGGGCAGACAGCTCGCCATGAGTCGCAATACCGTTGAAAAATATCTTGACCTTTTGTCTAAGGTGTTTGTGATTTACAAATTACCGGGTTTCAGTCGTAACCTCAGGAGTGAAATTACCAAAACCAACAGATGGTATTTTTATGACAATGGTATTCGCAATGCGTTGATCAGGAATTTTAATCCACTATCCATTCGCAATGATGCCGGCGAACTTTGGGAGAATTATGTACTTGCAGAACGGGTTAAGTATCAGAGCTATACAAACAAACAGATGACTAATTTCTTTTGGCGGACTTATGAACAACAGGAAATCGACTGGATAGAAGAATCAGGAGGAAAGTTGATGGCTTATGAAATTAAATGGAACCCCACCAAAACCGTGCGTGTTCCCCCCGCATGGACAAAGGCCTATCCGGAAAGCAGTTTTCAGGTGATTCATCCGGAGAATTATTTAGATTGGATTAGTTGAGTACTTTGAAGTAATTCCACCGAATTCCTTCATCATACTGACGTAATTTAGCCGAATTTCGTCAATTGGATGATTAGAAAAAGACAGATTTTGGGGTTAATCATTTTTCCGAGGCTAAAGCCCGGGGAAAATGCGGAATGACCCCTGACAGGGGGTTGTTTTCCTCTACCAGACCGTCTCCCAATCTTATAGTTTCTCCGGGTAATTAGCTTTTGTCGGAAACCCTGTCAGGGGAAAGGAAAAAAGGAAGGAGAAACCTTCCTCAACCTAATAATTCAATCTTATTCCTCCTTTCAACAGATTTCGGATAATGGACTGTATCATCTTGTAATCCTGATTGAACCTTTATATCTTTATAGTTTCCTTTGATTAAATTCCCGCACCGTGTCGTTGGCAGAGAATAAACGATGATTTTTTATTAGAAATACCCGGCTTTTGTCACAAACCTGCGTTTTATTTGTCCTATAGTTAAAGTTGCCCCTCATGAATTTTGACGCGGTTTACAATCAAAACTATCGATTGGTTTACATTTTGGCTTGCAAAATTGTGAAGGATGACGAGGTGTCGAAAGATATTGCCCAGGAAGTGTTTTTAAAACTTCACCACTTTTTAGCGAACGGAAAGCAGGTTTTGAATTTAGAGGGCTGGCTTAAGCGGACTATTTACAACCATTGTCTGAATTATTTGAGGGATTCTAAAAAATGGCAGCACAGTAAACTTTGTGAGAATACTGAGACTGAACCCGGGAGTGATTTGAACATGATTCAGGATGAAGAAAGAAGGCAACTGAGGCATTGCCTGGGCCTGCTAAGTGAAAAGGAACAGGTGTTGGTCAGCCTTTACAGTGAGGGGATGAGTTACAAAGAGATGACCGAGATATCGGGGCTGTGCTTTACCTCCGTGGGAACCACACTGTCGCGGGCATTGGCAAAACTTAAAAAGCTTTACTACCATGAAAACAAATAAATGCCTTTCCGATAACGAGATACAGCTATTTCGTGATAGCTAAATTTCTGTCGAAAGACATCAGGAATTGCAAAAACATCTTGCTGAATGTGAAAAGTGTTCCACAAGGATAACGGAGCAAAGGAGATGGATTGAATTTGTGAATTCAGCACTTAAAAATTAATAATTTGAACTCCAAAAGCGGAAATTGAACGAATATTAACTTCCGTGCCATTTGAAGGTTTTACAGATGAATATAAATTAAATATTTATCATTATATTTGTGACAGTATTGTTCCTATTGATTCAAATGTATTAATTTACTACGATATGGTTAATGAACTTTTGACTCACACTTCTGATGTCTCTATTGTTAACGAAACGGTTATTTCTATTAAAATTTTTGCAGAGTCAGATGAAAATCTTTCACCGGAACAAAAGCAACAGGTGGCAGTAATGTTAAGTATTGCCCGATATTCAAATTATTTTTGGGCACCGAGAAAAATAGGTGGGAACGGATCAGGAGAGGATTTCCTTAATAGTTTAAATAATAATAAGCATCAGATGAAACGTTGGCAAAACATTGTAGGTAGCGATGTTTTAGGTGGCCTCGCTGGAGGAATAGGATGGTACGGTGCTGCCGTATTTGGAGGGCCAGTTGGTGTAGGGGCCTTTGTCGGTAATATTATTTGGGGTGCAGCCTCTGGTTCTTTAACGGCTTGGGCTTTACAATAAACGCATTCTTTATGAAAAATAGTAGTAGACGTTTAATTTGTTTTATTATTTTCTGGTTTTCCTTATATATACTGACCAGCTTGGGTTTGGTATTTTTTAGAATATTTTATTCTGAACAAAATTCACCTAAAAGCTTTCTAACTTATTTTTTTGAAAGCCTGATTATTTTTAGCGGGCTGATAGTATTGGCCGTTTACCAGTGGTATAGGATTTCTACAAAAAAAGAAAAAATTAAAAAACAAGTAGCCAAAAGTAGGTTTCCTTTCTTTGAACATTGAGGAGTTAGAATATATAAAAAATCAATAGTGCCCGGATAGATTTAAAAGATTCATCGCTTCGCTCTGAATGACAGAATAAATTTTGCCGGAAACCCAGTCAGGAAAAGAAAAACCGTCCTCCACCTAAAATCATCCTTTCCTTTCAACAGATTTCGGATAATGGATTATATCCCCTTGTAAACCTGATTAAAGCTTCATATCTTTATTGTTTCCATTGATTAAATTCAGGTAGCACGCTGTCGAAAGAGAAGAAGCGATGATTTTTCATTAAAAATACCTGGCTTTTGTCACAAACCTGAATTTTATGTGTCCTATAGTTAAAGTTGCCCCTCATGAATTTTGACTTGGTTTACAATCAAAACTACCGATTGGTTTACATTTTGGCCTGCAAAATTGTGAAGGATGACGAGGTGTCGAAAGATATTGCCCAGGAAGTGTTTTTGAAACTTCACCACTTTTTAGCGAACGGAAAGCAGGTTTTGAATTTAGAGGGCTGGCTTAAGCGGACTACTTACAACCATTGTCTGAATTATTTGAGGGATTCCAGAAAATGGCAGCACAGTAAACTTTGTGAGAATACTGAGACTGAACCCGGGAGTGATTTGAACATGATTCAGGATGAAGAAAGAAGGCAACTGAGGCATTGCCTGAGCCTGCTAAGTGAAAAGGAACAGGTGTTGGTCAGCCTCTACAGCGAGGGGATGAGTTACAAAGAGCTGGCCGAGATATCGGGGCTGCGCTTTACCTCCGTGGGAACCACACTGTCGCGGGCATTGACCAAACTTAAAAAGCTTTACAACCATGAAAACAAATAAATGCCTTTCCGATAACGAGATACAGCTTTATCTTGATAGCGAAATTTCTACCGAAAGGCATCAGGAATTGCAAAAACATCTTGTTGAATGTCAAACCTGCTCCTATAGAGTAGCGGAGCAAAGGAGATGGATTGAATTTGTTTATTCATCGCTGAAAGGGGAGGAAATCGAAAAAAATATTGTGATACCTCCTTTCAAAAAAGACTTATCTCCTGCGAAATCAAAATCCAAAAAAATCAATTTTCGTTTCTTGCTGAAAATCGCCGCGGTGATTGCCGTTATGGCCAGCGTTTACCTGATTGCAGAAAAGAAAGAAACACCGGCATACCAGCCGACCGCACAGGAGCTGCTCTTGTGGGAAGAAACCATGCAGGGCGATGATGCCAACCAGGTTTGGCACGATCGAACAATTACCGTAATAGAAACTAATTCCGCAGGTGAAGTTGTCAATATCGAAATCAATTCAAAACAAATACCATGAAAAAACTGGCCTTATCCATTGTAATGCTGTTTTGCGGATTAATGGCAAACAGTCAAAACCTGTCAGATATTTATCAGAAAGGTCCGGTTATCCTGAGGGAAGATGCCGGATTTGGCACTCAAAACGATTGGGAAAAATTGTTTTATGACATAAATGCAAGCTGGGAACAGGGAGAAGATGGCAAAAATAAAGCGATTGTTGTTGCCCCTGATGGAAGCATTTTTATGAGCCATCGCTCCCGGCATTCCATTTCCGTATTTGATAGAAACGGGAATTTTGTAAAGGAATTCGGCAAAAAAGGAGGCCGTGAATCCGACTTTGTCTATATGCCTTATGTTGTTGGCATTTTGGGTGATAAATATCTGGCTACATCTGCAGTAGATGGGCGCATGTTGTTTTTTGATCTGAATGGTAAATGGGTGAAAACCATCAAGTTGGATTATATGCCTTTGGACAATGCAATGCTTCGCAGCAATAAATTTGCGATTCTTGGGCATACTTCCTGGAAATCGAAAATCAGGAGGTTTGTGGCGATTAAGGATTTTAATACTGGTTCCGAAAAAATTATCTGGGACCATTTCGAGGGCATGGAGATGAAAAATAGCATTCAGACAAAGACACCATCAGGTGGAATCAACACCTGGTCGCTGCCATTTTCACATCCTTCCTATACGCAGCCCAAATTGCTATCCACCCCTGATGGCAACCTTGCCCTTGTTTTTCCGGAAACCGGCGAAATAAAAGTCTATTCACCCGAAGGCAAGCTGCTGAAAGCAATAGTGCTTGCCACAGGAGAGCGCTTGACCATAACCCAGAAAGAAAGGGAAGCATACTACGATAAAGCACAAGAATATGTAAAAAAAATGGAAAAAGAACTGGCCACAGCGAAAGGAACAAAACGGGAAAACCTGGAACAAACCATAAGTCAGTTTAAGCAGCAGGTTGAGAAGTATCTCGATCCAGCTTACTATCCTGAAAAACTGCCATCAGTTTCACAAGCCATGTTTGACTCCGACAACAACCTGTTGGTTTTTGCATTTACCAAAGAAAGCAATGCAAATGAGTTTGCCTTTTACTCTTACGATAACCTTGGGAATAAAATAGGCCAGTCCACATTCAAAACCGACAACTACGATCTAAATTTCAGCGATTCAAAGTTTATTTTCTATAAGGGCGATGTTATTGGCGTGCAAACGTTGAAAGATGAAAATAGTAAAATTCCGGTGCGGTTGGTGAGGTTTAGGTTGGACGAATAATGTTTTACGTTTTAACCACTGATTGGGTTGCGCATTGAATGTTTGGCCAACATCCATAGCGGAAAGACCTGCTGATAGGTGAATCTCATCGGGAACCCACCCCTGACAGGGTTGACCCCAAACTTTCAAGCTAGCTCCTTAAGCGAAAAGAACCGCCTTTAGTCAAATTTCTCCGAAACCCTGTCAGGGGTACGGGAAAAACATTTTTGGCTAAAGCCAAAGATAAAGCGTCCGGGCATTTTTCCCTGGGCTAAAGGGAAAATGAGGCGATTCAACCCTGACAGGGTCTCCCTTTTAAGATATCTCTCAAACCCGTAAACCATCACTAAAAATAGGGTTTTGCCTGAAACCGAGCCAGGGGAATGCCTAATATTTCGATTGTATTCTGAAATTCAGGCCTAAATTTCCGATTATATTCCGAATATTCGGCCTATAATTTGGATTTACTGTGCTTTTAGCCTATCTTTGTTCAAAATTAAGTCACATGATTCAACGTACTTTATTGGAAAAGATAGCAAGCCAATGCTTCAGGAATAAGGCAATTCTGTTATTGGGTGCGCGGCAAGTGGGGAAAACCACCTTATTGAAAAGTCTTGTGCAGATGCTCAAAGTAGAAACCAAATGGCTGAATGCTGATGAAGCTGATGTTTATAATGAATTAACGGTGGCCGATACCAGCACCAGATTGCTACAGCTTATTGGCCCCGAAACCAAATTAGCCATTATAGATGAGGCTCAACAAATTACCGATATCGGATTAAAGTTGAAGTTGCTACACGACAATAAGCCAGAGTTGCAAATTATTGCCACCGGTTCTTCTTCCTTTGATTTGCTCGATCGCACCAACGAGCCATTGACGGGCAGAAAACGCACTTTTTACCTTTATCCCATCAGTTACGCTGAGTTGGTTGCCAACACCGATAGGCTGGAAGCCAGGCGAACGCTGAATGCCCGGCTTATATTTGGTTCATATCCTGAAGTGATTAACAATCCGGGCAAGGAGAAGAATATACTGATTGAAATTGCACAGAGTTATCTGTATAAAGATATCCTTCAATTGGATGGAATCAGAAAATCAAGCCACCTTGAGAAGCTACTGCAGGCATTGGCTTTTCAGGTTGGCAGTGAAGTAAATTATCATGAGCTTTCAAAGACTATTGGAAATATTGATAGCAGTACCGTTGAAAAATACCTTGATCTGCTTGAAAAAACCTATGTAATTTACAAGCTTCCGGCTCTAAGCAGGAATATGCGCAACGAAATAAAAAAAGGGAAAAAGTATTATTTTTATGACAATGGAATACGGAATGTGCTGATTAGCAACTATTCGCCGGTTGAAATGCGTTTTGATAAAGGGGCGCTGTGGGAAAATTTCCTGCTATCCGAGCGCATAAAACTAAATCACTATGAGGAAAATACCCCTAATACCTACTTCTGGCGTACCCACGATCAGGCTGAAATTAATTACATAGAGGAACAGGATGGTGTGTTGAATGCCTATGAATTCAAGTGGAAAGATGACAATGCCCGCTTCCCGGTTTCATTTCTTAAGGCTTATCCCAATAACCAAACTAAGCTGATAAACCGGGAGAATTTTGAATCGTTTGTGGGCTGCGGTAGAAGTTCATAGGAGTCATAATTAATTTCTGCAATTGACGGTTGAATGTGTTCTGTGGTCAGTGACCGGTATTTTCTCCGGGCTGAAGCCCAGGGGAATGAGGGGGCCAATCAAACCTCATTATCCCACAAAAAAGAAGATTCTCATTCTGGCAAAGACTAAAAAGATTTTTTTGCCTATCATGCCTGATTTTCCGATTATAATCCGAATATTCGGCCTGAAATTAGGATTACACTTTTTTTGTTAGTTTCTGCAATTTGAGGTTAAACAGCATTCTGTGATCGCTCAGGCGGTTCAACCCTGACAGGGTGTTGCTTCGCCCTCCCAGGCCGTCTCCCAATTCTATAGTTTTTCCAGGGTATAATATTTTGTCGGGAGCCCTTTCAGGGTTGCAACAATTCGTCCAATTTCTCCCGGATTTCAGTTCTATTGCTGGGCCTGGGTGGTTGGCCTTCCAGTATTTTCCCGGATTTATCCACCATCAGATAATGGGGTATTCCGGTGATTCCAAATTTCCCGGCCAATACATTGCCCTGATTTCGGTCGAGCCAATAATGGTAGCCTTCCATCTGCTCCTGCATAATTACCTTTTGCCAGTCCGGCTTCTTGCAACTCATGCCAAAATAGAGGAATACAATGTCCTTGTCTTTATACTCCTCTTTTAATTTTGCTGCCGGCTTGATTTCGGCACGGCAGGGTGAACACCAGTCTGCCCAAAAGTCGATATAAACTACTTTCCCTTTAAAGCGGGCCAGAATTTCATCAAAAAAGGCATAGGAATCTGATATTGAGGGAATAGAATCTACGAAAATTGTGCCCTCGGCATAACTGGTATAGCGGCTTTCAGCCTCAATCTTTTCGGTGTGGTCTTCGAGCAGGAAATTGAGCAATACCGGTTCGGTGATGTGATGCTTAGCCCATTGAATGAATGCGCTATCAAGAGATTTGTTTTGATTAAAGAGTAACATCCATTGCATGGCATACATTTGACTCGTCAACCCATTCCCATAAGCCTGTACGGCATAGTCTAACTCACTGATTCTTCTTTGCAGTCTCGTACTGTCTGTGTTCATAATTTCATACTTTTTTACCAATGTATTGTAGGGTTCCCACAGAGTTTTGGCATTTTCTGACATGGCTGAATCATAATCAGCGCTTTCGTCTGCGAAAGGGAATTCTTCATCAGTATCACGTGTGTCAGACATAGCAAGTCGTTGGTCATGGACAAGGGTTGTGTCAGCCAGGTCAATCAAATGGTTATCTGCGTAGTCAAGAAAATTCAGTACCCTGGCTTTTTTATAGAGGCTTAGACTCTGATGGTTATTAAAAAACGTCATATAATTTATTATCCCATAATATTGGCTTGCTAAAAGATATTGATGGTCGTTGTAATTCATTTCAGGCATTTCATCAATATATTTTGAGCCCAGTTGGGCAATACCTTCCATCCTGATGGGATAAGCATAAATGTCATATATATAATCTGCTTTCATTGTTATGTTCATCACTTGCCTTGCCCGCTCGCTGGAGTTTATTTTGTCCATAAAAGAGCCCATTTTACTATAATCATTGGTATATGTGCGTTTTCTCCATCTCAGATATTGGAGTTGGGACATAGATTCCATATTCAAAGCTTTTGTGCGAGGGGAGGTGGTTAAATTGTACTCGTAGTCTCTTAATAAAAAGAGCATTTCTTCTGACAATAACCCGGAATTCCCCATGTAATGATTGATTTCAAAATCGTTCAGTACTTCCCATTTCCGGGGATCAAGGGTTACTTGCTTCAATGTAGCGTTAAAGCCTATCATCTGAACTTCGCCCGGAACAATAAACATGCGTGTTTGGGTACTTCCTTCAATGGTGAAATAGATCATTTGCGGACTAAATGCCCGGAATTTAACCTCAAACCGACCATCCGGGGCAATCTCAAAATGGTGATCATACGTTTTGGTAAATCGGGTTAAGGTGTTTAGATACTGTACATGGCCCGTCCCTTCATACAATTCCGGGTCATAATCTTCGATAAACCCACGTATGGTTACGGTGTCATCTGCGAGTAGTGAACCTGAAAAGGGTGGCGATTTGTGATAACTAAAGTCGGGATTTAACGCTTTTTGACGCGTACATAGAAATGATTTCTGTTTATCAACGGTAAGCAGAAGGCTGCCATTGTGCGCCATATTTGCATTTATCTGATGCTTAACGGTTTTGTTTGAAAGGACAATCTTATAGCCATCGTTTGTAGGTTCTATGGTTTCATAATCCCAGAATTGCGTATCATACACCGCGAACCCTGGTTGAAAACTTATGATCCATTCAATGGAATCATTGGCATTGAGCCAATTGCCTATGAGTGCCAATGGAAGGGCGCTTTGGCCGAATAAAGGAACCCCCAAAAACATTATGGAGATAAAAAGGATTAACTTTTTCATGATGTTCTTTTTTTAAATTTATTACGAAAAAAAATAGCGGGGATTTTGGAAAGAGCAGTTTAGCGATTTAGAGTTGAAGGTTAAAATTACGAAATTTTATTTATTTATAAAAAAGAATTTTGAATAATTTCTCTTTTGATGTATTCAACCTTACTGGGTGGTACCTTCTCCTTATAGGCTGTCTGCAAATTTGTAGTATGCCCAAAGAGTTTTGATTGAGACAGCAACCCTGTCAGGGTGGTGCTTCACCCTCCCAGGCCATCTCCAAACTTCGTAGTTTACAGGGAGAATTTTGATTTAGGGGATAAGACTGACAGGGTAATCTGAATCACCCTCATTAACAACACGAGTTTGCCAAAATTCCCGACTGTGTTAGTTGTCCCGGAAATCCTTTTTGCGGGTAAGTTTGAGGTCTTGTAAAACTGTGGCTTTCACCTTGATATAGAAATTCCAGCTCTTATAGTATCCGATAGGGATCCAGTTAAAACGCATTTCCCAGCAATGCAGGTCGCGATAAATATTTACGGAAGCATAGGAGAGTTTGTTTAGCTTAAGATCATAGTCTGAGCTCATGGAAACCTTCCATTTCGGGGTAACATTAATGTCGCCTGTAAAGCCAAGAGTTTGTATTACCCTTCCCTTCATGTTTCCATTGGCTGGCATATACTGACCGGTATAATTTAAATTGTATCGCAGGTTGAAACTCCAGGGGTTGTTCCAGTCTATAAATCCCTGGGGATTAAAGGCTGGTTCTTTCAGGGCCTCTTCTATGTCGCTGTCCTGGGCAGCCTGGGCAGCAGGTGTTTTCTTTTTGCCGGAAGCAAGATCATAGTTAAATGAGAAATTCCAGGAAGTACTTTGTTTACGCAATAATCTTCGGTTAACATCCCATTCAAACTTATTCAGCCGCTTACCGGTTTCGGTAACCACATAGGGGTCCCATGTAGCAGAATACCGTATGACCAGCTTCTTAAAAAGTGTGGTTCTGGCATCCAGGTTAACCATAGCCCATTGCAGGCTGTCGCGGGCAAGATCGTAAGAGGAAGTCAAAGAAACACTTTCGAGCAATACCACCTTTTTCATACCCGTAATCGTGTCGCTGCGCGATCGGACCTTCATTTCAAGATTGTTACTCACCCCAAAGCTGATGCGCCCCGAGCGACCATCGGGTGGTGTGCCATAAATGGAACGGAATCCCGATCCATCAAAAATAGAATACCGGCTTATATTACCAAGGGTGTCACTTTGAACCGTTTTATAATAGCCAAAAGTGGACTTTCCAAAATCAGGCCTAAGTGTAAGTGCGACCGAAGGTTTTACTACATGTCTGACCGCCCTGACAGGGCCCCGTTTAAATTGTACCAGTCCATAAAGCGTGGTGCTGAGTGAAGAGGTAAAGCTAAAATCACGGGCTGATCTGAAGCCATCAATGGTATCCTGGGAAACATAACCTACTTTATAATTTTCGCCATTCCACAGGGTATCATTTACCCATTCGCGACGTACGGTCTGTGTGTACCAGCGCTCGGTATAATCAATAGAATTACCCAGCGTAAAATAGCGCAACAATTTAAAGCTCAAATTGATGGGAATTTTGTGCTGCATACCATTCCGGAATGAATTATACATTGCAGGAGTAAACAACAAGCTGTCGGCCACATTTACCTCGTTTTGGGCGGTCATGCTGTAATTCACACTCAAATTATCATACCATTTAAACGCGGAGGTTTTACCAGGTTTTCTGAAAGGATAAAACCTGTTGGCTGACAGTGAGATATAGGGTGCTGTAAGATTCACCATCCGGGTGGAGGTATTCTGACTGTGACTCATTGTTGCTGAAAATGCCAATTTATCGCGCATCAGGGAAGTCTGGTAACTGATGCTTGACGCAAAGGTGTTGGTGAGCATGTCCTGAGTGGTCTGTGGATTGTATTTGTTCATGGTGTTGGAGACAAAATTCACGCTGGCGCTAAACCGCGATTTGGGCCTGGCCCGCGGATCCTGTACATGTGACCAGAATACCCTGAAATCCCTCCTTTTGGTAAAATTGGGGGTTTCACGAATACCTTCCGTATTGATGGCATAGGTAAAGTTAAAGGAACCGGTGTATTTATAGCGCTTCTTGTAGTTAAAGGTTGGTTTCAAAGCCCAGCTCCCCCGTGAATAGACATCGCCAATAACTTTAAGCTCCATATATTCATTAATACCAAAGTAATACCCGCCATTTTCAAGATAAAACCCGCGCTCTCTCGATTCTCCATAAGTGGGTATAAGAATGCCTGAAGTTTGCCCCCTTTTATTTGGGAAAAGTCCAAAAGGAAGTACCAGGGGAAGGGGCACATCTTCGATGGTTAGAAAGGCAGGCCCGGTGACAATTTTATTATTGGGAATTACCTTGGCCCGGGTAAATTGTATACTGTAATGTGGGTGCGGCAGGTTACAGGTGGTATATCCGCCATGACTCAGGTTGCTGATGTTTTCCTTGAGTTTCTTTACCACTTCACCATGTAAATAGCCATCCCCTTCTTTGGTAATTACATTTTTAATGATGCCTTTGGTAGTTTTAAAATTATAATCTATCTGTTCCGAAGTAAAGTCCTGATCGCCTTCGCTGAAAACCGGTTTGCCTATTTGCTCCCCGGTCGAATCTGTCAGCGATCTGGCTTTTAAGATATTGGTATTGAAATTCAACTCAATGAAACCGGCAGTCTGATGAATTTTTTCATATTTTATGTCGGCATCCCGGTACATAAACACTTTCGAAGACTCCAAATCAAGCACAATAGAATCGGTTGCAGAATAAATCACCTTACTATCAATGGCACCTTTGCGTTTTTTGAGCGTAGTTTGCATGGTAACACCGGTGTCGGGCAATGCCGTTGGAACACTTAGGGTATCAATGTTAATCACCAGAGAATCTCCGGGAATTTGCTGGGCAAAGGCATACGTAAAAAATGCCGGTAACAGCAATACAAAACACACCGAAACAGCCATAAGCATCAAACAGCTTTTTATTTTATATGCGGTGTATTTCAATTAATGCTAAATTTGTACGTGAATACAGCCCTCCATTTCTGCTGAAAGCAGAGGGTAAGGGGTTAATTTTATGAAACGGAAAACCATCAGAGACGTGAGAACATTTGATTATAAACAACTTATGCAAATCTCGACCTGCTCAACACATGAAATTTTCCATGGTTCAAAACTAACTAAAATAAAGTTGGTGTTAAAACGCATTTTTCTTTTATTTATTCTATTGGTCTTTTTCAATGGTTTACCAGCCACTGTGGCAGGTCAGCAAGTACGAAAAGTAGTCATTGACGCCGGACATGGCGGACATGACCCCGGTGCCCGGGGGAAAAACTCCAGCGAAAAGGACATTGCTCTTGCCATCGCCCTTAAGGCCGGTAAACTTATTGAGGACAACCTTAAGGACGTTGAGGTGATTTATACCCGAAAGACCGACGTATTTGTAGAATTATTTCGCCGGGCACGCATTGCCAATGAAGCGCGTGCCGATTTATTTATTTCCATTCACTGCAATGCCAACCCCTCCACTTCACCCTATGGAGCGGAGACATATGTTATGGGTTTACATCGCAGCAATGCCAACCTGGCGGTGGCACAGACTGAAAACGCCGCCATACTGTTAGAAGATGATTATCATGTACAATATGAGGGGTTTGACCCCACCTCTCCAGAAGGATATATCTTCTTCAGCATGTTGCAGAATGCCTTTATGGATCAGAGTTTAAATCTTGCCTCCAGCATACAGCACCACATGCGAACCGGCATTAATATCAATGACCGGGGCGTGAAACAGGCAGGCTTTTTGGTATTGTACAAAACAACCATGCCATCGGTGTTGGTTGAAACAGGATTTATCAGCAATCTTAAGGAAGAAAAAATACTGAATTCGGCAGATGGGCAACAGCGTTATGCAGAAGCCATCTACAGGGCAGTTAAGGATTATAAACAATCGGTTGAAAGGTATCTGGTTGCCGGCAAAGCGCCTAAGGTTCAGTCACCATTGCCTGAAGCAGAGATAAGTAATCCGATCATTGAAAATGAGCCCGAAACTGTTACCGGTGAAGTGATCAGTTTTAAGGTTCAGTTTATGACATCCGGAAAGGAAATTAATACTGCTTCAAAACAGTACAAAGACATTGAAAACATAGGATATTACAAACATCAGGGAATGTTTAAATATACAGCCGGAGATCTGGCTACCGAAACGGAAGCATTAAAATTGCGTAAAGCTATGGTGAAACGTGGCTTTAGCGATGCTTTTGTGGTGGCATTTCGTAATGGAAACCGAATACCACTGGAAGAAGCACGATTGTTGTCTAAACCCTGATAACGCAAAATCTAAGCATTGAGCAATGAAAAAAATTAAAATTAAATTATCGCGTGAGATTAAAGCAGGATTATTTACAATAATAACCCTTGCTGCCTTTATCTGGGGTTACAACTTTTTAAAAGGCCGGGACATTTTTGGCACCCAACGCACATTTTATGCGGTATATGATAACGTTGCCGGCCTAATGACCGCCAACAGCATTACGATCAATGGGTTACAGGTTGGACAGGTAAAAGCCATTTATTTTAATCCCGACAACTCGGAAGAAGTTATTGTAGAATTACTTCTTTCCAACGATGTAGCCATACCGTCAAATTCTGTGGCACGACTTTTTAGTTCCGACCTGCTGGGAACCCGTGGTATTCAGATCATCACAGGGGATGCTCCTACCCTGGCACAATCGGGAGACACATTAACTTCAGTTATTCAGCAAAACCTGAAAGATGAGCTGAATGATATGGTAGAGCCGATTATGCAAAAGACTGAAAATCTGATTACCACTTTCGATACTGTTCTTTATGCAGTGAATGATATTTTTAACCGGGAAACACGTGAAAATCTTATTTCCAGTATAGAAAGTCTGCGTAATATCATCGTGAATCTGGAAGGCATAACCCATTCAGTGGATACAATGGTTGAAGGTCAGAAAAACCGGCTGGCCGCCATCGTTGCCAATGTGGAATCCATCAGCACCAATATAAAAAACAATAATGCCAACCTTACCCGGATCATTTCCAATACCGCCCTTATTAGCGACACCCTCGCCAGGGCAGAGATCGGCGCCACCATGCGGCAATTGAATAACTCTGTGGCCCGGCTTGATGTGCTTACCCGAAAAGTGGAAGAAGGTGAAGGCACACTAGGCCAATTACTCAAAAATGACACCATGTATAATGAACTGGAAAATTCATCCAGAGAATTGAAAGAACTGCTTCAGGACATTAAGCTTAATCCTGGTCGCTATGTACATTTCTCTGTGTTCGGGCGAAACCCCAACAAAAAGCCATATAGTGGACCGGAGGATGAAGTCCGGGAGGAGTAAGATTTATTTATATTTATTCTGATTAATCCACAACACCATTTGTGTCGTTCCGACTGAAGGGCTGTAAGCCAGTTCACGATTTTAAGTCCTATTACCTTAGTTCTTAATGTGATTTATCCTGGTATGAATAACCAGGCGATTACATCAATTTGCCATGTCGGCACATAACTCTATTCATTACTTTTCCCAGGCAGTCGACTGCCTGTCCGGGTATAAAAAAACGGCCCAGATTTCGGTATCGCTAAAATAATTCCCCTAATTTTGCACTTTTAAATCATAATAATAGCATGGGAAGAGCATTTGAATTTCGCAAGGCGCGTAAAATGAAAAGATGGGGCAATATGGCCCGGGTTTTCACGCGGCTGGGTAAGGACATTGAAATCGCTGTAAAGTCTGGCGGGCCTGATCCGGCAATAAATGCGCGGCTTAGGTTACTCATCCAGAATGCACGTCATGAGAACATGCCCAAAGAAAATGTAGAGCGGGCCATTAAACGTGCCATTTCAAAAGATGCATCCGATTACAAGGAGGTGGTTTATGAGGGCTATGGGCCCCATGGCGTTGCTGTGATCGTAGAAACAGCTACCGACAATGCTACACGCACGGTAGGGAACGTGCGCAGCTATTTTGTCCGCAATGGGGGTAGCTTAGGCACCAGCGGTATGCTTGACTTTTTATTTGAACATAAATGCTCCTTCAGAATTGCATTTAAGGAGGGAATTGATCTTGAATCACTGGAGCTTGAATTGATTGATTTTGGCGCAGAGGAGGTCTTTGCTGAGGATGATCAGATCATGATATATGCTGAATTTTCCAATTTTGGACCGATACAAAAGTTCCTCGAGGAAAATAATTTCGACATCATCTCTTTCGCATTCGAGCGCATTCCCAATGATATGAAAACCTTAACTGCCGGGGAGCAGGCCGATGTAGAGAAAATGCTCGAACGTATGGAAGATGACGAAGATGTCATTAATGTGTTTCACAATATGGGATGATTGGTACCTGTCCGCCTCTGGAAGGATTGATGATTGGTTGAGTTGATTTGTTGATTTGTTGATTTGTTGAGAAGAGTAATCAGTGATCTGTGATCAGTAATCTGTGAGGGGTTGAGGGGTTGAGGAGTTGATAAGTTAATCAGGTGACTTTGACCGGCAAGGTTTTCTTGGTGCCTGAGCTTTTGTCGAAGGCCAACCTGGCAGGTATGAGCGAATGGACTTGACCAGTTGATTTGTTGAGAAGAGTAATCAGTGATCTGTGATCAGTAATCTGTGAGGGGTTGAGGAGTTGATAAGTTAATCAGGTGACTTTGACCGGCAAGGTTTTCTTCTGGTGCCTGAGCTTTTGTCGAAGGCCAACCTGGCAGGTATGAGCGAATGCACTTGACCAGTTG
>DHSR01000057.1:0-175 GCA_002410555.1 Bacteroidales bacterium UBA5281 | reverse complement strand
ACTTGACCAGTTGATTTGTTGAGAAGAGTAATCAGTGATCTGTGATCAGTAATCTGTGAGGGGTTGAGGAGTTGATAAGTGATCAGGTGACTTTGACCGGCAAGGTTTTCTTCTGGTGCCTGAGCTTTTGTCGAAGGACAACCTGGCAGGTATGAGCGAATGCACTTGACCAGTT
>DHSR01000015.1 GCA_002410555.1 Bacteroidales bacterium UBA5281 | reverse complement strand
GAAATCACTTTAACAGAAGTATCCGACCTGCCGCCCGGCCAGTAAGAAATAAGGGTAACCATGTAATCGCCGGCTTCATTATAAATATGTGATGGGTTTAATGATACAGAGGTGTTGTTGTTGCCTGAAGCAGCATCTCCAAAGTTCCAGGAAACACTGTCAGGGACAGGCCAGATGTTAGATGTAAATAAGGTGGGCTGATTTGTACACGCAGCAGTGTAATTTATGTAGGAGAAGTATTTTTGAAGCATTTGGGGAAGCCCATAAAAATACTCTCGGTTGCCCTCACCTAAAGAGACGGAAGCAAACTGAAAATTGCAAAATAAACCTCGTGCATTGGGGTTATGGATAACACTTAATCTGTTATCGCCAAATAACCCACCATATATTTTCCCATCAGGACCGGTTTGAAGTAACCCTGCAACTCCAATACCAATGGTAATTTCTGACTGCTTCACTAGTGCAGAATCAGGTATTGACACATCAAATTGCTGTATAACTGCACACTCAAAGTTAGAATGGTCATTGTGGCAGCAATATAATAATTTTGAATCGGGAGAAAATTCTATGCCTACAGGGCTACTATGCTCCAGCCCACTACAAATTGTATCAGGCGAAATAATAAACTGTGGGGTATACCTGCCTGTTTCCGTATTAAAGGCGCCATATTCAATACAGCCCAAAGCTGAATAGGCGGCAGCAAATTTTGTCCCATCCGGACTTATGTTTACTTCACCAAAGTGTTGAAGCGGCTCATCACTATAAGAGATATTGATAAGGCTTTGGCTTATTAATCCTACTGTACTGAGCCCCTCAGATGATAAGAGAAATGAATAAAACTTGTCTCCTGGAAAACTACGTGTAATAATCCAAATATCATTATTGTTTCTGTGTCTTACAGCAGTTAACTTATTAGCAGCATATCCTGATGAGGGAAGGTAAATAGGTATATTTTTTTGTCCTTCAACGATATCTCCAAAGCCGTTATTGAGCGTAATATCAAAGACAGAATATAATATCCCGGTTTCAGGTATTACTAAAGGGTTATAAGACTCATGAAAAACATTGGTAATGTAATAAAGATTTTTTTTTCCAGGTACTTGTAATATTATAGATCCCTGGTAGCAATACTTGCCGTGCAACCCAATGCCATTGGGAGTGGGGCGATTGATTTTGTCGTAAACGACGTAGCCATCAGTATAGAACAGCAGGTTTCCCATTGAATCACTGATGGCTGCGCCAGCAAGCCCATAATTGTTGCCTTCGGGAAGGGGTTGTGGTGTTCCATTATTGAAAGTTATACTACAATGACCTCCAAAATACCAGTTGTAGTATTCTTTTTGCGCAGAGCCGGCAATACCAAGGGTAACAAGGAAGAAAAGAAGGATTCCACGGAACATATGATCCAATACTCTTAATTCATTTGTACATCTGGAATAATAATGGCATTCCACATTCTCCGGTGTCAAGTAATGGTGTCCAGTTCTGACCACTGCCTGAAGCTTCCTGCCTCATCACCGAAGCAACATATCTGTAGCGATCTTTTTGGTCACTTACCAAACTTACACATGAAAGATTGATGTCATTGGGTGAAAATTGGTATGGGAATTGGAAAGAAACATCTTGTTCTTGTGCGACCAAACAATAGTTTTGCGTAATAACATCTAAGACGTAAAGCTTTACATCGTAAAGGCCTGAATAACTAGCATTTTCACTAATATTAACAGTTATATATTGTGCGCTGACATTGAATGCAAAAGCACAAATCCCTAATAATAAGGCAAACTTAAGTTTTTTCATGGTTTTGTACTTTTAGTTAATGATAGACCAAAGATACTTAAAAAATGTCAATTTCCAAGTTTTGATTAAATCACCTAACCAAACTGACACTTCCACTTAGTCTACTCACCCTCCCCAAATAATCCGCGTAATATTGATGTGTTGATTTGAGGATTTGAGGATCCCGAATCGTCGTTTATTCTCCCGGGATTTTGAGGCCTGTGCGTCCGCCTAATGCGGAGCGGGATTTGAGGCTTCCACAAGATTTGCTGAATGCTGATAACTATTCACACATTACTGATCACTGATTACAGATCACAGATCACCCATCACTACCTCAGCACCGTCACATTCCCCCTCAACGTACTCACCTTTTCCAAATAATCAGCATATTTAATGTTAATTTGTTGATTTGAGGGTTTGAGGGTTTGAGGCCTGCCGCCTCAGGGGGGTGATCCCGAATCGGCCTTCCTCCTCCCGGGGTTTGCTGAATGCTGATAACTGATCGCACATCACTGTTAACTGATCACTGATCACTGATCACTCATCACCGATCACCCATCACTCACTTCACCCCCCACCCACTGCTCAAAGGAGAGGAAACTGAATTGTGTTTTGTTATCTGAATTATTGCCAGAAAATAGAAAATCCCAGTAATCCAATCAAAACACTTATCTTTGCCGCTCATTAAAGTAGCTGCTACTCATTTATAGGTTTATATCCTTTCCCGCCAATCGACCCTTCGTTAACATCCGATCCATTCAGAACTTAACTCAGGAGTACCCGAAAAGCCACGGTTGTTTACCGGCTGCACACATTTTTATTTAATTTTATGACTTTCGAAGATCTGAACATCATTCAGCCCATAACCCGGGCATTGAAACAAAAGGGTTACACCCAACCGACACCTATACAGCAAAAAGCCATTCCCCACCTGTTGGCGGGTTCCGATGTTTTCGGCACTGCCCAGACCGGCACCGGTAAAACGGCGGCTTTTGCCGTACCCATTTTGCAGAAACTTTATGCTGCCCAGGCCGACCGTAAATCAGCCGGCATCCGTGCGCTGGTGCTTGCACCCACACGGGAGTTGGCCATTCAAATAAGCGAAAGCTTCAGCGACTATAGCAATGGTCTGGGCCTACGCCACACTGTAATTTATGGAGGCGTATCGCAAAATCCGCAAACGGCCATTCTCCGTAAAGGAGTGGATATCCTGATTGCCACTCCCGGTCGCCTCATTGACCTCATCAACCAGGGCTTTATCCATCTACATCAGGTAAATTTTTTCATTCTGGATGAAGCTGACCGCATGCTCGATATGGGTTTTGCACCTGACATTAAGCGCATTATTGCTAAACTGCCTCAGCACAAGCAGACGGGATTCTTTACCGCCACTATTCCCAATGAAATCAAAGCCCTGGCCGACAGCCTGCTCAATCATCCTGTAAAGGTGAATGTGGCACCCATCTCTGCCCCGGCCGATGCAGTGGAGCAATCGGTCTATTTTGTTGAAAAAGCAGATAAACGCGCCATGCTAAAGGAGGTTTTCGACCTGGAAGAGATTGAAACAGCGCTGGTATTTACCCGTACCAAGCACGGCGCCGACAAAGTGGTTCGCGACCTGGTTAAAAATGGCATACCCGCTGTAGCCATTCATGGAAATAAGTCACAACAGGCACGCCAAAAGGCTCTGCAGGGTTTCAAGGACCGCAGTATACGGGTGTTGGTTGCTACTGATATCGCTTCGCGCGGCATAGATGTGGAACGGATTTCACATGTAATTAATTACGAGCTGCCCGAAGTTCCCGAAACTTATGTACACCGCATCGGACGCACAGGCCGGGCCGGCGAAACAGGAAAGGCCATCTCATTTTGCGCTGCCGAAGAGCGTGGAAGCCTGAAAGATATCAACAAACTTTTGCCCCGTAACATTGAGGTGAAGCTGATGTCCGGTTTTGTAGCCAGTATTCCATCGGAAGCGGAAGAAGTGGCCCCTTCAAATTCACGTGGTGGTTCACAACGTACCCGTCAACCGAGGCCGGCAACTCCACAAAAAAGAGCTTTTCAAAGGAAACGCTGGTAGTAGTCGAAGCAATTGATTATTACCCATTAGTGGTCACCGATTGACTTTTATCGTCATCTGTGACCATTTTTATTTTTTATCTGATCTGCCAGTTCATAAATTTGCCTTCCATCAAAAGGAGTCAAACATAAAAACATCAGTTAACTTACGTTCTTTTTTATGATTTATTTACTTTAGCAGTCTGACAATCGGATTATTCTCTTCAAAATACCATTTTATGAAAATATTATCATGCACATTGCTGATGCTGAGCACCCTCGCTGCATTTAGCCAGGACCGGGTTACCGGCCACAACTTTGCTTCCCGTTCTGAAGTCATTGCGCAACATGGAATGGTGGCTACCTCACACCCACTCGCTACGCAGATTGGACTGGATGTATTGAAAAGCGGTGGCACCGCTGTTGATGCAGCCATTGCAGCCAATGCCGCACTGGGATTGATGGAGCCAACCGGCAGTGGGATTGGTGGCGATCTTTTTGCCATCGTGTGGGATGCAAAAACAGGGAAACTATACGGACTCAATGCTTCGGGCCGGTCACCGGCGACCCTTACACTGGACTATTTCAAAGAGAAAGGTCTGGGCAAAATCCCTTCCCTCGGTCCACTGCCCGTAAATGTACCCGGCTGTGTAGATGGCTGGTTCGAGCTGCACACACGGTTCGGCAAACTGCCGATGACTCAGATTCTTGCCCCTGCCATTGAATATGCCGAAAAAGGTTTCCCGATTACCGAACTCATCGCTTATTACCTGAACCGTTCCGTACCCATGCTGGGTAGCCTTTATCCGAATGTTTTGGAAACCTATACCCTGGATGGTAAGACCGTTCCTGCCAAAGGTGATGTTTTTCGAAACCCTCAACTTGCCAGTACCTATAAAAAGCTCGCCGCAGTTGGTCGTGATGCTTTTTATAAAGGCGAAATCGCGCATACCATTGCCGATTTTATTCAGGCTCAGGGTGGCTTTTTATCTTACGACGATCTGGCCACACACCATTCGGACTGGGTGGAACCGGTTTCAGTGAATTATCGCGGGTACGATGTGTGGGAAATGCCGCCAAACGGACAGGGAATTGCCGCACTGCAGATGCTGAATATCCTCGAAGGCTATGATTTTTCACAAATCCAATATGGTTCAGCCCGCCATATTCATTTATTTACCGAAGCCAAAAAACTGACTTTTGAGGATAGAGATAAATACTATGCGGATATGGATTTCGAAAAGGTACCGGTGAATGAACTCATCTCAAAAGCCTATGCAGACAAGCGCAGAAAACTCATCAATGAAAACAGGGCCGGTGCTTTTGAGGCCGGTGATGCCATGGAAGGTGGCACCATTTACCTGACGGTTGCCGACAAAGACGGGAATATGGTTTCATTGATCCAAAGTAATTACCGGGGTATGGGTTCAGGCATGGTGCCGCCGGGACTGGGATTTATGTTTCAGGACAGGGGTGAGCTTTTTAGTTTAGTGCCAGGTCATGCAAACGTATATGCGCCCGGCAAAAGGCCGTTTCATACAATCATCCCGGCTTTCATCACCAAAGACGGAAAGCCTTTTGTGAGCTTTGGCGTGATGGGCGGCGATTTCCAACCCATGGGTCATGCACAGATTGTAATGAATTTGATAGATTTCGGAATGAACCTTCAGGAAGCCGGTGATGCTCCGCGCATCAGTCACAGCAATTCAACCGACGCCGGCATCACCCATCCCACGAAAGGTGAAATACTTCTGGAAAGCGGTTTTGATTATGAAGTCATTCGCGAACTCATGGCAATGGGACATAGAGTGGGCTGGTCGCTCGGTGACTATGGCGGATATCAGGCAATTATGTTTGACAACCAACGCAAAATCTATCTTGGCGCTTCAGAATCCCGCAAGGACGGGCAGGCAGCCGGATATTAAACTTAGATTGGCATTAAAACCAGAACATTTACTACTTTAGCAGTACATTTTCAGCAAGCATGTATGTCCGCGTTAGCAGTACCTACCACATTGGATGAGCACAACCCTGAATTCAGTTACGCAACTGATTTGGTGTTATATACGTCTCAGATGCTTTACCTGACCGGTAGAGCAGGAACAGGCAAAACCACCTTTTTGAGAAACCTGAAGCAGGTTTGCAACAAGAAAATGGTAATCCTTGCCCCCACCGGGGTAGCTGCCATCAATGCCGGTGGCCAGACCATACACTCCTTTTTTCAGGTTAAACCGGGTATTTATGTTCCGGGAGATGGCAGGTTTAAAACCATGAAGCAGGCCGGCACCGATGAAGGAGGTTCCATTTTTGATCACTTTAGATATCAGCATGAGAAGCTTGAAATCATCCGGAATATGGAACTATTGGTTATTGATGAAGTTTCTATGGTTCGCTGTGATTTGCTGGATGTGGTAGATACGCTCCTCCGGGTGGTGCGCAACAAACCGTTTATCCCGTTTGGTGGGGTTCAAATGGTGCTTATCGGCGATGCCTTCCAGTTGCCACCCATCGTTAGAGATGATGACTGGAATATACTTGGCCGGTTTTACAACAATCCTTTCTTTTTCAGCTCAAAAGCGGTATTGCAATCCATGCCGGTGTATGTGGAACTTAAAAAGGTTTATCGGCAAACTGATATGGAATTCATCGGTCTGTTGAACCGGATTCGCATCAATGAGTTGCATGAATCTGATCTTTTCTTGCTGAACAGCCGGTTTTTGCATGGATTCTCTCCTGAAAATGAGAAAGATTACATCATTCTGGCCACCCACAACCGCATGGTGGAGGAGATCAACAGCCGGCGGCTGGCAGAAATTAAAGAAGATGAATATTCATTTACGGCCTCAGTTTCGGGCACATTTCCACCCGGCAGTTATCCTGCAGATGAAAATCTGCATTTAAAAGCCACGGCTCAGGTCATGTTTTTGCGCAACGACTGGGCAAGGGGCTATTATAACGGAAAAATCGGCCATGTACTGGAAATAAATGAAGATTCATTACTGGTAGAACTACCTGAGGGCAATGTGGTTGAAGTGGAAAAAGAATTGTGGGAAAATGTACGTTACACCTGGAATGCCAGAGATAATAAGGTGGATGAAGAATCCATCGGCTCCTTTCAACAATATCCACTTAAGCTGGCCTGGGCCATAACGGTGCACAAAAGTCAGGGATTGACCTTTGAAAAGGTAATTGCTGACCTGGGCGAAGCTTTCGCTCCGGGACAGGTGTATGTTGCACTGAGCCGTTGTACCACCTTTGAAGGCCTGTGGATGCGCTCAAAATTATATGAGCGGGCCATAAGTTGCCATCCCGAGGTGATAGATTTTTCAATGAATGAGACCGATGCCGGATTGATTCGTGACATGATAAAAAGAGGCAAATCCACCTATTTATTGCGGAAAGTATTGTATCATTATACCCTCAGGCAATTCGCTGCCGCCAAAATGGCCCTGCTCGAAGCCATAAATTCATCTGAACCATCCACTGCTCAGCGCGCTCAGCACTTCTCCCGACAAGGCATCCCCAGAGTCATCAGTGACTGTCAGCGCTCTATAACTAGCATAAACAGAGGACTTGAAGCCCTTGAAGATCCAACGCCCTCACTATTTACAAAAAAACAACGCCTGAATGTTAAGGAACGAAAGCATTTGCAAATTTTAGGTAAAGAAGCAGAAAGAACACTGGGAATGATTAAGGAAATACTAAAGTTTAATTCAGCTTCTAAAAATATTTTTCAGCCACCAATAATAAACTCACAATATTTGCAGGCACTTCAGGCAATGAAGGCCGAACTGGCCGGGCTAATGGTGGATATTAAAGAAAAAGCAGCCTCCTGATAACAGGCCAGAACTTTGGGATTATTTGTTAAACTTTTGTGAAATACGAACATTTCAGCAGGCAAGTGGTTAATGATGCATAATTCTATAATTTCATATACCTATGGCTAAAATAAATCCTTACCTCAATTTTAACGGAAACACCGAAGAAGCCTTCTGCTTTTATAAATCAGTGTTTGGTGGTGAGTTTATATTTCTGCAACGCATGAAAGAAACACCTGAAGGCGATAAACTAAAACCGGAAGAACAAGAACTGATTATGCATATAGCCTTGCCCATAGGCAGTAACATCCTTATGGGAAGTGACATTGTCGAATCTATGGGACACAAGCTCAGGGTAGGCAACAATAGCTTTATATCGGTTTCACTAGAAACTGAAGAAGAAGCAGATCGTATCTTTAATCAACTTTCCGCAGATGGTCTGGTGCATATGCCCCTACAAAAAACATTCTGGGATGCGTATTTCGGCATTCTCACCGACAAATATGGCATTCAGTGGATGGTGGATTGTGAAATCCCCAAAAAATAAACGACTTTCACAATCTGAAAAATTTTCACCATCCAAATTTCAATCCATATCGAGGTTGGGTTGAATTTTTAATTCCATAGTTCCCAATTCCAGGGCAAGCAGATTTCCATAACCGGGGCGATTGGCCATATAACAGCCATTATCCAGATCAATAAAAGGATAACCCTTCTGGGTTATGGCAATATAAATGTAGTCAAGGCCCATAGGAACGTGTCCATGGATGAGCTGCCTGAACCCTATTTTTTCCGGAATGATACGATAATCTTTTACCCACAGCATAGAAAAGGTATCCTCAAAAGGATCATCCAGTTCAAAATTCAGGCCGGCATGCACCAATACGAATTTATCCAGTTCGTGATAAAGCGGCAACTTATCCATCCAACTAATATAAAATTCCGGAATTCGCTGCAGGTCCATAGTACCAAAACTTTCCAGGGTTTCCCTTCCACCATGCTTTAGCCACTGTGCTCGCGATTTATTGTGCCGGCGCATGAAGAGAAAGCTCCCTGATTGTTGCTCTTCCTGCCACGATTTGACAAAAAAATCTTCATGATTTCCTTTCAGGGGCACAACCTTATAACCCAATGCCTCAAGATTCATCACATAATCAAGCACACCTTTGGAGTCGGGGCCACGATCTACGTAATCGCCCAGAAAAAACAGGGTATCGTCCCGGGAAGGAATTACCTGCTGTTCTATGAGTGCGCGCAGGCTTTTCAAACAACCGTGAATGTCAGGAATTACCCATTGTTTACTCATGCTTCACCTATTTGGACTTGCCCTGATTGGCGACAGCTTCCATTAACTTTCTGATGACTTCAGGATCACCAAGGAAGTAATCCTTCTGTAAATTCAGATCTTCATCAAATTCAAAAACATAAGGAATACCTGTGGGCAGATTTAAACTAACAATGTCTTTATCGCTTATATTTTTCAGGTGTTTTATTACCGCGCGCAAACTGTTTCCATGGGCTGCAACCAAAATCTGATCGTACTTACGCAGTGAAACACTGATTTCATCATTCCAATACGGCATCATACGCTCCACGGTTTCTTTAAGGGATTCGGTAACGGGAATTAATTCAGGCTCTACACCCATATAACGGCGATCATTGCGTGGATTGCGTTCATCATCATCAGCTACAACCGCCGGTGGAACATCATAGCTGCGCCTCCAGATCAGTACCTGCTCTTCTCCGAACTTTGCAGCCATCTCTGCTTTGTTTAAGCCCTGAAGATTGCCATAATGCTTTTCATTCAGTCTCCAGCTTTTAAGCACCGGTATCCAAAGCTGATCCATTTCTTCGAGCACAATATTGAGCGTTTTAATGGCCCTTTTCAGATAAGAAGTATAAGCAAGATCAAAGAAAAACCCTTTTTCCCTCAGCACTTTACCAGCCTCCCGGGCTTCTTCTACTCCTTTTTCACTCAAATCCACATCGGTCCAACCGGTAAAACGGTTTTCTTTATTCCATACACTCTCGCCATGGCGAAGCAATACCAATTTTTTCATTATTTTTGGAAATTAATCAGGCAAATGATCGCATGTAATCCAATGCCCGGGTTAAGTATTACGAACATGCACGTATATTATTTCAGCATTTATTGATACAAGACACAAATCTTTGGCAAAGATACAAATTTGTGGCCGTTTATGGTAAATCCATATCTTCGCAAAGAGTAAACCAAATCTCGTTGTTTATAATACCATGAACCTGGTAAAACCTCCAAAAATCATTCAACAACTCATGCCCAGATCATTGGTTTGGCAATTTCCTGAGAGAACCAAAGAAATCTTTATCACTTTCGATGATGGGCCGGTGCCCGGAATTACGCCTCAAATACTGGAAATACTCGGACAATTTGCGGCAAAAGCGACGTTTTTCTGTGTGGGTGACAATGTGAGCAAACATCCACAGGTGTATGAACAAATACTCAATTCGGGTCATACAACCGGAAATCACACCAACAATCATCTTAACGGGTGGAAAACAAATAAGTTAGTTTACCTTCAGAATATTGAATTATGCAATCAGAAAGTCAATAGTAAATTATTCCGTCCCCCCTATGGGCGCATCAATCCGGCACATATCGCTGCCATCAGAAAAAAAGGATATAAAATTGTAATGTGGTCGGTGCTTACTGGGGATTATAATGAGTCGCTTACCGGCCATCAGGTGTTTGAAAATGCCACAAAACACACCAAAGGTGGAAGTATAGTGGTGTTTCACGATAGCATTAAAGCCGCTGACAGGGTGCTTTATGTCCTGCCCCGGTTTCTGGAATATTACAGCAATAAAGGATACACGTTCAGTGCTTTATCCTGAACTTCAGTATTTTACGAATTTAAACATCCTGTTATCATTGGACTGTATTACTGAAAGTAAATATATTCCGGCGGCCATTCCACGGAGGTTAAAAGTAATGCTTCTTTCTTTTAAAGTAAATCCGCGCTGAAATCGTCTTCCGGAACTATCGCTGAAATACCATTCCAGCGGTGGATTTCCAGTGTAAGATAGTGAAATATGATCGCCGGCAGGATTCGGATAAAGCTGCATGGGATGCTCCTCATTGATTACCAAAGCCTTGTTGTTTGCAGAGATCAGCCACATTTCCGGATCAATTTTCACACTATCAACCAGAAACCCCGGAGCAAGCCTTGCGGTGACGGTTCTTGAATCTACCTCAATAACATAAGTTGTATCTGTTCCATTGCCAAAAAATTGCAACGGCAAGGGAAGTTTAAAATAAGGCACCGAGGCATGAGAGGTGGTTTGTTGGATGTCAACGTTATAATCTCCATTGATCAGTCGTTCACAATTCACCTGAAAAGACGGAAACCCTTCCCCATAAATCCAGTCATCAAAAAAGTAGGAAAGGTTCATTCCCGACACATTTTCAAAAGTTTCTTTTACTTCGGTGGTACCTGCAAATCCATGGGCATGCGCGTTCAGAAAATTGCGACAGGCTTTAAAGAAAGCCTCATCACCCACTACCCAGCGAAGCATATGCAACACCAGTGCGCCTTTAGCGTAGGAGAGCCGGGGATCAAAAATACGGTTTACATCTGTGGTATCCGTCACATATACTGAACCTCCCGGCCGGGAGGTTACGTATTCAATGTTCTGGGCTTTCCAGTAAGGCCAGTAATAACCATCAAACAAATGCTCATAAGACAAACCCGCCAGGTAAGTTGCAAAGCCTTCGTTGAGCCAGATATCATGCCAGGAGCTGGTGGTTACATAATTTCCAAACCAGTGATGTGCCAGTTCATGTGCAATAATTTCATAATCAAACCTTCCCATAAAGGTCATGGTCTGGTGTTCCATGCCTCCACCCCACTCTATCTGTGCATGTCCGTATTTTTCACCGGCAAAGGGATACATACCAAACAAATCGCTAAAAAGTTTCATAACCGGAACGGTCTGTTTGGTACGTGTTCGAAGCAGCGTTTCGTTTTCAGGATAAACATAGTTGTGAATATAAACAGGCATTCCGGCTGACGAGGCGGTATCTACATAGCTCACATAATTGGTTGCTGCAAACCCAAGCAAATATGGGGTAACCGGATAGTTGTGCTTCCACACTGTAATCCGTTCCCCATTCATTATATACTCCGCCTGAAGCAAGCCGTTCGAAGCCACCCTGTAGTAAGGCAGCGTATGAAAACGCATCACCACCGAGTCCATCTTCTCTGTGAGATCATTTTTACCCGGATACCAGTCCCGACAGCCATAAGGCTCAGACAGCGAAAATAATATCTGTGAAGTATCGTGCTCATGTAAAAATAAAGCCGTGCTGTTTTCGGGCCAGCCACTGAAGCAAATTTCCAGTTTTAACCTTTCTCCGGTTTCGTGATGGATTTGAGAAAATATCTTCAGGTCAAATTTTCCTTCCTGAACAACCTCTACCCGCTCACCATTGATAAAAGCTGAGTCAACGGTATAACCCCTGTTTAATTCCATGTAAATGCCAGGCTCCACAGATGCTGTTACCTGAATATTGCAGACTGCCTTACCCCGAATGGGAGCAGACAGGTCATTTAACCAAAGTTCAAGGTCCATAAAATTTACATTATAATTCCATTTGCGTATTTGAGCTACGGCTTTTGGTGCGCTACGTGTCTGGGCTGATTTCAATGCACAGTGTTCAATACCCGAATTCAGGGTTACCTGAGCATGGGTGATGCTGTAAAAAAACATAGCAGAGAGCAGCAAAATGACAAAATGCTGAACTGGTTTTAAGGTTGCAACTTGCATAAAACAAAGATAACGAAAATCACCTATCAATCAATAATCGGGATGTTCAACTTAAAAAAAAGGAATATCAACCTTAAAAAATCCCATCTTTGCAAAAGAAAAAGCATGTAAGATGAATGAACGGTTTTGGAAATATATTATTGGACTTATTGTGGCACTCACCGCATGGAGTTGTGCCAATCCGGTAGCTCCCACCGGAGGACCAAAGGATGTCCAGCCGCCCGAAGTAGTGATTACCACACCGGCCAATGGCAGTGTGTGGTTTGAGGGCACAAAACTTGCCATTACCTTCAATGAGTTTGTTCAGATAAAAGATTTAAACAATCAAATGATCATTTCGCCGCCACTACGCGAAATACCCGATGTCCTGCTCAGGGGCAAAACCCTGCATTTAACATTTAAGGAAGCGCTTCGCCCGCATTCCACTTACAATATATTTTTTGGTAAAGGAATAGTTGACCTCACTGAGGGCAATGCATTAAAGGATTATACTTTTTCTTTTTCTACAGGAGCGGTATTGGATTCTCTCGCAATAGAGGGTAAAGTACTGGATGCCTTTAACCTGGCGCCAGTAAAAGACACTTATGTAATGCTTTATGATAGTGTATATGACTCAGTACCCTACTTAAGCCGGCCTTATTATCTTGCCCGTACCGGGGAGGATGGCTCATTCAGACTGCATAACCTCAAACAGGGCAATTATCTGCTTTTCGCTCTGGGCGATAAAAATAACAACTATTTATTTGATTTGCCAACAGAACCCATCGCTTTTATTGATTCGCTGATTCAACCACGGTTCAAGGCCACCCGTTCCATAATCATTTCCGACACCATCCATCATGACACAATCAGTCACCAGGATACCCTTGACCATATGCTGGCCGATAGTCTTGAGTTTAAATATGCCACTGACAGCGAACCTGCATTCATTAATTATACTTTATACCAGTTTCTGGAGGCCGACTCTATACAACGTTTACTGAAGCCCAGTCTGCTGAGACAAAATGTAGTGAACTTTGCCTTCAGGTATCCTGTTAAGGAACTCTCATTTAAGCCGCTTAATACCGGGTTCTTAGCGCAATGGAACCTTATGGGATACAATAGCATTGGTGATACGGTTACCCTTTGGATACCGGAGCCGGGTGCCGACACCCTGAGTGTAGAAATAACCGACAACAATACCATATTAGACACCGTGCAAATTGCCCTTAAGCCTGCTACCCGGGGCAGACCGGGCAGACAGACAGAGACTGTTGTGGTGCCTAAACTTAGTTTTAAGAACAGCCTGTCAAGTCTTAAAATAAAACCCGAACGACCATTGATTCTTACTTTTAACGATCCTGTTTCTTTACTGGATACCTCAAAACTAATTTTGTTGCGTGACAGCCTGGTGGTGGTTCCAGAAATCCGGTTTACCGACTCTCTTCACAGAAGACTCGCTATCAGCCATCCCTGGAATGAAAACCATAAGTATAGGCTCACTGCCCTGGATTCTGCTTTTATTGATATATTTGGCCATGGCAACGACAGCACTGCCCTTGCATTTACCACTTATAAAGAATCTGAGACCGGACTTATCCAACTTAAGATCAAATTACCTCCGGATAGCAACATTTCCTATATAATTCAATTGTTAGGGCCGAAACAAGTTTTGGTTGAACAACGAACCATACACAGCGATACAACCCTTACTTATAATTACCTGGTACCAAAAATCTATGGATTTAAAGTCATTTATGACCGGAATCGCAATGGAAGATGGGATTCAGGTAACTATCTAAGAAAAATTCAACCCGAAAAAGTAGCATTTTTCCCCAAAGAATTTGAGTTGAGGGCCAACTGGACTATGGAAGAAGAATGGAATTTAGAAGAAGAAACTCCATAAAAAAACGGATAAAGTGTATTAACTTTACCCGTGACATGATGGTGCCTGAAATGAAACATTTCAGTTATTACACCGTTCGATACACTGAAGTATCTCGGTGATAGCTGCTGACTTTACCGAATAGTGTATCTCCTTACCTTCACGCTTGGAGGTAAGTACGCCTTTGCTTTTCAGAATATTCAAATGATGCGAAGCAGCTGCCTGCTCTATTTTTAACGATTCGTAAATTTCGGTAACACTGAGCTTTTTCTTCTCGTTGAGCAAATCAATGATGGCAATTCGCATCGGATGAGCTATAGCACGCAGCTTACTTGCTGCAGCTTCAAGCTTTACAATGTCTAAAACGATTTCTTTGGCCATAATAAAGGTGTTTTAAATTCCTGACAAAAATATAGAATAAACACTTACCTATTACCATATGATACATAGGTAGTATTATTATTTAAACAAACCAACTAAAGAAAAGTTATTTCCATCAAACAAGCCCCTGTCACTCAGCTTTATAGCGGGGATTACCAGCAGTGCCATAAAAGATAATGTCATGAATGGTGCCCGAAATGAAGTTCCAAGTTCCAGGGCTTTTTTATTGAGTTGCTGATACTGCTCCGCTACCATATAACCATCACCGTCAGACATAATGCCTGCAACAGGAAGAGGTAAAATGCTGACGTCATCATTATTTACTACACAAATACCCCCTTTGGATTCAACCAATGCATTGACAGCCATTACCAAAGATTCATCATCGGCACCCACGGCTATAATATTATGGCTGTCGTGGGCCACCGTAGATGCAATGGCTCCATGCTTCAATCCAAAGCCACTCACAAAACTAAGAGCAGGATTTGAAGGCCTATACCGGTTCATCACCAGCATTTTAAGCACATCATTGTTCACATCACTTTCAACAAAGCCATCAACAATATTGGCTTTTGCTTCTTCTGCTTCGGTAATCAGCTGACCTTCAATGGCGCGCTGAATCCTGATTTTCTCCCCTTCAGCCTTAATTTTTAAGTCGGTAGTGGTGATGTGTCTGGCATTAAAATTATTGGGTGTTTTGCTTTCTCCGGATTTTATAAGAGATTTACCATTGGAGGCTACAAGCCTGCCTTCAACATAAGTTTCAATGATGTTGAGCTCCTTCAGATTGTCCACCACTATAAAATCAGCATAATCTCCTTCTTGCAACAGGCCCGAATTCAGTCCATAATGCATCACCGGATTCAGGGTGCAGGCACGGATAACATCCATAAAGTCAAGGCCTGCATCCAAAGCGCGTTTAATCAATAGATTGATGTGTCCTTTTATGAGGTCATCCGGATGCTTGTCGTCCGAACAAAACATAATCATATCGGGATAATACTTCAGTAATGGAATAAGTTCATCAAAATTACGGGCTGCGCTGCCTTCACGAATAAGCACCTTCATGCCTGCCTGGATTTTATCAATGGCTTCATCCTGAGTAAAACACTCGTGGTCGGTGCTGATGCCTGCGGCGGCATACTGCCTGGCCTGGTCGCCCAGTATACCCGGGGCATGTCCATCAACCGGTTTATTGTACTTTTTGGCTGCATTTAGCTTTTCCATTACTTCGGGCTGCTCCGATAAAACACCAGGATAATTCATCATCTCACTCAGGTATTTAATCTCTGGCATTGCCAGCAATTCGTCTACTTGTTCAGCTCCCAGATTTGCACCTGAAGACTCAAATTGGGTGGCCGGCACACATGAAGGTGCACCGAAATTAAAATGAAAGGGCACTGTTTTGCCGTTTTCAATCATAAACTTAACGCCTTCAATTCCCAAAACATTGGCTATTTCATGCGGATCAGAAACGGTTGCGGTGGTTCCATGCACAACGGCGAGGCGTGCAAATTCAGATGGCAGCAGCATAGAGCTTTCTATGTGAACATGTGCATCAATGAGGCCGGGCAGAATATAAGGCCCTTTATTTTCGCTTAAAGGTTCTACCGATACAATAATGCCCTCATGGTATATGATGCGACCAGGAAAAATCTGACCTCCAACCACATCAACAAGGTTGCCTTCAATAATTTTATTCATAATGTTGGGATAATTGTTGTTTAAAATCAAACAACCCTAAGCTTAATCAAGTTCACTCAGGCTGCGATACACTGGAATAATATCTACATTTTGTGCATGTAGTTCCTGTTTTGCTTTTTCAAAATCGCTGGTAAATCCAAGCAAAAAGCCACCACCACCCGATCCGCAAAGTTTAAGATAATAGGAGTGTGATTCCAGCCCGTGGTGCCATATTTTTTTAAAGGCTTCGGGTATCATGGGACTCAGGTTGTCATATAAGAATCGTGAGAGTGAACCCAGGGTTTCAAAAAACTTTTTTGTTTCCCCTTTAATCAGGCTTTTAATGCAGGCATCATTCATAGGGATCATCTGCTCTTTAACCAGCGACATAAAATCACTTATTTTACAGTTGTCGAGAAAAATATTCACCAATGGGCCTGTCTTGCCAGGGTTACCTGTATTGATCAAAAAGATGGCGCCGTTCTTATCGTGCTTGTTCCGGGGAATACCCACCATGCTTATATCCCGTTGATTGTGAATCAGCAAGGGATGCTTCACATAGCAATTCAGGGGATCCATGCCAGAGCTGGTTCCATGAAAATAAGATTCGAGCTGGGCAAAAATTTCTTTTAACGTCAATATATCGGATTTGCTCAAACGCTTTGTTCCGGAAATACCATTCATAACATAGCGCTCGTATAAGGCCGCAACCAACGCACCCGAACTTCCGATGCCGTAGCCCTGAGGGATGGTGGATTCAAAATACAAACTGTGGCGTATGTCTTCCTCAAAAGCATCTATGTTAAAATCACATTTGAGGGTGCCATTTTCTTTCAGTTCCCGGATATATACCGAATACTCCTTTAACATGCGGTTTGAACTGGTGGCAAAATCCAGGTCAGTATACTTGTCCTGATTAATAAAGCTTAGTTCCCCCCTGAAATGGGTGTATGGAATGGTCAGCCCCATCGAATCACACAAAATACTGTATTCGCCGAAGAGCAGAATTTTGGCATAAAATATACGTGATAATCGTTTCATTTTCAGTTACAGGTTAATTTTTCAGGGCCCTCACCCATTTCATCCATGAGCAGGGATTGATTAAAACATAAATCTTTCAATGCTTCAATAAGCGGTAATAATTTTTCCTGCTCATTGTCAGCATAAATTAAATGTATATTCGGGCCGGCATCCAAAGTAAAACAAACTTTAGCCCCGCTTTGATTTCTGAAGGTCTGAATTTTACGCATAATGGTCAAAGTCTCCGGTTGCATAAGCACATAACCCGGATTTGAAGTCATCATCATGGCATGCAAACTCAGTGCCTCATTTTCAGTTATAGAGATAAAAGTTTCCCAGTCGCCCTGTTCAATGGCAACCACCAGCCGGCCAAGATTCTCATGTGCCTGTTTAAACCGTGCGGAGGCAAAGGGATGGCCTTCCATCAGCCGGTGACCTGCACTGCTGGATACTTTTTTCGTTTCAGGGTCAACAATGAGTATCGTATCCTTAATATTCAGGAAAGTGGGGTGAATTTTCACAGGCAGAGGAACAGCAAATTCATCAGTGGAGCCGTAAATGGCCTCATGATGGCCCCAAACCGTAAAGTTGCCATACACCGAACGGCAGGCACTGCCCGATCCGAGCCGTGCTATGTATGATGCTTTGCGAAATAACGCTGTCTCATTTAAGAATTCACGGGAAAGTTGATTTTCAATATCACACAAACACAGGGCCAGCGCGCTCATGGCAGAAGCTGAAGATGCGATCCCCGCCGAATGCGGGAATGTGTTGCTGCTTTCAATCATAAGCATTGCCTGCGATAAAAATGGAATTTCGCTAGTAATCTCCCGGATAAAATTTTCAATGCGACTGGCAAATTCAGGATTTGGGTTCCCGTTGAAAATAAAATGAATGCGCGAGCCTTCGTACCCGGAAGCAAGTGATTTTGCCACCACGCGAGTTAGCGTGTAGGCTTTATTCAGGGTAATGCTTAGCGAAGCGTTGCGCGGTAGTTGCCGCCCGCTTTTACCCCAATATTTTATTAGCGCTATGTTGGAAGGACTTTTCCAGCAAGCTTCGAGCCCATGCTCAGGAAGAGTGGAAAATTTATTCATAAACTTTTCCCCTCCTTAATGATTGGATTTGATGCTGACAGTCCAGCAACTGTGGAAGCAAAAGGCAGAATGATATGATGTCCTTTCTCAGCAAAATATGTATTTACCTCATCGGGTTCTATTGGGGATGCTGCCAGTATAAAATCACCTCCCCAGGCGCCAAGCGATTTAATTTCGCCTTCAAAATTACTGAATTTCAACGATTTTACAGTATTTCTTTTCAATATTTTTGACAGGATGTATTCATGCTCTTTCATAAGTTTCATAAACCCTTGCAAATCCTGAATATTCTCCATTTCGAGGGTGATGTCCGAGATGGCTTCCACTTCGCGGCTGAAATCTGTCATGGAATGGTTAAACGATTCAACTTCCTGTCCGGTTTGTTGTTTGCGGCCCAGATAAATCAGGTAAAGCTGATGAGCAAAAGACGGTGAAAAAGAAGAAAATGTAACAGATGGCCTGTCATTCACAAGCTGATATAGCAAAGGACGGTCAGCTCCGGCACAGGCAACATCATAACCTGAACCTTCCGAGATTTTATGATGGAGTTTAAATGCATCAATACCTGCCCAGTGTGCCAGACCATAAATTAATGTAGAGCTGCTTCCAAACCCCCATTGCCGGTCGAAGTCAAGTCGGGTTATTACATTATAACCTTCGTTTTCGTTAAGAAAGCTACCATTAAGGTTGCGCGCGGCTGCAAGCCAGGAAACCAACTGCCGAGCGATGAAAGTATCCGAAGTTTCTGAAACACTCAGCCCCGACAGATGTATTTTCGCATAAAACCACAATCCGGAAGGATGGTGAGCTTCCCAGTTCAATACCGGCTCACTTATGCCGGCAATGCATAACTGCTGTCCCAGCTTTAAGGGCAGCGCCAATGACAGAGCACCCCGCATAACCAGATATTCCCCGGTAAGCAGTATTTTGCCGTTTGCCCTATAGTTGCGTTCGCAATTCATAAGCTATTTATTGCGCAATGCGGTTAAAAATTCATCCACAGCTTTATGTGAAACCTTATGGTGTTTGAAATACTCCACAGCAAGTGCTTTCTCATAATCAGTGGCTTTGTATACATTTAATATGTTGAGCAGATGCATTTTCATATGGCCAAGCTGAATGCCTCGGGTAGTCAATGACTTGAGTGCACTAAAGTTGTTGGCCAGACCAACCACTGCCGCAATTTGCATTAATTCTTCTGCCGAAGGATCTTTAAGCAGGTTGAGCGATAATTTAGCCATGGGATGCAGGGAAGTAAGTCCGCCCACGGTGCCAATAGAAAGTGGAAGGGTAAGACTATATTCAAAACGATTATTTTCGAGTTTAATGTCAGTCAGCCCCTGATATTGTCCATTTCGGGCAGCCCAGGCATGGCCGCTGGCTTCAATGGCGCGAAAATCGTTGCCCGTAGCCAGCACCACCGCATCAATCCCATTGAATATACCTTTGTTATGGGTAACTGCCCGGTTAACATCTACTTTAGCTATGTTCACAGCCATTTCAAAGCGGCGCACGAAATCATCTGCACTCATGCGGGAATCAATATCCTTAAAACTACTGATATCACTTTCCACCCAAACCTTTACCAGACATTCGGGTGTATAATTCGATAAAATCGACATCACTATCTCAAGTTTCCAGTTTGAAAGCTCAGCTTTACTTTCTACATAGTCTTTTAATCCTGAGGCGTACTCTTCAAGACATGAATTGATAAAATTGGCCCCCATAGAATCGCGGGTGTCAAATTTTACAGATAATTGATAATAGTGTGGCAATTTGTGTGACAAATCAATCAACTCCATGCCAATTACACCGCCTCCACGCTGCTCCATATTGGCAGTAATGCCTGCTGTACGTTTGCGCAGTTTATGTTCCAATTCATCAAATCCTGAATGAAGTACCTGAAAAGGACCATCCCAGGTAAAATGAACCTGACCATTTTTAATAAACGACAATACCTCAGCCTGAAACCCGCCTTTTGCTGCCCAATATTTAGCACTATTGGCCGCAGCAGCAATAACCGAACTCTCTTCTATAACCATAGGCACCATATGCATTCTTCCGTTGATCAGCACATTAGGAGCTATGCCATAGGGAAAAAAGTAATTGGTGATGGTGTTTTCACTAAATTCATCAAAGAGTTTTTGAATCTCTGTCTGAGGATGCCAGAAAGAACGCAAGGTTGCGGCCACGTCGTCCGGGTCACTCAATTGAGCGGCTATTAAATCAAGCTTCTGGGTTTTGCTCAATCTCGAGAAGCCTGTTAAAATTTTATTCTTCATTTATTTTGATTACCAAATCTGATTGTGCAAATAAGGAAACAAATTTATACATTTCCTTACCGCCCGCTGTCTTTTATTTTAAAAGTGCATGGCAAGCTTAAAATTTGACAATAAATAAACGCATTTTTCTCCCATTTGTTCAACTTTTAATCTTATTTGTTAAACAAATTAATATAAATAAAACCTAAAACCTAAAGAATACATCATGCCGGAAGTTAACAGCATCAGAAAACTGGTTAAATTGCATCGGGGATAATCAAAAACAGCAGATTATTGTTAATTTTGAATTATGAAAGTATGTATCAATAATATTCCTTTGCGCATTTACAACGGAGGAAAAGTAAAAGACGCCCTGCTGCGTTATCAGGTTCATTGCGGCCTTGTCTTTGAAAAAGGGAGTTACCTGATTTACGACAAATATGGAAATGAGGTGGAACACGACGGAGCCCTCAGCGAAAACAGCGAACTCTTTTTAGAGCTTAAACCTATAAAATAAAAACTGGAATGAGAAAATTTATATATGGTATATATCTGGTAATTTTGTATTCGCATAGCGCCATTGCGCAGCCAGCCGATACCTTAACGTTAACTGTAGTTTCGGTGAATGACATGCATGCACGCATAGATCATTTTCCAGGTTTTATATCCTGGATGGACAGCATTCGGGAATGTAATGAGCATGTGCTTTTGTTTTCGGCAGGCGATAACTTTACCGGCAACCCGGTAGTGGATCAATATCCTGATAAAGGCTACCCCATGATTCAACTGATGAACCTCGCCGGTTTAATCTTTCGGCCATAGGAAATCATGAATTTGATTTTGGACAGGAGACATTGAAAAGACGCATTGACCAGGCTGATTTTCCATTAATGGCAGCCAATATAAGAACAGAGGATAAGGGCATGCTTCAATTTAAACCCTACGAGACTCTAACCATTGAAGGTACAAAGATTTGTGTATTCAGTATGGTTCAGGTAAATGAACAGGGCATTCCCGATACGCATCCATCCAAATTAAGCGGCCTGAAATTTATTGATCCACTGGAATACGTTTCAACCCTGAAACAGGAACTGAATGCTTGTGATGTGTTGATTGCTCTTACTCATTTAGGGCTGGGAACCGACATCCAACTGGCGGATACATGGGGCGATATTGATTTGATTAATGGTGGGCACTCCCATACACTGATTAAAGATCCACCATTACAAAACGGAGTTCTTGTTACACAAGCCGGAGCTGGATTGAAATATGCAACAGTGTCCAATTTAAAGGTGGTCAATGGAAAAGTTATTGACAAATCGGCCCGGCTGGTAGACTTGTCACGACATCAGGGCAGGCATATGAAAGCTGATTCATTGCTGGCTGTATTTAACGACAATGATGAACTTAAAAGAACCATTGGAATGGCCACAGCACCGATAGTGGGAACAGAAGAGCTGGGGCACCTTATGACTGATGCCATTGCAGCAGTGTCGCCCATAGAAATGGCCTTTCAAAATACCGGAGGTATCCGTATCAAACGACTTGAAAAGGGTGACATTACCATTAGGGATGTCTATACCCTCGATCCTTTCGGAAATGAAATTATTCTATTAAAAATGACCCCGGCGGAAATCCGTTCATTACTGCTAAACGCTTATAACCGCAACAATTCTGTTGATCTGATTCCCTCAGGCATTCACTATACGGTAATTACCGATAAAGCAAACCATGGTACGGATATCCGGCTGAGCTTGCCTGATGGCAGTCCGCTGAATGAAAACCAGACTTATAATGTTGGCATAAGCAGTTATGTGGCCAGCAGTTATACCTTTGACCATGAAGACCCGGGAACTTCACTGTTTATCATAACAGCGCAATCGGTCATCAACTTTATTGAGCAGAAGCAGGCAATTAACTACAGCGGCACCAGGCGCACTTTCGTAGAACAAAAATAAGGATCAATTTACCACTTTTCTTCCACCTTAATTACCGGAGGCTGCATCCCTTCTTTGAGGCTGGCAATCAATTCTTTAATCTGGCCATCCATTTGCCGGAGGTAATCTTCAAATTTAGGAGAATAGGTTGGATCACTCTTGTCGAGCCATCGCTCCACCGGATACCTTGATGCTTGCTTACGTTCCAGATCGCTTATGGTATAACGGTAGCGTCCGGGTTTAAATTCCAGTTTAAGATTATACCTCACAATTTCAGCTATCAGGCGGGCGCCATCTACTTCATTATGGATTTCGAAGCGGTGACCGATCTCAATCACTCCGCTTTCACGATTTCTCACCCTGCATACATCAGCCGGATTTTTATAATAACTATTGAGCCACTCAATGGCCCTGATATACAACTCATCGGCAGTACCAGGCTGCTGTATCACTTCCTGATAACTGATGAGCTGAGTATCCTTATCTACGGGGTAAGTTATTTTTTCTTCCTGCGCCTTAATGGAATTTAATCCGAAGCCAATCAAAAAAAGTATAGTTACACAGAACAGTTTATTCATATCGCAGTTTTTTCGAGGTAATAATGTAAGTTTTAAGATTAAACAAAGTTAAATAAAAAACATCAATACAGGCAATATTTCAATAACGCACATAATCACCGGATATTATTAAATGCAAAAAGTCCCTGTACAGGGACTTTTTGCATTAATAATCAGGAAACAGCTTAGTACATTCCACCCATGCCACCCATACCTGGATTGGGCATAGCGGGTTCTTTGTCTTCTTTAATATCAGCGATTACACATTCGGTAGTCAGTAACATACCGGCTATTGAGGCTGCATTTTCCAGAGCAACGCGGGCTACCTTGGTGGGATCAATTACACCAGCCTTGAACAGGTCTTCATATACTTCAGTGCGGGCATTAAATCCAAAATTATCTTTGCCTTCGCGCACTTTCTGAACCACCACAGAACCTTCCATTCCGGCATTGTCTACGATTTGCCTCAGTGGCTCTTCGAGCGCACGTTTAATGATGGCAATACCGGTATCTTCATCTTCATTTTCGCCTCTTACATCCTCAAGTACAGAGATAGCACGGATATAGGCAATTCCACCGCCGGCAATGATGCCTTCTTCAATGGCAGCTCTGGTTGCACTAAGGGCATCATCGAAACGGTCTTTCTTTTCCTTCATCTCAACTTCACTTGCTGCTCCCACGTAAATAACGGCAACACCACCGGCCAGTTTGGCCAGACGCTCCTGCAGTTTTTCACGATCGTAGTCCGAAGTAGTAGTTTCAATCTGAGCCTTAATCATTTGAACGCGTGAGGCAATGTTTTCTGAAGTGCCACGACCACTTACAATAGTGGTATTTTCTTTATCTACGGTAACTTTGTCGGCTTCACCCAGATAAGAAAGGTCAGCATCTTCCAGACGATAACCTTTTTCTTCTGAAATAACGGTACCACCGGTCAAAATGGCAATATCCTCAAGCATTTCCTTGCGGCGATCTCCAAAGCCAGGAGCCTTAACGGCTGCAATCTTCAGGGAACCACGGATTTTGTTTACCACAAGGGTAGCCAACGCTTCACCATCTACATCTTCAGCAATGATAAGTAAGGGTCGGCCGGTTTGAACGGTTTTCTCCAGAATGGGAAGAAAATCTTTCATCACCGAAATCTTCTTATCGTAAATGAGGATATAGGGATTCTCATAAACCGCTTCCATTTTTTCGGTATCGGTAATAAAATAAGGCGAGATGTAACCGCGGTCAAACTGCATGCCTTCAACCACTTTTACAGTGGTTTCTATTCCTTTGGCCTCCTCGATGGTAATTACACCTTCTTTTTTCACCTTATTCATAGCCTCGGCAATTCTTTCGCCGATGTAGCTATCGTTGTTGGCTGAAATGGTGGCTACCTGGGTAATTTGTTCACTGCCTTCTTCGATTTTTATTGATCTGGTTTTCAGATAATCCACCACTTTGGTTACGGCTTTATCGATGCCACGTTTCAGATCCATAGGATTGGCTCCTGCCGTAACATTTTTCATTCCGACAGAAACAATGGCCTGGGCAAGTACAGTGGCGGTTGTGGTACCATCACCGGCCACATCAGAGGTTTTGGAAGCAACTTCCTTCACCATCTGGGCACCCATATTCTCTATCTTATCCTTAAGTTCAACTTCTTTGGCTACGGTAACCCCATCCTTGGTCACTATAGGTGCTCCATAGGTTTTATCAATAATTACGTTGCGCCCTTTGGGACCCAGTGTAACTTTAACCGCATTTGCCAGCGCATCAACGCCTTTTTTAAGCTCTTCGCGGGCTTCAATATCAAAAATAATTTGCTTTGCCATTTTTAATGTTCATTTGTTGTTAAACAATGTTTTTCTTAGATGATTGCCACGATATCAGATTCACGCATAATCAGGTAATCATTACCTTCAATGGTGATTTCAGTACCGGCATACTTTCCGTATAGTACCAGATCGCCTTCCTTAACGGTAACCGGCTCGTCTTTTTTACCTGGGCCTACGGCTATAACAGTACCACGTTGTGGCTTCTCTTTAGCGGTATCGGGAATGATGATTCCGCCCGCAGTTTTCTGCTCTGCTGCTGCCGGCTCTATTAAAACACGGTCAGCCAGAGGTTTTACACTTACTTTTGTCATGATTATTGATTTTTTTAGTTGTATGGTATCAATTTCTTTGATGCCCTCGTTCTCATATTTTGTGCCAAATTATTGAAGGTTTGCTTCTGATGTTCAAAATAAAGACACAGATAAAGCCGAAAATGCTGTATATCAATGATATATATCTTTTTATGGAAATAAAGAACAAAGCTCAATGCGCCAGTTTCTAAGAATATAATAAAAAAGTGTCAGCCTGCCTGTGACAAACTGACACTAATTTATTTTGAAAAAGGTGTGATTACTCGGTTGGGGGTGCCTGAAAATCCTGAACCGGTGTTTGCTCGTTTATGATTTGCCGAAGTTCAGTATCGGTAGAGCGGACTACACTTTGATTGCGCGGAATAACAAAGATGCTCGACAAGCTGAGCACCAACAGGACAATGGCTAAAGTCCAGGTTGTTTTTTCCAGAAAATCGGCAGTTTTGCGCACGCCCATAAACTGATTGGAGGAGGCAAAATTTGAAGCCAGTCCGCCTCCTTTTGAATTTTGTACCAACACCACCAAGGCCAATAAAACGCAAGTGATGAGAATAAGTACTGAAACTAAAATATAAGCTCCCATGGATGTATTTGATTAGGTGTGAATTTTCAATTTTCGGACAGCCTCGACTGTATTTCCGCAATTTGGGCTGCAAAGTAACTACTTTTTTCCGGATATTTCAACATTAACTTTTCATAAATTTTTATCGCCTTCCCGGGATGGTTTTGTTTAAGGTGAATGCGCGCAAGTGTTTCGCTAACAATATCATCATGATCGATGTTGCTGTTGCGGGCCATATTTACCGGATTATAAAAATCGCGGCGGGGTGGGCTGATTCGTGGCTTGTTGAGAATAAACCGCTCAATAAGCTGATCATTATCCGATGAAGCCGCGGCTTCTTCCGCTGGAGCCTCTTCAATATCTGACTTATCCTTCCCGGTGGACGTTTGTTGCAATGATTGTTCCAGGCTATACAATCCGGCACCATAACCGGCGAGCAACAAATCATCTGCCTGCAGAGCCTCATTGTAACGGGCATCTAATAATTCATCCAGTCCCGGGAGGGAAATTACAGGTGCACCATGATCATTGACTTGCGATACCGGGAAAGGTTCAGCCGAAGATTCTGCGGCTGATGATGCTTCACTGTCAGCAATGTCTTTTAAACGTTCTGCAATAATTCGACGAAGGCTCCCAAAATAATCCTCATCCTCGTTTAAAGCTGAAGACTCTTCTTCTTTTTCAATGAATGTTTCGGTTTCCGGAAATACTTCAACATTTGAATCCTGTTTTTCAGGTTCAGTCAGGATAATGGGCTGAACTTCAGCAATAGTTTCAGTTTCGGGAAGCACCGGTCTTTCCGGACCCGTTGCTTCCTGAAGGGTGTCTGTCTCACCTTCAATTGCTGTTTCAGGTTGAACAGATTGAGCAGTAGAGGCGGGGTTTTCCAGAAACCGTCTCAACAAACCACGGTTTCCGGTATAGGCAGCCGCCACTTTTAATTGACGACCATATTTGATGCTGTTCACCTTCCGGTAATTGAGGGCCAACAGTACCTGGGCAGCCTGAAAGTAAGGCATTTCAGCTACAAGCTGCTCTAGCTCCGGCAAGGTGTCGGCTCCCAGTAAGGCGGGTGTTTTTAAATATGTTTCAACACTCGACATTTTCACTTGTGATTACCAGTTTACTACGGCTTTATTAAAAATATCATCCACCAGGTCTTTGGTTATCGTTTCAATCAACTCAGCTTCAACCGAAAACAGATTGAGATTACTGGAATAATCATAGTAACGGGTAAATTTACTCTCAAAATCAGCCTTAGGATCATATTTATTGGTAAATCTGACGTTTACAGTAATTTTCAATCGAATTTGTGCGGCTTGTTGTGAGCCTGAAATGGCCACCGGCTCGGTGGTATAACCTGTAATTTCGCCTTCCAGGGCAAGATCACCATTCCGTGGCACCAGTGTTAAACTTGTCTGTGACACAAACCGGTCGCGTAAGGCTTCGGTAAAGGTCTGGCTTAAGATGGGCTGAACCAGATCGGCCTGATTGGGGAAGAGAGCTACCGAAACAGTTTTCGCTTCCGGCGGAATAGATGCCCCTGTAAAAGAATACATTCCACACGAGCTAAACATTCCACTACCCACAATCATCACCATCAGGAGTTTTATTGCCTGCGATAAAACCAGGTTCTTACCGAATGTCATATTCTTTGATTTTACGGTATAAGGTGCGTTCCGAAATACCCAGTTCTTTGGCAGCATTTTTACGTTTTCCCCCATGTTTTTCAATGGCTCTGCGTATAAGATCAATCTCTTTTTTCTGCAATGATAAGGACTCATCCAGTACTTCAGGGGTATAAAAGCCTTCCATTTCCAGTATGGACGTGCCATCGTCGGCCGCTACTGCCTCTGCCTCCTGATCAGCTTCTGATACATCTTTGATCAGTTGTCTGATCAGGGGCTGGTGGTCACTGGCAATGTCATGGGGAAATTCACCTTTTGCCAAAATATCCACCACTAGTTTTTTCAGCTCATTGATATCGTGTTTCATATCGAACAAAACTTTATAAAGCAATTCACGCTCGCTGATGTCGTGTATATGTTCTTTGTTATACAATACCGGCAAGTCGCGATTGTCACCCGGCAGATACTTTACCAGTGTTTCAGGGGTGAGCATCCGGGTGGGTTCGATAATGGAGATATGTTCGGTAATGTTTTTCAATTGTCTGATGTTTCCATTCCAGCGGTATTGCATCAGCATTTGTTTGGATTTATCGTCCAGATCAAGTGGTGGCATGCGGTATTTCTCTGCAAAATCGTTGGCAAACTTCTTGAAAAGCAATACAATATCTTCTTTACGGTCGCGCAGCGGTGGAATATGTATGGGAACAGTACTGAGCCGGTAATACAAGTCCTGGCGGAATTTCCCCTTATTGATGGCATCAGCTATATCAACATTGGTGGCTGCTACAACCCTTACGTCAGTTTTAAGTACTTTGGATGCCCCCACCTTGATAAATTCACCGGTTTCGAGCACCCTCAATAACCTTACCTGGGTAGAAAGGGGCAAATCGGCCACTTCGTCAAGAAAGATGGTACCTCCGCTAACCACTTCAAAATATCCTTTTCGTGAATCCACAGCTCCGGTAAAACTGCCTTTTTCATGGCCAAACAATTCTGAATCGATGGTGCCTTCGGGTATCGCACCACAATTAACGGCAATATATGGACCATGTTTTCGTGCACTGAGCTGATGGATGATCTGAGGAAACACCTCTTTGCCCACACCACTTTCACCCGTAATTAGCACGGTAATATCGGTGGCAGCTACCTGACGGGCTACATCAATGGCGCGGTCGAGCAAAGAGGAATGACCAATGATGCTGAATCGCTGTTTAATTTGCTGAATATCCATTGTTAAATAATAAAATCAGTATAATACTGCAAAATTAACAATTAGATGGCGCAATTGCAGATAAAAACAGAATTATCTGCCATTTTGACAAAACAGCGAAGTTTTTCAGTTATAAGTGAGATACGCACTGCTCACCCACTTATCATTGAGGTCAATTCTGCACCATCCCGGCGAAGTATCATACACGAAAACACTTGTATTACGGGGCAGTGATCCAATTTTGTTAAACGTCCCGCCCGGCCCGGTGCGAATATTAAGTATACCGGCAGTAGTGCGCGCCCGTTTCACCTTCAGAACATGTCGCTCAGCAACCCAATAATTCTCTGAACTGATGCGTAACCATCCATTTTTACTTTCATAAACAGCTACAACCGCACCTGTTCCCAGACTGCTGACAACTGCATAGTTGGTTCCGGGCCCAAGACGAACGTTAAGTCGGGGTGCGTTTACAATACCTGTTTCATACACTTCAGCAGATGCTGCACCCGGCTGAACAATATCTGTGGTAAAGTGACCATTTTGAATGGCTGCTTTAACCAGGGGAATAAATTCTCTTTCTGCATCAGCCACCTTGTTCCCACCAAAAAAGGCCGTGCCCGGACAACTTTTGGTTGTCCCTTTACCGTCGCGACGAATGCCCGAGTTCAGGTCGTACCAATGGTGATATACAATATGTCCGGTATCAGGTGGAAGTGAAAATTTGCGGCAAAGCAGGGCAGTAAGTTCAACAATGGTTTTTCGATGCCCGGGAGACATATCATCGTGGCCGGCATCAAAATTACCAAAGTGCTCAATACAGATACCACGTGCATTGGCGCCTTTTATACCCACAGGAATCTGGTTAAGCGGCCGGCATATACCAATTGTTCCATCGGGAAAGGTAGTAAAATGCTGGGCTATATCACTCCATCCATTGTTCACCGTATGATAGGTTTTCATGGAACGCATCCGCTCGAAATGGTTGCTGCCGGTAAAATGATTGTAATCGGGCAGGTAGGTGTGATGCTGTTGAATCAGGTTTATTTCCCGGCTTACCGTTTGTGCGGCTATCCATCCGCTAAATTCATCAATATCCATTAGCTGAAATCCGTATTTTGTTTGCATTGTTGTTGGTTTTTACAAGTAAAATAAAATCTGAACCACAATTAAACAAACTGTTTGCGCTTTGGTTTTCAGCAGGTAAGCCTTAATTAGCGATCATTTACGGATGATGGCATCGGCTTCTTTTTCATATACTTCAATCAGCCGGGCCATAAATTTATCAATTTCTTTATCGGTAAGGGTTTTATTTTCATCCTGAAGAATAAAACTCAATGCGTACGATTTTTTCCCGCTGCCAATGCTTTCGCCCTCATAGATATCAAACAGGTTAACTTGTTTAAGCATCTTTTTTCCATAGCGAAAAGCAATCTCTTCCAATTGCGCATAATTAATCCTTTTTTCTATTATAAGGGCAAGATCACGTCGAACTTCTGGAAACCGGGAAACAGGCACGTAATTAACGTGGTGGTTTTTAACCAGTTCCAACAAATTATCCCAATGTATCCCGGCATAAAATACAGGCTGCGACACATCAAAAGAGGTGCAGAGCTTTTTATTCAGCCGGCCAAGGCAATAAACAGGATGGTCATTATTTTTGTATACCATTCCATATTCAAAGAAGGGAGGTATAACCTCGTTAGGTTTAAGTAAGCCGACGGCACCGGTTTTTGCCATTATGCCCTGAACAACGGAATGCAACCGATAAAAATCTGTCTTCGCTGTTTGATTGTGCCAGCTTTCAGGAAATTTGTCGCCGGTTTGAAATAGGGCAAGCATGCGCGTTTCATGGTAGGAGGCGGTAACCTCTCCCTTTACCGGATTATCTTTTAAAGCATAGGTACGACCAAATTCAAAGAAATTCAGGTTTGAATGCTTGCGGTTAATGTTAAAAGCCAAAGATTCCAACCCACTAAATATAAGTGTTTGACGCATGACATCAAGTTCCTTTGACAAGGGATTAAAAATTTTCACCAGGCGATTTTCATCAAACCATTTACTGCCTGTGTAATGTCCCGAGCTACTGAGAGAATTGGTTATAATTTCGTTGAAACCTTTGCTTGCCAGATGATCTGAAATTTTATGCTGAAGCAATTCAGAAATGGGGGGATGTTGGTCAGAATAGCCGGTTCCCTGCCTGCTGTCTGAATTGATTTTATTGTAGCCATATATACGTAATATTTCTTCAATCAGATCAGATTTGCCGGTCACATCTACCTTAAAAGCGGGAACTGAGACTTTTAGCCGGGACTCATCCTGATAAAGTACTGTAATTCCCAGTTGCGTGACAATATTTACCACTTCCTGTGCGGGAATAACCTGTCCTACAAAACGATTGATGTAATCAAACGTAATGTCGATTTGAACGGGTTTAACCGGTTTTGGATAAACATCCTGAATTTCAGATGAGATGCTTCCTCCAGCCAATTCCCGAATAAGCATGGCTGCCCTTTTCAATGCCGTAACCGTTATTTCAGGATCGGTTCCACGCTCAAAACGGAAAGAAGCATCTGTTTTCAATCCATGCAGATTGGATGTTTTTCGCACCCATACCGCATTAAAGCAGGCACTTTCCAGAAAGATGCTTGTGGTTTCTGCTGTAACGCCGGAGGATTGTCCGCCAAAGACACCTGCGATGCACATGGGGGCAGCGGTATTACAAATCATCAAATCCCGGGACGATAGTTTTCGCTCTACTCCGTCCAGGGTAATAAACCGGGTTTCAGCAGGCACGGTGCTCACTATTATTTTATTTCCCTCAATGGCACTGGCATCAAAAGCATGTAAAGGCTGCCCATATTCAAACAGCACATAATTGGTGGCATCCACCACGTTGTTGATGGGTCGTACACCTATGGCTTTAAGCCGGTTTACCAGCCATGAGGGTGAAGGCGCTACCGTTATTCCCTGAAGGGTGAGGCCAGAATAACGCGGACAAGCCACAGCATCTTTCACTTCAACGGTTACTGGCAAATGATTATTTTCTGCTTTAAAGGAAGAAACATCGGGCAGTTTTACTTTAACTTCCTGTTTTTTGGGAAACCTTATGTTAAGAGCAGCAGCAAGATCGCGGGCTACGCCGATGTGCGAAGCAGCATCGGCCCGGTTGGGGGTTAGTCCTATTTCAAAAACGACATCTGTTTCCAGTCCCAACACGGTTGAGGCTGGCAATCCAGGTTTTGTATCCGGCGGCAAAACCATTATACCCTGATGGTCATGGCCAATACCGAGTTCATCCTCAGCACAGATCATGCCTTCCGAAACCTCTCCACGGATTTTTGAACGCCGTATTTCCAGGGCCTCTTCTCCCATGTAAAGCGTGGTTCCGGTTGTAGCTACCATCACTTTCTGGCCGGCTTCAACATTGGGGGCACCACATACAATGTTCAATAAAGTTCCTGTACCGACATCTACTTTAGTCAGGCTTAGTTTATCTGCATTGGGATGTCGTTTACATTCCATTACCTGTCCTGTTACAACGCCCTTTAGTCCTCCTTTAATCGATTCAAATTCTTCAACAGCCTCTACTTCAAGTCCGATATCGGTTAACAAGTGTGACAATTCATTAACAGAAAGGTCTGTATCAAGGTAATCCCGCAACCAATTCAATGATATTTTCATAAAAAAATTATAAGGCTGCAAATTTAGTTATTTAGTCGGAAAGTCCCAGAATTGAATATTACCTTATAAAAACTGCCCCGGTTTCTGAGGGCAGCTTATTAAAGCTTAAATTCCAATTTTATGGTAATAAAAGCTCTGGTAGAATGATTACACTGGTACTATACGGATCTTAAAAGTAAAGCCCTGCAAAAATGCAGGGCTTTAACGCAACTAACAACAACACACAACAAAACGGGATTAAACTCTACATCAGCGGGAGAATCGATGCATAATTTTCTTCCCCAGGAAGTTAAATATCATAAAGGTACCGCGTTTTACAAGTTCACCTTTTAGCTGTAATTTGTAATTCTGATATACGAGGTCCAGCCGCGCCTTAATCTGATCTTCAGTGTATTTCAAACGCTGTTTATGATTAAGACGCATCAACTTAATCTCATTGAATGTTTTCAGGTTTTTACTATTCATGGCCTAATGAATTGTCATCATCATTTTCAAATAAAATACCTGCAAAACTTTTAATTACAATTGAAGAAATTAAAGGTCGACGTAACAGGTAAAATAATATGCCCAGGAAGAGAATAAATCCGGTAACCATCAGCAATCCCATTAGATAATCGCCATAGGTATTGCCGTACCACACCACGAAAGCTGCCGCACCAAAAAGTAAAAAAGCAGATCCCAATAAAACAACAACCAGCGCAGTAATCAGAAACACTGATATTTTACTGATTTTAGAAAGGACAGAAAGCTTAAGCAAGTCCAATCTCAATTCGAGATATCGTTCAAGCGAATCTTTTAATGCGGAAATACTATCGGATACAATTGCTTTCATGGTGATATAAGGCAGTTAATAATAATGATTAGACGGCTCCTGCAGCTTTTTCTTTCAGATCGGCCTTTACTTCTTCGGCTGATTGCTGAGCCTTCTTTTTCATAGACCTTACTTTTTCCTCAACGCGGTCGATTCTGTCTTCCACGTCGTCCATAAAGTTTTGGGTAACATCCTTAACTTTAGTTTTGATCATTTTGCGGGTTTCTGTCCCTTTGTCAGGGGCAACCAGGATTCCGGTAACCAGACCGGCAACTGCGCCAATGGCAAATCCCAGTAATACATCTCCAGTTTTCATAGTTTTAAAATTTTTAAAGGTTAATAATTTGTTTTTTATTTAAATCCTCTTATTCCACCGGCAATCACTGAGAGCAATAACAGCACAATGAAAATATAGAAAATTACTTTTGCAATACCTGCAGCACCGGCAGCTATACCACCGAATCCAAAGATTGCGGCCAAAAGGGCGATAACGAAGAAAATCAATACAAGACGTAACATGTTTTTCGGTTTTTAAGGGTTAGAACTTAATTCCGGCATAAACCTGGATTACCCTGTTTTTGCCATCCCCCAACAGTCGATGTGAGGGTTCATCATTTTTGGCTACCTGATTTAACCCATAGGTGTAATTAACACCAACTTCGAGGGCATCAAAATTAAAGGCAATGCCTGCAGCCAAACCATAATCAAAAGCATTAAAATATTCCCTGTCAAGTTCATCGCTCGAGTTAATTTCAAAATAATTAAACACCGAAGCATCCGTATCCACATTGGCACTTAACAGGTAACTTACATATGGCCCCAATTGAAAACGAAATGTCTCAATTAGATTAACAGTAAGATAGAGTGGAAGTTCAAGGTAATTAAAATTAAAGTGTGTTTCGCCATCTGTGATGATGGCACCATCGTAGTTAATTTTCAATCCCTTGGTACCAAATAAGAGTTCAGGCTGAAAGCCCACCGCATCATTTATACCAACATTAGTAAAAACTCCTACGTGAAATCCTGGCTTCAGGTTTTTATCTTCACCTCCATCAGTGCTAATGGTTGACAGATTCAATCCACCTTTAAAGCCAACAGAAGTTTCCTGAGCCAATAACGAGTTTCCAACAAGTAAAACTAGTACGAGAGAGAATAATTTTAGTGTTTTCATTTTGAATTTACTTTAGTTTTAATTCTGTTGTGTACATTTTAGTCTAATTGTATGCCATGATTCGGACAGCAACAGAAGATAACATGTAACATTCTCTATATCATTATTTTACATATTTTACATATTGAACGGGTTGTGGTTTTCTGTAACTATAAACTGCCACAATTTGAGGTTTTACATCCACATATACGGGGAGAGCAGAAACCGCGGGACAAGGAGAGGTAGGAGCAAAGAGAGAGAGAGGGAGGGGGTGAGGGAGAGAGGGAGACGTGGGGACAAGGGGACGGGAAAGTAAACTTCTAACTTCTAACTTCTATCTTCTCAAAGGCCAAAGACCAAAGGCCAAAGACCAAAAGCCAAAAGGGACGAGGGACGCTTAAGAGGGACGAGGGACATAAAAAAGGGACGTGGGGACAAGGGGACGGGAAAGCTAACTTCTAACTTCTCAACTCTAACCTCTATCTTCTATCTTCTATCTTCTAAC
>DHSR01000053.1:6420-38399 GCA_002410555.1 Bacteroidales bacterium UBA5281 | reverse complement strand
TGCACTTGGCCGGAGGCTTACGGCAAAACAAAGGTAGCGATTTTGTGTGTGGTGAAATGAGCCAAGTTGTAAGCAAATTAGCTTCGCTGAAACTGTCTAAGGCAGTTGTCAAATTCCACTATCAAGAGTTCGTAATTGTTTTTTAAGAGATTTTATTATTTCGTAAAATCAACCACATTGGTTAAAATAGGCAAGTAAATCAGTGGAATAACCGCCATCAATAAAACAATTAAGTCTAATCGATCTTTCCTCTTTTCATCCAAATTGGCCCAGCGGGCTTCGTATTCCTTGTATTTGTTTCTATACTTGTATTGGTTATATGCTGTATTAATCACCACCAATACTATAAGGATAATTACTACAATATTTAATGAGGATTTTCTCTCAGATGCAGAGTAAAAAACCAAATAAAAGGTACCAAAAATGTCAAATAGAATAAAAAACTGTAAGAGCGATACTATCGAATCGCCCTGCCATGGCGTATGTTCTTCAGGATAAAACCTTTTAAACCATTTCGTTAAGCAATAGTACATGTAATCGTACAGATACATCAACCTTGTAAATAAAGTTTTCATTAGCGTTGTTGAATAAAAAACCTTCTATTAACATCCTGATAATTTCCCAAATGGTAATCAATCCAATCGCCAAAACGGTCGGTCAGCGAATAGCCTGCAATGCCATAACCTACATCAATGGCGCCGTAAATTTGACCAACATAGGGCGTATAATATGCAAAATTTGACAGCAATCGCGCTCCGTCACCAATGGAAAATTTGCCATCAGAAAAATAGTAATAACCAGCATTATACACCAATGTAGCATTACTAAAATATCTGGCAATTCCACCAATTGCTCTTGATACAGCTTTGTCGCCGCCAGGAATATTGGTAATGTTTTTCATTAAACTAAATGGTAATCCAACAACAAATGCAACGATATTTACTTTATCGTTTGATGACATTCCCTCTTCTCCTAAGACACTCCTGCTTGAAGTAACTCCACCCGCATCACCAGTATATACACCATAGCCAAAAGAAGATGTATAGCCAGTTATATCGCTACCCACAAGAAGGGGGTCCTGATTTTCTGTGCCTAAAATCGCTACTCTTTTGTTAAAAATGTTCTCGTAAAAGTATAGAGCCAAATTATCACTGGAAATGGAATTGATTGATGTTAAAAAGTTAGCCGCATTCTGACCTGTGGCGGAAAAAATGGAATTTCGTTGAACAAACCTATTTTCATAAGCTTTTTGCCAGGCCCCACTACCATATTTATTATTATATGCCATGGAATTCATTAACATAAAGTCACCATGTTGATCACGAAAAGCATCGCTCCAGTGGTTCCCACTACCAGGGCCAATTGCATGAGAAGAGTAAGAACCTCCCCTATATACCCACCAGAACCAATTGTTTCTATTTTCTACTCCTAATTCATAGCCGGTTGGGTCAGTATATTTTAGCGGGTTATTCCAGCAATAACTATACCTATTAAAACTCTGTGTATAATCCGGCGCCTGTATGAAGTTATCCGGCGAAAGCATACGACCAACAATAGGATCATACACCCGGCCGTTCATGTTTATCAGGTTAAAGGCATACAAATGCTCGTGACCTGTAAAGCCACGGTCAAATAGTGCTTCAGGGGCGGTACCCGAAAATGCTCTCCAGGTAGCAGGATCTCTTCTGTTGCCCCACGCATCAAAGCTTAATTCCTGCAAAAGGCTCCCATCTTTATCGGTTATGGTGTTCCATGAGCCAAGGTGATCCTTATGGATGTAGTTTATTTCTTCTGTACCGTTGGGATTGATGATGTGTACGGCAAATACCCCCATTGGCCCGCTGAGATAGGTATGCTTGTATAGTTGCCCGTTTTTGGTGATGTATTCACAAGCACCTGCCCATACTTTATCAATGGAATTGGATCCATTGGTGTATTGCTGTGCAATACGCTGCTTGTGATGCCCGTATTGTATGTGAAGTGAGTGTATTCCTTCGGTAATTGCGTCAACTTTATCGTAACCGTTATAGGTTATAACTTGTTCTGGCCCTGTGAGCACCGGATTTGAAGTGGAAACAATGCTTAGCGCATGAGGGCCGTAGGTAATTAAGCCATTGCTTCCACCATAAATTGCATCATTAAATATGTCCCGGCCGTCGTTATTTTTTTTGGTAATATTGCCTAAGGCCGTGGCTTGAACGCCATTATATGTATCGTATTCATGATTGCCTGTTTGAACACCATTGAGCTTTATCTTATCAAGGCGGTCAAGGTCGTCATAGGTAAAGCTCTCGGTAAGTGGGCCTTTTTTACGGTGCCTTAAATTTCCAAGGCCAAACCAACTATACTCGTAGTTCTGTATAGGGGCATTCCCCTGTTTCAGGGTTTTCACCGTTTGAAGGCGCATATTGAGTGGATGGAAAGTTTGGTCGGTAATCAGGCCGTTCCCGGTTTTAAATTGGGTTATCATGCCTAAAGGGTTCACCTCTTCGGTTTTCCACAAAGCATTTTGGTTCATTTTAACGCTCGCGTGGAAACCCCAGTCGTTATAACCTTCGCTAACAGTAATGCCCGTTGGGTGGGTGGTGGTTTCCAGCCTGCCAAGTTCATCATAGGTGAATTTAGTGGTGTAGGGTTCACCGGCAATTGTTTTGGTTACGGATTTCGGCCTAAGGAAATCATCGTAAATATAATTTGTCAGGTGGTTGTTTTTGGTTATGCTTTCCAGGGTGCCAATCCGCCGTGGCGTGGTTGAATAGAGCCAGGTTGTGGTTCCTTCAATGCTTGTTTCAACAGTGGTTTGGCCAAGTTTGTTGTACGAATAAGATGTTATTTCGTCACGCGGGTTGGTTTGCTGTTCCAATTCGCCAAAGGCATTGTAAATGCTTGTCATTTGGCCATAGTTGGGGTCGTCCAGCAGGGTGCGGTTGCCCCTGTCGTCGTATTCAAGCGAAACTGTTGTAGCCGGTTGCCCCACGATGTATGTTTTGCTTAGGTTTCCATTGCAATAATACTCATTTTTTACCACATTGCCTTTATTATCTGTGCTTTCAATAAGCCATCCTGCGGCATTGAATTTCTTGGTTGTGGTGCGGGATATGCCCTCGTTGGTTGTGGTAACCGAAGTTTCGTTGGCGCCGTAAGTTGTTGTGGTAGTGGTTCCATCGGGTGAGATAATGGTTTCAAGCCGGTTGTAATCATCGTAAAGATATTCGGTGTATGCAGGTATAGAACCTTGTATGTATGGCAAAGACTCTTTATGTAACAGACCTTGGGGCGTGTATATTTTATTCATATATAATACTGAACCATCGAAACCAAGAGTCACAGTGCGAAGCTCCGCACCGGTTTTATTATAAAAAACTAGGACTTCAGGCGTACCTGAAGATTGTTGCCAGGTATAGTAAAGTGCATCAGTGGGTGCATGAGGGTGGCCGGTTGCCCATCGGGTTACCGTTATTGCTTTAATGCCTGTGGGGGAAGTTGTTTCTTTGAAATTCCCAAGCGGATTGGATTCATAATGGGAAGTAAGCCCATTGGGGTCGGTTAAAGTTTTCATTGTTCCATACATAGGGTCGTAAGTGGCTGTTGAAGCCTGTTCCATTGCATTGTAGGTTGTTGTAGGAAACCGATGTTTATATACCGTACTGTAATTGCTGGCTGAAGACCGTGCCTCTAAAGGTGGCTGCGAAAAAGGAGCATCAATTGCTGTGGAATCCATATTTCCATAATCATCGTAGAAATAAGATTGTTTTGTTGTTAAGTTACCCGTGAGATTATTGCCGGGATAGACATTTTTTTCTTTGAGTAATGTGAAGTTGGTTTCATCTGCTTCATAATAGGTTAGATTTGTGGTTACTTCATCTTTTACTTCAGAAAGATACCTTACTTTGACATTTATTTGTTCGGGTAAACCAGTAATCCAGTTAATTGAATCAGGCTCTTTATGGGTAATGGTAGTATTCGTTTCATGCATATACTCTGAATGTGAAGTAGAAGAAGTTCTCTTTACCGGGTCAACCAGTATTTTTTTTGCAATCAAATTACCATACGTATCATAACTGAAAATTGAACGTGTTGTCCTGACAAATTCATTTAATGAAATTTCACTTTCAAATGAATGGGAGTTTTCCATATAGGGGAAAAACCTCAAAGGGGATGTTGAATATCCTATATGATTGAATTTATTTGTTGTTTCTAAGAATACCTGCCCTCGCTGGTTGTATATTTCAATTTTTTTCTGGTATGGGAAATAGAACTTATTCTTATAAATGTATATATCATTTGTAATTATACTATTAATTTCGGTTTGATTGTCGAAGATTGATCTACTCTTGAAGCCAAGCAGTCCTTTCCCTTGCTTATGTATTAAAAGATTATTATAATTATAAAATTGTGTTACTACATGAGCATTGCCAATGTCATCCTTGCGGGATTTAACCACATAAACAGCAGGCTGGATATTACATAGTGGAAATTGAACCTGGGAGTCTTTTCCATAGACCTGTGCATCCGTCAATGGCAAGTAATTAACTGTAGTTTTTTTACCCAAACCATTGGTAAATGAAGTAGCAAGATTACTCTTCTCATTTTTATGAAAAGACATGATGTGCATGAATTCTAAATTGGTAGTTCTTACAAATAATTCAGATTTACCATCACCATTAAAGTCAAAAAAGTTATGAATACTACTTTTATATGGTTTAATATTTGTAAAAGATTCCACTTCCTTAGTTTTAAATCCATCACCTGTGCTATAGTAGATACTAGCGAAACAATAATGCATATCCATGATGTCAGCTTTCCCGTCGCCATTTATATCCGTGGTATAAATAACCCGCTGATTATTTTCATCTTCAGGATCGCCATTAGAGGTAATGGGGCAAGATGCTGATTGCCATGAATTCTTTCCATCAAAATGAAATAAATTCCACTTATATTGTTGCGAACCTTTATAATCATAAGTTAGAATATCGGTAATACCATCACCATTAAAGTCACCAGTAAACACCCGGTGATTCTCATTCGGAAAATCAAATCTGGTTGAAGTTAATTCAACTAATATTGGCTCTGTGGGATGTAAACAAAGTATGGTGCTTTCACCGGGCAGGATATTAACCAATAAATCTGTCCTTCCATCACCGTTAAAATCACCCGGTTTTATTTGATAAGTTCCACGAAAATGTGTAAATGTATAGCCATCATTTGTTACAGGAGGTTGTGAAAATAAGCTATTTATAACGCTGTAATTTTGACCAACAATCTCATGCAGTTCAAAACAACGAAATATAGTTATAATAAAAGGTAACATTGGATTAGGATTCAACTGATTAGCTAGCAGGATTTCGTTTATTCCATTTCCATTCATATCCGTTATATTAATATAATGATCTGGTAGCAAATCCACTGGGAGTACACCGACATACGTAAAATTATTATTCCCATCTGAAATTAAAAAATTGCCTTTAAAGCGATCGTTGACAGTATGTGTAACCTTAAATAAATCATCTATTCCATCGCCATTAAAATCGCCTGCTTCAAAATAAGCAAACCTTGCTTGATATTCTTCATCCAAAGGTCCCATTTCCATTTTATTGTATGAAGTACCAGAGGCATTATGATAATAAATTGCCCACGACTCAAACTTCTTATTAACATTATCATAGTATGCTACTAATATATCTGTTTTGCCATCGCCATTAAAATCGCCCAAGGTGTAATTGTTTTCAAATCCAGGTCTTGTTGTAATATTGGTTTCATCAAAGTTAAAACTCTCCGTTGTTTCACCCCATTCAATAGTTGTGGGATTAAATCCAGTCTTATTAACTTCATCAAAAACTTTAATATTAGCCAAACGGCTAAATATACTCGTCTCTATATCATATTCCAATATATAAGTAAGAAAATTTTTGTTATTGGGGATGTAAATCACATTGATCCTATCCAGGAGGGATTTCGTCGTGTATGCTGTACCATTTATATAAGAGGTGAAGGGGTCTATCCTATATTCTGTATAGTTAAAATTAATCTTATAAAAGTGCTCTTGTTCAGTAATACTATTCCCACCATAGCTGATGGTCTTCAATAATAAATTTCCTTCCTTTAACTCATAGTTATAACTAATCAAATTTCCCGAAATATCTTCAGTGCTACTTAAATACCAGGTAATTGTGGCTCCTGTTCCTTCTAATTTCTGCCTTGAATTCGGGGTTTCCCCATATCGGAGTATCCTGCCATCTTTTGTTTTGGCTTCAAACCAAATCGGACCATAGGCATTTGTGCCCTTTACTATAATTCTGGTAAACTCCTCTACCTCGGTGGTGTATGTATTATTATTAACAGGAAGCATTCTGTTTCCATTGAACACAAAATTATCATTCGCATCAAATTTCACTCCTTCTACATAGCTATCATGATAAATAGTTTTGCCGGTCCTACTTATTGCAGAAGTTCCACCAATATTCCAACCTATTCCCATTATGCCATTTCCAGCCATACTGTTATAGTTTAAAGATAGCTGTGGTGTATTGTTGCCAATTCCTTGTGGCAAATTAATTGGTACTGTATAAATACCTGCTCCTAAGTCATTCACATCAAACACTCCTGCAATACTTCCTACAACCCCCTGGTCCCCCGCAGTCGGCCCCCCAATCTCCCCACCCACCGGTGGAAACACCATAAACGGGTCTATTTTAGCATGAAAAACATCGCTTTGGGAAGTTGCTTTGTACCCAAAACCGTTGATCATATCTATGTATTGGCTGGCGCGGTACTCCTGTTGCCCGTAGAGCTGTTTGTCAAGGGTAAAAGTGGATGCCTGTTGCTGCCCGAACCCCCGAGTGCCAGGGTGCAGAATTGCTGCCACAACAATAAATAACCAGAAATATTTTTTCATATCAATAGCTTGTTAAGTTAAGGATGATATTTCCTGATTTCATGTCATTGTGGCATTTTATGCCAGCTAGCCTGAAATTTAAATTTATTTTTACTGCTTTATTATTTTATAAACCTGATATATTTCAGGGGCTTTTATCACGAGGTAATATACCCCGCGACTTTGGTGTGTGATATCAATGGTGTTTGAAAGACTATTGGTTTTCCCGGTCATTACCTGCCTGCCATTTTGATCGGTGATAAAATAAACTGTCTGGCCCTCAATTATTTCCATGAATTCAACATTGATTATCCCATAGGTAGGGTTGGGATAAACCCTAATGAGATTATCGCCGGTTATTTTATCAGTGATGGTTCCAGCCTTAAAAAGCGAATCAACTTCGGCTTCGGTACTCTTTTTAGTATCGAGATACCTTAGCACCCTGTTTCCTGCCAAATCATATTCAAAATTCACGATTTGCTGTGCGCATAGCGCAGATGAAAGAAAAACCAATATCAGCAAGGGCAATATATATCTAACAGCTTTCATAATGATAAGGGTTTGGGTGAACTGAAATTACTTTCTGATCTCGTCTAATTGCCGTTGAAGTTCAATCACATACAAAGTCAACTCCTCAATTTTTGTAAGCAGCAGGGCGTTCATCTGGCCTAGATTTATCCCGTCGGCTGCTACGGTGGCCGCGCTGGGTACGCCCGGCAAATGGCCATTGGCTGTTATAAAATCAGCAACCTCGTTAATACCCGGAAGTTTATGATCGGCAGTAAACACGTAATCAGGCCAGGCCGACTTCAACATCACCTTAACCTCTTCGGCTAGTATGCCCCCTTCAACATACAGCCTGAACGCACCGTCGGAAGGCGGGATAAGACCTATGCCAACCTTGCTGCTATTGAAGCCGATGGATAGTTTGGGGTCATTGTTATCATAATAAATACCACCCGTGCGGTTGTCGGCATTAAGTACCAGGCCATATCCGCCACACGCCCAATTTGCTACCCATAATCCGGAAGCATTGTTGGTTGCAGCCACTGCTGTAAAAACAGCTTTTTTGCCTGTTTCCAGCACCATGCTGTTTTCCTCGCTAAACCTTAACCCGGCGAAATACCTGCTGCCATCTGCCCTTGTCTGGTATGCTTCTCTGGTTGAGTTACGGATACTGAATTCCTTCATATCCAGGTTTTGGGTCGCGATATGGTTGCCCAGGTTATCACCGGAAAAATTTACCGGTATAAGCATCAATTTACCGTTTCTGTCACTCGTTACAATTTGGTCGCCTTTTTCATTGGCCAGGCCCGACACGGTTATATCCCCTGCAATGTCTAATTCTGTATCAGGTAAAAGTTTGCCAATACCAATTTTGCCATTGGGTAAAATAACCATACGAGCAGAACTGTTGGTATTAAAAGTAAGCGAGTTGTTGCTCCATGTGCCTATTATGGAGTTGTTGCGCAGGCGGATATTGCCGTCTATGTCGAGTTTTTGGGTGGGTGCAGTTGTGCCAATACCCACGTTGCCAGAACTCTTATAATCTGGCGAAGGTCCAACAAACAAAGTTGGAACAATGCTGTTAAAGCCAATCATTAATGAATTGTTGATACCATTAACTAATGGCCCTTGAGAAGTAGATGATCCCAAAGCAATTGCACCTGATGCATTGGTTTGCATATAACGCCCAATAGCTATAGATCCACTGGCATTTGTTACACAATTTTGACCAATAGCATATGATTGTATTGCATTTGTTTCACTCATTTCTCCTATTGCAAATGATTTGGCAAACTTGGCCTTCGTTTCATATCCAATTGATATTGCAGTCTGGGCTTGGGCTTGTGGTTTGTAACCAACAGCAAAGGAATAAATGCCAGAGGCGATTGATAAATGACCTAAAGCCGTAGAACTTTCGCCGGAAGCGCTTGATTGATTGCCGGATGAAAATCCATAATTGCCAGAACTGTTTGTTTGATTACCTATTGCCGAAGAGTATGTTCCTGTGTTGGATGAACCATTGCACGAAGTTTTAATACATTGGGCGTTTGAAAAATTTACGATTATTGACAAGCTGAAAATCATAGTAACCAGCGTAAATAATTTTCTCATATCATTTGATTTTAATTAGTTTTTCTGTTTGAAGCATTTGTTGTTTGTTTGAGATTATCCGGGCAAAATATATTCCACCCGGGAAAGAAATTGTGTTTATTTTGTTGTTTCCCTTTGAAAGCGAAATATTTGCTGCTTCTCTTCCTGAAACATCGGTAATTGATAACCTGGCCTTTTCAATAAACAGATCAATCTGTAAATTATCATTAAAAGGATTGGGGTTTATAACGCAAACTTTTTGTGGACATAAAGTTTGATGTTCACTCCCGGTTATCAATCCATCTTTATCAAGTTTCAGGAAAAACACATCATATTCATCGTCTTGGGTGTTTTTATCATAGCGGTCGGCAAGTATCAAATACCCCCCATCCGAAGTAAGCAGCATGGAGTTGGCATGATAATAGGCATCACCTCCATAATAATTAATAAAATATGGTTGTAAAGTAGAGTCCAAAGCACCCGCTATCAACCAATTGGGCATTTGTGGAAAGAAAGAGGCTATTTGCCGTTTGGTACCTGTAAAAAATATACTGTCAGGATTTCTGAAGGCAAACGTAGGCCGGCCATACGCAGTATAAAATGTAGTATCATCGGAACCAAAATACTGTGGTGGTACCCACTGCATTGTAGTATCCAAGAGCGAAAATCCAATCTTGACTTCCTGATCCCAATTAAGCATTTTGCCCATTACAGCAGCGGTAAGTATCCTGTTATTGGAAAAATTTGCAATGGTAACATTATGTGAAAAGTCCTCAAAAATTCCCTGATTTAGGTTCAAATACTTTGGGAAAACTTTAACCGATAGCAAATTTAGCGCAGTATCATAAACAAATAAATGGCAAGCCCCATCACCTTCATTAGGAAAATTAGTAACCGCATAAAACTTCGTTGAATCAGGTGAAAGGATACAATCCATAAAAAAAGAATCTTGGGAGATTAGGGATTGATAATATTGAAAGTTTGTAATATTATAATTATTATCAAGGCTACATACAAAATGAACAATTTGACTATCAAGATTGCCTTCTCCCCATAGATAATACTTATCCATGTATTTACGTATGACAGATGCTCCATAATCGGTTAATGAAGGATAATATAGAGTTTTTTGTTTTACAATTTTCATCTCCGAATCAAGTTCAAGCATCAAAATAGCTAATTGATTATAATTAGGAGGCAGAAAGTAGGTTCCAAAAACATGATAATGGCTATTCTCCAACTGAAAAACTCTTGTAAATATAGCCGCTGTGTCATGAAATGAATAAACAAATGCTACAGTATCAATCGGGTTACTAAATTTCCATATCTTACTTCTTCGTCCGGAAAGATCATAATATGGCTTTGTATTATCAAATCCAACAGCAACATATTCATGTTGATGGTTTTCAATCACTGACATTGCCATCTCGTCATAAGGACAGCGGAACAATAGAGAATAAGTTTCCTGAGCAATGCTGCTGCAAGTCAAAAAACCTGTAAACAGCAGCATTGCCGTAATAATGATGTTTTTTTTAACGAGTGAATGTATCATCATGGGAAACTATAAGTTAATCCATAGTAATGGGAAGTATCTCAATGGGAATCTCGGGGCAAGCGAAATGGATTTTCCCATAGAAGAGTGTAGGTAAATGGCAGATGGTTCTGACACCAGTATTAGGATCAAAGTTATCTGGAGTTACAAATGTTACATCCATAAACTGTTTGTTAAGCGAAGATAACTTGGCATCAATTAAAGATTGCAATTGCTCCCGGTAGTAGTCAATTTCGGGTTGTGCTCCGTTAATGGCTTCCGAACCCACACATTCTACTTCTGAAGTTATTGGGCCAACAGTGGTTGTAGCATAAAACAACTTATAATCACAATAATTGTCAATAACTCCGCCATTTGGGTTGGGATATTCCGTTGGATTTATAAATTTAAATGAGCCGGTTTGATCATACCAAACCCTTGCATTAGGGCATGGCAGATAGATGGCGGGCGAATAATTATCTCTAAGGTAGAACTCCTGCTGCAATTGCAAGGGCAAGGAAAAGTAGAATGGTTTTGGTTTTCATAGCTGTGTTTTTTATGAATTAATTATTTGAGGTCTGACAATAATTATCGTAATCCTTTTGCCGGGTGATACTCAAGACTCCCAATAGAAGAAAAGCTATTTACCCAAACAAAAATGCAAATTCAAAGGCCAACAGAAAGCGTAGTCATCAATGCCGCAATAGGGCATATTTTAGTTTCTCGGAGCGAGGGCAGTAGTTGTAGCAAAATTATTATCCTGTCTCGTTATTGACTATGAAGCAGGTCAATTCAACTATTAATGGCCCAAAGTTGAGAAAGTAACTTTGATTTTGCAAATTAATTTAACAAAAAAGTGTTTATTTTTGAAAATAATTTTTAAATCAACCTTATTTGTGAGGCATTATATTGATAATGAGAACAATATGCAATCGATAATTTTTTCTTAAGAAACCAATAATTTAGGTTTCTGGCAATTGTATTGGTTTCAAAAACCATAAAAACGGGAAAACTCTTTGCAAAAGATGAAAATTGCTAAAAACCTTCCCTGTTTCGAAAGCATAAAAAAAGGAATGCCGAAACATGCGACGACTAAGCGTTTGTTGGTTGACCCTGATTTAAATCCAATTTTTATTCCCCAATGGTTATCCCCATCCTTTGCATCAAAAAGGTAGCATTCATGTTCCGGGCAATTCCGGGCTTCAGTTTATAATCAAAAAACAACTCATCTCCTTTGATTTCTGATTCAAAGTGAAAATTGCTGACCCTTTCGGGGAAAGTGATGGCCAGGCTGCCCAGCTCCAGATCGTGGGTGGCAATAAAACCGGAGGCATTCAGCCCGATAAGCTGGGTGAGCAAGGCTTTGGAGCCGGCTTGCTTGTCGGCGGAATTGGTGCCTTTCAGTATTTCGTCCAGCAGAATAAAGAGTTTCTCTCCGGCATTTAAGCGCTCAATCAGTGCTTTAAGCCGCAGTAGTTCGGCATAAAAATAAGAAGTATTGCTGCTGAGCGAATCGGTGGTGCGCAGGCTGGTGAATACCGGCGCCGGATAGAAAGTGAATGATTTTGCACAAACGGGCGCGCCGGCCAAAGCAAGCACCAAATTCACTCCTATGGTTCGCAGATAAGTGCTTTTTCCAGCCATATTGGCACCGGTTATTATATTGAACCGGCCTGCTCCCATTATCTGAATCGTGTTGTTTACTCTTCCCGAGGTGGGGATTAAAGGGTGCCCGGCATTTTCGGCTGAAACAGAGAAATTTGTCTCATCGATAACCGGAAAGATAAATTCCGGGTTGGCGTAGGAAAAAGCGGCCATACTTGCCAGGGCTTCGGTTTGGGCAAGGGTGTCAAACCACAGGGGAGCAAGGTTTTGATGGGTTTGCTGCCACTTTTCCAGGCGGCGCATTTGACGGATGTCCCACAAAAGTAAAAAATTTAGTACAAATCCCATCAGCAGGTTGAGGCGTGAATCCAGTGAAGCGGTGATGCGGCTCAATTTTCGGATGCTGCCTGATGCCGTTTGATGGTTCTGTTGCAGCGACTGCTGATGTTTTTGCATGAGTTCACTTTCGAAAGGTGCATCTTCAACCATCCCGAAACGCACGGCATATTTTTCGAGAAGTTCTACCTTTCGGCTTAACATCATGTGTCGGTAATTAATGCGCTTGGTATAAATTCCTGAAAAGCCAAGTACCATCAACAAAAATATCAAAAAGAGCTGATAGGTTAACACGCTGGTGAGTAACAAGACAATCGCGGTTGCCGATAGAATGGGTATAAGCCAGATGGCCACCAGAAAACCTTTACCGGCAAAAAGCGGATTGAGTTTAAGCCAGTCAAAAAGTGAATCCAGGTCGTTTGGGCGCTCGTCTGCAAGTAAACCATGTGTACGCATCTGCAGACGCCATTCAGGCATGGATGAAAGTTCTTTTATGGCCTGCTGGCGCATCAATATTTCTTCTTTTTTGTGGAGCAGATGAAGCAGCCAGGATGATAATTTGCTTTTAGCAAGGAAGGTAGTGGTGCGGTTAAGTGCCTGAAAAATAGAATGATTACCGAAAATATCCAAATCCGTGGCGTACATATGGGTGGGATCGCCAAACTCCATGCCGCCATTAAAAGAAGCATTGTTCCCAGTGAAGGCTTCAAGCTCCTGTTCAAGCGAAAGAATAAAGGCATTGTTGAAGCGCTGCTTTTTCAACATGCGTTCATGCAAAAAGAACACTACGATAAAGGCAAGAAGCAGTGCAACGGCTATAAACCATAAGTAAGCGGTGCCATTGATGGCCATGATGCTGACAATCAGCAAGGCAAGAAAGGAAAATACCCTTAAAACGGAAAAGAATTTGTTCCACTTTATCAAATCCGTTCGCGTTAGTTGTGCTTCGGAAAGAAGTGAAGTGTACTTTTGCATTGTATTTTAGTTGAGGTGTAAAATTAAGGTCTATAATTCCCGGTGTTGATGGGGGTTAAAAACATAAAGGCCGGGAATTCCGGCCTTTATGTTTTTAGACAATAGTGAGATTAGTCGATAACATCCGTATTCTGGAGCATCTTTTCACTTTTAACATCCGCCTCACTTCTGGTCACTTTAACAGGAGCAAAAGTCAGCTCATCAATGATGTTTTGAGCGCCGGCGTATTTGTCAACAATAAACATCACATAGCGAATATCCACGCTGATGGTACGCTGAAGTTCAGGTTCAAAAGCGATGTCGCCGCTCATGGCTTCCCAGTTTCCGTCGAAGGCAATACCAATAAGTTCGCCTTTGCCATTCATAACCGGACTTCCGGAATTACCACCGGTAATGTCGGTGTTGGATAGAAAACCTACCATCAACTCTCCATTTTCACCATAGGGGCCATAGTCTTTGTCCTTAAACAGTTGCTTCAGTTTCTCGGGAACCACAAACTCCCAATTGGAAGGATCCTCCTTTTCCATTACACCGGCAAGCGTAGTGTAGTGGTTATAATGCACGGCATCAGCAGGATAATAATCGAGAATCTGGCCATAAGTCAGGCGCATGGTGGAGTTAGCGTCGGGATAAAAGGTGCGGTTGGGTTGCATTTCGCGTAGGCCGGCAACAAAAAGGCGGTTTCCACGTGCCAATTGCTCATTGGCTGCTTCCATATTTTTCATATTGGTGCGATATTGCTCCATAAATGACTTCACCAGGGTAAAAGCAGGGTCTTTTTCCAGCTTTTTAGCAGAGGGATTATCGAGAAAAGCCATTACCGAAGTTTGGTCAGCAAACATAGACTTGTCGAATATTTTTTGAGCTATCTTTTTAAAATCTTCATTATTTTTATCAACCAGTGTCCTGAAATCAGCCGGTTGCTGGGCGATGGGCACATTCTCATAATACATTTGAAGCATGGCTTCAAGCAATTTAATATCGGTGGGTTGATTGTAATTTTTAAAATGTTTTTCCACCGATTTTTTGAGCATTTCCTTTATGCGGTTTATCTTTTCAGGCGATGGATTCTCTGCTGAGAGTTCCCTGTCAAGTCCGGTGAAAGAGTTGGCCAGTCCCATAATTTCACCCCCACGGATAACGGCTTCAATAAAATACCAACGCTGCAACGCATAATCTGAAATGGTTTCGTAAGCTGTTTGTATGTCAGAAAGCGCACTACCATATCTGGCTTTACGGGCAGGGTCAGCATTTACCCAATCACGGAACTCAGCTTCAGTTTTTTGTTTCTTTTCCAGTACTTTGAGGCGTTTCAGCCCGCGTGTTTGACCAATAAAATACTTCCAATAGTTGGAAGTACCGGCATATTTTGAAGCATATTTTATATTGATCTCGCGGCTGGCATCCATGTCTTTACGCATAATAGCCAGTTTTTTAGCCCTGATATCAACGATGGTTGGATTGCTTGTTTCTATAGCAAGGCGCACCCCCCATGAGGTTAAGTAACGGTCGGTACTGCCGGGATACCCCATAATCATGGCAAAGTCACCACGCTCGTAACCGTTTAAGGAAACAGTAAGATGATACTTTGGTTTCAGGGGGACGTTGTCTTTGGAGTAATCGGCGGGTTTACCATCGGCACCGGCATAAACCCTGAACATACTGAAGTCGCCGGTATGCCGGGGCCACATCCAGTTATCAGTATCGGCTCCAAATTTCCCAATGGAAGAAGGGGGAGCACCCACTAAACGAACATCACGAAATACTTCATACACGAAAAGGTAAAATTCATTTCCGCTAAAGAAACTGGCTACCCGGGCATCATAGCCGGTACCTTCTACCGCCTTTTTTTCAATGGCATTGGCAAGCTCGTTGATTTTTGTGTTGCGGTCGCCCTCGGTCATGCCATCGTTGAGTTGTGATACAATCTGCTGGGTTACATCTTCAATACGCACGAGAAATCGAGCCGTTAAACCTTCATTGGGCAGCTCTTCCTCCATACGCATAGCCCAGAAGCCATCGGCCAGATAATCATGTTCTATCGTGCTGTGTGACTGAATGTTACCATAACCACAATGGTGGTTGGTAAGCACCAATCCCTGGCTACTGATCATTTCGCCGGTACAGCCATTCCCAAACTGTATGATGGCATCCTTTAGGCTGGAATGATTTACGCTGTAGATTTCTTCGGGGGTAAGTTTGAGGCCTTCTTTTTGCATATCAACGTAATTCAAACGCTCAATAAGCATTGGCAGCCACATGCCCTCATCGGCCCGGGCAAAAGCCGCGGACAAAACGAAAAACAAAATGAGTAATTTTTTCATGAAATTAAAAGATTATGGTTAAATGATTAAACGTATTTTTCTCCCTTATCGATCATTACATCGTTGACAAACTGCCTGATTTGCTGTTCGTCTTCTTTGCGGCAAACCAGCAGTATACCTTTGTCTTCCACCACAATATAATTGTCGAGTCCCTGTAATACAACCAGTTTGTCTTTAGGCATATTTACCAGACAATTGTGGCTGTCGTACATCAACACATTGTTCCCGACTACTGCATTTTTATTGCTGTCTTTCAGCCTGGTATCATACAGTGAACCCCAGGTTCCCAGATCGCTCCAGCCAAAATCTGAAGACAATACATATACATTTTCGGCTTTTTCCATCACACCGTAATCGATAGAAATACTTCTGCACTGGGTATAGGTTTGTTGCAGAAATCCATCTTCGGCGGGGGTATTGTATTTTTTCAGGCCGGCTTTAAAAAGCTCATCCACTTCGGGCAAATATTTATCAAAGGCTTTAAGGATGGTTTTCAATCTCCATATAAAGATGCCTGAATTCCAGAGAAAATCGCCACTGGCCAGAAACTGTTCTGCCATTTCGAGCTGTGGTTTTTCAGTAAAAGTTTTAACTTTCTTAATGCGGGTATCTTTGGGGCATACTTCATTTTCATCGAACTGGATGTAACCATAACCCGTATCGGGCCGGCTGGGCTGAATGCCCAGAGTTAGCAACCAGTCATTTTCTGCCGAAGCCTTAAGCGCAGCAGTAATAACTTCAGTAAAAATATCCTCTTTCAGGATAATGTGATCGGAAGGAGCTACCACTATGTTTGCTTCCGGATTTTTGAGCAAGATACGGTAATTGGCATATGCAATACAGGGGGCAGTATTCCGGCGGGCCGGTTCACATAAAACCTGATCTTCACCAATAGCCGGAAGCTGCTCCAACACTTGATTTTTATATACTTCGTTGGTAACGATATAAATGTTTTCAGGTGGACAGACTTTTAAAAATCGATTGAAGGTAGCTTGAATCAGGGTTTCACCTGTGCCCAGGATATCGATAAATTGTTTGGGGTGATTCTGGCGGCTCATGGGCCAGAACCTGGCACCTATGCCCCCGGCCATAATAATGCAGTAGTTGTTTTGGTTCATCTTTATATTTATTGGTTAAATATTTGGCTGATTTTTAAAAGAAACCCTCAGCTTTTGGGTTTGTTTGACTCGGGACTTACTTCTGCCATTGGATTAAAAAGATATACTCTTTTGTTGTTGAGGCAGATGCAACGGAAACGGGTTCGTACTTTTTGACCCTTTATAAAGGTGCGGCCTCCTGCTAGCCTGAAAATACTGTTCTCAGGCAGGTCTGCTATGCTGATAAGGCCATGCTCTCTTTTGTCGTAAGCTTTTAATGCCATATTTAGCGGCTGAAAACTCATGGTAGAGGCAGTGGGATTTTTCAAATAAGCTTTGAACGCAGCCGCAAGGTCCACAGGGAATACCTCTGCCTGAAAATAAGGTTGCGAAAGGTTTAAAAAAGCTGACTTCCAGGCTTTACCGTGAGGACGATTCCTTTTTTTACTACTTAACCATACTTCAGCATGAGCCATTTCATGTAACAGGGTAATGAGAAAACTGTACTCATTCAGATTGTAATTTACTGAAATGGTAGGTACAGCTACCCCAGACCCTGCCCTGAAATCGCCCAGCTTTGAAATCCTTTCACGTGTGATTTTAAGATGAACATCATGGTCCTGAAACCATTGGATTACAAATGAAAGACTTACTGAAGGTATAAAATCATGCAGTACCATTAAATTTTGTGCTCTACTGAATTTCATAATAACTCAGTGCATAACCGGTATTGGGTTTCACCATCTGGCAACCACAATCGTTATACCGTTTCCCCGATTTGTATTTGTTTTGTTTATATCGTGGTGTGGAGCATGACGAAAAGGCCATCAAAAGCAGCATGGCAAAAGAGAGTAGTATTCCGTATTTAAGCTTAATTTTCATGTCTTTTTAGGATTGAGTTGTGTATAAGGGTTTCCAAAATTAACGAATATGCTTTGACTTTCTTATAAATTCAGGTAAATTTCATAATTTTTTTTGATGAATAGTTTCATCAGTTCGGGTAAAAAATACGCAACCTCCGGCAGCCACTGAAAAGTAATGGTTTAAAAGATATTATTGAAAGGGCTGATCCTTAATCGCTCTAAAATTTTTGGGATTGTTGTGGTAATGTATTTGATTGTTGCAAATAATATCTAATTTAGCACAAACGTTTTTAGTGGTGATTAAAAGTTTCTTTTTCCAGTTGGGCAAATATGCCCTCATGCTCCGTCAGGTTTTTAAAAAGCCTGAAAATCCTTCTATATACCTCAGACAAATCATGGTAGAGGTTCAGAATATCGGGGTTGACTCCGTGGGCATCGTTGCATTCATATCTGTATTCATGGGTGCAGTACTTGCCATACAAATGGCCTTTAACATTGATACTCCACTTATTCCGGTATATACCATAGGTTATGTAACCCGTCAATCGGTAGTTCTTGAATTTTCTCCCACCATCATCAGTCTTATTCTGGCCGGCAAAGTAGGTTCACGGGTGGCTTCTGAACTGGGTACCATGCGGGTTACCGAACAAATAGATGCCATTGAAATTATTGGAATAAATCCGGCTACCTACCTGATATTTCCTAAAATTATTGCCGCCGTAATTTTCAATCCTATTCTGATATTGATGAGTATGTTTGTGGCTGTACTGGGTGGTTGGCTGGCCGGCATCCTAACCGGTCTGGTTCCCAGCAGTGAATATATATACGGTATCAAGGCTTTTTTTGATGCCTACGATATAGTTTATGCGCTGATCAAGACCGTAGTATTTGCATTTCTTATTGTTACCATTTCGGCATTTCATGGTTTTTATACCAGCGGGGGCGCCCTCGAAGTAGGTGCCTCCAGCACCAAAGCGGTGGTGCAAAGCAGCATTGCCATCATAGTTTTTAACCTGGTACTCACTCAACTTCTGCTGTCATGATAGAGGCAAAAAATGTATATAAGTCCTTTGGTGACCACCAGGTTCTAAATGGAGTTTCTGCTATTTTTGATACCGGAAAATGCAACCTCATTATCGGGCAAAGCGGTTCGGGAAAAACGGTATTGATGAAATGTCTGGTAGGGTTGTACGAAATAGACAAAGGCCAGGTTTGGTATGATGACCGGGCTTTCTCAAAAATGTCGTTCGATGAAATGAAAATCATCCGTCAGGAAATCGGTATGCTTTTTCAGGGTGGTGCATTGTTCGATTCCATGAATGTGGAGCAGAATATTATGTTCCCCCTTGCCATGTTCACTAAACAAACCGAACAGGAGAACCGCGAACGCGCCAATGAGTGTCTTTCGAGAGTAAATCTGGAAAATGTGAATAAACTCCTGCCCTCAGAACTGAGTGGTGGTATGAAAAAGAGAGTAGCCATCGCCCGGGCCATTGCCATGAATCCTAAGTACCTGTTTTGCGATGAGCCCAACTCAGGCCTTGATCCTTATACTGCCAGTGTGATTGACAATCTCATCAGTGAAATTACCCAGGAATTTAATATGACAACGGTTATCAATACCCACGATATGAATTCGGTCATCGAAATTGGCGATAAGATCAATTATATACATGAAGGTAAGCTGTGGTGGGAAGGCGATAAAGAAAGTATTCTTAAAAGTGATAATAAAGAACTGAATGAATTCGTTTTTGCCACTGAGCTTACCCGCCGCTTAAAATAGCTGGTTCATGTATGAATGTTTTTGACCTTTTTATACTGATTGTTTTACTCATAGCTGCAACCGCCGGTTTCGTTAAAGGTTTTGTCCTTAGTCTTACCGCGCTGGCAGGCTGGATAATCGGACTGTATATTTCCTTTAAATTTGCCTCGTTGATACAGTTCTGGCTACAGAGCAAAACGGGCTATGAATCATCACTGATGTATATTTTGGCCTTTATATTATGCTTTGGAGCGGTGGTGGTGGTGATGTATCTTATAGGTAAGTCTGTTCAAAAGATCATCGAAATGGCCGCTTTAGGGCTTTTTAACCGTCTGGCAGGAGCCGTGTTTGGCGTTTTAAAAATATCGCTACTTTTGTCTGCGCTGATTTATTTGTTGGCGACTGTTGATCCGGGAGAACATCTGATTACCCCTGAAAAGAAAGCACAATCTTATTTTTACAAACCAGTTGCAATGCTTTTGCCTGCGGTGCTTCCCTTTATGCAGGAAAACTGGAAACTCATTTTTCCGGATAGTAATAAAAACGATTGGGAAAACCAAGCGGATACCAATCCGGGCGCGTTAAAGCTAAGCTTTTGGATGTAAGGATACATTATAATCAACAAGAGATAATTAAAAAATTCAAAAACGAATGAACATGGGACAAATTACTACTACTGATCAGAATTTTAAAGAGATGTTGAATCAACATTCACGTGTGGTTGTTAAATATTATGCTGACTGGTGTGGCAGTTGCAAACTCTTTGCCCCCAAATACCGCCGCCTGGCAGATGACAGCCGTTTTGAAGGGGTAGCTTTTCTGGACATAAACGCCGAACAAAACCCTGAAGCACGCAAAGAGGCAGGGGTGAATAATCTGCCCTATTTTGCCACTTTTTTAAACGGGAAATTGATGAAAGGTGAGGCTACCTCAAAAGAAGAAAATGTGGTTGCTATGATTGAAAATCTTAAAACCAGTTGATATGAAGATTCCTATAATCAAATTATTGGCTGAAATACACTCTATCGACGTGCTTGAAGCCGCAGAAGCTGCTTTTTACGATGAAAAGAGCCCCGACATTGAAGTTCCCGGAGATGACGAAGGAGAACAGCTTACCCATGTGATTGCTGCTTTGGAAATTCTGCGTGAGATAGAGCAAACCCAATGTGCTTTTAATGTGGCCCTGCGCAATTACACCCAACGCGTGCGGAATTCAATTTCTTAGAGACTTCGACACTTAAAAAGGCCGGATTCCCGTGGGAATTCGGCCTTTTAAGCATTTCAGATCTCTTTAATCAGAGCTTGCTGTAAAATCTAAAATCATTAAATTCCAGCATGTTATGATGATATTGTTAAAGACGAGGGTTTTTATGCTACACGCCCTCATACAGTGCTTATATATCCAGGTGCACCCGCCTGCATACGCACGCTAACGCACCGGAATATAAAAAGTGGGTTAGTTGTTCGGCAGACCCTGATTAATTTCTCGACAGGTAATCAGCAACCCCTTCGTGGGTCTCTTTTAAACCTTCCTTACCGGCTTCCCAGTTAGCAGGGCAAACTTCACCTTTTTCCTCAAAATACTGCAGGGCATCCAGCATGCGCAGGGTTTCATTTACATTTCGCCCCAGCGGAAAATGATTGATGGTTTCATGATGAACCAGTCCTTCCTTGTCAATCAGAAATAGTCCACGGTAAGCAATCATTGGTCCGGTACTGATCATCTCACCATGCTCGTTCCAGTCGTAATCCCCGGCCAAAACGCCAAAGTTAGCACTTATGGTTTTGGTGGTATCGGCTACCACCGGGTAGGTAAGCCCTTGAATTCCACCATGATCTTTAGGCATCTGCATCCATCCCCAATGCGATTCCTCGGTATCGGTGGAACAGGCCACAACGGCGCAGTTACGTTTTTCAAACTCGCCTAATTTTTCCTGGAACGCATGCAGCTCGGTGGGGCAAACAAAAGTAAAATCCTTGGGATAAAAGAAAAATACGACATGTTTCTTTCCCAGATATTGATCAAGCGAAAAATCTTCGACAATCTCTTCGCCGTTGATAACGGCACTTGCCTTAAAGTAAGGCGCTTTCTTTCCAACTAATGACATTGTGGTTTAAAAATTTATGGTTTAAAAAATAATTGATTTCATGAACTCAGTATAAAAAAAATTGCCACAAAGGCACGAAGACCTGCCCGCATGCGTATGCAGGCAGACGCAAAACCTCACCAAGTTATATTCATTGATATGCAGCACAGTATGTAACCTGGGGCCACTTCGGTTGATTTAAAGGAAGATCACCAACCAAGGCTCAATGCCTGCCCAACATAACGCAGAGTAGACTGGTTTTAGTGGCATTTTTCTTATTTTTACATTTTTAGACTGGACTCATTTCAAATGGTAACTGGTCTATTAACAAATAAAATAATGCTATGTTTATTGAGGCTGAATTTAATGTTGCGAATCCGGTATTACCAAAGCGATAAGTCTGATTCAGCTCATGCGGAAGCCCTGAAATGTTTATGTAAAGGAAAGTGTCGATGCCGTTAAAATGAGGTAGTTAAAGCATCATCATTTTCAGTCGGACCAGGTGAACTTTACTGCTTATCGTATTTCATAATATCTTCACTCACATAATCCAGTTGGATACCTGCCTGCCTGAACATCTCTTCCGATTCGGTGGCCGAATGGTATCTTTTCTCACACATTACCCGCACAATACCACAATTGATAATGAGCATGGCGCAGGTGCGGCAGGGCGTCATTCTGCAATAAAGTGTGGCACCTTCCAGGGCAATGCCCAGGCGGGCGGCCTGACAAATGGCATTTTGTTCGGCATGCACAGTGCGCACACAATGGTTGGTCACTTTTCCATCCTCATGGGTAAGCTGCTTAAACAGGTGACCCACCTCATCGCAATGTGGCAGGCCAATGGGCGAACCCACATAACCGGTAACCAGTATCTGTTTGTTTCGGGCAATTACACAACCACTAAGTCCGCGGTCGCAGGTAGCCCGCTTGGCAATGGTGTTGGCCACTTCCATAAAGTATTCATCCCAGGTTGGGCGCACATGTTTGGGTTCTTCCATCTTTCTAATTGTTTTCGCAAAGATAATAAGGTGTTTCTTTTAAGGTTCTATTTATTGATAATGATTTTCTGCATGGCTGCATTTTTGTTTCCGGCCTCCAGTTTTAAAAAATAAATGCCCGCACTTAGCTCACCTGTCGGAATGGTGAATGAAGTTCCGTTTTCAAGCGGATGTTCGCGAATTTTATGGCTTAATATATCCAGGACTCTGAATAGGACAAAACTTTAATTTTTATGGAGCAATCATAAATTTTCCGCTACTGCTACCTTCCCGGGTTTGCAACCGGTAGAAGTACACCCCCGGGTTTACCCCTGCCGTTTGCCATACCGTTTTTTCTCCGGTAAGCGGAAAAGCAGCAACAGGGCGTCCGGTGATATCGGTAATGGTAACAACCGCCCCACGTAAATTTGAAACCGTTTCAAAAACCACATAATCTTTGGCTGGTGAAGGATAAACCTTAATTGAAATATCTATATCAACCTCGTTTATTCCAACATATGGTAAAATGCACCTACCTGGTTTATATGGCATCAAATCAATATCTCCATCGTAATATATGGTGTCAAACACACTCATACACGAGATAAAGTTGAGTTCGGACCATCCGTTATCCACATAGTTTATTAAGCCTGCTGCTATATTACCGACCCCTTCTACCCAAATATTATAAATTTCAAAAGAATAAGGATCCAAGTCCCGTAAAAATATCCTTTTCCTCAAATAAGGTCCTTGACTTATAAAGTCAGTTGAATCTACTACCAAATCAGCCAACCTGAACATCGTCGCCGTTGAAAGACAAGGAAGTTGCTTGATTGTGTCTCCCTTCTGAACTGTTAAATCCATATATAAAACTTCATCGGGCCCCAGAGAAAAAAACTCAGGATAAATAAAATAGACATGGCCAGAATCATCTTCACGAAAAGCTGCATAATAATATGGATCAATGAAGTACGGAGGATCAGGATCGGGCCATGGATTAAAAACGTCAACTTCCTCACTGAATAATTTATGATATGTAATGCCATTGATTATAGTATCAGGATTACTATCAGGAATATAGATACTATTGTATTGCCAAACCTGAGCACTTTGTTTCCAAACTTCCCATATTACACCAGAATCGGGCAACGGCATATAGTTTTGAGCAAACGCGAAGCTTGACATCACTATTGAGCAGAGGATGATTACATTTCTTGTTTTTAGTATTATTGTATTCATGGTTTTAGGTTTAAAGGTAAATACCAGGCCAACAGTTTATCATTGCCCGTTTTACGGGACAATGAGCAATTTCCCGCTGCTTTGCCCCTCAGAAGTGCGAATGCGGTATAAATACACCCCCGGTTTTACCCCTGCCATTTGCCACACCGTTTTTTCGCCGGTAAGCTGCAGGGTGACAATAGGACGTCCGGTAATATCGGTGATGGTAATCACAGCCCCTTGTATATTTGAAACCGTTTCAAAAATCACATAGTCTATGGCGGGCGAAGGATAAACCAATAGCGGATTTTTAATTTCTTCCTGATTCACAGCAGTTATATACGGATAAAAACAATTGCCGGGAATAGGATCATTTAAAACTTCTCCAACACCTGCTAAAATAGTGTCGTTAAGGCTCATACAAGTTAAAACAACATTCTCTAAACCACATCCAACTGCGTTTAGTAAACCCGAAGCTATATTCCCAAGGCCTTCCACCCAGATAAATTGACATTCCATTCCCCATGGGGGATTTAAGTTTGTAAGCATTATTCTTTTCCTCGTGTAAGGGCCGTTTACAACATAATCTATTGAATCAACCAGAAGGTCGGAATAAACATAACTATAATCGTATGAAGAATAAGTTGGGAGTTGCCTTATTGTATCCCCCTTCTGAACAGTAAGGTCCATCAATAGAATTTCATCATCCCCCAGGCCCCAGCTGCCAGCAGGAAATTTTATATATGAACGGCCTGAATCATCGCTGCGGTAAGCACCATAATAACCAGGTCCATAATAATAAGAAGGAGCGGGAGGTGGCGTCCAGGGTCCATGAAAAACTGCGCCCCGGGAAAATAGCTTTACATATGTAAGTCCATTAATTAAGGTATCACGTTCAACATCAGGGATAAAGATTTTTTTACGATCCTGCACCTCACTATTTCCAGATTCGACAATCCATGTAGTATTCGAATCGGGCAAGGGCATGTAGCCCTGAGCATATACACAGCCTGAAATCAATGTTGTAAACAGTATTAGAATGCTTCTTATTTTTATTCTGATTGTTTTCATGGGAAAAATCTTTAAGAGTGAACAAATAATTCAGCGAAATGGCCGTAACCTGATACTATTTGACTATCAATAAGTGCACAATGAGTACGGACACTACATGTCGTGTCCCTACTCATTGTGCTTACGGCTTAATCAGTAATTTCACGCTGGCACTCCCCTTATGGGTTTGCAACCGGTACAAATACACCCCCGGGTTTACCCCTTCGGTTTGCCATACGGTTTTTTCTCCGGATAGCGGAAAAGAAGTAACTGGGCGGCCGGTAATATCTGTAATGGTGATAGTGCCAACAGCTTCCTTTCTAAGTGATTCAAAAACCACATAAGTGCCGGCGGGGTTGGGGTATATTCTTACTACAGTTTCTGCCAGTTCGTTTATAATCAGGCAGGAGTAAACAAATACAATGAGGGTATCGCTCCACGTGCTGCTTCCGCAATCATTATAGTTAAATACTCTTAAGCCGGCAGAGCCTTTAAATGATGTATCCCAGCTTATAGTAGCCTGGTTGTCGCTTTGGGTCAGTGTACCCGATGTTGCAGGCAATAACTCCCAAACATACCCATGCGAGTTTGCTGCCTGTGGGATGGTGTATAAACTCTGCGCTGTTGTTGAGGTGCATACATCCGTTGGCCCTTCGGGCAGACTAGGAATGGCCGGGGCATAATAAACACAGTCCTTTATCTCGAAGAACCAGGCATCTTCCGGTGGATTACCACCATGAAACGTGCATTGCACATCGTTGTTGTTGGTAATCTTGGCCTCACTGGCTATAATATACCGGTAATCATTAATTTTCGACACAGAGTGTGTGTTCAAATATTCATCCATAAGTCCACCAAAACACTGCTGGCCTATTAATGTACCACTGGAATCAAGCATAGCAAGCCATACATCTAAATAACCAGGGTGTGAATGATTGCCCGAAACATCACCATCGTTTGAATAAGTATCGCCAAAAACCAAGATTTCTCCTGCATTGGTTGTAAAAACCGCACTGGGGGAATCCCAATCACTTCCTCCAAGGCATCGTTGCCAGACAATAGCACCGAGGGTATCAATTTTCACCACCCAGATATCTGTTTTCCCATCCAGACCAATCGGACCGTGGTGTCCGCTGACATCCCCATCGTTTGAGAATGCAACTCCTGTAAAAATATAACCGGATTCTACTTCAATAATATTAATACCAGCTTCATAATCGCTACCGCCATAACATTCCTGCCACAGGATATTGCCCTGCATATCGAGCTCTACTAGCCATACATTACCAATAGCCCCCTGGGGGTAGCAGGTAACCATGCCCCCGTGGTACTGCACTGCGCCCACCACCATGATGTTGCCGCGCCGGTTAATGATCAGAGACACCCCGTTATCGAGGCCCTCGCTGCCCAGAGTTTTTTGCCATTCTATGTTGCCGTTGGCATCGCACTTGCACATCCAAACATCATAAGCGCCGTAAAACTGGCTGATGTCCCCTCCCGGGTTATCAATCCGGTCGATAAACACAAAACCGCCATCGGGGGTGACTACCAGGTCGTTCATTATATCGTAATAGGGCGACCCATACGTTTGTTCCCAGAGTATATCGCCCTGCCCGTTTAATTTTATCACCCACACATCGCTAAACCCGTTGTTACCCGATTGCACATCCCCGTCGAGCGACCTGGTCAAGCCGAATATGTAAAATGTGGAATCGGTGATGGGTACAATTTTGATGGGGACATCCGTATCAGAACCGCCATAGCATTTTTCCCACAGCTCGTTGTGCAGCGTATCGGTGCGCAATACCCAGATATCAGCGCTTCCGTGGTAATTGGAGGCATTCTCCCCTGAACTTATTCCTAAACTAAGAAAATAACCATCCTGAACACGGGTAGCGGAATAATAATAGGCGCCCTGTTCATCTCCCAGGCATTGTTGCCACACTATTTTATTGTTCTGGGCATAGCCCCAACCGACCGATAGGATGAGAAACAATATAGTTAAAATAAAAGTACGCATTGCGATACAAGTAAAAGGTCCATCCCGAATAATACGGGATGGACCGGATGAATACACTTTATTGAATGACTAATTTACCCTGTTTGCTCACAGTTCCGGCTTTAAGGGTATAAACATAAACACCCTTTTCAACCTGGCGGGTATCCCATACCTGTTGCCCCTGCCTGCCTGATACCCTGAAAGAAACAACCAACCTTCCCTGAATGTCTGTAACGAGCAGTTCTGCCCCGGTAATGGTTACCGGGATGCTGTAATCAAAGGCTACCCAGGTATGTGCCGGGTTGGGATTGGCCGTAACGGAAATACCATTGTCAAATACACTTGAACTTGTGGTACCACTTTTATACAAATCCTGGTCAGCTTCAGGAAGGCACTTGCCAAAATGATGCCCCTGTCCGTACTCAAGCATTGCCCTGGCCATTAAGGATGCTTTTCCTGTGCTGCCTTTGGCTGTCTCCTGTAACATATTAATAGCGGTGCTGTCTAATGTGGTAATATCGCCATCCTGCTGCATAAGCTGAATCTGCCATAAAATCAGGTTTTTGTAGGCTGTGTACTCCTCAAGGTCGCTACCTTCCAGTACGCGCACAGCCGGGATAATATCGAGCATGGTAGTTGCTGCACTAAAGTTCTTTTCAGTCATGTAGGAAGCAACAATCCCGTAGTCGGCATTCAGCGTGTTCATGTTGTCGTACCAGTTACGCAGGTATTCCCAATCGATATAGGTGTCGTTCAGGCATGAACGGATAAGGTTGTTGGCAGCTTTTGTTTTTTCTCCTTCATACCAGGCCATATCCTGCATCAGCACGGTTTTATAGGTAATCCCGCCGGCCAATTGTTTTAAAATGGAAATCATGTACTCGGGCAATGGTTGTTCCTTGTTTTCGAGATATTCGATCAGGGACTCCTTGCGCAACTCATCAGGATTTGACGAGAGGATTTCAAAAAGCACTGATTCGGAAAGCACATCGGTTTTATCAGCGGCGGCTTTAAGCACCTCTTCTGAAAGGTGAGGGGAATCGCCGAGAAGTTTTGCCCTGAGCTCCCACATATCTTCAGGCCAACTGCTGGTTACTTCCATCTTCAACCCTTCTGTGTTACCACCGTCTTTCAGATTGTCAAACAACACTTTAACATTATTGTAATCCGCGAGATTTGTTGCAAAATCAAGCTCCCGCTGTAATTTCTGACTTTCATCCAACACAATGTTTTTCGGATTGCTACCCCCGTAGTTGGAGGGGCAACTGTTGGCCGTAGAAATCTGTATAGGTACTACATAGATGTCGGTATGGTAAACAGGTTTATTTGTATTGTAATAATAGTTAACATACTGCTTACCTTCATTTTTAAAGTTTCCTTCCGGCAGCGGGTTTGCTGAAAAGGTATTCCCGGCTTCCAGGTTAAGTGAGCCCTGTGAACCATGGATCATTGGATTAGGAACATCATCTGTCTGTGCAACGATAAAATCGATGGCATTGTTCTGATTGGTGTTGCACATAAACTGAAGGCCGTTGTGGTCGTTTTCTATATCATAACGATTCAATCCTTCTGCACGATTACCATAACTCAATCCATTGAAACTATTCCTGTAAATAACGTCAAGGGGTGTATTGCTGTCTTTGCACTTTATTCCAACGTACAGCCCCTGAGGCGCACCTTCATTTTTATTGAATTCATTCTCTTCAATAGTGAAGCTATTGCTTCCAACCATATCAATGCCAAACGCGGGAGCACCGGAGGTATTACAGGTTCCGGCATCGCCTTTGTTGGGCCCGAGATTGAATTTGCAAAACAATATTGTATGGTTTTTAACACTGTTTACTTCAATGCCGATTGAATTGCCGGTAAAATCAGCTCTATTTACTGAGAAAGTATAGGAAAGGCCTGATCCGTTACCTGCATAAATTGCAGAGTAGAACCCGCTAAAAGTGCTTCTGTCATCGCAGCTACCAATTACAGGAGTGTTACAGATTGCTTCAACCTTAAATCCTGAACTGTAAGCAGCAATTGCCTGGTTAAATTTTGCAATACCCCCTGCATCGGGAGAAAGGCTGAAGTCGCATCCTTTGAATTTAATTCCATTCACTTGGTTTAGATCCACATGCTTATAGAACGTATGAATCCCTAAATAATCTTCTGTAATTTCGAAGGTACAGTTATTAAACCATGAATTGTACTCCATTTCCTTACCATTTATCGGATGGAAATTCCTATAAAGCAGGGCATGGACAGAATTGGCATTGTTTCTGAAAGTGGTTCCGGTTGCATGAATAACACCACCCGTTTGGGTATAATCTCCTGGTTTCCACAAGTTTAAAGCACAAACGGCGTTTTCTATGGTTGCATTGTCCAAAACCACATAACCCTGAGCGTATGAACCATTAACATTGGACCACTGACTGGCTGCTCTGTTGCCCCAAACTTCAATGCCTTGCCATGGGTAGTCGCATCCGCTGGTTATTGTACCTCCGTTTATAATGAGTTTACCGCCTGGCTCAACAATTATTTTGGCTTCGGCAGGCATGGCAATCCTTGCATCTTCAGTGATCGTAAGGGTGGACATATAACCAACTTTAACACTTCTGTCAAGCCTCATATATGAATCCCATGTCGTATTTTGCGTAATCAAAAGAGGTTCAACATCATTGATACATGGTAAAGGAATTTCCCAGACACCGCGGCCATAAGTTCCGACACGCAGAGTATTGCTGATGTAATTTAATTCAAGTCCATGTGGTATAACGTGGGGCAAACCTTTACCAACCAATTTCCATTCATTGTAGGTTCGTTGGAATAAGATGTTGTCGGTATAAAATACACCAAACTCCGTTACGAAAAAAACACCACCGTTGCTGCCTTTTTGCACAACAATTGAATTATCATAAGAAGTAGCAACCGGGAGATTTTTTGTTATATCAGTTGCCACGGGTGCATTTGGGTTAGAATAATTTATCCTGTATATCATCTGCTGGGAGTCAGATGCGTTGGATGATCTACTATAACTCAGGTAAACAATGTCAGGATTCACAGGGTCAAACTCAAGACCGGATATCCAATCAGGGCGCGGGATTTCCAACTCTTGACAGATTACATTGTTTGCAGGTGCATTGGCGTTGGTTGTCCGGAATAACCGAAAAACACCATTGCTATTGCCGGGTCCCTTATTAAAAAGCCATACAAGAAGATAGTCCCCGTTATTATAGGGTGTTTTTAATCCAAGGATATTTATTTCGTTAGAGCCTGGTAAAATGTTGCGAAAATTTGAAATAAATACATTTTCACCTGTATTAAGGCCCCTGTCAGATGACCTGTAAACTTCTTCTAATGGGGGGGTGTATGAAAATAGTTTATTCCTAAAAAAAACAGAGGTGTTTAGCTTGTTTAAAACACCTCTTGTTTCCCAAATGGCAGTCTTGGGATACATAGTACTTATTTCGATGGAGTTTTGCATTCCATCCGATGAATATCTCCACATGCCCCACTGACCCGAACCCCACATGTGCTGCGGATTTTTGTTATCAATTACGGGTAACATGCCATCTACCCCAAAATTACTAAGAAAACTCCAATCAGGTTGCCAGCTTTTTGTATATGGCGTCTGGGTTAATTGGACACCATCGTGATACAATCCTACAAGCATAAGCCCTGGATCAGTGTAAGAAGTTGCCATTTGTTCAACCATGGCTACAGCCAATCCTTCATATTTAGGCTGCCAGCTTTGGCCTATGGTTATAGATTTCTCAACTCCGCCATGGGTGCAGGTCCATACTTCATTCGCATTGTGAGGGTGAAATATTACGTCCTCGACATCAACATGCACAGGCCTGCCGACATTCAGTGCAGTACCGGTAAGGTTAAATCCTTGCAAATAAATGCCATCACTTACTATAATACTCTCTCCATTCACAACCTGATCAACACCAAAGCCATGGCCCCAGCCGTGCGAAGTTGGGACCCCGGTTTTAATAGTAACCCAGTTATTATTAGCAGCGAAATCATAATAATAAAAGGATGCGCTTTTATTTATACGCACTTCTGAATATAAGAAATTAGGTTTTGCTTTAGACACTTCAATTGTAAAGCCGCTCTTACTTATGTCACCATTATTTAATATTGCTGGCTGTGTTGATATAGGTGAAAAATGCTCACCATAATCAGTTGAACGGGTCAATTTCCAACCTATAGTACTATCAAAATAACAAGCTGCATAAAGCACGACATTATTATCTGGCTTCATCTCAAGATCGTAAGTAAAAAAAGGATATACATTCCTCCAAATTACCGGATCGGGATTTTCAGGAGTAGCTAATGCATTGCAATTTAAGCTTTTATATATTCCTTTTGCAGTGGCCGCATACATAATAAAAGGGTTTAACGGATCAATTATGAGCTTGAAAACCATATTATCCCTTCCGCCCAGATTAATATGATTTGCTATTTGTGTCCAGGATACTCCTTCATCAAAAGTCCTGTATATTCCGCCATTCCCAATCCAATGCGCCTGACCTCCTTTATCACTGCCACTTGAAGAGGCATACCAAGTTTTATAGTCTGTTGGATGGAATACGGCCCATCCGCAGCCTGATTGTACCCAGGGATAGGCATCTGTACCTCCGTTCACCCATGTTTCACCATAATCTTCAGAATAAAACAAACCTCCCATGAGCGAAGAAGCAAGCATATAACGTGTTGACTCCAGGGTGTCATTATCAAAAAAGGTAATGGCCTCGACAGGCCCAATGCCCGTTCGGCCTGGAATATAGTTAAGTTTATTAGGTCCTAATTCCAGCCAATTATCCGTAGTTATATAATCGTAATTTTCTGAGAGATTGTTATAATACAAACTCTGTGCTTCGTAATAGCTGTCAAAAGTACCATCTGTACCCAGCCTGGGTTCCCATAGTTTGCTAAACTTCTTAAATTGTTTAAATTCTCCGGCTCCGGAATAATAAGCCGAACTATCCGTCACTAATTTCAGACTGTCAAGATATGGCACCATCTTAGTCTTTATTGATTGGTAGGTTGTAGAAGGCGTTGCATTATTCAGGTATGTTTGCAATTGCCCTTTTACTTCAATAGTTGAACATACACAGAAAAAGAACACTATTGATATAATCAATGTGGATTTCTGGATTAACCGCGCGGGGGGGGGGGGGGGGG
>DHSR01000053.1:0-6295 GCA_002410555.1 Bacteroidales bacterium UBA5281 | reverse complement strand
GGGGGGGGGGGGGGGGGCGTTTTCATAAGCATATTTGTTATGTAAATATGGCTTCAAATATAATATAAAAAATGGGCAAAAGGAAATAGCAAATACACAAACACGCTTTATTGTTATTTGGATTTAATAAAGATAACGCGCAGATAGTTCCCATTTATATAAGGTCAACATAATTTTATCAGCAAAAATAAAATTATTTGGGCGTGTCAAAAATAAGAAAACCCTTTAAAAACGATTCATCCTAAAGATGCCCAACACGCAGGTATTGAGGGCCAGGCAATCCGCTTCGTTAGGGTTGATATTTGAAGCGGCAATTGTTTAATAAATCATTTTCTGCCTGACTTTTTCCCGATAGCGGGATCGTTTATTCAAGCGACCCTTCGAACCACAATCCTTCAGGCGTAATGCTTTGCTTTAGCGGAATGATGGGGTTGTTTAGGGCAGTTTCAAACCTTTCACCAATGCCGCTTTTATAATCCGCTTCTTCTATTAAAAATCGAATGCTTTTGTCCGGGCCGGCAAGACTGGCAACCGCCTTGCTGATTTTACCCGCTTTTTGCAAAAAGTTGGCATAAGTAAACTCATACAATTGATGCTCAATTCCTTCCTGCCCCTCAACCAACTGATAACCCAGCATTTTATTGAAGTTAATGGCCTGTGTATTGTGTTTGAGGATGCGCGCATAATGGCGGTTCCAGCCCATAACCCCGAAGGTTGCCTGTATGCCTGCCACCGACACGAGTAAAGGCACAAACGTAGCATAATACTCAGGCTTACCAATAAAAAGTCCTGATTCAGAAGTGCGTTTCTTCCAGTTGATGTTTTTATCATTGAGCAAGCCGATCTTTTCGCCCTTGTATTTGATAATTAAATAATTGTTGTTGGCATTATTGATGGTTTCAAACCACGCTTTCTGCTCATCGGCTGTAATAAGTTGCTGATACGCCATATTTAACCTCACCCGGTCGGCATTGCGCCATTCACGTACCATTTCGATGTCGTCCACCCTAAGGCGCTCCAGTTCAATGCCATATCTGAATAGTTTCATGATGAAACGGGCTTAGTCAAGTAAGTCTTTAATGGCATAGGGAGGTTTGTGGTTTTGAACCATGTAAATGCGGCTCAGATACTCACTTATCACGCCAAGTGAAAGCAAAATAATGCTGGTTGAGAATAAAATGGCCACAATAAGTGCGGTAAATCCCAGCGGCACATCACGTGCAATTTTACGATATATAAATACCATGCCTATTAAAAAACTGATGATGGACGATATCATCCCGCCATAAACCATTAACTGCAGTGGAAGTGCGGTGTAATAAATCACCACATTCGACAGCATAAAATAGAGGGACCTGGGCGTGTAATTAGACTTTTGATATGGCCTTGGTACATGGTTTATCGTAACAAACTCAATGTGGTTGGTGTACCAGTAAAAGAGTTCATCCAGATAAATAAAGTTTTGTCGATGGTTCAGCATACTTTTGGCTAAATGTGCTTTCATTAGCCTGAAGGAGGAGCCTTCCCCTTTTTTACTGAAGATGTGTTTGCCGCTACCCTTAATAAAAGCGCTGCTCATATTTCGCGCTATGGAATGTTGTTTTTTTGAATAGATGCCATATACCAGATCCGCATCTGATTGCTGCATTTGCAAAATAAGCTTTCCCATTTCTTCTGGAGGCTGCTGCAGGTCATCGTCTATGGTGATGATAAACTCTCCGTCAGCCTTTGCAATGCCGCACAGGGTAGCATTGTGCTGGCCGTAGTTTTTTGCCAGCCTGATGGCGGTAACTTCCTGAGGGTTTGCGGATTTAAGCTGCTGAAGCACTTCCCAGCTTTCATCCGAGCTGCCATCATCCACCATGATTAAATGGTAAGTTTTGTGCAACTTTTTCATGGTAGCAGCCACCCGCTGATGCAGTTCAACAAGGGATTGGCTACTGTTGAAAACCGGAACAATTATGGAGTAATCGGGCATGTTGATTTCGAATTTTTGATTTCGGATTGCAGATTGAGTTGAAGTGTAGGCTTTAATTTCTTTTCAAAGATAGTAAATGGTTGTAAAACGATAGTTCTGATTTGATTAGCCAGCATATGTGAATGAGTGGGATATTTAGGCGCAAAGGTCTGTTTCGCAATCTGCAATCTGCAATCCTTACCCCCCTCCCAGCACCAGACTCGTGGCGCTTACCCATTTAGAAGCATCGGAAAGGTAGAAAATAATAGAATTGGCTACATCCACCGGGTCGCCGAGGCCAAGAATTTGCCGGGCTTCAATTTGATCCACAGCATCTTGTGAATAGTTGGCGGCAGTTTGGTCGAGCATGGGTGTGCGCACGAATGCCGGAGCCACGCAATTTACGCGGATGCCTTTGGGTGAGAGTTCCAGGGCCAGTACCCGGGCATAAGCTTCGAGCGCAGCACGGGCAGCAATGTACATGGCGCCGCCTACAAACGGATACCGCGTGGATATGGTAGAGATAAAAACCACCGAACAATGGTTTTTCTCCAGTTTCTTTTTGGCCAGTAAGGCGGCTGTAAGTAACACTGGTGCGTCAAAGCTGATGCTGAAGGTTTTGGCAATGGCTTCATGGTTGATAAAACGGGCAGGGGAGAGGTCTGAAATGCCGGTGCTGTTAACTACTCCATTCAATACCGGAAGCGCTGCCACCAGTCTGTCAATCTCTTCTTTAACGGTCAGATCAGCCAGTACCTGAAGATGGCCTTCGCCTTTCAATTGGCAAAAAGTCTCTTCCAGACGGACGGCATCGCGTCCGGTAATTACCAGTTTTGCTCCATATTCACTGGCCGAGATGGCTGTTTGCCGGCCAAGTCCCGAAGAAGCGCCTGTTACAAGTATGGTTTTTCCGGTAAGATCAAATGCATTCATGTTAATTTCGGATTTCATATTTCAGATTTAAGTTTTAAACCGCGCATTTCACAAATTAACGCGAATTGATTTTTCAACGGCTCTCGCTTACGGGCAGGCAATGACTCAACGACTCAACAAATCAACAAATCAACAACTCAACTTCTTTACTACCTACTTCTTACTACTTACTTCTTACAGATCACTCATCTCTCATCACAACCAATTCAGTCAAAGGCGGTACCACCAATCCTTCCGTTTCAATGAATACTGTGCCCCATGACAAGCCGATGCCAAAGGCTGAAAGCAACAATTTATGTGGTTTATCCTGCAAAGTTTCCCTTATTTGGGTTACCATGGTCAGCGGGATGGAGGCGCAGCTTGTATTCCCGAATTCGCGCAAAGAGTATGGAACCTTTTGCGGTTCCACTTTAAGCATTTTTCGCAGGGTTTCGTTAATCAACCGGTTGGCCTGATGAAAAACCAGGTAATCAAACTCAGGCAGTTCGCGGTGGAAGTGCTTTAAAGTAGCTTTTATATTAGGAACCACTTCCCGCAAGGAGAAATTGAACACATCTATACCGTTAAGCGCAATTTGCAGGCGGTTACGGTAAATGCCTTCCCCATATTTTTTAGTTGCAAACGACTTTTTGCTGGCCAGATTTCTTACCCCGCCATCATAAATAATTATGGCTTCGTAACCGCTGCCATCGGTTTGCAGATTAAATTGCATGGGTGCATGGCCGGGTTGCAGTTCCAGGGCAGTAGCTGTGCCGGCATCCCCGAAAAGCGGATAGGTGCTCTTATCGCGGTAAGCCGAAGTAACATTGGAAAGGTCTCCCACCAGTAACAATCCCTTTTTAAGACCGGTGGCTTTCATCATGCTGCCCATCACCGAAAGGCCATACACATAACCGGAACAACCCAGATTGATATCCAGTGCCATGCATGTTTTTGGCAGTTTCAACCTATCCTGAAGTATGGTGGACGTTGAGGGAATGATGTAATCGCGGCTTTGAGAAACAAAAATCAGCAATTGAATGTCGTTGCGTTCCCATTGCAGTTCTCCAAGCAATTGTTCGGCAGCCTGAAAGCAAAGGTCTGAAGTGGTTTGTCCCGGCTCAGCCACATGACGGGTCTCCACGCCAATGGTTTTAATGACCTGATCGCGTTCCTTTTGTGTTATCCAGCCATAGTCATGGTTGGAAAGGACTTTTGGGGGTACACAGGCAGAAATTCCTGCCATACGCACATCACTGATGTCAAAAATTGCCATACCGCTTCAAAAAGTTATACAATGACAGATATAGAGCTTGTCATTATGCACAAAAGTACACCATTTTTTGAAGAAAGTGATTGGGAAAATGCTCCGGAGATTTTACTGGTCTCAGAATCTAAGTTCATTGTTCAATCAGGATGCCTCTGCCACCCGTGACTGAACCACTTGATAGATGTCGTTTACCGTTTTGGCATTCGCAATGTCTTCAGCATTAATCGTAACATCGTACTCGGTTTTTATCAGTGCAATAAGTATCAGGGCATTGATTGAGTTCCATTCAAAAACCTCCCTGAACACACTTTCAGGTTTCAGACTACCGGGGGTAAGGTCATCAAATTCTTCTTCAATCCTGGCTATAAAATCTTCTATATTCATTTGGAGTTGATTTAGCAGACAAAGGTAAAAGTTTCCACTGAATAAGTGAGAAGGGAATACATTTTTATAGAGAAGAGTTTTAATTTAAAAGTAATGTGTAATATTGTAGTTTATTTTAACAATATATTGTACCCGTGGAAGTTAAAAAATATAAACTACTGTTGGTAAACCCTGTAAATCATCTGGCTAAAGGGTTTGTATGTGATCCCAGTACCAGTTATATGCCTTTGGGATTGGGAATAATTGCCGCTTTAACCCCCGATCACTGGGAAATAGAATTTGTGGATGAAAGCTTTGAGGAATTTACCTTTCGTCCCGCCGATCTTATTGGCCTTACGGCTTTTACAGCCAATGCGGTAAGGGCTTATGAAATCGCTGCCATGTATCGCGAAAAGGGAATCCATACCGTTATGGGCGGTATACATGCCAGTATGATGACCGACGAGGTAAGGGAATATGTGGATACTGTCATCAGTGGAGAAGCCGAAACTGTTTGGCCTGTTTTTTTAAAAGATTTTGAAGCAGGAACTCCCAAAGTTCATTATGACGGTGGCGTGACTCCGGTTGAACTCATCCCCAAAGTCAGGCGTGAAATTTTTCATTATCCTTATGTATATGATCTCATCCAGACTTCTCGTGGTTGTCCGATGGGATGTGATTTCTGCTCGGTAACCCAGCTTTGCGGAAAGCAATACCGTGAACGTCCGGTGGAGGATGTCCTGGACGAACTTGAGGAGATGGAACGCCCTATGTTATTTATTGTGGATGATCACCTGGTTAACAATACCCGGCATGCCAGACAACGGGCTATCAGACTGTTTAAGGGGATGGTGGAAAGAGGTATGAAGAAACTATGGTTTGGCCAGGCTTCCATTAATTTTGCCGATGATGATGAGGTGCTGCACTGGGCGGCAAAGAGTGGTTGTACTCTTATTCTGTTGGGTATTGAAGCCGAAACCAAGCAAGCCCTTACCGATATGAAAAAACGGCTTAACCTTAAAAGAGGCGTTGATTCTTATGAAATAGGGATGAAAAGAATTCATAAACATGGAATAGCTGTCCTGGGAGCCATGATTTTCGGCATGGAAAGCGATGGCAAAGCAGATTTGTTTGCCCGCCGCGACTTTATCCTCAGAAGTGGCATGGATGCCATACAATCGAGTATTATGACACCCCTGCCAGGTACCGGTTTATACTATCGCATGAAGGCAGAAAACAAAATTGTACTTAATAACTTCCCCAACGACTGGCAGCACTATCATTTTATGCATGCCACCATCGGCACTTCAAAAATGAGCCGTCAGGAACTGGAAAAAACCATGCGCGACGTTTGGTGGAGTATGTACAACAAGGACAACATCCGGAAAATGATGTTCAAAACGCTATGGCGCACCCGAAACTTTAAAGCTGCTTATTGGGTATATGGCACCAATCACAACTATGGCCGCATTGTACTCGAAAGTGAAATCAACGATAAACCGGATGGCCTGAACCGCAATATGGAGTTTAATTCCGGCAAACGCTCACTTTACCTAAAACTTACCGACTACGTACTGATGTTGTTTTATGCCATTTCCTGGAATAAAATGAAGGAGCGCATGACAGGTAGATATGTGCCGGCCAGAAAGTAGTGGCTCACAGATACAGAAAGTAATTCATCTACATCAGGTCATTTTCATGAAGTTGAAACAGAGGCAGATTCATGAAGCAGGCATGAGCCTGCAGTGATATGGTGTCTGAGGCAGAGCCTCAGACCAACACGGAAAATATTG
>DHSR01000046.1:46125-46258 GCA_002410555.1 Bacteroidales bacterium UBA5281 | reverse complement strand
TATTCAGGGTTCTAACTTCCAAAGACCAAAGACCAAAAGGGACAAGGGGACGGGGAGACAAGGAGATAAAGAGATAAGGAGACATTGGGAAATGTTATTTGAACAACCAATTTAGGAGAAGGTGCCGAAGGCG
>DHSR01000046.1:415-45866 GCA_002410555.1 Bacteroidales bacterium UBA5281 | reverse complement strand
CCAAAGACCAAAGACCAAAAGAGACAAGGGGACGGGGAGACAAGGAGATAAAGAGATAAGGAGACAAGGGGAAATGTTATTTGAACAACCAATTTAGGAGAAGGTGCCGAAGGCGGATGAGGTGTTCATGGAACTGGGAGACAAGGAGAGTACATCCCTGATGCTCAACAACTCAACAAATCAACAACTCAACAAATCAATGAATAAACAAATTCTCTCCCGAGTCGGGCAGGCACAGAGTGCGGTTTGCAGATTGCGGATTAAATTCTTAACCACAGATTACCGATCACCGGTTACCGATCACAGATTTAAGACAGGATTTACAAGGTTTACAAGATTTCAGTCAAAGCTAAAATTTTAAACCGCTAATTTCACGAATTAACCGTTGACAGCGCTCTTATAGCGTGTTCGGCCAGGTACTGATCCCGCCTGAGACGGGCACGCAACACCTCAATGCATCAACAAATCAATGAATAAACAAATTCTCTCCCGAGTCGGGCAGGCACAGAGTGCGGTTTGTAGATTGCGGATTAAATTCTTAACCACCAATCACCAATCACTAATCACCAATCACCAGTTACAGATCACTCACCAACAATTCAACCACCTCATCTCCAGGCTTCAGATGCCAGGCATTTATTTTTAAATTGCGCGCGGCCTCCACATGCATTAAGGTATCATCTATGAAAAGGGTTTGCTGTGGAATTAGATTGGCGTCGTCGAGCACAAAAGTAAAAATCTGCGGATCTGGCTTTACCCGGCCGAGCTGATGAGAAAACCACATCTTTTCAAATAGAGTGTCAAGTGGAAATCCAAATTTCTGTTCAAATGCCCTGGTATAATGCATATAGTGAATCTGATTTGAATTTGAAAGTAAATACAAACGATAATGCTGCCTGAGTTGTTTAAGCATATCCACCCTTTTAGACGGGAAGTCCAGCAATAATGCATTCCAGGCCTGATCTACCTGATCAGGTGTAATGCCATCATTCAACATGTTAAGGGCGCCTTTTCTGAATTCATCTGGAGCTATGTTTCCTTTTTCAAAATTGATCAACAATTGAGCACTGCTTCTGCTTCCCCAAAAGTCCACTCCCGGTCTGATGCCCAGATCAGCGAAAGCTTGCTGGGTAAGCCGCGGGTCGATATTCAACAAAACATTTCCAAAATCAAAGATAATATTCCTGATGCCTGTTAAATCTTGATTTTCCATAGAATTATTTTCAGATGATCAGATATGAATTATAAACGCGTTAATCCGTTAAGTTTTGCCACATAAGACTGATTATCCAAGAGCCTCACGCCAGGTCAACAGTTGTTGTTTTTGTTCGTCCCATAACCTCAACTTAAGCGTTTTAAAACTTTTAAGGAGTGTAACCGGGGGTTCTTGTCGGAAAGCCTCATTTTCGCGATAACATTTTTGTAAACGATAATTGGGAATTTTTGAACTCAGATGATGGATATGATGAAAACCGATGTTTCCGGAAAACCATTGCAGAATTCTGGGCAATTTAAAATAAGAAGCCCCGTGTATGGCTGCGGTAGTATAATCCCAGTTTTCGTCGCGATACCAGTTTACTTCCGGGTATTGATGCTGTACATAAAAAAGGAAAACACCCACTACGGAAGCAAAATAAGTAATCGGGATCTGAATCATAAGATAAGTTTTAAAACCTATCAGCCAACTCAGGCCTGATACCATCAGTGCAATTCCGGCATTGGTAACATACACGCTTAAACGCTCTTTCCGGCTAAATCCTTTTCGTGTAAACCGGTTGGATACCAGAAACATTAATGGCGCTCCTAGTCCGAACATAATAAAAGGGTTGCGGTAAATCCGATAGAAGAAGCGTTTTTTACGGGGGAGGCTTTTGTATTCATCCACCGTAAGTGTCCAAACATCGCCTTCACCACGTTTATCCAGATTTCCGGAAGTGCGGTGATGCATCAGGTGAGCATGATGCCAGCGGTGATAAGGAGTAAAAGTGAGTATGCCTAAGATGGTTCCTAAAATATTGTTGGCAGTCTTTGACCGGAAAAAGGCACCATGACCGCAATCATGAAAAATAATAAAAAGACGCACGGTAAATCCTGTTGCCAGAAGGATGAGCGGTAAAATGTACCACCATGAGAATGAAACCAGATATATCATGGCTATCCATAACAGGATATAAGGTACCAGGGTGTTTATAAGTTGCCACATACTGCTTCCTATGGAAGGATTCCGGTAAGATGCAATTAGTTTCAGTACCGATTTGTCTGCGGCAGGTTGTTGAGATGAGATCATCAGGGGAGGTGATGTTTTAATGTTAAGCTAAAATCCGACTTTACCAAAAGAGAATTGTTTGCAATCATTCAACATAAATAGATTAAAAATGTTGCATTTATAGCATAATTTGATTCAAACGGGGTTGTTTGACATGTTTGTCTGGCATTAACCGGTTGATTTCATCAGCTTAGTCACCCTGGGTCAGTAGATTACTGGTAATTTATGGAAAAGCTTGAAATTAAAATTATCATACAAGTAATTAAGAACTTAATTACCTGTATATTTGTTGCCAACTTTTAAAACCCATACACATGAAGAAAGCGTATACCATTGGCTCTAATGCCACTTATTTCATTACCTTATTTCTGCTCATGTTTTTTGCAGGTTGTGGTGGACCGCAGCGAAAATCAGAAACCGGCAAGATAGGCCGGTTGGAGAATGTTACAGACATCAAAGGAGAGGAAATTGCTCAACTGACTGATCCTCCCTTTGTCCCGCCACCAATAACCCGAAATTACGCCACCAAAGTGATTGTTGATCTGGAAATAATTGAGATGGAAATGGAGCTGGCTGATGGAGTAAATTATGTATTCTGGACGTTTGGCGGAACGGTTCCCGGGTCTTTTATCCGAATAAGGGAAGGGGATTATGTAGAGTTCCACCTCAAGAACCATCCCGACAACAAATTGCCTCATAACATTGATCTTCATGCTGTTACCGGACAGGGTGGAGGTGCTGAAGCTACCTATGTAGCACCGGGATACGAAGCTGTTTTCAATTTTACAGCCATTAATCCCGGCTTATTTGTTTATCACTGCGCAACAGCACCTGTGGGCATGCATATTGCAAATGGGATGTATGGACTGATTCTGGTGGAACCTAAGGGTGGAATGTCGAAAGTAGATAAGGAATATTATGTGATGCAGGGTGATTTTTATACCGATGGCGATTATGGCGAATCGGGATTGCAACCCTTCAATATGGCCAAAGCCATTAAAGAACAACCCGACTATGTTGTATTTAATGGACATGTTGGTGCGCTTACAGGAGAGCGAAGTTTAAAGGCAACCGCAGGAGAAACGGTGCGCCTGTTCGTTGGCAACGGTGGACCCAATCTGGCATCAAGCTTTCACCTTATTGGCGAAGTGTTTGATAACGTGTACATTGAAGGTGGGTCTACCATGAATCATGATATTCAAACCACTATGATTCCGGCAGGAGGTTCTACCATTACTGAATTTAAAGTGGAGGTACCCGGTAAGTTTATTCTGGTAGACCATTCTATTTTCAGGGCTTTTAATAAAGGAGCGCTGGGAATTCTGGAAGTAGATGGGGAAGAAAATAAGCGAATCTATTCTGGCAAATCCGAACCAGGTATTTATCAGCCCTCTGCTGAGGCCATAAATGTTTATAAAAAGAAGCGGGGATACCGGGCCATTACCAAAGAAGAAATGCTAATTGCAGGAAAGAATTTGTATGATGTGAATTGCGCCGCATGTCATTTATATGATGGCAAAGGGGTTACGGCTGTTTTTCCACCAGTGGCAAAGTCTGATTACATCCTGGGCAAACCAGAAAATGCAATAAATGCAGTTGTTAACGGTCTGGCCGGCGAAATTACTGTAAATGGAGTTAAATATAACAGTGTAATGCCCAAACAGGCTCTCACTGACTCAGAGGTGGTTTCGGTACTCACATATATTTACAACACTTTTGACGGAGTAGATGTAAAGATTACAGAAGAACAGGTAAAAAAACTCAGGAAATAACATGAATTTCTCAATCAGGAATCTGGCTTTACTAGGTCTCATTAGTTTTCAGCTCAATGCTCAACAGCACAATGAGATGAAAACGATGGAACTGATTCCGGAGGGTAAATACCTGCCCCTTTATTCCGGGAATAATAATTTTAAAACAACGGGCGCATTTTATATAGACCGTTATCCGGTAACCAATCAGGAGTTCAAAAAATTCGTTCGGGATAATCCTGAATGGGGGAAGCTGCGCGTAAAAAGTCTATTTGCTGATAAAGGATACCTCAGACATTGGAATGATGAAAATTCATTTGAAGACAAGTTAAAAGATAGTCCTGTGGTGAATGTTTCCTGGTTTGCAGCACAAAAGTTTTGCGAATGTCAGGGCAAGCGACTGCCTACTACGGATGAATGGGAGCGGGTAGCCGCTGCTGGGCTTAAGTCGGCAGATGGAAGTAAAGAGAAAGATTTTCAGCAATGGATACTTATGGTTACTTCCAGGCCTCAACAAAAACCCATTCCTGATATAGGTTCTACAAAACAGAATTTTTATGGAATTTGGGACATGCATGGGTTAATCTGGGAATGGACCTATGATTTCAACAGCAGCCTCTCCAGTGGAGGGTCCCGTGGCAATACCGGATCTGGGAATGATCTGTTTTGTGGAGGAGGCGGGGCGCAATCCGGCGATGTGGAAAATTATGCAGCCTTTCTAAGATACGCCCTTCGCTCGAGCCTGAAAGCCGGACATGTGCTCCAGAATCTGGGTTTCAGATGTGTAAGTGATGTTGAAAACATTTCGGAGGCGAAGTAAGATCTATTAAAGTATTTAACTCTAAAAAAAATGAACTCAATGAACAGAAGATCAATAATAGTTCCCCTGATGTCAGCCATACTATTGCTGACATTTGCATGCACACAACAAAAAGAGGAAAGTTCATGCTGTAAAACGGATTCATCCCCGGTTACTGAACCCCTCCCGGTATCTGACAACTCTCTCTATTTGCTTACTTCTGATTGGGAAACGGAGAGAAATGATGTAAAAAAACTTGAAGCCTATCATGGAAAAGTGGTGGTAGCCTCAATGTTTTTTAGCAATTGTGCTTCTGCCTGCCCACGCATTACCGCCGATATGAAAAACATAGAGGCCGGTTTAAGCCCGGAAGAGCAGAAAAAAGTCCAGTTCTTGTTGATTACCATGGATATCAAAAGGGACACTCCCGGGCAGATGAAAAAATATGCGGCTGATCATCAATTAAAAGATAATTGGGAGCTGATTCGTTCCGATCAGTCTGCTACCATGGAGATGGCCAATGTGTTGGGAGTCAGAATTCAGCCTACCGAAGGAGGCGGGTTCGATCACTCAAACATCATCCATATTTTGAACCCTGAAGGCGAGCTGGTTTATCAGCAAATGGGTCTGAATGTTGATCCGCAACAAAGTCTTTTGGAAATCAGGAAGTTGCTTTAGGGTTTTCATCAGTTTGATAAGAGCAAACCGGGAATGTTCATGTAGAATATTCCCGGATTTTTTTCTCCATTGTATAAGGCCTGCTGAAAACCTCTAACCGGCTATTATCTCCTGACTGCTTATACTGGCAGGCCTGCCTGTGGTTTGCCTTTATGGACAGGTGGGATTTACAAGATTTACAGGTTTATTCTGGTCTGCTTAAAAGCATGAAAAGAGAATGTATTGCGAGCAAATCCTGCATATGACCAAAGGGTAAACAATGATATAATATTTTTAAGCAGGCTCTGTCATAATGAGAATTAGCTTTGGTATAATCCTGGAAGGATTTTAATCTAACCTAAATATATAAAGGATATCAGTAGTAACCGGTTAAAACTATTATAAATGGATGAGATTATTTCACTTCACTTCGTAATGCTCTTAATTCCCACCCCCAGTAACCCAAAACCTCCGTAAGGCACTGTCATTCAGAACAAACGAAGAATATTTGAAATTCTCCGGTCACTACAGAAAGAAAATACAGGGATAGTTCTGCCAAAATGTTACAAATCAAAATATTTCCATAGATTTGTATATTCAGAAGACAACAGGTGCGGCTCAGGATTTATTAAACTTCTAACAATGAAAAGATTATTTATTTGCTGGTGTTTATTTTTATCAGGCATTATGGTTTATTCACAGGAAGTATACCAGGATGTCATCTACTTGAAAAATGGTGAGGTTTTGAGTGGAATAATTGTGGAACAGATACCGGGAGTTTCCATGAAGATAGAAACTGCTGAACACAAAATATTTAACATCAAAATGAATGAGATAGAGAGAATAACCAAAGAAAAAGTGATGCTTAGTGCTAAGCAGCAAAAAGTATTAAAATCCGGATTTGAGGGCAATGGAGCTTTAGGATACAATAAAGGGAGCGGCGACTATGGTCTTGACCGGCTGCTGATCAATTTGTCTGTAGGCTATCGGTTTTATCCTGTATTTTTTCTGGGAGCAGGTTTGGGTGTTCGGCAATATCCCGACTTAAAAGCTACTTTGGTGCCTGTTTACATTGATATCAGGGGAGAGCTGATGGACAGTAAAGTAAGCCCCTTTGTTTCTGCTCAGGTCGGCACCTCTTTAAATGCTACGAATGGGTTAAAAGATGTGGGTTTATTGATAGCACCTAATCTTGGAATAACTTTCAGGCTGCCTGAAGGAGCTCAGGTATATTTGAGCCTGGGTTATGAATTTCAGCAAATGGATTTTTATATAATATATGGGGGTTACGCGAATGTTACCCGAGAAAACAATGGTGCCATTAGCTTCCGGGTTGGATTTACATTTTAGCATTTTTGAATGCTTTTTTTAAATCATCGTGTAAGCCATAATCCTTGAAATACTTCGCCGGTATTGGTTATGCTAAGATTATCGAACTAATTTGTTAACCGCAATTACTGGATATCCCGGATATTTTCCGGGCGCACTATCCCTTTTTCTGTAATAAACCCGCTGATTAGTGCGGCCGGGGTTACATCAAAAGCGGGGTTAAGTGCATTAGAGCCGGGATTACTCACCCGTATGGTATGAAGCTGGCCTTTGGCATCGGGCCCGGTTTGATGGTTAACCTCTTCGGAGCTGCGGTATTCTATTTCAATGTCATCTCCGGTGAGGGTATTAAAATCGAAGGTTGAGTATGGTGCAGCAACATAAAATGGTACGCCGAAATGCCGGGCTACAATGGCTTTTTCTAAAGTTCCTATTTTATTGGCGGCATCACCATTGGCTGCAATCCGGTCTGCCCCTACAATAAGAAGGTCCACCTTTTGCTGCGACATCAGATAAGCACCGGCATTGTCGGGAACGATAAGATGTTCAATACCTTCGTTCATCAATTCCCATGCGGTGAGCCGTGCACCCTGACTGCGGGGACGGGTTTCATCCACATAAACCATGACTTTTTTATTCATCCTATGGGCTTGATATATAGGAGAGAGGGCACTACCATAATCTACAAAAGCGAGCCAGCCGGCGTTGCAATGTGTAAGAATCCGGGAATCATTTTCAATTAAGGATTCTCCGAAGCTCCCGATTTTCCGGGCAGCTTCTTTGTTTTCATCTGCAAGTTTCTGAGCTGTTGCCATGGCTGCATTGATGGAGACTTTGCCGGCCTCAAAAACTTTTTCCACGCCATAAAAAAGATCGTGCGCGGTAGGCCGGGTTGAGCGGATGCTAACCCGCGCCAGTTCAGGATCACAACCGGCCTGATAAGCCTGTGCCATAGCAAAACCGGCAGCGGCACCAATGGCACCTGCGCCCCTTACTGTCATCGTATGGATGGCCTCAGCAGTTTCTTCCCAGTGAATACACTTTTTAATGGAAAAAGTAAATGGCAGCAGATTTTGATCTATCATATATACCACCGATCCCTTAAGCCAGATGGTTTGGTAATGGGTGTCGCCGACTTTCATGTTTCTTTAATTGGACTTTCATGGACAAAGGTAAGGTTTCAGTTTTATAAAATTAATTCTCTAACCTGATTATGTGTGAATGGTATGATTTCTTTCTATATTTAATTTTCAGTCCAGTGCGGTATGAAAACATAATATACCTGGATTTTAGGGGCTCTGGGTCATGCGGTGAAACAAAGCGAATATAAATGTAAGTAATTGATTATTATTAATATAATGATTGTTGTATTGGTAATGTTATGGTTAATAATTCCATCGTGGTGGTCATGATATGGCACAATAATAAAGGTATCTGGTTTGCAATTTTATTTTTGCATTCGTGATCAGCCATTTGATTGCACAAACCTCAAATATTTTCAATCATGAAACATTTTTACTTTTTAATTATTGCTTCACTTATTTCTTTGGGCCTCTATGCTCAGAATCCCGGCGATTATGACCCGGACTTCGGCACCAGTGGTGTTGTATTAACTGCTATAGGTACTGATTTTTGCATGGCTAACAGCATGGCAATTCAGCGGGATGGTAAGATATTATTAGGTGGGCAGGCCCGCTTCGGAACTTATAAATTCACACTTGCCCGCTACAACACAGATGGTACCCTGGATGCCGATTTTGGTTATGAGGGCATCGTTAATACCACCATTGCCAATTCTGATTTTGGAGTTTCTGTAGCCGTTCAGGACGATGGTAGCATCATCCTTGCGGGACGTGTCTTTGACGGGTCGGATTATTATGCGACGGTTGTTCGTTATACTTCCATTGGTGAACTGGATCCTACATTTGGAGTCAATGGTATTATTCAGCTTGAAAACCTTAGCAATATCGAACAGGCCGTTATCCTGGATGATGGAAAGATTGTTGTTGGTGGATATGCTTCTGATAATTTCGCATTGGCAAGATTGAATAGTGATGGAACCATAGATATCTCTTTTGGTGATAACGGCTATACCATTACTCCTCTGCTGGATGAATCCGGACTTGATGCCTCATCTTTTATTCAGGATATTGATATTCAGGCTGATGGAAAAATAGTGGCCGCAGGTTTCATTTATAGTAGTATTACCTTTTACGACATGGCCATTGCCCGTTATACTTCTGATGGACAGTTAGATGCAGGTTTTGCGTTGAATGGCTATCTGACTTTAGACCTGGGTGGTCTTGCTGATTTTGGTACGGCCCTGAATATACAGGATGATGGAAAAATTGTAATTGGGGGTCACAAAGAATTTGCCATTCTTACCGGGATTCCTGAATATGATGCGGCCATCGTTCGGCTGGACAGTGATGGTAATTTTGATGATACTTTTGGAACAGAAGGAATTGCTTTTTACCGCTTAACGGAACAAGCCACTTACATTGAAGACATTGACATCCAAAATGACGGTAAAATAATTTTCACCGGTCAGATGGTGGATTATTCGAACGGAATATATGATATATATGCGTGCAGAATAAATTCTGATGGAACTTCTGATGTTTTGTTTGGTAACGATGGTTTTGTAAGGATGGATCCTTTTAACAGCGATGACAATTCTTCCACTATTTTGGTTCAGGAGGATGGAAATATTCTGATTGGAGGGTATTCAACTTCACCCGCTGGTGTATATAACTTCTTAGTTATAAGACTTTTGGGAGATGCTCCGGTGGAATTACCCGCAGTAGATGTAACATTTGACAATATTGAAACTACTTCTTTAGATGCTACGCTTGCACCGAATGATCTTTGTGACACATTTTATTTTGTTATCATGACCCCTGCTGACATGCAGCAATGGCTTCCTATGTTTGGTACAGAGGCAGCATTAATCAAAGCATTTGGAATCCAAGCTGATGAAACCCTTACTCACCACTTTACAGAGTTAACTCCCAACACCGAATACTTTGTATATACCGTTAGCATAGGCTATGATGGCTTTGAAGCTCCCTATGATTCCACATTTGTACAAACCCTGGCAGGCGGCGGTACCGGAGTTGCCACTGCCACCATTGATTTAACAGAAATCACTGCTACTTCCGTAAGGATGATCGTTACGCCCAATTCTGAAACTGCTGAGTTTCATGATGGATTGATGACCAAAACTTATTTTGATGAGATTGGCGAGGAAGCAGCAATTGAATATTTCCAGAATGACGGATATCCTCTCTATGAAACCGATAACTGGGTATGGCCTGATCTCGAAAGCAATACCGAGTACAAAGCCATCGCTACCTGCAAAAACGCAACTGGCGAATGGGGGCCTGCAACCATAAAAGATTTCACTACCCTGGTTGTTTCAATGGATAACATCGAAGTAAGCCCACTGGTAGTTTTCCCAAATCCCGGCAAAGGTCAGTTTGAAATTGCAGGTGATAATCTCTTGGGTTCAAGTCTGAGAATCATTGATATGAATGGTAAAATAGTTTATTCATCTGTGATCACAAACGTAGCTACTCCAATTGATATACGTAAAAGCAACAGCGGAATGTATATTATTGAGATCGAAAAAGATGGACAGGTTACATCTTCAAAATTCTTAAAAAAATAGTGCCAAAAGACGAATCAAATCCAATTCAATATTAAATTAATTCAATGAGAAAATCAATTGTTTTCCTGATGCTGTTATGCGTATCAGCCTTTCAGGGAGTTTTGCAGGGGCAGGTTACTTCCATTAGTAACCACCCTGTAAAATCGAACCATCAAAATACAGAGAATGGTTTCTCCATTCCCAGTAGAATTCAGTCGCCAGCATCCGTTTCATCCCGTGATGTGACGGAATGGATAAATATAGGTACCAATTCTTCACCCTGGGGTTCCTATAACTATCCTGTTGACTTTTACATGAATACTTCTCTTACGCAGAGCATATACACTGCTGAAGAAATTGGGCATGAACCCTGTTTAATTGAGCAGGTTAAATACATCTACAAAACCATCACCACAAATTACCCTAACATAATTGATACAGAGACTTTTAAGGTATGGATATGTAATACAAGCCAATCATCCTTGTCGGAAGAAGCCGGTTTTTGGATTCCGCTTGAGGACTTTACGTTGGTTTATGAGGGGGGCTTGGTGCTGAATGGCGGTATTGATCAGGAAATGCTGTTTGAACTGACAGAGCCCTTTGTTTATAATGGGGAAAATATTTGTGTAATGGTTGAGCACATATTTAGTACAAACACCTTCGAGAACCACTTCAATTTTGAAGCCTCTACATTGGCCCAGGGAGATGTAAGAGCAAGGCTTTATGTAAGTTATGATACATCTTTCGATTTTGATCTGCCTACCACCGATCCCGGACAGACAGGAATGACATTGGGACAACTGGCAGATGTTAAACTGGGTATAAGCACAGCCGCTGAAGGTAGTTTATCTGGTATCGTTACCAATACCGACGGGCTCCCAGTTGTCAATACCCTGGTTAAAATACTTAGGTACCGACCTGGAAACCTATTCCAATGCATCAGGCCATTATGAATTCTCCTATGCATTACCTGATACTTACACCGTAACTTACTCAGCCTTTGGTTATACAGGTGCTTCACTTACCATTGAAATCACTGGTGCCACAACTCAGGATGTCGTTTTAGAGTATCTACCCCAGGCAACCGTTGAAGGAACTGTTTTAGACAATGATGACCATCCAATTGCCGGAGCTTCCATACAAATCAGTGGATATGAATCATACACCGGAACCTCAGATGAAAGTGGGCAGTTTAGTATTCCTGAGGTTTATTATTCCAATTCATATGTGGTTGCTGTTTCAAAAGATGGTTATGATACTGAGTTCATCAACTTAGAAGTTAGCGATGCTATGGTGTCCATGGCCGATGTTTATCTTACCGATAAGTTGGAAAGTCCCTCTAAAGTGGTAGCAGTAAAAAATGGTGTGGATGCTGATATCACCTGGCTTTCTCCCTTTGAAAGAACGGTTTATCGCCGGGACGGAGGGGATTTGGTTCTCCAGATTGGTCACAATTATGCCGGAGAAGTAGCTGTATTTGGTCAGGTATTCAGAGAGCCTGCCAAATTGTATCAAATGAGCTGGTACCTGGACAGCATTGACGAACCACATGATTATGTAAATGTGTTTGTTTTTGCGTTAAATGAGGCGGGTAATCCTACCAATACCATCCTTTTTGAACAAGCCAATGTTCCCAATAAGGATTTACAGTGGACAAGCTTTTCCTTTCCCGATACCATTATAGCTGATGGTGGTTTCTACATTGCACTGAGCCATGGAGGCCGCCTGGAACTTGGCATTGATTCCGGACTCGATCCTGCTTATCCCTTTCAAAGTAATGTAAACTGGGTATCAGAAAGTTATGGCTCCAATGAGTTTCTTCTACTGGAAAATGTGGGATTGGGTAACATACCAGGAAACCTTATGATCAGAGCGGAAGGTTATAACCTGAACACCGGGGAAAACCTGAAGGCCAGTGTAGCTTCTAAGCCAAGATCGCTGAATACGTATAAAATATTCAGGCTTGAAAAAGGTCAGGAGCAGAATGCTGCCAACTGGATCTTACTGGGAGAAAATCTAACGGAAACCAGCTTTACAGACGAAAGTCTCTCTTCGGCTGACCCTGGATGGTACCGCTATGCTGTTGTTGCAGTTTATTCAGCCGGAAACGAATCGGTAGCCGGGTTTTCCAACATGATTGAAACCCGGTTAACCACTGAAGTTACTTTTAACATCACCACAAACACCCCCACTAACGAAAGCTTTGGCGCGGTGGTAACGCTAATGAGTAATGATGGGAATTATACCTATACCCTTACGGTGGATAATGACAACGGATTTATTGTTTTCCCTGCAGTTTACAAAGGTCTTTACAATGTTATGATAACGCATGACAACTTCAATGATTTTGCTCAGTCAAACATTGACTTTTCGGTAGAACCTGCTTATACCATGGATATTGAACTGATGGAAACACTGGCTCAACCTTACAACCTGGAGATTGATGTGCATAACGACCTCTCTGCCAGATTCAGTTGGAATTACACCACGGACATTTACGAAGACTTCGAAGATTGTGCTGATTTTGAAATTGAGCCGATGGGAGTTGTAAACTGGAAATACAATGACGTGGACAAGAAAAATACCATTGGTATCAACAATTTCACCTATCCCAACGAAAATGAGCCTCATTCGTTCATGATCTTTAACCCATCCCAGACCAATCCTCCCATTGATGTGGAATTAAATCCAAGCATGGCACCCCATAGTGGTGAAAAATTTCTGGTTAGTTTCGGTGTTACTCATGATTCCAATGACGATTACTTTATCTCTCCGGAACTCAATTTCGGACAGGAGTTTGTATTCAGATTCTGGGGAAAATCATTCGACGATGTTCCGGCCAGCAATAAAATAATGGTTGGTTATTCTAATACCGGTTATCAGCCGCAGGATTTTATCTGGCTGACCACTACACCCCTGGAACTGCCTTTTGACAGATGGACCCGCTACTCCTATGACTTGGACTCAGCCGCCAAGTATGTAGCCATACGGAATGTTTCGGATGGTGGTTACATTTTGATGATTGATGATGTAGAGCTATATGCAAAGCAATCAAGCCGGGCATTACTGAACTATAAAGTATATTTGAACGGTAACTTTATGGGCGAAACTACCGGCTATACCTTTGATTTCGCAACGGAAGATGTTACTCCGGGTGAAGTTAACGTAGCCGGTGTAACAGCTGTGTATGCATCAGGTGAAAGCGAGATGTCAACAATAGAATTCATGGGTGTATACACTGATGCGCCGGCCAAACCACTTCAGGCAAACATGAATGTCTATCCCAATCCATCAAACGGAAGTTTCACCATCGAACTTGATGGTGAATATGAAGTTTCCATTCTGAATACGCTTGGTGTAACGCTTCATACCCAAAATATTTCAAATCAGGGACAGATAACGCTGGATAATATTAAACCAGGTTTGTATATTATTTCTGCTAAATCAGACAAAAAAGCTGCTTTTAAAACGATAGTCGTTAATTAAAGGTTAGTAATTCATAGTGAAAAGAGGCTTTTGGTTCTTTGGAACCGGAAGCCTCTTTTCTTTGGCCTCCGGGTCAGGTAAATTAGAAGGTAGAGATATACGCGATGTTCATTTAGATACAGATGATTATGGCTATTTAGCCATTGAGACCGGTCAGGACTTTTTAATGGAACATGAAGATAACTTATTATATAAGAAATTTGGTGTTCGGGCAACAGGCAAACAGAATTTAGAAACAGGTGAAATTGACATCAGGTCGTTAAAACTTATCGAATTGATTGATTATGATCCTAAATTTGATTCAGATTATTTGACTTCTTTGATTAGTAAAGCCAGAAAAAGTTGGAAAGGTATAAATACGGATGACTGGTTATTTAACATAAGGGGAGGCTACGAAGTATAGTGTACTTTTAGATACAAGTTTCTTTGTCCGACTTCTGAATTACGAAGACCCTTTGCACAATCATGCTAAGGGATACTTTCGGTACTTTCTTGAGAATGAAATAGTTTTAAAGGTTTCAACCATTTCCATTGCAGAATATTGTGTAAGGGGAAAAATAGACGAATTACCCTTGAAGAACATTCAGATAATCCCTTTCAATTTTGACCAGGCTAAAAGAACTGGAGAATTCGCTGAAGCAATATTTGAGGAAAATAAAATCGGTAACGCAAAACTTTATCCGAGAGCAATTATACAAAATGATTTAAACTTTTCGCTCAAGCCGACCTCGACAAATCAATCGCTTATTTCGTTACTTCTGATGGGAGGTCGAAAAATACTTTTTCCGCACTTAAAAATCGAATAAATCTAAAATTTGAAATAATCGATATTTCACAACCATACAATGAGACTTTTGGAATTTTAGATTTACGGTGAAAGGGAATACGCTCTACAAAAAATATGATTTAAACGCAGCGGGAGAATTCAGTGAGACCACCGCCAAAAACTTTGTGCGATTTCGATTTAGGCAGGGTTAAACTTTATCGGATTGGATGCACTATCGTATAGAAAAAGTGTTTGTACTTTTAACAAAGATTCTGGTCACCGCAATGGTGGGATTTCCAAAAATGCCTGTCAGTTGGATTTTTCGGAGCACACTGACTCCCCATAAAAGTACAACTTTCAAAAAAAGAACCTCCAAAAGATTTCTTTTGCCCCACCTCTAATTAAACTGACTAAAAAATTCCTGAAATGTTAAATTGCTGTTGGTAAGATTGAGCTTTTTTCGCAGGCGGGTTCTGGCCACTTCAATGCTTTTGAAGTTCAGGTTGGTGATTGCGGCCATATCTTTGGTGGTCATGTTCAGTTTTAGCAGTGCGCACAAGCGCTTTTCGCTGAGGGTAAGGTTTGGAAACTCCTTTTCCAGTTTCTCAAAAAATTGCGAATATACCTGTGAAAAATACCCGTAAAACTCCTCCCATTGATTTTTTGTGCCCCTCATTCTCAGACCCCGGGTAATACTTTCAAGTTGTGATCTTTGTTTTTGCGACAAGGTGGATGAAAATTCATCAAGCGACTTTACTGTGGCATCAATCAACTCGTTTTTTTCTGAAATTTTCAAAACCTTCTCAATAATTTCCCGGTTTTTCAGCTCATTATCTTTCTCTGCATTATAAAGCTGTAAATCTGCATTCTCCTTTTTTATACGTTCAATTTTTCGCTGTTGCACAGTTCTGAAAAGAAATAAAACAACGAGCAGCACGATGATGATTAAGGTGAGAATGATTAGATAAAATTTAAATGCACTCTTTTTTCGTTCATGTTGTTCGGTGTCCAGAAGTTGCCTTCTTTCTAATTCCTGAACGCTGATTTTATGGTCGAACATTAATTTCAGTACTTGTTTTTTCGCTTCATTGTTGTGCAGGCTGTCTGAAGCCAAAATGTGCATATTTGCATAATGATAAGCTTCTTTAAAGTTCCCGTCTTTTTCATAAATCATTTGAAGCAATTTCGATGTATTGCTCATATCTTCATAAATGACGAAATCCCTTGAAAGATCAAATGCTCTTTTCAGATAACTTTTTGCTTTGGCATATGATCCTTTTTCAAACAAAAAGTTGCCGATAAGGCTCAGGGTTCTGGTAATCAATATCTGATCATTCAGCAACTCTGCTTTTTCCAGGCCTTTACTATAATAATAAATGGCACTATCACCATCATTCATCATTTCTTTTACAATGCCAATATTATTCAGGCAGATAGCTTCAAGTTCCGGGTTAATTAAGGAGTCGCTTACTGAGAGCACTTTATTGTAATATATCAGGGCAGCATCATACTTTTCCATCATCTTAAATACATCCCCAATGTTGTTATTGGCTACCGAAATGCCATACTTATCCCCTTTTTTCATAAATATTTCCAGGGCTTTATTGTAATAATTATAAGCTTCTTCATATTCCTGCTCAATAAAGAATACAGCTCCTATATTATTGTATTCTTTTTCTTTGTCAAGGTTTTTGGAATAATTCAGTGCGATTAAAAAATAATCCAATGCCTTGTTGTTCAGTCCCTGGGTAAAGTAAATTACTCCTTTGTTTAAATAGCACTCCCGGATGGTAGCCGAATCGTTGCGGGGCAGGCTAAGTGTAATGCACTGATCATAACTGTGAATGGCTTCCTCATAATTATATACCTGATAATATAAATTTCCCAACAGGCGGTAGTTGAAAATAAGCCCCTCAGTAAAATCTGCTTTTTTTGACATTTTAATGGCCTCTGTGGATAACTTAATGGCTTCTTCAGGATGCTCGTTCCTCCTTTCATAGGCATTGGAGCTTAATGCAACAATCATGGAAACATTGGAAGTGTTTCGCACAACCCTGAGAAGGGAATCCAGGCTGGATTGTCCATAACTGCTTAATGCTGAGGCATAAAGCAGCAATAAAGTTAAAGCCAGGGTAGTTATGCTTTTGACCAGATCTTTATTCGTTTTGGGATGTCGTCTCTGCGTTTTCACAGTCAGGACTTGTGTTTACTTGTTAATGAGAACTTTTAATTAACAACCGGGATGATTGTGGTATTTTCAATTTCAATGGATGTACAACGGAAAAGTTGAGGTTTGGTAAATTAGGAGATTGCCTTTCCGGTATCCAAAATATTTATGCAATTATATGCAATTTATTTTGGGTACTAATCTTCTGACAATAGAAATCCGTGCTTCAAAAATTTGAAAATACGTGTATCCTGATATTTATTACCAGCCAATTTCCCCGCTGCCGTAACATATTCGGCTCTTTTCGTCGTACACCACGGCAAACTGTCCGGCAGCCACGCCCGAAACCGGTTCATCGGCCAAAAGCACCATTTTATCATCAATGTTTTGAAGTTGGCCTGCATTGAATTCAGGAGTATGGCGGATTTTAAAAGTAATTTTTCGTGGCTTTTTCAGATTTCCCCATGGATTTCCCGATATAAAATGAAAACCATTGAGGCCAATGGAGCGGCTATATTGCGTTAAGGGGTCGTATCCATTGGAAACGTAAATCACGTTTTCATTGGTGGCTTTTTTCACCACAAACCAGGGACCCTGACTTAATCCAAGGCCTTTGCGCTGCCCAATGGTATGAAACCAGAAACCTTTGTGTGTTCCCAAAATTTTACCGGTTTCCAGTTCTACAATTTTGCCCTCTTTTTCACCAACATATCTGCGTAAGAAGTCGTTGTAGTTTACTTTGCCAAGAAAGCAGATTCCCTGGCTATCCTTACGCGCGGCGCTGGGCAGGTTAACCTCACCGGCTTTTTGCCGAACTTCGGATTTAGTAAGTTCGCCCAGTGGAAACATCAGCTTTTGCAGTTGTGCATATGTGATCTGCGCCAGAAAATCGGTCTGGTCCTTTAATTTATCTTTGGCTGTAGCCAGATATTTGGTGCCATCTTCAATCAGGGTAGAGGCATAATGTCCGGTGGAAATGGCATCGAAACCCTGTCCGTACTTTTCATTAAAACTACCAAATTTTATCAGGCGATTACACATTACATCAGGATTGGGTGTAAGACCTTGCTTCACCGCGTTCAGGGTGTAATCCACCACACTGTCCCAATATTCTTCCTGCAGGTTCACCACTTCCATCTTAAGGTTATACTTTCTGGCCAGCCAGGTGGTAATTTCAAGATCTTCTTCCGAGGGGCAATCCAGAAAGCCCTCCTTGTCTTTCATCCCGATAAGGATGTAGAAAATGGTGGGCTCATATCCCTGCTCTTTAAGCAGGTGAAGCATAACGGAGCTGTCAACTCCTCCGGAAACAAGTGCAGCGATGTTCATGAATTGATTTCGGATTTCAGATTTATCACCCCGAATTGTCTGCCTCGTTATTCTCTGATTTTTATCAGGCGGTCTAAGCTATATTTTTAGCTACCGGGTTGACTGCTTTTCAGCGCTTACAAAATTACAATAAAAAAATGACAGCTATTGCGGTGTGCAAAAGCTGTCGTTTTTTTTGGTGAAGGACGGGGGGGGGACTAAGGGAGGGTTTTCGACTACGCTCTTTGCCATCCTTTTTGCTGCCGCTGGTATTTCAGAATCCCAAATCTGAAATCCTACACCAGTCCTTTGGCGTGTTTCTCTCCAATCACTTTCAGCATATCTTCGGCCATGGCGCGGAGGTTCCATTTAGGGTTCCAGCCCCATTCGTGGCGGGCAGCGCTGTCGTCCATGTTGTTGGGCCATGAGTTGGCAATGGCTTGTTTCATGGGATCAACATCATACACCATTTCAAAGTTAGGGATATGTTTTTTGATTTCAGCGGCAATAATTTCCGGATCGAAACTCATGGCAGTGATGTTGAATGAGTTACGATGTTTTAGTTTGGATGGATCGGCCTCCATTAAGTCGATGGCAGCTTCAATAGCATCGGGCATATACATCATATCCAGAAAAGTACCGGCTTCGAGCGGACAAGTAAATTTACCGGTTTTGATGGCATCATAAAAAATTTCTACGGCATAATCAGTAGTTCCGCCACCGGGAAGGGTAACATTGGAGATAATCCCCGGGTACCGTACCGAGCGGGTGTCCACGCCAAAGCGTTTAAAATAGTAGTCACTAAGTAATTCTCCGGCAACTTTTGATATGCCATAAATGGTTTGCGGACGCATGATGGTATCCTGGGGCGTATTGTCCAGGGGAGTACCTCCACCAAATGCACCTATGGAACTTGGCGTTGAAACGGCACATCCGTATTCGCGGGCTACTTCAAGGCAGTTCATCAAACCACCAATACCAATATTCCAGGCTACCTGAGGCTTGCTTTCACCTACTACCGAAAGAATGGCGGCAAGGTTATAAATGGTGTCAATTTTATATTTTTTCACCACATCTGCAATTTGTTGGGCGTTGGTAGCATCTACTACTTCTGATGGCCCGGATTCAAACAGCTCGCCGGTGGGTTTGGTGGAGCGAAAACCGGCAACTACGTTGTTGCTGCCATATCTTTTACGCAATTCAAGGGTAAGTTCAGAGCCAATCTGGCCGACGGAGCCAATAACCAAAATGTTTTTCATAGGTGTGTTTTAAAATTTATTTGTTTGTGAAATGATTAACAACAAGTGGCGCAAATGTACAATATTTTAGATAATGGAAAACCAAAAAGATCATTTCAAATTAATCTTCTTTCTTATGCCTGAGTGTCAGCAATTCACAACCAATTGTTAATAACTTGTGTCCCTTTGTGAATACTTTGGTCTGGCAAAAGACAAAATATTGCCGACCTTTGCACTTCGGCTACATGGGAGCTACTTTCAACTTTTATTTTGATATTCAGTTCATTAACTTGTTTTACTATTTTTAACCAGAAGAACTAATAAACCCTGGCCGGAAAAATCTTATCAAATATATTAGAATTTCGGTTTCAATCAATTACGACTTTTTAGGGTGGTTTTGTTAATAAGTCAATTTTGCTGTATCGGCCCTGATGTTGTATATTGGTCATTCTGTTTTCACTTTGACGGCTTAGAGTCAATGTGTTGTAAGTCAGATGATTATTGAAGTTGTTTTTTTTTTGTTAAATCTTTACATTGAGTTGACACCATGGATATCAATCTTTTCGCAAATTTAGATGAGGCAATGGGATTGCCGGAACAGCAAACCAAAAATGATCCTTACAATGAAATGCTTGAAAAACGTGTACGTCCAGTGCTTCCGGACAACCAACCTGAATCTGAAAACAATTTTACACCAATGGAAGAAACGATCATTGAACCACATATAGAAGCGCCTGTTGATGAGCAGAGGGAAGTGCCAAAACTTGAGGCATTCACCACTGATCAGATTATGGAGCGGGCAACAGAATACTTTAAAGGCGACACCCTTGCCGCCAATGTGTGGATGAATAAATATGCGCTCAAAGACAGCGATGGCAATATCTATGAGCTGACTCCGGATGATATGCATCACCGGTTGGCTGCCGAGATAGCACGCATTGAAAAAAAATACAAAAATCCGGTTGATGAAGCTACCATTTACGATCTTTTCCGGAATTTCAAATATATCATTCCGCAGGGAAGCCCCATGGCCGGGATAGGAAATAACCTCCAGGTTTCGTCTCTGTCCAATTGCTTTGTAATAGGCAGCGATTCAAATTATGATTCTTATGGAGGCATCATGAAAATTGACCAGGAGCAGGTTCAACTGATGAAACGCAGGGGAGGTGTAGGTCATGATCTTTCTCATATCCGACCCACCGGAAGTCCGGTAAAAAACAGCGCCCTTACTTCTACCGGGATAGTTCCTTTTATGGAAAGATATTCCAATTCAACCCGCGAGGTGGCGCAGGATGGCCGCAGGGGAGCATTAATGCTTACCATATCAGTAAAGCACCCCGACGCTGAAAGGTTTATTGATGCCAAACTGGAACTGGGTAAAGTTACCGGAGCCAATGTATCGGTAAAAATTGACGATGATTTTATGCAGTCGGTGGTTAAGGGCATTCCATACATGCAAAAATATCCCATTGTAGGAAATAATCCCCAAAAGGAACAGGAGATTGACGCCACTGTGTTGTGGAATAAAATCATTCACAATGCCTGGCAGTCCGCCGAGCCCGGAGTACTTTTCTGGGATACCATTATACGTGAATCGGTTCCCGATTGCTATGCCGACCTCGGCTTTAAAACCCTTTCTACCAATCCTTGCGGAGAAATTCCACTTTGTCCATACGATAGTTGTCGGCTACTTGCCATAAATTTATTTAGTTATGTGGATCATCCCTTTACCGGACAGGCCCGCTTTAATTTCGACAAATTTAAAAAACATTCGGCCTATGCACTTCGTATTATGGATGACATTATTGATCTGGAAACGGAGAAAATAGATGCCATACTGGCTAAAGTGAAAGCTGATCCCGAGGATGCTGAAGTTAAACGCATCGAACAGAAACTGTGGGAAAACATTCGTCAAAAAACCCTTCAGGGCCGCCGCACCGGAATTGGCATTACTGCCGAAGGTGATATGCTGGCTGCTTTGGGTTTACGTTATGGCACAGATGAAGCTACTGCATTTTCGATAGAAGTTCACAAAACCCTGGCCACAGAAGTGTATGGCGCCAGTGCCGATCTCGCAGCGGAGCGGGGAGCCTTCCCATTGTATAGCTTTGAGAGAGAAAAAAATAATCCCTTCATTCAACGTCTAAAGGAGGCAAGTCCTGAAGTGTATGAGAAAATGGCCCGGCATGGCAGACGCAATATAGCCATGTTGACCATCGCACCCACCGGTAGTGTGAGCATCTGTACCCAGACAACTTCGGGCATAGAACCCGTGTTTATGGTTACCTATACGCGTAGGCGGAAAGTAAATCCAAACGATAAAAACGCGAATGTCACTTTTGTGGATGGCATTGGTGATTCATGGGAAGAATATGTGGTTTTTCACCCAAAATTTGTCGATTGGCTGGTAGCCAAAGGCTATGATCCTGATGAAGTTAAAAGATATAAGCCGGATCAGTTACAAGAGCTGGTCATGCAATCACCTTATTATAAAGCTACCTCACAGGATATTAACTGGCTAAATAAAGTAAAAATGCAGGGTGCCATTCAAAAGTGGGTGGACCACTCTATAAGTGTAACCGTTAACTTGCCAGCCGATGCCACCGAAGAGCTGGTGAGTGACGTTTATAAAACGGCATGGGAAAGCGGATGTAAAGGGATGACCATCTATCGCGATGGTTGCCGCGACGGAGTGCTGGTTACCAATGAAAATAAACCAGAGAATACCAGCGTATTTCGTGAGACCACGGCCCCTGCCCGACCAGAAAAAATTGAAGCGGATATCGTTAGGTTTCAGAATGATTATGAAAAATGGCTGGCTGTCATAGGGCTTCTTGACGGAAAACCCTATGAAATATTTACCGGTAAAGCAGAAGGTTTCTATCTGCCTGCCTGGGTTCAGAAAGGATGGGTGATCCGCAATAAAACGAACAATGAACCTGCACGTTATGATTTCCAGTTTTTGGATAAGGATGGCTATAAAGTCACTATTGAAGGTTTGTCCCGCTCATTCAATAAAGAATTCTGGAATTATGCCAAGCTTATATCAGGAATTTTACGTCACGGCATGCCCCTGCCTTTCCTGGTGAACCTTATTGATAACCTGAATTTTGATAACGACAGCATCACCACCTGGAAAAATGGCGTAGTGAGGGCACTCAAGCGCTACATTCCCGATGGCACACAAATAAAAAGCAGAAATGCCTGCCCGAGCTGCAAAGAAGACAATACACTTGTATACAAAGAAGGATGTCTTACCTGCGGCAATTGCGGGTACTCACAATGCAGTTGATTTTCTTTTTATTGATGTTTTCAGGCCCCGTCTTATGCTTTAATGGCGGGGTTTGCTTTTTTATCAAAAATGAATTTTATGATAATCATAAGTCTGATTATCCCTGAAAAATCTGATTTTAGCGGCCAGCATCAAAAATATTTTTAAGTCCTGGCGGTTAAACCATTCAATGGCTTCCGGCTGATTGTGGCAGGCATCTGAAAAGACAGCCAGGAAATAAAACTCGTGGTCATTCAACCATTTGTACGCTTTAGCATCATCATCAATGGCAGCATCAAGCGCAGCCAGTTCAGGATGCTTGTTGGCTATAAGCCACTTTAACGCCTCTTCGCTGCCGCGAATGGCACTCGACAAGGCAGCCAGTTCCGGATAACCATTGCGCAATAACCATTGATGGATTTCAACGTTTCCACTTAAGGTTTCCCCAAATGCCAGCAATATTTTTATTGGGTATTCAAGCATGATTACTTCCGGTAAATTTTTATTAAGGACTATGCAAGCAAATCATCAATAGCATTTGCCAGTTTGTGGTCTTTATCCGTAATGGTGTCGCCTGCATCGTGTGAAGTTAAACGAATGGTCACCTTGTTATACACATTCTCCCAATTGGGATGATGCTGCATGGATTCCGCAATAAGTGCCACACTGGTCATAAAGGAAAATGCATCAATAAAATTTTCAAACTCAAACGTCTGTTCCAGCATTTTTCCATTTTTATTTTCCGGATGATCAATTTCTTTCCACATAACAATAAGGTTTTTAATTGAAAAACAAAGCCTACTCGTGAAAGTTCAGTTTTATTATTTGTATACTGTCAGAAGCAAAAACAAAGATAATATTTCATACTTCAACCGCTTAAACAAACCAGGTTAAAAACGAAAGGAGATAAATTCAAATGCTTACATTTGCACATTCATAATCATCAAAAATGAAAAAAACAGTTTTCTTGCTATTCATAATTTGTCCGGTAATGCTGCATGCACAATTCAGCAGGCATTTTTATGACAAGACCCTGCGTATTGATTACATCCACAGCGGAAACGACACCATTGATTATTATGCATTAGACGAGTTGATTGAAGAGGGAGCATGGGCTGGTTCACAGGTGAACCTGATTGACGAATTGGATTATGGCAATTATAAAGTGGTTGTGCGTGATGGAAAAGAGGGTGAAGTGCTTTATTCAAAAGGATATTCAAGCCTGTTCTGGGAATGGCAAACCACGGCTGAAGCAGCACTGACAACCCGGGCTTTTCCTGAAAATGTGCTGATCCCATTTCCACGCAGGCCGGCAGATGTTGAATTTTATAACCGTTTACGTGATGGTCACTGGCAAATGAAGTTTAGCTACAGGGTTGACCCCGAAAATTACTTTATCAAAAAGGAAAACCGTTTACAGTTTCCGGTCCTTAACCTGCATCATTCAGGAGCACCCGCTGTTTGTGTTGACATTGTAATTATTCCGGAAGGATATACCGCGGATGAGATGGATAAATTCCGCGCTGACAGCCGTAGGTTCGCCGATTATCTGCTGAATAATGAGGTGTACAAACCATATTCGGCAAACATCAATGTTTCAGCAGTATTGGCTCCCTCCGCCGAATCGGGAGCCGATAGCCCGGGCACCGGAGTGTGGAAGAAAACATTGTTAAACAGCACTTTCTATACGTTTGATAGCGATCGATATCTTACCACCAGCGACATGAAAAGTGTTCGGGATGTGGCTGCCAATGTCCCTTATGATCACATCTTAATTCTGGCCAATACGGCAGTTTACGGTGGTGGAGGTATTTACAATTTCTATGGCATGTTTACCAGCGATAATCCTTATGCCGGTGAAGTCTTTATACATGAGTTTGGTCATAGTTTTGCCGGTCTGGCAGATGAATATTATGATTCCGAGGTTTCTTATGTGGATTTCTATAATCTGGCTGTTGAACCCTGGGAACCAAACATTACCACTCTGGTGAATTTTGAATCTAAATGGGCCGACATGGTAACCCCCGGTACAGACATACCTACTTCTGCGAAAGTTAATAATAAAAACATCGTAGGTGCTTTTGAGGGTGCCGGATATATGGCCAAAGGTGTGTACCGGCCTTCTTACGGGTGTATGATGAAGTCATTTTCAAGTCGGAAGTTTTGTCCGGTTTGCCACAAGGCCATTCACCAAATGATTGAACTATATATTCACTGATCTATGCCTGAAATTCGTTCTGTTTGTGTTTTTTGTGGTTCCTCGCCGGGGCTTGATCCCGACTATACCCGTGCAGCCAGGGAACTGGGCGCATTGCTGGGTCAACGCAGGATTACGCTGGTTTACGGAGGTAGCAGTATCGGGTTGATGCGTGCCATTGCGGATGCCTGTCTGGATAATGGCGGACATGTGGTCGGTGTGATGCCTCAGGGACTTGTAGATAAGGAAGTAGCCTATGCTGTGCTTAAAGAAATGCATATAGTTGAAAGTATGAGCATCAGGAAGCAAACCATGGCTGACCTTTCTGATGCATTTATTGCAATGCCCGGAGGTATTGGCACGCTTGATGAAATATTTGAGGTTATGTCGTGGAATCAATTGGGCATTATGGACAAGCCTATGGGTTTACTCAATATCAAGGGATATTATGACCAACTGTATGCGTTTCTTGAATACGCAGTAAACCAGCATTTTATAAGACAGGAGCATCACAAAAACCTGCTTATAAATTCCCGCCCTGGTGAGTTGTTGGGCATGATGGAAAAGCACATATCAGTAAAAGTGGACAGCAAATGGATTGATGAGCTGAAGAGTGCTACTTCCGCACAAATGAATGACCAATAAAACTTTTAGTATTTATTTCTTAGTCCATAGGTTTACTTTGGCTGCCATGGCAGCAGTATCCTGTTCCATCATACAGCGGAAATGACCTTTCGGACACTTCCGGAATCCTATTTTACTGCATGGCCGGCAATAGAGCGGTTTAATTTCAGCAATATAACGTGGGGTATTTCCGGGTAAATACGGATACATGCCGAATTCAGGGATGGTATTTCCCCATACCGAAACTATTGGTTTTTTAAAGGCGGCAGCCACATGCATCAAACCGGTATCGTTGGAAACAATGGCTGAAGCATGTTTAACGAGAGTGGCTGATTCCAATAGGCTATACTTGCCGCAGGCATTCCATGCTTTCCCGGCAGATGCTTTTTCAATGATTTCGCCCCGTTGAAAGTCTTCTTTACCTCCAAGCAATATCACGGGATAATTTAAGTTTTGAATGAGGTCAATCACTTTTCCGGCAGGTAAAATTTTGGTATTGTGCTTGCCGCCGATTACACATCCAATGTAGTTGTTACTGAATTCGGGAGGAACCCCATGCGGTAATCCGGCGCTTGACCCGGGTAAAAAGAAATCGAGACCCTGCCCATCATTTTTTACTGCCAGGGGAGCTGCGGCTTCAAAATAACGGTCAACAATATGAATATCCGGCAATCGAAATCTATGGAAGTGTACCTTTAACCATTTTTGCCGGTTTAATTTGGGGAATCGATTGTAACGGGTATGCAATAACCGGGTAACCTGCCATGAACGGAAGTTATGGTGCAGGTCAATCACAAATTCATAGTTTTCAGCCAGCAGCTTTTCCCTGACTTCAGCCACCTTATGGTCAATGCCAATAATTTTATCGATGTACGGATTGTGCTCCAATACAGGGATAAAAGAATTTTTCGTGAGAAAGTGCACTTCAGGTGCTGTCAATTGCTGCTTAATGGCCCTGATTACGGGCGAAGTCAGTACAATGTCGCCAATGGAGCTAAAACGAATGATTAGTATTTTTCTGGACATACTTCCATGTGATTAATCGGAAGTGACAAAGTTAGCTGATTTTGATGAATGATGATGTGCTGATGTGTTGATGTGCTGATGTGCTGATTTGATCCCGAATCGTCATTCTTCCTCCTGGGATTTGAGGATTTAAGGAATTGATGATTCATCACTCACCGTACCCTGGTTTAATATCTCACGTAAATATGGAAAATCTGTACCTTTGCGTCATGATACTTGTAGATACTCACACCCACGTTTACCTTGATGCTTTTGATGATGACCGGCATAAGGCAGTTCAAAGGGCCATGGATGCCGGAGTATCCTATATGTTCCTGCCAAATATTGACAGCACTTCCGTTAAACCCATGCTTTCGTTATGCAATGATTTTCCGGAAAATTGTTTTCCGATGATGGGACTTCACCCCACTTCGGTAAAGAAGAATTACATGGATGAACTTGCGAAAGTGGAGGCCTTGCTCAACGAGGGAAATTTTTACGGGATAGGAGAATGTGGTCTGGATTATTATTGGGATAAAACATTTGTGGTTGAGCAGGAATTTGTTTTCCGCCATCATGCCGATCTGGCCCGTGCTTACGATTTGCCTCTCATTGTGCATATTCGGGATTCTTTTAATGAAGTAGTTCGCATCTTAAAAGACATCAACAGACCAGAGCTGCGGGGTATTTTTCATTGTTTTTCAGGCAGTGTAGAGCAGGCAAGGCAAGCCATTGATCTGGGTTTCAGCCTGGGATTGGGAGGGGTGATAACCTTTAAGAACAACAAAATGCAGGAAACCCTTAAACACATTGACCTGAAACACCTGGTGCTTGAAACCGATGCCCCCTTCCTGGCTCCAACGCCACATCGCGGCAAACGCAATGAACCGGCTTATATTCCGTTGATTGCTCAAAAGGTGGCCGAAATAAAACAATTAAGTCTGCAGGAAGTGGCAGCCGCCACTACTGCAAATGCTTCTAAACTTTTTAGATTTACCATATAATATACGAGACCCTATGTCAACCACGGCAACAGAAAAAAAAATATTGGTCATCTATACCGGAGGCACCATTGGTATGATTAAAGATCCGGACTCAGGTGCATTAAAGCCATTTAACTTTAACGCACTTTATCAACACATACCTATACTGGAAAAATTTAACTGCCACATAGACAATTGGTGTTTCGATCCACTGATTGATTCCTCAAATATGAACCCTGCTTTTTGGATTCAGCTTGCAGGTGTAATAGAGGATCATTATGAAAAATACGATGGTTTTGTAATATTACATGGAACCGACACCATGGCTTATACCGCTTCGATGTTGAGTTTTATGCTTGAAAATCTGAATAAGCCGGTTGTTTTTACCGGTTCCCAACTGCCTATGGGTGTAATGCGCACCGATGGGCGTGAGAATTTCATCAATGCCATCGAAATAGCCTCTGCTTATGAAGGTGATACACCCCTGGTTCCGGAAGTAAGCATTTGTTTCGAAAACCGGTTAATGCGCGGTAACCGCACCAACAAATTTAACGCCGAAAATTTCAATGCCTTTTTAAGTGGCAATTATCCTTTGCTTGCTCAGGTTGGGGTACACATCAGATATAACCACCAGCATATATTAAAGCCAGGTATAAACAACCTGAAGGTGCATCGTAAACTGGATCAGAATGTAGCCATTCTTAAGTTGTTTCCTGGAATTACAGAAAACGTAGTTCAAAGTATTTTGCACATCAACGGCCTTAAAGGACTGATTCTGGAAACTTTTGGAGCCGGAAATGCGCCAACGGATTCCTGGTTTCTTCAGGCTTTATCGCAGGCCATATCGCGTGGCATTACCATATTTAATGTTACCCAGTGTAAGGGTGGTTCGGTTGAAATGGGTAAATATGAAACGAGCGTTCAGCTCTATACTATTGGTGTAGTAGGAGGCTATGATATCACTACCGAATCAGCAATAGCCAAGATGATGTTTCTGCTGGGTGAAGGTTTTTCGGGGGAAGAACTGGCCCAAAGGTTACAAAGTCCACTGCGGGGAGAGCTTACAATTGATTAAAATTTTGGGGGTACATATAGACTTGATGAAGAACACTATTGACATGGCAGCAGGAAAAATTCAAACAATAAATCAAAAATGTCATACATTTACTGCACAAATTTCATCCTTTTTTTAATGAAGAATGAATTATATTTGCAGTGAATTTTAAAAAAAAAGCGTTTAATCCGTTACAATTCACAATTTATTGTAATTTAGCGCACTGAAAAGTAATAAAGGGTTTATATTTGAGCCTATTAAGGAGAGATGGCCGAGTTGGTCGAAGGCGCACGCCTGGAAAGTGTGTATACGCCAAAAGCGTATCATGGGTTCGAATCCCATTCTCTCCGCGCAGTAAAATGGACAACAAAAAGATTGAAACAATAAACAGAAACAACAATTAAATCCCTTAAAACAAATCAATAACAATTAACTATGAAAAAATTAATTGCGCTTTTGACCGTAGCAGGAATGCTCACCTTTGGTGTTACCAGCATAGTTGTGGCTCAGGACCAAACTACCCCACAAACCGAGCAGGCAGCCACCGATACGGCAACCCAAACCACAGCGGCCCCCGAGACTGCTCCTGAAGAAACCCTTGTAGCTGAAGAAGCAGCTCCACAATCCTTTCATCAGGTGTTGAAACAAAAATTCATTGAAGGTTCACCAGGCTGGATGTTTCCCGTATTGCTGGTGCTCATTTTAGGTCTTGGACTCTCTATTGAAAGGATTATTTATCTGAACCTTTCAACAACAAACACACAAAAACTGCTCAACAAAGTAGAGACAGCACTCGAAATGGAAGGCGTTGGCGCTGCCAAAGAAATCTGTAAGAATACCCGCGGACCGGTAGCCAGTATTTTCTATCAGGGTCTCGACCGTTATGATGAAGGCCTTGAAATGGTGGAGAAATCCATTGTATCTTATGGTGGTGTTCTTATGGGACGACTTGAAAACAACCTCTCCTGGATTGGTTTATTCATCGCCCTGGCCCCCATGCTCGGATTCCTTGGTACCGTAGTAGGTATGGTTGCAGCTTTCGATGCTATTGAAGCAGCCGGTGATATTTCACCAACAGTTGTTGCCGGCGGTATGAAAATTGCGCTGTTAACTACTGTATTTGGACTTATTGTTGCTATTATCCTCCAGATATTCTACAATTACCTGATTTCGAAAATTGACGGCATTGTTAATTCCATGGAAGATGCTACCATCTCATTCATGGACATTCTGGTTAAAAACAAAACCATTAAAAAATAACCGAGATGCAAGACAGCCCTTTAATTAATATAGGCCTCTACCTGACTTATATACTGTTTGCCGTTGCTGCCATTACAGCTATTGTTTTTCCACTGGTTCAAACTTTCAGCGATTTTAAGAAAGCCAAGGGTGGATTAATCGGTTTCGGTATTTTGGTAGTTGTTCTGCTGTTTGCTTATCTGATCTCGCCTGCTGACACCGGGCTGTTTTATGAAAAGCACAACATCAGTCCTACTGCCTCCAAGATAATCGGGGGAGGTTTAATTGCCACCTACATCGTATTTGCCGGTGTAGTGATCAGCATAGTATATGCTGAAGTGGCCAAATGGTTTAAATAATTTGTTCCCTCAAAAAAAGGAATAACTATGGCTAGAAAAGTTCCCGAAATTAATGCCGGGTCAATGGCCGACATCTCCTTTCTGTTGCTGATCTTCTTCCTGGTAACTACTACCATGGACGTGGACTCAGGAATCGTAAGACGATTGCCGCCACCTCCGGATCCTACTGCGCCCACACCCGATGTGAAAGAACGCAATGTGTTTAATGTACTGGTGAATAAAAGCGACCGCCTCTTTGTAGAAGGACGCTGGGGCGACATCAGAACGCTGCGTGATGAAGCCAAGGAATTCCTCTCGAATCCTCAGAACCGGGAGGACCTGCCTGAAAAAAGAATGGAAAACATTCCTGGCCTCGGTGAATTCCCGGTTTCAAGAGGCATTATTTCGCTGAAAAATGACCGTGGCACCTCATATGATATGTATATTCAGGTGCAAAATGAACTCACCGCTGCTGTAAATGAACTGCGTGATGAATTGTCGAGACAAAAGTTCGGTGTCAAATTTTCCGATCTCAGAAGTCAAATGGATATTGACGCCATTCAGGCTGCTGTCCCCATGTCAATTTCAGAAGCTGAACCTGAAAATATAGGAGGAGGGAAGTAATATGGCAAGATTTAAAAAGGAAAAGTCGGGCGAATTGCCTGCCATCAGTACTGCCTCAATGCCTGATATTATTTTCATGCTGCTGTTCTTCTTTATGGTTACAACCACCATGCGTGAAGTTACCCTTAAAGTAAAAGTAAAACCACCGGTGGCTACGGAAGTACAGAAACTTGAAAAAAAATCACTGGTGAGTTTTATTTACATTGGCACTCCTGTACAATCAAAGATTTACGGAACCGAATCACGAATTCAACTCAACGACAGCTTTCGTACCGTGAACGACATTGCCGAATTTATTTACAATGAGCGTGAAACACGTCCGGAAGCCGACCGTGGTCTGCTCACTACTTCTCTTAAAGTAGATAAAGACGTAAAAATGGGTATTGTTACCGATGTTAAACAGGAGTTACGTAAAGTAGGTGCTTTTAAAATTAATTACTCTACCCGAAAAAAAGCTCCTAAAACCAATTGATTTTCATAGTTAATGATTTGTTTCAGACCGGATTCCGCAAAAAGAGTCCGGTCTGTGTTTTTTATCCATTATAGACAAAACCGATGGGTATGCAAAACAGTGAATATAAAATGAATTAGATATGAATTCTTGACAAGGTGTCTGCTACCTTCTGTTATTCAAATACATTTCCCCTTTAAGATATTCTTCATGTATGCGGAACGTCAGCACACAGCCGTGACTTGCAGTGCTTCCCTAAAGCTTATGATTAACATTAAAATCTTTTCAATTTTTTAATATTCAAGCTATTCCCGGTAAGTAAAAGAGAGAGAATGGCTCTAAGCCCAATCTTCATTACATTGCGACTGGCAGGCACTGAGCAATAAGGCCCCACGCGGCAGGTTTTTGGGCTACTTCGATAAACTCCGTGCAATGCTTTGTAGCAAAAATGCACCATTCGGAGAGAACTCAATATTTTAAGATAATTCAAGTCAATTGATATTCCTGTCCGGGAAAGGGTATGGTTACATTCTGGAAGCCTCTGTTTTCCAGATAATCGCGATAGGTGAGCGCGGCAGCGGCTTCTCCATGAACTAAAAAAACCTGCTTTAACAGATCGTTATCCTGAAATTCCAGAAACCTGGCCATCTCCTGATAATCACCATGGCCGCTGAAAGCTTCAATACTTTCGATATCAGCCTTTACCGTATACACGTTTCCAAAAATAGACACTTCCTTGTCACCCCTCACAATACGATTGCCTAATGTACCTTCGGCACAATAGCCAACTGCAAGTACGGTGTTCCTGGAGTTTGAAATATTGTTGGCCAGATGATGTTTCACCCTGCCTGCTTCCATCATACCTGAAGCGAAAATGATTACCATAGGCGCATCCGAGCTGTTCAGGCTTTTGCTTTCGCTCGTCTTACGAATATAATGAAGTGATCCGAATCCAAAGGGGTCGGGATCGTTTTCCATAACATCCAGTACATCCTGATTGAAACATTCAGTATGCAGTCTGAAGATATCTGTTGCATTTACAGCCAGCGGACTATCCACGAAAATCGGTATTCGTGGCAGCTTACCTTCATTAAAATAATTATTCAATACCAAAACCAATTCCTGAGTTCTGCCAATGGCAAAAGAAGGAATAATCAGCTTACCTTTTTTTACCACACAAGTTTCTTTAACAATACGAAGTAATTCATCTTCTGCATTATCCAGGGGTGGGTGCAGCCGGTTGCCATAGGTAGATTCAGTTATCAGGTAATCGGCCTGAGGAAAGGGTGCAGGTGGATTCAGTATCCGGTTATAGGGCCGGCCTATATCACCGGTATAGGCAATTCGTATGGTTTTATCTCCCTCCTTCACCGAAAGGTTAACCGCAGCACTGCCCAGCATATGTCCGGTATTGGTGAATTTTAGGCTCAGGTTTTCATCTATCTTAAATTTTCTATCGTAGCCAACGCCAATAAAGAGTTCGAGGCTTTTACGTGCATCTTCCGGTGTGTATAGTGGTTCCACTGCGGGTTTACCCTTACGTGCCCGCTTTTTGTTAAAGGTACGGGTGTCACTTTCCTGAATGTGACCGCTATCGGCCAGCATGATACTACATAGGTCGCGGGTGGCATTGGTACATACCACTGAGCCTCTGAACCCGCGGTGATACATATAGGGTATAAGACCCGAATGGTCGATGTGCGCATGGGTAAGCAGTATGTGATCGATGGCTCCCGGATTAAAGGGCAGATCACGGTTCATCGCATCTGTTTCCAGCCCTTTGCCCTGAAAAATGCCACAATCAAGCAGGATTTTCTTTCCGGCTTCTGTTTCAATAAGATGTTTGCTGCCGGTTACTTGTTGAACAGCTCCAATAAAAGTAATTTTCATAATTGCTTAAGATTAAGTACCCTCTGGCCCGGCAAAGAACACTCATTTGCTGAAATCCCACAGAATACAGTTGATCAAAAGTAGTTTAATTCAGCGGGAAATCATGAAAATACGAATAATTTGAATGGTGGAATTCACTTTTTATTTAAGTTTGGATCAGCTTATGAAAATTAAACCTTTAGAATGGATGGAAATAAACGCATGCACTACATTAAAGAAGCATTTTGGTTATGATGCTTTCCGTCTTGATCAGCAAGCTGTAATTGAGAATACACTTGCCGGCGAGGATTCGCTGGTAATTATGCCTACGGGTGGTGGAAAATCTATCTGTTATCAGGTGCCGGCCATTATGTTTCCTGGTGTTACCATTGTGGTTTCTCCACTCATTGCGCTAATGAAAGATCAGGTAGATGCTCTCAAAAATAATGGGGTAACTGCGGAGTTTCTCAATTCATCTCAATCAGTTTCGCAACAGGAACAAGTTATCAGCGATTTGCGTTCGGGGAAACTTCGCCTGTGTTATGTGGCTCCTGAACGAATCTCAGCCGAAAATTCTCTCAAAAATCTGCTGGGCGATACCAAAGTTTCACTCTTCGCCATTGATGAAGCCCACTGTATTTCGCACTGGGGGCACGATTTCAGACCAGATTATCTGGCATTGAGTACGCTTAAATCCCAATTTCCCGGGGTGCCGGTTATGGCGCTCACGGCCAGCGCCGATAAGGTTACACGTGACGACATAGTGAAGCAGTTGGGATTAGTCGGTAATCATCGCTTCATATCTTCTTTCAACCGCGCCAATATCTGGTATTTTGTGGTCCAGAAGTATAAGATGGATGATTTTTTACCAGAATATCTTAACAAACACAAAGATCAGTCAGGCATCATTTACTGCTTATCACGGAAATCTACCGAAGATATGGCCGGGAAACTGCAAGCCATGGGTTATTCGGCGGCATACTACCATGCCGGCATGGAGCGGAATGCCCGAAAACAGGTGCAGGAGAATTTTATTCACGACAGAATAAAAATTATTGTAGCCACCATTGCTTTTGGAATGGGTATCGATAAACCAGATGTCCGTTATGTGATACATGCAGATTTGCCCAAGAATATTGAAAGCTATTACCAGGAAACTGGCCGTGCTGGCAGGGACAGTCTGCGCGCTGACGCTATACTCTTCTACAGCAGGGGCGATGTATCCAGGCTAAGCTATTTTATTGACAATGGTACCGATCCGGCACATGCTGACCTTATGCACCGGAAACTGGAGCACATGGTGTCGTTTGCCGAAGCGCACCGCTGCCGCCGACAGCAGTTGATGAACTATTTTGATGAAGTGCATCATGGCCATTGTAAATCGTGTGATTATTGTCTGGATAAATACACGGAGTATGATGGTACGCTGAACGCTCAGAAAGCATTATCGGCTGTGGCAAGACTTAACCAACGCTTTGGCATAAAAACCACAGTTGATTACCTTCGCGGAGCCGATCTCAACAAATTCAGCGCGGAGTTAAAATTGCTGAAAACCTGGGGGATCGGCAGCGATTTGAGCGAATCCCAGTGGTATGATGTATTTTCTCAACTGCTTCAACAGGGTATGCTCGAACAGACCGAAGGACAGTACCCCACACTTAAGCTCAACGTTGAAAGCTGGCAGGTCCTGAAAGGCCTGAAGCAGGTGTTGATGGTTAAAGCCACTAAAGCTGCTGCTGAAAAGACAGCCGCTTCTCACAGCCGTGATCAAAATACTGAATTGCTCAGGAAGTTGAAATACCTGCGTAAGTTGATTGCTGATTCAGAAGATGTGCCGCCTTATATGGTGCTGGGCGATGTTTCGCTGATTGAACTTTCTGCTTATTTGCCGCAATCACTGGATGATTTACATCAGATTTCCGGCTTTGGCGTCTATAAAGTGAACAAATACGGTGAGGAATTTATAGCGGTAGTGCGCAATTATTGTCAGGAAAATAAGCTGCACAGTAATATGCATCTAAAAATGTCGGGACGCAAAAAGAGAAGTAAACAATACGGAAAAGTGAATCCTGAACCGGCTAAACCACTTCATCAGAAAACGGGTTATGCCTCCCTGGAGCTATTCCGCCAGGGAAAAACAATCCCTGAAATTGCGGAAGAACGTCAGTTCACCATTACTACCATATATAATCACCTGTTGGGTTTTATTGAAAGTGGTGAAATTGCCCCGGAGCAACTGCTCGAAAAGTCAAAAATTCCGGCGATTAAAAAGGTGGCTATCACCCACGGCATCGCCTCATTGCGGACACTTAAAGAACAATTGGGAGAGGAGTATACTTATGAAGAGATTAAGGTAGTGGTTGAAGGGGTTAAAGCCGGAAGGATATAAAGATCAGATAAAATCCTCTTTTTAGAATAATCTTGCACTTATTTCTTATATTCAGCAGCTACATAAGCAATTACAATAATCGGCTGTAAATGCGGTGAATCAAATGATGACTATTCGTAATTGGTTGATTGGATATTATATTGTTGAGTTTGAACAAAATGGGAAAGACAGGGCTGAATATGGCAAGTCTTGAGCTGCTTCTAGGAATTAATGATCCCCCCAAACGTGCTTTCTACGAAATAGAATGTATCAAAGGTGCCTGGAGTGTGCGGGAACTAAAAAAGCAAATCAATAGTCTCTATTTTAAACGCAGCGGATTATCCAAAAACCCGGAAAAACCCGCAAAACTGGTTCAGCAAAAAACAAAACTGCAAGAAACAACTGATATTATTAAAAATATTTATGCTTTTGAATTTTTTGATTTACCTGTAAAAGAAATTGTAGAAGAATCGGATTAGAAAGAGGCTTGCTCGACATCTGTAACAATTCATTGTTGAATTGGGATATGGATTCTGTTTTGAGTTTATGCAAGTCCTTTTGATAAGGAAAAATTCAGTTATTTCATCAGAAACCTGCTAAAAACCTTCATCCTGCTTAATTTTTGCGCACCGGTTACACTATACCACAAGCATTTTAAAGATTGTATTGCTTCTTATGAACGCTTGGGTAAAACTCAAACGTGACCCGGTCAAACCTGAGGTCAGCTTTTAACAATAACAAAGAGCGAAAGCAGGAAATGACCCGTTTTCGCCCTTTTTTATCATGATTTTACCGGAAGATTAAAATTATCTATCCGTTTTGGAATAAATATTATCCTTTCAGTACGCCCAATTCCTTACCAACTTTGGTGAAGGCATTGATACACTTGTCGAGTTGCTCCCGAGTGTGTGCGGCCGAAATCTGAACGCGGATGCGGGCCTGTCCTTTGGGAACTACCGGATAGTAGAAACCAATCACATAAATGCCTTCATCCAGTAGTTTCGCAGCCATATCCTGGCTCAGTTTGGCATCGTAAAGCATCACCGCTACAATGGCACTTTTAGTTGGCTTGATGTCGAACCCGGCTTCTTTCATCTTTTCAGTGTAATAGGCGGTGTTTTCGTGCAGTTTGTCCTGCAGATCATTGGTTTCGCTCATCATATCAAACATTTTGATACCGGCTGCAGCAACCATGGGAGGGATAGAATTTGAGAAAAGATACGGGCGTGAACGCTGACGTAAAAGTTCAATAATTTCCTTCTTACCGGTAGTGAAACCACCAATGGCTCCGCCAAAAGCTTTGCCCAGAGTCCCGGTTATGATTTCAACTTTGCCACGAAGGTCAAACAATTCCGTAACTCCACGTCCGGTTTCACCTACAACGCCGGCTGAGTGACATTCGTCAACCATAATCATGGCATCATATTTCTGTGCCAGTTCGTAAATTTTATCCATCTTGGCTACATTGCCGTCCATGGAGAAAACACCATCGGTAACAATCAGCCTGAATCGCTGAGCCATGGCTTTCTTGAGTTGTTCTTCCAGATCAGCCATGTCGCTGTTGTTATAACGATAGCGCTGTGCTTTGCTTAAGCGAACCCCATCAATGATGGAGGCATGATTGAGGGAATCGGAAATAATGGCATCCTCTTCACCAAGTAGCGGTTCAAATACACCACCATTGGCATCGAAACAGGCTGCATACAAAATGGTATCCTCGGTACCAAAGAATTCTGCAATTTTTGCTTCCAGTTCTTTGTGCAGATCCTGGGTTCCACAAATAAAACGCACCGATGACAGCCCATAACCATGGGAATCGAGTGCTTCTTTAGCGGCAGCAATCAGTTTGGGGTTATTGGAAAGTCCAAGGTAGTTGTTGGCGCAAAAGTTAAGTACTTCGGCACCACTTTGCACTTTGATTTCAGCCCCCTGAGGGGTAGTGATTACCCGTTCTTTTTTGTAAAGGCCGGCTTCTCTGATGTCGTTTAATTCTTTTTGAAGATGAGCTTGAAGGCGATCGTACATGTTTATTGATTTTTAAAAGGTTAGTGTCTTATTGTTTATCCAATAACAATGGGCAAAGATATTAATTTTGAAGCTTTGCAAAAGGGTTTTAAGAATATTTATAGGTTGTAACGGTAGAATTATTGCAACCAGGTGAATATAACCTGATGAAAGATTAAATTTTAAAGGAATTCCCCTGATTAAATAAGAATTTTCTGAAAGATGTAACTATATCTTTTAAGAAACATTTAGGGATTAGAAGCTCTGTTTGGATTGATCGAAACGAAATCAGCATATCTTTCAGCAAAAACATCCTGTTAATCTTGTCTATCCTGTCAAAAGAATGGGTAATGGACTTAGAGTTAAAAATCAAGGCTCAGCGAGATGTAAAACACCGGCTTTTTTATAACCAGGTCCTCTATGCCCCAGGCATAATCAGCGCGGATAAAATAGCCGAGTATGCGGGAGCGGGCACCAAATCCCATACCTCCCACCAGCGGTTCACGTTGTTCTTTTACGGTGATGAGCAGGGGCCCCTGCCGGATGATTCGGGTAAACAAGGCATTTTCTTCAGAATAGGGTGAAGGGCCTGTCCAGGCTGTACCCACATCGCCAAAAGCAATTACCTGGAAGTTATTCAAGAAATCAGATTTTAATGGGCGCTTTGCAATGAAATTGAAAACCGGGAACCTCAATTCGGAATTGATGACAGCAAAACTGTTTCCATTACGCACATTTTGGTAAAAGCCCCGCATGTTGGTAGCCAGCGTCTGATAAGCATAGTTTTGGCTGTAATCTATGGGGGCCTCATTGATAAACTTTGGCGCAAGCCAGGTATCTACCCCTCCCAGATAATAGATCAGCCTGCTTTTACCCACCGAGGTGCTGGCGGCAAAACGATTGGCCCAGATGAAATTGCGCACTATGGGTAAATAGTGTCTGATGTCAAAACCCAGAACAATCATGTTGGATGCATCATTGTCTTCATCGGGCAGGCGATAGTAATATTCGCCGAATAATTTATAGCGCATGCCATCCAGAAGATTTAATCCCAGCGAGCGTGTGGCATCATAGGTCAGTTCCCCTTTTGCGGATAACCAATAGCGATTTACATCGGGCTGTCGCAAATTGTATTGATCCGTTGACATAAAAACTGCCCTGTCTTTACGCGCAGTAAGGGTGCCTTTGAGGCTAAGCAGCGGATTAAAGGGGTATTTAAGGATGTAATGCAGTTCATGAATTCGGTATCTGACAATGGAATACAGGCTGATCTGCTCAATGGATTGACGGTGAAAGTATATTTCTCGGTCCAAACGGTGTTTCAGGTTGGCTATGCTGAATATATATTCGTTGTTTACCAGATTAAAGTCAAGGCGCACTCCGGCAATCATGCGATAATCTTCCAGCAGATCAGACAAACCCACCTTTAGAAATGCATTTAGTCCGGGTGTAAGGTATATTGGGCCTCTACCCCCGGAAAAAGGCTGATAGGAAGAACTTAAAAAGTTAAAATCCAACTGGCTTACCAGTTCATTGATTTTATATTCCACATTGTAATTTCTCTGTTTGGGAATGATAAAGCCATCTTCAAAATCCGGTTTGGGAATTTCAGCTACAGCCTTCATGCGGTATTCGTTCAGGTCTATCAGGCTGTCGGCTGAATCTGGTGAATCATTTTGATATACATTTCTGAATCGCTTGCGGGGCCGCTGAGACGGGGCATCCTTTTCCTGGAGCTGCACCTGTTTTGAAATACTTTCGCTCAGCAAACGCTGTTGCATATATGGCGTGGGCGTTGCATCCACATCGGCAAGTTGAGCGGGTGGTATCTTTTCACCTTCATTCACCTGATAAGTCAATCCCTGGTTGATGATTTCTGCCTGTCGGTCGCTTTTCGGTGATACGGCATGTGAGGTTATGTTGCGCGGATAATCGGTCAGCATCTTGTCGCGGGTAAAAAAGCGGTAATGTGCCGAGGTGTCTACATGCGTAATTACACTATCGAAAGCCGATACATACCGGTTGAAAATACCATTCTCATCACTTAAAAAACTGATTTGACCTTTGGCATATTCTCTGGGATCTGTTTCATCAGCAAGGGGCGTGTTGGTTATGCGGCGCAGTACGTCTTTTTTACCTGCATAATCATATAAAAAAAGATCATGCGTTTTGGGCAATCCCGGCATTTCCAGCTTTGGATTTTCCACCAATGTATCATTGATGCGGTTGGAGCTAAAGACAATTTGTTTAGAGTTATTGATAAAAACAGGGTACAAATCATCATAAATATCATTGGTAATTTGCTGTGCGGCAGCAGAAGCCACATTAAATACATAAATATCGGATTGGCCCTTACGAATGGCCGACATCACCAGGTCGCGCCCATCGTGGGAATAGGAGAAATCAACAATTTTCTGAAAGCCGTAGATGTATTGCCAGGTTCTTTTTCGGGTATTGAGGTCGATCTGATAAAAGCGAATCTCTCCCTTCAATTCAGTTATCAGGCCCATAGTTTCCCGTGTAGGATGAAATGCAATGCGGGGGTAGGAGAGATCGTTTTTCTCATCCAGCCGGTGACCCTGTTTAAAAATTACCCTGGATTTATTGAGTTGGTGATTGTATAACCATACTTTTATCTGACCGGAATTATTGGTTACCCAGGCCGTATATTTGCCCGAAGGATCCAGGTTTACCTGATCGAATATCACCGTTTTTTTAGGTTTTTTTATCAGGGGAGTAAGTTGAGGTTGCTCCCTGCCTTCATCACTATTGGCATATTTTTGTTTACTGTCGGCATACCATTCTTTAATCAGGTTTTTAAAGGAGATATTGAGTACATATAAAAACCCCGTTTCCATGTTTCGGCTTACTCTGGTAAGGTACATAATGTTTGGAATGGTTTGCCTGCCATATTTGTCAACAATATATTTCCATACACTGTGGCCGGCATATACAGCATCCTGGCCGGTAAGATGATTAAATTTGCGGTAGCGGCCACTCAAGATACCATCCCTAACGGCATTGTCTATGGTGGTATTCCACTCTTCACTGATGTAGGAAACCAATCCATCAATATACCAGGGAGGTGCGCTCATCAGGGTAGCATTGGTAATTTGCCGGCCTACTGAACCACCATAAATGGACTGATCGATGAGGGCACGGGCCAGCCCGGCGCGTATCTGTTTCTCAAAGTTGGGATAACTGCCGTCGAAGTATATAAAAACTTTATTTTCAATAATATGCGTTATGCCTCCGATATTGTATTGCTGATCGCTGCTCAGGCCAATGTTACTTTGTTTAAGATCGGTCAGGGAGTTAAAAATGATGAACTCAATTTTATCGCTTACCCGCGATTCAAGCAAGAGTTCAATTTCGGGGAGTACTTTACGCGCATAACGGGCAGTATAAATGGCCAGTTCCTTGCCATTGAGGTAAAAATAGGTGTCAAAATCGTTGAAACGATAGTAAGTCCATAAGAAATCACCGTATTGCACCCGGCTTTTTCCAAAAGTCATCTGCGAACCATTGTAAAACTGAGCTTGAACAGGGGAGACTCCCAGACATGAAATCACCAGTGTCACAAAGAAAGTGGCACGTACAAACATCCGGTAGTTGAACAAAAACTTCAATATGACTTTAAATTTGGTTGTAAAAATAACATAAAAAATCGGGAGTTGTTGTATCGGTTATTCCGTGAACTTCATATACGGCTTTTTAACCAGGATTTCTACCGCGAATTTCGCTAATTATCGCGGATTATTTTTTATTACTGATTTTGCTGAATCCAACTGATCACAGATTAAAGATCACTCTAAATAATACAAGAAGACCTAACAGGTTTGGCCTTCAACAAATAGCTCAGGCACCTGAAACCTGGTTGGTCAGTTTTTTTTTCACCAATCACCAATCACCAATCACCAATCACCGATTACCAATCACCAATCACTGCCCACTGCTCACAGATTTCAACAAATCCATCTATCTTTGCATATTTACAATTCCTAAGATACCAACCATGATTACCATTAAATCTTTTGTCTTCAATTCCTTTCAGGTAAATTCGTTTGTGTTGAGCGACGGTACAGGAGACTGTATAATAATTGATCCGGGTTGCAACGATGCCCGGGAGAAAAATGAACTCTCATCATACATTGACAACAACCGGCTAAAACCGGTAGCACTGGTGAATACGCACTTTCATGTGGATCATGTGCTGGGCAACCATTTCGTGGGCGAACGGTATCATCTGGAACCTACCGGACACAAGGCCGGCAAAATGTTCTGGGAAACTGCCCGCGAATTTGGCTCGGTGTTTAACCTTGAATTGGATGAGATTAAGCGGCCGGTTCATTTTGTGGAAGATGGCGATGAAATCACTTTTGGGCAATCCACCCTTGAAGTGCGCTATACGCCCGGCCATGCCGATGGCAGTATATGCCTGGTCAATCATCCCCAGAAGTTTGTGATTGCAGGCGATGTGCTCTTTCAGGCTAGTATTGGCCGTACCGATCTGCCTACCGGAGATTTTGATACACTCATGCAAAGCATACGCGAAAAGTTGTTTACTCTTGAGGATGATTATACCGTTTATCCCGGCCACGGCCCCAAAACAAGCATTGGCTTTGAGCGGCAACACAATCCTTTTATTGAATGATCAATAACATCAACAGATCGTTTAATTTTCTCACGCAAAGACGCAACGAATTGATTTTTTAATGCGTAATTGATACTATAATCTGAATAAACTATTCATTCAAGAATGAGAATCTTCATTTAATTTTGTTCTGTCATCATCAACAACTCTTATTGTGGGCTGTTTATCAGGACAAGCTTTGTGTGTTTTTAACGCAAAAATTTGGAGATCCAGGTCGTTTGACCACCTCCTATTTAATTCGGAAGTATTATTTCTGGCTAGAATGACGACACGAAGGATCTATTTACATAAAGCACCAACAAATGAATCAAAAATGAATCATATGCTATGGATTTGCTGAATCGCATTAAACAACAGGCTGCGGCCTTGCTCCCTGAGCTGATTGACATCAGGCGCCACCTGCACCGGCATCCAGAACTTTCAATGCATGAAGCTCGCACTTCCAATTTTATTCAGCTTAGGCTGATAGAAATGGGCGTTCCATTTGAAACCGGCATGGCCAAACATGGGGTGGTGGGACTGATTAAAGGCAAAAATCCTGGTTCGCGCACCATCGCGCTGCGTGCCGATATGGATGCACTACCCATTACTGAGCAAAACGAGACGGCATATTGTTCCGAGAATCCGGGTGTGATGCACGCCTGTGGACACGATGTGCATATGACGAGTCTATTGGGTGCTTCAGCAATATTGAATGAACTGAAAGATGAATTTGAAGGCACCATCAAACTGATTTTTCAGCCGTCGGAAGAAAAATTTCCGGGCGGAGCATCTATGATGATTGCTGAAGGAGTACTCGAGAACCCGAGGCCGGAAAAAATGTTCGGACAGCATGTGTTGCCTACCCTTGAAGCCGGCAAGGTGGGTTTTAAAGCCGGAAAATATATGGCATCTACCGATGAGGTTTACCTTACGGTGAAAGGCCGGGGAGGGCACGGCGCCACTCCTGAGCTGAATGTGGACCCGGTGCTGATTGCCGCACACATTCTTGTTGCGCTTCAGCAGATTGTAAGCCGCAATGCACCGCCACAACTGCCGGCCGTGCTTTCGTTCGGGCGCTTTATAGCGGAAGGACAGACCAACATCATCCCCAATGAAGTTAAGCTTGATGGCACCCTGCGTACTTTCGACGAAAATTGGCGTGCCGAAGCCCACATGAAAATAACCCATATGGCCCAATCCATTGCCGAAAGCATGGGTGGAAGTTGTGATGTGTTTATTGACAAGGGTTATCCTTTTTTGGTAAATGATGCCGAAGTTACCGAAAAAGCCCGATTGGCAGCCATTGAGTATCTGGGTGCTGAACAGGTGGTTGATCTTGACTTGCGCATGACAGCCGAAGATTTTGCCTATTATTCACAACAGCTTCCGGTTTGCTTTTATCGCCTGGGCGTTCGCAATGAGGAAAAAGGTATTGTGCACAATTTGCACACCACGCGATTTGATGTGGATGAAAGCAGCCTCGAAACCGGTGCAGGTTTAATGGCCTGGCTGGCGGTGAAGGCACTTGAAAACAACAACTAACCACCACAGCCACCACCACCGGCTTTTGCTTGTTTTTCAGGGTGATTCGCCACTTCACGGCATTTTAAGGAATCCTTTATCTGTGTGAGCTACTTTCAGCAATTGCCACCATAAAAAATTTGACTATTGAGTTATCCTGCTGCATTCTATAATGATTTTGTTGTAATGACAATCTCATAAAAAAAATGCGTGCCGAAGTAGGATAAAAAAGCTTCTGTGAAAAGTGGAATTATTAATTTTGTAGAATGGTGGTTGAAGCGCGCGCAAACAAGGCTTGTTATTGCTTTAATGTTTTTTACCAAAAAATTAAAAGCCCTCTCAACTAATCACCTCATACACCACTACCGGCTTTTGCTTGTTTTTCAGGGTAATTTCACCTACTTCACGGCATTTGAAGGAATCTTTAATTTGCAGGTAGGCGTTTTCGCAAATGATGATTTGCCCCTGTTTGGCGACCGATTGCAGACGCTGTGAGGTGTTGACCACATCACCGATTACCGTGTAATCAAGGCGGCGCAGGCTGGCGGAACCGATGTTTCCTGAAACCACTTCGCCACAGTTTATGCCAATGGAGACATTGGGTTTGTAGTTTACTTTTTCGGAAAAAGCCGGTAAGTGGGCTATCTCATTGCGTACGGCCAGGCAGGCATCTATGGCGCGGTCCAGGTGGTAATCGCCGCGAAAAACGGCCATAATAGCATCGCCGATAAATTTATCAATATAGCCTTCGTGGTGGATGATCTCTTTTACCATCACATCAAAATAGCTGTTCAGCAGCTTCACCACATTGTCGGGCGTTTCATTTTCGCTGATGGAGGTGAAGCCGCAAATGTCAATAAAGGCGATGCTGGCTTCCAGCGTTTCGCTCACCATCAACGAAGTTTCATACTCCCGGCTGTCCATAAAATGCAGTACGGTTTCATCCACATACATTTTCAGGATGTTGTTTTCCTTCACTGCCTTAAGGGTCTGGCGAAGCTGGTTTACGTGTGCGAGGGTTTTTTCGATGGTTAGTTCCAGATCGAGGAAATTAACCGGTTTGGTAATAAAATCGAAGGCGCCGCGGTTCATGGCTGTACGTATATTCTCCATATCGCCGTAGGCAGAAACAATCACCGCCTTGAGCAACGCATGTTGATCGTTAAGTTTGGTTAAGAGGGTGAGGCCATCCATTTCGGGCATGTTGATGTCGCTGAGCACCACCTCCACATCGGGGTGTTGCGCCAACTGCTCCAGGGCATGACGGCCATTGATGGCAAACACAAAATCGTATTCACCCTCTCTTATTTTTTTACGGAATTTTTGCCTGATTAGTATTTCCAAATCCGGCTCATCGTCCACTACCAGTATCTTTGCCATTAGAATAAAGTTTTAATTTTTTCTTTGAGTGCAGGAAAATCAACGGGTTTCGAGATAAAGCCATCGGCTCCGAGGTCCATGGCTGCCTTGTAATTTTCAGCATCTCCGTACGCCGAAATCATCATGACCAGGGGTGGTGGATCGTGATGCCTGGCTTTAATACGGTGGAGCAATTCCAATCCACTCATGCCGGGCATATTAATGTCGGACAGGATAAGCACCGCTTCATGCAGATATTTTTCGAGGTATTGTAGTGCTTCCTCTCCCGAAAAGGCAAACTCAAAACTTACCTCTCCGGCTCTTATCTCCTTACGAAACCGTTGCTCAAACAGCGGTTGTATATCTTTCTCGTCGTCAACGACCAATATTTTTATCATAGTTTTATGTTGAATTGCTGATTTGCTGATCTGTTGATTTGTTGAGTTGTTGAGCATCAGGGATTTACTCTCCTTGTCTCCCAGTTCCATTAAC
>DHSR01000046.1:0-197 GCA_002410555.1 Bacteroidales bacterium UBA5281 | reverse complement strand
TCTTTATCTCCATTTCTTCTTCCCTTGTCTCCCAGTCTCATTAACACCTCATCCGCCTTCGGCACCTTCTCCTAAAGGAGAAAGAACCTTCAAGCTTAATTGGTTGCTCAAATAACATTCCCCTTGTCTCCTTATCTCTTTATCTCCATTTCTTCTTCCCTTGTCTCCCAGTTCCATTAACACCTCATCCGCCTTCG
>DHSR01000047.1:65624-65797 GCA_002410555.1 Bacteroidales bacterium UBA5281 | reverse complement strand
TTCAAACTTAAATTGGTTGCTCAAATAACATTCCCCTTGTCTCCTTATCTCCTTATCTCCTTATCTCCATTTCTTCTTCCTTTGTCTCCCAGTCTCATGAACACCTCATCCGCCTTCGGCACCTTCTCCTAAAGGTGAAGGAACCTTCAAACTTAAATTGGTTGCTCAAATAA
>DHSR01000047.1:0-65433 GCA_002410555.1 Bacteroidales bacterium UBA5281 | reverse complement strand
CCTTATCTCCATTTCTTCTTCCCCTTTCTTTCCCCCCCGTCCCTCGTCCCCCGTCCCTCGCCCCCAATTAAACAGGTAGAACAATAGTAAAAGTAGTGCCTTTTTCGGGGCTGGTTTTTACCTTGAGTTCGCCGCCGTGGCCTTTGGTAATAATGTCGTAACTCATGCTTAGTCCCAGTCCGGTTCCCTCGCCGGCAGGTTTGGTGGTAAAAAAGGGTTGGAAGATTTTTTCCAGTGCTTGTTGTGGAATACCTTTGCCATTGTCATAAACTAACACCATTATCTTATCATTTGTTTGTCGGGTGCTCACCTTAACAAGTGGTTGATAGTTTTCTGCACCGGAAATCCGTTTTTCATTCACCGCGTAAAAAGCGTTGGTAATCAGATTGAGTATTACCCGCCCCATATCCTGCTGAACAACATTTACCTTCCCAAGTTTTGGGTCGAAATCGGTTTCCATGGTGGCATTGAAGGACTTGTCTCTGGCTCTTAAACCATGGAAGGCTAATCGCAGAAACTCATCTGCAAGTGCATTGAGATCGGTAGGCACTTTGGCCCCCGGGCTGCTGCGGCTGTGCTGAAGCATCCCTTTGATGATGGAATCGGCACGTTTGCCATGATGGTTGATCTTTTCAAGATTTTCTGCTACATCATTAAGAATTTCTTTTGCGATTTGCTGATTGCCTTGAGATAGTTCCTGTTTTGCCTCCTCAATAAGTTCTCTGCTCATTTCCGAAAAATTATTCACGAAATTCAGTGGATTCTGTATTTCATGTGAAATACCGGCAGCCAGCTCCCCCAGCGAAGCCATTCTTTCGCTTTGTATAAGCTGCGATTGGGTGGTTTTAAGATTAATGAGGGTTTCGCTGAGCTTTTTGTTCAGCCTTTGCTTCTCCCTGTAACGGATAAATGCAACCACCATCAGCACTAAGGCCAACAGCATCCCGGAAAGGCTGAAATTCCGGATAATCTTCTCCCGCCTTATGTTTGCCTGTGAGAGTATTAATTTTTTCTCATGCTCCTGATTCTGAAGGGCTTGTTTGTTCTCAAAGTCGAGGCGCTTGGAAAGGGTGGCAATTTTTTCGAGGTTCTCTGACACCGCCAGCGAATCTTTAACCATGCTGTATTTTTGCTGGTTCAGGTATGCGTTCCTGAAATCATTCAATTTAAAATAGGTTTCAGCAATGCTTTGATAAATATCAGCCAGGTAAACCAATGACGACCCCGAGGCAGCCTTTTCTGCTTTGCGCAACCAGGAAAGGGCCAGGCTTGGATTTTCCTGAGCCAGATAAACTTTCGCAATATAAAGTGATGCCTCTGCCTGAGTAGGCATGTCCTTTATTTCAAGAGCCTTATTGTATGCCGAGGTCAATGTATTCAATGCCTGGGAATAATCCCGCAATTTCAGATAAGCCTTTCCCAGGCTTATTTCACCATCAATTTCACTTATTTTGAAGGCTGAATATTGGGTAAAGTTCAGCGCCTGCTCATAACTTTCAATGGCCTCGGGAACCCGGTTCAACTGCTCCAAAATTTCGCCAATGTAAAGGTACGAAGCAAAAGTGTAATATTTTTCTGAAGATTTCAATCGTATAGCCAGCGCTTGCCGGTGTTGGGCAAGGGCCATCTCCAGCTTGCCGGCATTCATATTGGTTACACCCATGTCGTTATAAATGCGGGCAATGCCGGACGAATCATTTTGTTTGCGGTAAATTTCAAGCGCCTGCTGCTGAAACTTCAGTGCATCATCCCATCTTTCTACAAAAGCATAGGTAAATCCAATGGCCAAAAGTGCTTCAATGGTGTTGTGGCTGTCACCTATGCTTCGGCTGATTTTCAGCGATTCCATGAGGTATTCCATGGCATCGCCATAATTGCCCAGGATGCGCTGTGAAATGCCCGCATTGGTCAATTGCTCTGCCAATGCACTTTGATTGCCGGTTTCGCGCAGCAATGCCACACTTCGAAGGTAATAGTCCAGTGCCTTTTTATCCTTTGAAAGGCTGCTGAAAGTATCTCCAAATGCCGCATTAATAAGCGCTTCCATATTTTTATCGCCCGTTTCTTTGGCCAGTTTTAAGGCGGATTGTAATGTATCCAGAGCAAAATACGGTTTGCTCAAAATCAATCCGACAGCAACATTGGTCAATGATTCTGCTTTCAGTATTTTGCACCTGTTCAGCAAGGTTTGATTGCTTTTAACGGTGGTTAATCTGAGCAGACTATCTGCAAGGTTTACGGCCCGGGTAGAGTATATCAGACTGCTGTCGAAATTCTCCTTTTCCAATAGTTTTTTGGCCATAGCATTAAGGCTGATGATGCTGACAGTGTCGCTTAAGCCGGGCACATCCATGTTGCCTGCCCGGACTTTCGGCAAAAAAACCGTGGCTGCCATCAACACAAATACAACAATACCTATCCTCATTTGATTGTTAGTCTGGTAAGTAAACAATAAAAGTAGTGCCTTCGCCTTCTGTGGTTTCCATTGTCAGTTTACCACCATGTCCTTTGGTCACAATATCGTAACTCATGCTTAATCCTAATCCGGTGCCTTCGCCGGAAGGTTTGGTGGTAAAAAATGGGTTAAATATTTTCTCCCGCTCCTTTTCAGGGATGCCATTGCCATTGTCGGTAACCTTCAACTCCACACCATGACTTGTCCTTTTGGTTTGAACCCGAACCGTGGGTTTGTAGCCAGGCGCAGCTTGTTTGCTTTTTACGTTAACCGCATAAAAAGCATTGGTAATCAGGTTAAGGATTACCCGGCTGATGTCCTGGGCAAAAATGTTGATTTTCCCAATTTCCGGGTCAAAACCGGTCTCCATCAGGGCATTAAACGATTTATCCTTAGCCCGCAGGCCATGAAAGGCCAGTCGGAAATATTCATCTGCTATGCCATTTATGTCGGTTGGCTCTTTGATGCCCGGACTGCTTTGGCTGTGCTGAAGCATGCCCTTTACAATGGCATCGGCACGCTTGCCATGATGGTTGATCTTGTCAAGATTGTTCTCCACATCATCAAGAATTTCTTTTGCCAGCTTATAGTTGCCACCCACCAATTCCTGCTGAACCTCAGAAATCAATTCCCTGCTCACCTCCGAAAAATTATTCACGAAATTCAACGGATTTTGTATTTCATGTGATATGCCGGCAGCCAGTTCGCCCAGCGAAGCCATTTTTTCGCTCTGTATAAGTTGTGCCTGTGTCGCTTTGAGGCCCGACAAAGCCTGTTCAACCTCTTCTTTGGCTTTACGCAGCTTTGCAAAGTCTTCATACCGGGCATAAGCCACCGAAAAAGTTTCAGCCAGTGATTCAATGAGTGAGAGTTTTTCATCAGCAAGTGGGGCCACATTGCCAACATATAGTATTCCCTGCCCGAAGGGTACAAAATGCAGGTAAAGGGATTCCGGTGGCCTGGCCGTCCCCTGATATGTGCCTGGATCCTTGATTTGCCCGTATTTTAACATTGACTTGGTCCATGCAACAAACTGACGGCTGGTCCAGTGTTCGGTATAAATCTTTTTTTTGCGCCAATGGGCATAGGTTTTAGCAATAAAAGCATTGTAATCCAGGGGCAGAATCATTGTTCCGAGTGGGTTGCCATCGGGTGTAGTCAGGTAAATTTCTACCTTAAATGCCTCTTCATCCATAATAATCAGCCCACAGCGGATAAAGGGCACGTCAAGTATTTCAAGCTCACGCCAGATAAGCGGGGTTATGCGTTTCAGGTCTTCTGTTGAACGCATACTCGAAATTTGTCCGCGCACCCGGTCAAGAGAAGATTGTTTGACGGTTTCCCGGGCTTGCGCTTCGGCCTTTTGCAGATCAAGAAACCTGACGTAACTATGTTCAAAAACCTTCCCAAACCGCCTGAGGATTTCATTATCCGCGTCAGATAACTTTCTGCCATGGTGGTTCACGACGAATATAGTGGTGTAATGGGATATTGAAACAGACCTTGTATAACCACCTTCACGGGACAATACCTCCTTCTTCCATTCAGCGGTAGATGAATTGTAAGGCGGAAATTTAAACATGTGTTCGAAGAATTCTATCTTTTCTTCATGGGTATATTCCTCAACAAAAAACCCTTCGCTGTTTTGGGTAAGCTCCTTCAGAACGGTATATATCGGCCGATCCAGAAAAGGAATAGATGCTCTTTTTACATAGGTTTCAGCTACACCTGATGATCCCCAAAAGGTAAACTCTTTATTATCTGACCTATTATTGATTGCTATGAAAACTCCGGTTATGTCCATTTCCATCTTATGCAATTGCCGGGCAACAAGGTTGACAATATCCTGAAGTTCTGAAGTGCTCTGCATTGCCATACTTCTTGCCCTGATCCTTTCCAGGGCAGTTTCAATCTGTGCTTCCCTGGCGAGTGCTTCGGCATGTTCAATATCCAAGAACCGGCGATAAGCCAGTCCGAAGGCCTTGTGAAAGCGCCGGAACATATCAAGGCCCGCATCGGGCAGCGGTTTGTAGGTTGACAAGCCCAGCCAGCCACCGCCAATGGCATAAAAATAGTAGTGTAACGATGAAGAGGTATCCAGTACGGGATCCGGAAACTGCTTATCCTCTTTGCGATACTGCCTGAATTCTTCCAGAGCGGCACCCTCAAAATCTATGACAAAGAAGGCATCTTCCGATTGCTGCATTTTCTGCACCATCTCAAGAACTTTAGGATGCTTATTGTATTTCGCTTCCTCAATGGTGCCTTCGCCATAAGCCGTAAAATACTGATAATTGATATAGGTATCACTTTTGTCATCAATCAGGGCTGTTTGCACATTGCGTATAGCCTCAATGCCATGAGCCTGCATCTGTTCGGAAATTGCGCGGCATACTCCTATCATATCAGCCGGACGCTTCATTGACAATGCAATCACCCTTACTTTTTCGAGAGATGCTTCAATCAGAAGCTCCCGGTTTTTATCTTCCAGTTCAATGGTACGCCTTTTCACTGCATCGCGCAGGGCGATATTTTCTGAAGTTACTTTCTCAAACGCGATGGACTCATCAGTCAGGGCCAGCATATCGGGAATGGAGCCATGCTGGTGCAAAATTTTCCATCCTTCATTTGTTTGTTGAAGCAGCGTCGTTACCCTGAGTTTTGCATAAAATGTACGTTCATCACCATTTTTTATATACAGGTCGGCAAATTCATGGGCCATAACGTAGGGCTGAATGGGAAAGATGTCGGTAGTTTTATTCCTCATTTCAACCGTACCAGCCACTTGATGAATAACCGAACGGGTGTAATTTATGGCTTCCTGTTTGCTATTCAGTATTTCTTGCTGTGTAGTTCCGATATTCCGGTAATTATCCGGCAAAAAAGATGCCCAGGTGTTTAAATCGCCTGATAAATAACTGTTCCAATAGGTGTGGAGCAATTTTTTAATCTCTTGTTCCTGATGTTTTTTTGAATGCATCCTTGTCAATTTACGGGTAAAATAATGCTGATGGTGGTTCCCTTCCCTTCTTTGGTTTCTAATAATAATTCACCACCATGCCCTTTAACAATATCGTAACTCAGGCTCAACCCCAACCCGGTGCCTTCTCCGGCAGGTTTGGTGGTAAAAAAGGGCTGGAAGATTTTCTCTTTATCCTTTTCAGGGATGCCATTTCCATTGTCGGCCACCTCCACTTTAACCTGCCCGTTCAACTGCCGGGTGCGCAGCCAAACGGTGGGCTGGTAACCGGCAGTTGACTGTTTTTTGCGCTCATTCACAGCATAAAATGCATTGGTGATGAGGTTCAGTACCACCCGCCCGATTTCCTGTGGAATGATATTGATTTTTCCGATGCTTTCATCCAGGTCGGTTTCCATAAATGCATTGAAGGATTTGTCTCTGGCCCGCAATCCATGAAAAGCCAGCTTGAAATATTCATCAACCAGCGCATTGATGTCGGTAGGTTCTTTTGAACCCGTATTCCTTCGACTATGCTGGAGCATGCCTTTGATGATGGCATCGGCGCGTTTGCCGTGGTGATTAATCTTTTCGAGGTTTCCCTGAATATCTTTTAGAATTTCGTTAGCCAACAGAGCATTGCCAACGGCCAGTTCATCTTTTACTTCACCAAGCAACTCCTTACTCACTTCAGAAAAGTTATTGACAAAGTTCAGCGGATTTTGAATTTCGTGGGCAATGCCGGCAGCCAGTTCACCCAGTGAAGCCATTTTTTCGCTCTGTATAAGTTGTGCCTGGGTGGATTTCAACTCGGTGTAGGCTTTTTCAATTTCTTTGGCCTGAGCCAATTCCAATTTCATGGCCCGCTGGCGTTCCCGGGCAATCAATCGTCTGCGCTGAAAACGGTCCACTGCGAAAATACCCATTATAAGCAAAAGAACATAAAACAGGTAAGCCATCCATGAACGATAAAACGGGGGCAACACTTTAAACTGAAAAGCAACCGGCTCGCTCCATATGCCTTCGGGGCTTCGGGCTTTAACCCTGAACGTGTAGTTCCCTTCCGAAATGTTTCCGAAATTTGCCGTGGATTTTTCGCTAACCGGGCTCCACTGCTCATCATAACCTTCGAGCAGGTATTGATATTGCACCATAAAGGGGCGGGCGGTTTCTATACCGGTAAAATCAAAGCTGATATTGTTGTATGCATAAGGCAACACCAGGTTTTCGGGTATGCCGGTAAAAGCCTGCACTTTAGTAAATTCAATATCCTTAAACTGCGCTATCAGTGTATCCCGTTCCAGGTGGCCAAGCTTGCGGCCATACACGTTCAATTCGCTGGAAAAATAAGCCGGTACTGCATAAGGCTCACCGTCTTTGGCAGAATCCGACTTCCGCGCGTAGAATAAAGTTTCCCAACTAATGGGCTTATTGTTCACCCTTACATCATGAATCACCACTTTAGGAGGCTGGGTATTTCTGATCACGTTTTTGTAATCAAAACGCACCAGTTTATCCCCTGTTCCGGCCCACAGAATGCTATTGTTGTCAAGATACATGGAATAATTATTACTGATGTCACGGATGGGATAGCCGGTTTTTTGGTTAAAATATTCAATGCCATTTTTGGCGATATTTTCTCCCGGCGGGCCTATGCCTCCTTTGAGTACTGTAAACCCATTGCTGGTACCAATAAAGACATTGCCCTGCTGATCTTCAATAATGCCATACACCACATCATTGGCCAGCCCCTCGTTGGTGGTGAAATTTTCAAAAATGGCTTCACCTTTCGGGAGAATTGCCCCTGAGGTGAGTTTGTCAACCATTTGCTTCCGGATAACCGAAACCCCGCCGCCCCAGCTTCCGATAAGGATATTGCCGTTTTTATCCTCCGTTACGTAGGAAAGTTTATTATCGGTCAGTCCCTGGGCTCTGGTGAAATTTTTAAATGTTTTTCCATCAAACAGGCTAAGGCCGCCACGCGTGGCCATCCAAACATTTCCTTTTTCATCTTCATAAAAACTCCAGACTGTATTGTGTACCAGACCCTGCTGAGTGGTATAATTGCTGAATGATTTACCATCAAATACACTAATTCCATTTTCGTACGTACCTATCCACAGCCGGTTTTTACTGTCCTCGTCCAGGCTCACTACATTATTACAAATCAAACCCTGAGTCGTAGAATAGTTGATCAACGTTTTGCCATCGAAACTGCCCACACCGCCCTCGGCGCTAAACCATAATCTGCCTGCTTTGTCCGTTATTATTGCAAAAGCATAATCATCAGGGAATCCCTGCCGGGAAGTATAATTTACAAAGTATTTCAACTTTTCGGGATAATCATTGGCCTCATAGCTGATCATGCCTCCGCCACCGGTGCAAAACCACAGTTTGCCTGTTTTATCCTGGGTTATGGCCAATATGCTATTGCCCTGCAGACCCTGGTTGTTATCATTACCCAAAACGCTCCGTCCATCGTACCGGTTAAGCCCGCCCCCCAGAGTGCCAAACCACAGACAGCCTTCGTCGTCAAGTGTAATGCTGTGAACCTGATTGTTGGCCAGGCCCTGTGCCAGGGTGTAATTTACAAAAACAGCATCGGCCATCCGGTATTCGGATAAGCCCGAATTGGTGCCAAACCATACATTGCCTTCGCGGTCAACTCCGCTGCTTTTTATGTTGTTGTTTATCAATCCATTATCAGTTGTAAAAAATGTACCGCTTTCTTCTGGTTGTCCGATTGTTGAGGGATCAATCCGCAGCACGCCCCTGTCGGTACCAATCCAGAGCAAACCATTTTTATCCTCCACAATGGTATAAACCATTTCCCCTTCAGGGCTAAGGGGATAATGAATAAAAGCTTTGTCTCCACGGGCTTCGGCCAATGTATCGTAAAGGCATATCCCATAATTTGTTCCAAACCAAAGATTGCCCCGGCTGTCTTCAAAAATATCGCCAACATATCTGCCCGGAAGGCCATCCATTTGCCCATAATTTACAAACTTCATGTTTCCTTTAAGTCTGTCTTCCCACAGAAGCTTTGAAATGCCATTCTGTGATGAAAACCAGAGGTTGCCACCACTATCTTCTTTTACGTGTTTATTGTCATTATCGGCAAGTCCCTGTTTGATGGTAAAATTCTGAAATCCTTTGCCATCATATTTACTTACGCCTCCATAGGTTGCAAACCAGATGTTACCCTGGCTGTCCTCTGTAATAGAATTTATCAGATTATGGATCAAACCGTGGTTAGAGGTAAAGTTGGTAAAAGTCTGACCGTTGTATTTACTTACACCATTGCCCGAGGTGCCAAACCACAGGTTGCCGGCCTTATCTTTAAATCCACATAAAATACTGCTTAAAGCCAGGCCATGTTCTGTGTTAAAATTGGACATGTTTACCTTAAATCCGGCTGAAAAAGCGAGTGGACTGGGTTGGGCTGAAAGACGGATTGCTTTTGGTGGCGGCATGGAGTCCAGTGCATACACCAGAGGTTTCCCCGCTTCCACAAGCCTGGGAGCTTTTATGGAGTCTTTTTGATGAAATGCATCCGGTTTTAATGTATTCCCATCAGGCTTACAGGCAGTTAGTAAAATAACCAGCAAACTGATGAGACAAAATGGATGTATGACGCCGGGGTTCACCATTGATCTTAATCCTGGTTTTGTTTGGCCGGAAACCTGACAATAAACTCCGTGCCGCCGGCTTCCAGGTTATTCGCAAGCAATTCACCGCCATACCCTTTGGTTATAATATCATAGCTCAAACTTAATCCAAGTCCGGTGCCTTGTCCGGTTGGTTTGGTGGTGAAAAAGGGTTGAAAGATTTTATCTCTTATCATTTCCGGAATGCCCGTTCCGTTGTCGGTTACCCGGATTTCAACAGTATTGTCCTTCATTTTTGTACTCAGGCTAACCAACGGTTCGAATACCTTGCCGGTTACCTTAGCTGATTTGCCTTTTTCGGCCACGGCATAAAATGCATTGTTGATCAGATTGAGTATGGCCCGGCCAATATCCTGTGGCACCACATTCACTTTATCTATTGTGGGATCGAAATCGGTTTTCATGGTAACATTAAATGTGTTGTTCTTAGCCCGCATTCCATGATAAGCCAGGCGGAGGTATTCATCCGCAAGGGTGTTGATATCCGTGGGCACTTTTTCGCCACTACTCCGGCGGCTGTGCTGGAGCATTCCTTTCACTATGCCATCGGCTCTTTTTCCGTGATGGGTGATTTTTTCAAGATTGTTACGTATTTCTTGCGCAATTTCCAGGGCTGAATCTTTTTTTCCGGAAGCCAACTCTTCATTCAGTTCATCAATCAATTCAGTACTTACTTCCGAAAAGTTATTCACAAAGTTCAACGGATTCTGTATTTCGTGGGCAATTCCGGCGGTCAGTTCTCCCAATGAAGCCATTTTTTCCGATTGGATGAGCTGTGATTGCGCTTCCTTCAAGCGGACCAATGCGGTTTCAATTTCTGCTTTTTGTTGTATAAGCAGGGTATTGGCACGCTGTTTTCCACGGTACCCTATGGCTGCACCTATAATGATGATTAACGAGAGAAACAGTCCGCTACCCAGACCAATCATGCGGGTACGGTTAAGCTCGTCTTTGGCATCCTGTTTAACTTTTTCAGCCTGCTCCTTTTTTTTAAACTCATAATTCATGGTCAGCTCTGTGGCCTTTTGAATATTGTCCCTGCTGTGCACCGAGTCGGCAATTACCGTGTATTGCTTGTACATTTCGAGGGCTTTTACAGGATTGCCGGTTTGCTCATAACATTCCGACAGTTCCCTGAAAAGGCTACCGGTTTCTTCAATAAAAAGGTCGGCATCTTTGAGCGAAGCCAGTGCTTTTTCATAAAACGGAATGGCTGCTTTCCATTTTTTTTGCGACTTCAACACAAAACCCATAGCTGAATAGGCTTGCTGAATAATAAAGGGTTGGTTCACAGAATCGGCCAGGGCAATGGCGCGTTTGGATAGCTCCAGCGCTTCCTCGTGTTCATTCTGACGGGATTTGGCCAGCGCAGCCTTTGAGAAACTGGCCGCCTGTATGCCTTTATCGCCCATTTCCCCACCCAGTTTTGCCGCTTCCATGCCATAATCATAAGCTTTTTGCCATTGAAACATATCGAGAAACATGCTTGATAGATTGGTATAGGCATATAATTCAACATTGCTCAATTGTTCTTGCTTCGCCAAATCAATGGTCTTAAGAAAATAGCTTTCGGCCCGCTGATTGTCGCCCATATTCTGGTAGGTATTGGCCATATTCACCAATGTATAAGCCATGCTTGAAAGATTTCCGTCTTCTTCCTGAATTTTAAGCGCTTTCTGCTGATAAAACAGCGCCTTCGAATAGTTGGATTGCTGTTGATAGGCAATGGCCAGGTTAGAAGCACCCTGCCCCGTGCGCATCCGGTTACCGATTTTTTCATATAGCGGAATGGCCTTTTCATAAAAATAGATGGACGAATCATATTTGCTCTGCATTCCGTAATACAAGCCGGCGGTATTATAATAATTGGCAAAAGTGCCGGAATCCTTCATTTGCTCTGCCAACTGCTTGAATTCGCCCAATTGTTCGAGTGCTGCTTTTGAATTACCCTGGTAGGAATAGGTGTGAACTAACTTTGACCTTACTTCCTCTTGCCCGAGCTTATAGTTTATCCGCTTTGATTCTTCCAGTATTTTCAGGTTGAACTTTATGGCCGAATCGAGGTTAATGATGGCCAGCAAATCCGCTTTTTCGAGCATGTGATTGATGCGCGCTTTCGCATCGGTTTCTTTGCTGATGAGGCGGTCGAGACTGTCGAGCTTGGCGGTTTGCGCTGGTAAAAGGGCAGTGCTGAACATCAGCAAAGCGGTTGAAAGGATTTTCAGCAGGTTTTTCATAAATCAGATTGATTTGAAAACAAGGCAGGTGCAATAAGAAATACCGCTCATGAATTGCCAACTTCATTGACGGCCAGGCGAATGCTGATGATTTTAAGCGCAATAACTAAGGTGCAGATTAAATATACCATCCCGATTAGCGAACGTATTCAGGCAACTAAATATAAACCTGAGAGAGGGTGGCAATGTTCAGTGCATCGCTTTGTGGCTACTCTGCTGTGGAGTTTACCTGTGCTAAAACAAACGATAAGTAAGCGCGGTGGTTAAAGTATGAGTGCGGTCAAAAGGATACCCATAGTTGTTAAGTAAATATTGGTCTGTAATATTCCAATCCATGGATATCAAAAGACCGAATTTTCCTATTTCTGTTCCTATGTATGGATGCAGGATTGATGTATTTGATGTAATACTGCTTGAATATCTTTCTTTGGAGTTTATATCTTTCGAAGCTACAAGTGAATAGTTGAAGCTATTTCCTATAAAGATTTTTGAAGGCAATTTAAATGTTTGAAAATGATAAGCAAATCCAACCTCATACATCATTAGAAAGCTGTTTGCCCTGATATCATAAATTTGACTTACATTGGAAATTACAGAACCCGTTGAGTCATATTTAGTGTAATTAGAATATGCATTGTTGAATGACCGTCTATAACCAAATTTCAAACCTGAATTAAATGATATTTTTTCATTCAGCATAGTTTCACCCTCCCGGAGTAAAACCCGGAGTTGAAATCCGTTAATATCACTCATTTCATAGTTATATACCTCATTGACCAGAACTCCGTCCTGAGCTCTGTAAGTGCTAATTGCGCGCATACTCATGTCTGTGTAGCCTTTAATATATCCAGCCTCAATTTGCGACAACCACTTAACCTGCTTTCTGGCTTTTTCTGATGTGTTGGATGTATTGCCGGAAACCAACTGAATCCCTGGTTGCCTGGAATTCGGGAGGTTATCACCTGCCCTTCTCCTTGAAACCCCGATTTCGATGATCTGTAAGGAGTCGGCCATTTTAATGGTTGTCTGGCTGCCAAAGGTTGGTACAGGGATTACGGTTTTCTGATTGTCGTAGATAACAATAACTGAATCAGCCTTTTGTGCAGTTGCCATAAGTGCAGGCATTGCCATCGCTAAGAAAAATAAGACGTTGATTGGTTTCATTTTATATTCTGGTTTAAGTTTATACATAAAAAATTATCCTCCTCACCCACAAGAATTAGCTTATCCGGTTCACCGTTTGGTTTCCTGCGAAACAGGATTTTTGTATTGGTAAATACTTTGTTGAGTTTTACCTTTTCATTATGGGCGACTTCACTCATTTGTTCTTCACCATCTTCTATCCGAGTGGTTTCTATGGTGATGGTGTACCTTGGCTTTTCCTGAGGGACCAATGCCAGATGAATCTTAATTTCATGAATAGAATCAAGGATGACCGGAGTCTCGCCGGCATCTTTAACTGTCAGTTCAGGAGTAATACTTACCTCAGTTAAGAGTATATTTTCTTCTGGATTTTCTGGCCTTTGCGACTGCTTAAAGTCATTCTTAACATCATCCGAAGGTGTATTTTGGCTCTGTTGTGGATTATTGTATATGTGAGCAGGCGTTTTACTTTCCGATTCAACGATCTGCTTATTCCCGGAATTAAAATCAGCAGTCAATAGAACAATACTGGTAATCAGTGCCGCAATTGATGCGGCAGCCAAATAGAGCACCTTTCTTTTCCGGGTAAAAGCCGGAGACTTGCTAATTTGAATGATTTTTTCAGTCAAGGCAAGACTTTCGGCAGCGTAATTTTCGAGCGGATCTAAACAGCGGGTCTTTTGCCATTGATCCCATTCAAATTTAAAAAGTACATTCCCTTCTATCTGCTCGAGTAGCTCTTTTCTGGTTGGTTCGTCAAAGTCATCCTCCACCAGCCGGAACATGATTTCTTCGTAATTATCTATGGTTATTTGAGTGTTCATACCGTTTCGAGTTTTAAGATTTTTTCCTTTACCGCTTTCCTTGCCCTGAACAGGTAAACTTTAACCTGGCTTTCAGTCAATCCCGTGATGGCTTCAATTTCCTTATACGAGTATGAGTCAAGGTCGCGAAGCACCAACAGTTCTTTAAACAACACGGGAATCTGAGCCATCGCCAGTTGAACCAACTGTTCAGTATCTTTATTTTCCGGTCCTGTTTTAAGTTCGTCAAATTCCAAACTCAGCTCCTTCAGCATGAAATCTGACCTGTAAGTATCCATTATTTTCTTATGCGCTACAGAAAACAGGTAAGACTTTGCCGAGCCCATTTCCACCTTTTCCTTGTTTTTCCAGAGAACTTCAAAGCATTCCTGTACAATATCCTCAGCTTCAATTGCATTACCTGCTACACGCTTCGAGAACCTTAACAGGTTTGGCGTATAAAGTTTGGCACATGTAATGAAATTGTCTTTGGTCATACAGCAGTAAATCGGCAAAAGGCTATAAAAGTTACAACCAGATAGAATATTTTAGAATTAAACTTATAATAGAACCATATCATTTTCATCAGACTCACTCAAGGCTTTGCATGGGATATTATCTTATGAGAATTCATGCACAATCTTTGTGCTGATTGGCGCCCTAATAAAACTCATTATTCATAATAGAAAGCTTGCTGTTTTATAAGTTCTTCCCTGATTTCCTTTATACTTTCCTCAATTTCGGGGCCGGGCCTCAGTGCTTCTTCTTCTTGGCCTTTAATAAATTCTGCGGTCAGGTAATACAATGGTTTAACCATCTCTCTTAATTTATCGCCAAATTCCAGATTATTGAACCAGGACCAGGCAAAATTATATTGCTTATGTACCAGAAATGCGAATAATAAAACCATCAAGTCGTTGGTTTTTTCTTTTTGTACAATTTCTGGGATTAACTCGTTTGCAGTTTCCTCAAACTCCTTCATCTTACCAGCCCATAGAAATACAATAGAGAAAATGATCATGGATTCGCCTACTTTATGCGCTATTTTTTCTTTAACTAAGTTAACAGCTTTCTGTTTGTTCATATTTCGAGAATAATAAAGTTTGAGCAAATTCACAAGAGATTGAGTTATTCCTTTGTCTATAGCGGATTTGTAATATTGTTCTGCTAAATTGAATTGATCCTTTTCTTGATACAGTGCAGCAAGATTGTGTAGAGCCCGAGCTTCACCATTATCTATTGCTAATAAATAATATTTTTCAGCATCATCCTTACGATTTTCTTCTTTATAAAGGATCGCAAGATTGTAAAGTGCCTGGAGGTTACCCTTATTTATTGATTGTAAATAATACTTTTCAGCATCGTCAAATCTATGTAATATCGCATATAAATTTGCTAGATTATTAAGTGCCTCAATGTTCCCATTTTTAATTGCCATGAGATAATATTTTTCTGCTTCATCTAGCCGACCCATTATTCTGTACAATTCAGCGATATTAAAAAGAGAGTCTATATCTCCTTTCTGAATAGCCATGAGATAAAATTTCTCTGCATTCTCCATTTGGTTCAAGTCAAAATACAATTTTGCAAGATTAAAGGTTGCTTTGACAAATCCTTTCTTATGGGCCAGGTGGTAATATTTCTCTGCCTCTTCCAAACGATTACTTAGAGTGTATAATAAAGCAAGATTGTATAATGCATCATCAATCCCTTTCGAAATGGCAATAAGGTAGTATCTTTCAGCATCTTCTAAACGTCTATTTTTCAGATAGATATTTGCTAAATTAAAAGATGCTTCTTCAATTCCTTTTTCATTAGCTAACAGATAATACTTTTCTGCTTCATCTAAACGATTCGTTTCATTGTATAAATAGGCCAGATAAAACTCTGCCATTATATCTTCTTGAGTTAAAGCATTTAAAAACTCTTCTTCTGCTTTAGGGTAGTCCCCTTCCCTCATAGATATTAATCCATAAATACCTTCCTTCAATGGGTGAGGTTGTTCTATTGAGTTTAACAGGATTCGTGCAGATTTATAATCGTGAGAATTTAACTTATTCATTACGTCATCTATTATCTCAGCCGTTGACGCGGGAATGTATTCACCATATTTTAATTCAGCTTCTTTCAAATAGCGGGTTTTCTCGATGAGTATGTCTCTTTGATCGGCTGTTATGATTCTTAAATGAGCCAGGGCAGATGACATTAGTACAGCATAGTCTGGTTTTAAACTTTCTATCTCTAATTCTGAAATATGTTGATTAAACAGTGAACGTAGCTCCGGTTCGTCATACCAATTTTCCAGGAATACAGTCAGGTATTTCACCTGTCGCTTTTCTTTGGGCCCGCCCTGCGTCATTAGCAACCATAAATTGAAAAGCCTTTCTGAAAGCCGATACAGATGCTCCCTTTTAAACCCAGGTATCTTTTCGACAATTTCGCTTTTTTCAAGCTGGCTAAGCTGGGCTGAAATCACTTTACCCGGCATTTTGCATGCTTCAATAAGCTGGTTTACTTTAACTGCATCCCAAAAGTTTGCCAGTTCAATAATCACTTTTCTTTGTGCTGGAGGAAGGTAGTTCAAGCGCTCCTGATATACAGGTGTTACCCGATCAAGAATCAATCTCAGATACTCATACCCGTTTTGATCTTCGCGATCAATTAATATTTCAAGGAAGTTCAGCAGTGTTCTCGGCATGCCATCTGTTAACATCCGGATGGTTTCAATTTTACCTGGATTTTTCCTTAAGAATGTTTCCAGATCAGGTAAGTGCATACATGATGACCAATAGGAAAGGAGTTCGCCTACTTCTTCTCGTGACAGGCTTTCAAGATGGATAATCCTGAAATATTCATAAAATGGCTTGTCATATTTCCAATAATGTTCGCTCATTCTGACGCTTGCTCCAATTATGCGAAGGTCTTTATGGTTGGTCAGTAGTTCCCTCAGTAAGTGGGCATCTTCACCTATGTTTTCAAAAATTCTGTCAATATTGTCAAGTAATAAGAGCAGTTTCTTTTTCTGTAGATTTAATGATTGTTGAATTGAGGCATAAAGTTTTTTTGAATACGCTGTCTGATCATTTGAAAATGAAACCCAGTCAACTTTTTCTGTAGGGATATTTAGGGAATGAAAAGTGCGAAGAATCAGATCCCAAAGATCATGTAAACGGTAAATGCCGGCTTGTTCTTCACTGAGATTGACAACAATCAATTTTTTTGATAATTTTTGGTCGTGATTTACTTCCGCCTCAATCCGACGCAAGAGTGTGGATTTCCCGCTTCCTCTTCGCCCTACAAGGATAAAGTGCTGGATTGCTTTAGACATATCGTCTCTTTTTAGCTCTGATATTATCCGGGCAAATTCCTTTTTTCTGACAACAAAGGATTCGATGATTTCATCATCCTTAAGGTTAGCAGATTGATAAGAGTACAACATTCTTGGGCCTCTTTTATTTTTCATGACAGATTTTTGACTAGTTGATTGGGTGTTGTTTTTTCCACCATGCCTGAAGCAATGGGGATGTATATCTGTAAACTCCGTCTTGTTTTTCAATTATGTAGCCATCGCGGATCAACATAGTAACAATATTCATATATTTACCCGGGACAGTTAATAACTGCACTTCATTATATATTTCCTGAATGGCAATTGTATCTTGACGGGAGAGAATTGTCAGAATTTTATTGCTGAAAGAAGCCTCGTCCAGGGCAATATAGGGCGGATTCAAGCGGTCTTTCCAATCCTTAAGATTAGTGTTTTTTTTAACAATTGATTCAAATGCTGTACTGATATCATCAACCTCAGGTTTTTGCCTGTTTTGATTATGTAGTACCCTGTCAATTTCTTCAATCATTAATTGAATAAAATAGGGGATTAGATGCTCAATCCTGGCCAATAATTGTACAATGAAATCCGGCGAGTATTTTACTGTAGCTGTAAGCGTTAACTGTGTAATGAGTTGTATTGCTTCTTCCTGGGATAATGCTTCAATCCTAATCGGATGCAAATCGTTGATAAGCTTAACCCTGTCCAATGACTCAATTACATGTTCAAGTCCAATAGAGCCAGCAAGAACAAAAATGCAATTATTAAATTCCTTCTTTTGTCTGATTTCCCGGATGGTATGAAGAACTTCTATTGCGTTTTCATCTCCCTCTTTTCTGCGGATGGCTGAAATTACTTCTGGGAATTCGTCGAGAAACAGAACAACTTTTTGATCAAGGTCAGGAAGCTTTTGTATCAAAAGTAAGAGTTCGATTTTATATTCCAATTCCTTTTCCTTAAACCTAACCCCGCCCTCAAAAGTGATTTCTTCGATACCCCTACCTTTAAGCCATCTCTCAATATTTGCCCTTGTCTTCCCAACCAAACTCAATCTATTGAGGACAAGAAAATATAGCCTCTTAAAAAATTCTTGCAATGATTTATCCGATTCAACATTTTCAAAAATGCAATTGTATCCTTCTGGAGGATTTTTAACCAAGTCTTTCATCACAGAAGTTTTTCCAACCCTTCTGGGTGCAATAAATAAGATGTGCGAACCTTTTTCTATTTCCCGCCAAAATTCTTTATTTAAATTTGGCCTGCGAATATAGCTGTCCCCTTCGGCAGGCGGACCTGTAATCGTTTTTGGGTGAATCCATTCTGCGTGCTTCATGATGACAATATATTTATTGGCAAAGATAGTTAACAATACATCTATTGTCAAGGATTATTAACAATATTTTTATTGTCAATGCGTTTTTAAAAACAAAGAAGCTCTATTATCATGATAAACAGCTTGTTGCAATATCTCATTACTAATAAAAATAATCTTCCCGCAGAGAAATGCTAAATTAAAAACTGCCTATGGTATAAACTATCAAAAATATCCGCCACCGCCTCTTCAAAATCCCTGAAATTCTTCGATTTCCTGATCTTCCTGAAAACCCTCAACGGTTCATCAAAGAACTCACATAAGTATGACCAATACTCCTTCATGGCATTGAGCACGGAAGGGTTGTCGTTGCGTTGATGCCGGATGGCATGGTACAATTCATCCACAAATTGATAAACAATTGCCTGGGGATTGTCCGGCAACGCAAGCCCTTTGATTTGAGCCGGCAGAAATGGATTGCGCAGTATGCCCCGACCCAGCATCAGCAGTTGGATGGATGGATAGCGCTCAGAAAAATGATGCCAGTCTTCGGGAGTGAATATATCGCCATTATAAGCCAGTGGCGCTTTGATCAGCGATATCGCTTCCGCGAAAGCGTCCAAATCGGGTTGGCCCGAATACAATTGTTTGCCTATACGGGCGTGTAAAGTGAGTTCACTGATGGAAAAGCGGTTGAAAACAGGAATCAGTGCATCCAGTTCATCCGCAGAAGCATAACCCAGGCGACATTTGATGGAAAAGGCAATGTTGATTTCCCTGAAAACCTTTTCCAGAATTTCATCCACCATTTCGGGATAAGGCAACAGCCCCGAACCCCGCTTCTTTTTGGCCACCTGCGGATAGGGGCAACCCAGGTTCCAGTTCAGCTCCTTAAAGCCCAGCTCTTCGCAGCATTTTGCCAGCCAAAGGATTTCACCGGCGCTCTTGCTCAAAACCTGTGGCACTACTTCAACCCCATTTTCCGATTGGTTCTTCAATGCAGTCATTTGCTTGAGCGGCAGCTTACAACCCACCTCGAAGTTAGAGAAATAGGGTGTAAACAGCTTATCTACACCGCTGAAATGCCGGGCATACACCTCACGGAACAGATGCGTGGTAATTCCCTGAAAAGGGGCAAAATAGATTTTGGGGGAAGCAGTCATAGCGATGCGAAAGTAAGTATAAAAATCACGAGATTGCTCGAATAGCCTAAGACTTATATTTCCTATATTTGCATTGTGCGCCCCGGAACGACATCATGCAAAAAACAAGATACTTTCACGACAAATCTATTTTGTGAAAAGAACTATCCTTATGTCAATCATCTTAATTCTGATTGCTTTATCGGTTCAAAGTCAAAAAGTGCACGATACAGTATTTATGGATTATAAATGGAACCAGTGCAGCCGGTGAAATTTCACACTAAAAACAAAAAATTCCCCTATATTTGTGCTAACCTTATTATAATGTTCCGTGAGGTAACTTATGTTGTAAATTCGATTAATTCTATTGCTATGGGTAAGCTATTTCTCTCTTTTCTTGGTGTTTTATTTTTTTCTGTAACGGTCCAAAGCCAGGATACCACTCATATGGATACCCAATGGAATAAGACCAGGAAGAAAAACGCTACTTATATCCAGGTAGTCGAAAAGAAGCCAAATGGTTATTTGCTGAAGGAGTTTACCCTGAACAAACAAATTTTATCAGAAGGCCTCTACATGGATGAAGATTTTGGAATGCCCTGTGGCTATTACTGTGCTTATTATGATGATGGTAAAAAGGAATTTGAAGTAAACTATAATCTGGCAGGGGGCATTGACGAAACCATGCGCTACTATCCATCAGGAGAGTTATATTTGAAATCATCGGGAGTTAAATCTCAGATTTTTTATAAAAATGGACAATTAAAAAGTGAGTCTATGTTGGAGGGGAATAAATGGATAGATAAATGTTTTTCCGAAGCAGGAAAGGATACCGTTTGCATTGAGAAGAAAGTTGAAGCTAGAGTAAAAGCCGATGGATCTGAATGGGGCAAATATCTTGCGGAGAACCTTAAATATCCCCGGGAAGCTCGGGAGAAAGGACTTCGTGGTCATGTAATAATTGAGTGTCACGTGAATAGCAGCGGTAGGACAATAAATCCCAGGATTGTATTTAGTACAAATTCTATATTTAACAAAGAGGCCATCCGATCGGTAAGAGCAACGCCTTTAATAGAGCCTTATATTGTTGATGGACAACCGGTATTGGTTGAACTTTCCAGAACTATTAAGTTTTCTCTTGGGAATTGACGTTCTTGAACACTATTCAGGGATTTAAGCTGATTTCGGTGGAGTGACTTTAATCAACTTATCAAATATATCAGTCTTTGTTATGTATTTTACAGTTTGTATGAAGGGGTCGGAACTTTCTATGCTGATCAGTCCAAAATAATTTAAAAAACGTTTAAAAGAACGAACTGAATAACATCTTACCGGATAATCATCAAAATCTTTTAGCATGGGGAATGCCCGGAAATATTTTTCTGCATAAAAAGAATCCAGGCGTTTTTCATCTCCATATTTCGATAATAAAATCAAGGTAAATCCATAACCAAGCTGCGCTGTTTTTTGATTGTTAAAGATATCATAGTAGGCCCAGTTGAACTTCTTGGTAAAAGTTGTCAAAATCAGATGCAATAACGCGTGGTTATCTGACAGTGTTTTTCTTCCGGCTGCAGTCAGGCTTAGCTTTCCGTTCCTTTTTTTAACCAGTCCCGACAACTCAAGCAAGATCCGGGTAAGGTTTATGCTGATTGCGTCCGTCTCTTTATATAATTTTCGGAGTTTCAATTCAATAGATATATCTGTTATAAATCTTTGCTGATAGAGTTCAGCTACTATTCTGGTAGGTAAAAACCCTTTATTGGTGAGTTTAATTTCACCCGCTTTTTCAATCAGGTTAGCCAGATATTTGATTTGATTCAACATCGGAATTTGGTTGTAATCATTGTCTTCCAGCCTTTGTAATTGAATCGGGTTACCGGGATTAAAGGTTAAATACATTATTTGATGCATCTCAGCCGGAGAATAACCCTCAAAATCAGCGAGTCCACTATTGTTGCCTTCCTCAACAAGTTTTCCAAATTTCCTTTTAATATCTTCCAGACTCATGGTGTTTTATTTATTAATACGCTGTTAAAATTATTGTATCATTTCGTCTCCCTGATAAGCCTGCCCGGGGGGCATCAGCTCAGTTGCCAATCTATTTCACAACCACCTTATCAGACCATGTTTGCAAATTACCTGTTAAGGTAAGAAGATAGGTTCCTGATGAAAGTTGCGCTGTATTCACCCGCTGCTGCTGGCCACTTAAGCTGCCCGTAAGCATTTGTTTCCCATACATATCATAAACGGTATAGGTTTTAAAGCAAGTCAACTCATCCTGACTGCAAATAATCTCGAAATAGCCATTTGCCGGGTTGGGTGCAATACGAATGGAAGCTCCGGGATTGGTTGGCAATGCTTCCGAGGCCACGGTTATGCAATCCGGAAGCAGGGTGAATTCCATCTGCCCCTGATTGTTCAGGGTACCGCGCCAACAGTTGCCATCGGGTGATTTCATAATGATGCCGCGGTTTATGTCTTCGATAAAAATATCCCCTCCACTCACCTGTAGACGGGTCTGAGGTTCATCAGAACCAATACCTACATGGCCACTTTCACCGTTTATAAACATACGGGTATTGGTATTGCCGGTAACAAGTGAAAGTGAGTTGCTGTTGGAGGTAGTCCCAATGATTGCTGCCCCACCACCCAGCAAAAAGCTACTGGTTTTATTGGTACCGGTGGCCTCTAAAAGCAGGGTGGCATCTTCAGAAGCATCAGCTTTGATGTGCAACTTGGCTTGTGGGTCGGTGTTGTTTCCAATGCCTACCCTGCCGGTACGCACGTTTGAAGGGGATTCCCCAACAAAAAAGGTCGGAACGTTGCTTTTAAAACCGACTGCAAGGCTAAGCGTTTTGTTACAAGTTAAAAAATTGCCAACATCTCCAGCTCCAATTATTATCTGATTGCTTGAACCCGATTTTAACCTGTGGCCAATAAGCATTGCCCTGTTATGTTGAACTTCTGAACCACTCCCAAAAATATAGCTCTCTTGGCTGCCACTAATAATGGTATTCGCTCCACCAACTATTACTGAATTGCCACTACTGCTGCTAATGTTTGAATAAGTACCTGCAATAATACCTGAACCGGATGAAATGGTATTGTTGTTTCCAATAGCTGAGGAGTTGCTCCCATTAACAGTATTGTTGCTGCCTAATGCAGAAGCACCATTACCCGAAATAACATTGCCAAGATCGGGGCAGGTATAACATTCCTGTGCCCAGGTGTTTATTCCGAATGCAAGAACCAGAATAAAGACTGATGACAAAATAAGGGTTGCTTTTTTCATGTTTTTGTTTTTTTATTGTTTAATAAACTTAGGCATTGCAATATTTTCATTTTCAGGGAATGCGCTGTTTAGCAGGCGCACAACTTGCATAAATCCGTGCTTTGGCAGTAATATGCCCGCCAATCTACTGCACAACCACCTTATCAGACCATGTTTGCAAATTACCTGTTAAGGTAGGCTGTTAATCATAAAAAAGCAAAAAGGCAATACGGTTTTTTATAAACAAGTGAATGTTTTTAAAATGTTTTCTTAAAACAGGATAAAGATATAACAAAGATGTCAAAAAGCAATTATCTTTTAAAAGTTTTCATTCCGGACAAAGCAAATGATGTAAAACAGGTGGGGCAGCAAAAATTATGAGCGTTTTATAGCGTAAAACGAGAATCAATGTATTTTCTGATGCACGGATTGTTAAATTTCGGTAGGGCTTAATCCATGTTTCGGTCTGTTTATCAGCTATATGGATGGTGTGGCCGGAATTAACTTCACGAAGCCAACCACTATAGGCACATCCAGTAAATAATTATACACCGACTGTCAAACAGGTTCACGACTTGCGGCAATAAGGTTAGCAAATTCCATTAGCCGGATAAATTTAGGCTAAAGCCCGCTAATTACGGCCTGATTCTTTACCAAAAGCGTGCAATCAATATTCCTTAACTTCTACCTCTCCCTTCAGTACCATCAGGCCATTCATGGCCAAAGCACGCATTTCGTCCTCACCTGGATAAACATGTACCGGTGCTATTTTATATACACGTTCAATCACTTGATTTACAAACCATTTGCTGTGAGCTATGCCTCCGGTAATTAAGATGCTATCTACTTCCCCCTTAAGCACAGTGCTCATGGCGCCAATGGTCTTGGCTACCTGATAGGCCATGGCTTCAAAGATAAACTTTGCATGTTCATCCCCTGCCTGTGCGCGTTTTTCTACTTCATAGGCGTTATTAGTACCTAAGAAGGCTGTCATTCCGCCTTTGCCTTTAATCATTTGCAGCAGTTCTTTCTGCGTAAATTTTCCACTGTATGATAGTCGTACAAGATCAGCAGAAGGCAATGTTCCACTACGTTCGGGAGAAAAAGGGCCTTCTCCGTCCAGCGCCTGATTTACATCAACCACCAGTCCTCTTTGATGTGCACCTACGCTGATGCCGCCACCCAGATGAACCACAATAAGGTTAAGGTCTTCATATTTCCGCATAATAGACCGGGCATGTTGCCGGGCTATGGCTTTTTGGTTGAGGGCATGAAAGATGGATTTTCGTGAAAATTCAGGATGACCCGAAACCCTTGCCAGTTCCGACAGTTCATCCACCACCACTGGATCAGCAATAAAAGCCCGCGCGTTTGGCAGACTTTTGGCAATATCATCGGCAATAAAGCCACCCAGGTTGCTGGCATGCTCACCCATGGGGCTGTTTGCCATATCATGTTTCATGGCTTCATTCACCTCATATACGCCCGAAGGAATGGGTTTGGTAAGCCCACCGCGGCCTACAACGGCACGTATATTCTCCATTTCCACACCGGCTTCTTCAAGTTGCTTGTAGATGATCTCCTTACGGAAAGCATACTGATCGGTAACCTTGTCAAATTCTGACAGCTCCTCTGCCGAATGGGTGATGGTACGCACAAAAACAGGATTGTTTCCCTGAAAAACAGCGATTTTAGTTGAGGTAGAACCCGGATTAATGGCCAGGATGCGAAAATCTTCCATGAATGGTAATCTTAATTTAGGGGATTATTTTGCAAGCAATGCGGCCAGGGCAATGCTATATAATTTAGTAAGGGCTGTATCACCGCGCGAAGAGAGTACACAAGGCACCCGGGCACCTGCCACAAAAGCACCCAGTTCGGCATTTGCCATCTTGGTATTGGCTTTGTAGAAAATGTTTCCACTTTCAATATTGGGGAAAAGCATGCAATCGGCATCACCGGCTACAGGTCCGGTTAATTTTTTAATTTGGGCTGACTCCATGTCAATGGCAGCATCCAACGAAAGTGGACCATCTACAAAGGCTCCGGAAATCTGTCCGCGTTCAGCCATTTTTGACAGCAAGGCTGCATCTACACATGAAGGCATGCCAACCAACACTTGTTCTGATGCCGATAATACGGCTACCTTAGGCTTTTCAATCCCAAGTCCTTTGGCGGCAGCTATCAAATAATTAAGAATGGCAATTTTTTGTTTTAAATCAGGCAGGGGAATGATGGCCACGTCGCCAACGATCAATAATTTATGGTAGTTGGGGCTTTCCATTACTGTTACATGACTGAGAACGGCACCTGGATTCATAATCCCGGTTTCCTTATTCAGTATAGCCTTCATGTATTTGTCGGTGCTTACCAATCCCTTCATCAACAAATCACCTTCCCCCTCATTGATCAATTGAACCGCTTTAAATGCCGCTTTGCTTTCATTTGGTTCGTGTACCATTCTAAATTTCGATTCATCAAAACCATGCTCGCGGCAAACATTTCGCATCACGGCTTCATCGCCCACCAATAAGGCATCAACTATTCCTTTTTCCACTGCATCATTTACAGCTTCAATCGTATGGGCATCATTGGCATAGGCAGCAACCAGACGTTTTTTGGGTTTCGATTTGAGGACTTCGAACAACTGATCAAGTTTGGTAATACTCATTTTTTTCAGGGTTATCTATGGATTAATGAACTTTTTAAAAGTATTGATTATGCGTAACTTGCATTATTATTGCGTGTGCAAAATTATCAATTCAATTTGTATTTTCCACATAAAAAGCCACAAATTATTGTTTAAGGGTGAATGTGTTCGCAGAATTGTGCTCTAACACGTTATATTAACCCTGTCGGATAAAAATTCTTATTTAACTTTGTACTGAAAATTTATGCTATGAATAAAGCTATAAGATGGTTGCCTTTGCTGAGTGGATTATTGCTCTCACTGGCCTGGCCTGCACGCGGGTTTCCGGTATTGCTGCTGTTTGCACTGGTACCCTTGTTTTTTGTTGAAGATGATCATTTGAAAAAACGTGCCAATAACCATTCTTTTGGGCTGTTTATAAAAGTTTTTCCGGCATTTATAGTATTTAACACCTTAACCACCTGGTGGATATATAACTCTACCTTTTTTGGGGTGGTGATGGCCGTGTTGATCAACTCCATACTTATGAGCCTGAGCTGGTGGCTGTTTCACCTGGTGAGACGATCCATTAAATTTCCCTCTCAGGGTTACCTGAGTCTGATATTTATATGGATTTCATATGAATACCTGCATCACAACTGGGATTTAAACTGGCCCTGGATGACTTTGGGCAATGGATTTTCATCCTGGCCCTCCTGGATACAATGGTACGAATTTACAGGTACATTCGGAGGCAGCTTATGGATTCTTGCCACCAACATCCTGCTCTATAAAATTATAGATTTTTGGCTCATACAACGCAAACCTGCAGGTATAGCCAATGTTGTTGGATTGCTGTTTCTGATTATGGTACCTCCATTGGTTTCTTTTGTCCGATACTATACTTATACCGAAAAAGTTGCCCCGGTGGATGTGGTGGTGGTTCAGCCAAACATCGATCCGTATGATGAACAATATGAACTGCCTGCCGATCGGGTTATTGCTCAGGCCTCCGCTCTTGCAGCCACGGTTGCCGATCAATCAACTGATTTTATTGTATTTCCCGAATCAATGGTTCAACCCGATTGGTCTTCAGGGATGATGATCTGGGAAAACGACCTGGAGAATCAACCCACTATAGAAATGTTTAGAAACGGATTGCTGAAATCTTATCCGCAAACCTCATTGGTGGTGGGTTATTCTACTTATCGCGAATATGCCGAAGGGGAGCGTATTCCCAAAACTGCCCGTAAATTCCGCCAGAGTGATGGCTATTACGACGCCTACAACACCGCATTTCTGATCAGGAATGCTCCGGATTTGCAACGCACCCACAAATCCAAGCTTACCCCGGGCGTTGAACTCATGCCTTTTCCTTGGTTGCTGGCGCCTCTGGGCGATTTTGCCATTGATCTGGGTGGCACTGTGGGCCAGTTAGGTGTAGATGCAGAGAGAACACCATTTAAAATAAATGATACCCTTAAGGTGGCGCCTATTATTTGCTATGAATCAGTCTTTGGTGAATATGTTGCGGAATTTGTCAGTAATGGCGCCAATATGCTGTTCATCATCACCAACGATGGCTGGTGGGGCGACTCACCCGGTCATCGCCAGCATGCTGACTTTGCTTCCGTTAGAGCCATTGAAACCCGCAGAAGTATTGGCCGTTCAGCAAATACGGGTACTTCGTGCTTTGTGAATCAGCGGGGCGACATCATGCAGGCGACCGAATACTGGAAACCCGCCGCCATCCGGCAGATACTGAATGCCAACGACACCATTACGTTTTATGTAAAATATGGTGATTATATTGCCCGCATATCGGTGATGGGAATGGTGTTGTTTCTGCTCATCGCCATCAGCCAGCACCTGATGCACCGAAAACTTTAATGCAACGGATTAAATCCAGCCCCGGAGGCGGTAATAGGCTAAAGCAAAATATTCTCTGATTACAATGATTTCAAGTTTCAGATGGTACCAGAACTGATACCTGAGTTGTAATTGTTGACCTATGGGCGGGGCCAGTTTGTTACCTTTCAGTACCCTGTCATCAAAACGTAAATCACTGCTGAGTGATTGTTCAAATGTAGCCAGGCCATGTACCTGCTTAAACCCACATTTCTTAAAGCTGAGCACCGAGCGTTTCACATGTTCGGGGGAAGTAACCAGGGTTATATCGCGTGCTGCGGGACTGCCTTGTAACAGGGCAGCCACTTCGAGGGCCTGACCACGGGTGTTTTTACCAGAATTGGCAAATATTATCCGCAGGGAATCTACACCCCTCAGACGCAGTTCACGGGCTGTTTTGTTTGGATCGCTGTCCGGTTGCGACAACCGGCCGGGGACAGCAACCACCACTTTGGCTCCCGGATTAAGCGCCGCCAGTTCCGCCGTAAAATAAGCACGCATCAGTCCGCTCTCGCTGGGAATGCCTGCCCCACTGAGCAAAACAATGGCTTGAGTGTTGTGTTCTGCAATATATGCACCGGACAAACGGTAATAAGCCCAGAAGGGTAGGGTGGTGAACGCCAACAGACACAAAGTCAGAAACAGGGTTCCCAGGGAAACCAGCATTACTTTTATCCAAAAAAATAACCCCCGACGCGGCTTTTTCATAGTACTGCCTTTACCTGATTATTGCTTTTTTATAACAATAGGAGGAGTGGAAATTATATTGCTGTTGTTCAAATCGCGGTCACGGATATACAATTCAAATTTAATGGTATCGAAATCCGACAAAGGGTTGTTAACAAAAATAGTATCCTGAATTTCTCCGCTGATGGCTTTGTTCTTTCCGGCTGGCATAAGTGGTGGTATGCGACCGTTAAAGCTTGCCGTATCATAAACCAGCGTAGTGTCATCAATATATCGGGGTGTTACCAGAAAAACCTCTTCAAAACTTCCGTTTTGCTTCTCAAAATAGCGGATAAAGAGATTGTAATCAAAAGGAGCAACCGTGTCGTTGCGGGTGAGACCTATGTTGCCGTCTCCATCAGTAAACCCAAAGCGCAGCACCCCGCGCTGGTCAATGCCCTGGGCATCAGGCAGTAATGTAAAATCCAGAAATTCAATGGTAGGCTCCGGAGGATATTCTTCGTATTTTTTGCACGCGTAAACAAGCAATACAAGCAGTGTGAAGGTAATACTCCATTTTAAGGTTCTCACAACAATTGATTTATTTGGTTTCATTTTATTTGCCTTTATTATCAAAAAAGCTCAGTGCTTTCAACAGGAACGATTAGTGAAGGGTTATCATTGCGCACAGCACCCACTTTATCTGATACCCGGTATTTTTTCATCGCTTCTGCGGGATAGGGTTGCCATATTTCCTGCGGTATCTCCGTAATGGTTTCATCCAGCCATAGTGAATAATGTCCGGGTTTTAAAATCACCGGCATACGGTCATGAACAGGCTCCATCAGTTGATTGGGGCCGGTGGTAATAATGGTAAACGAGCGGATGGACTTTCCTTCCGCGTCTTTCCATTCATCCCAAAGCCCAGCCATAGCAAAAGGTTGCTCATCTTTCATTACAAAGCGATAAGGAATTTTTACGCCGTTGCGCTTCCATTCATAAAATCCATCGGCAGGTACCAGGCAACGGCGATTTTTCATGATTTTTTTGAACATGGGTTTTTCGCTCAGGGTTTCTGCCCGCGCATTGATTACCGGACTGCTTTTGGGAATTTCCTTCGACCAGAAAGGAATAAGCCCCCAGCGATAATAATGCAGTTGTCCTGGATCATCGTTGGGAATTACTGCCAGTTGTTGGGTAGGTGCACCATTATATCTGGGAACATAAGGCGCCGTGCCTCCCGATAGTTCAAAGGCCATATTCAACTGATGCTCATTACTGGTAAGTGAAAAACGTCCACACATGTTCTTTTAGTTTTCACCATAAAAGTAATATTTTCTGGTGAAATGGGATAAAAATGATTAAAATTTGGTATTTTTGGAAAAATCAAAACCCGGTCAGCGGATAAAAGATCAGTTAAAAACCAAAAAAAATATAATCATGAAAAAATTTGCTATTATACTTTCAGGATGTGGAGTATATGATGGTGCTGAAATACATGAGGCCACCCTTACCATGCTTGCCATTAAGAAACAGGGCGCTGATTATGTAATATTTGCACCCAATAAACCACAGCATCATGTAATAAATCATTTTACCGGCGAACCAACCGGTGAGCAACGCAATGTACTGGAAGAATCGGCCCGCATTGCCCGGGGTAATATTCAGGACCTGAAAGAATTTAATGCCCGCGAAGTGGATGCCCTGATCATGCCGGGAGGCTTTGGTGTGGCTAAAAATCTGACTACCTGGGCATTCGACGGCCCTGATGGTAAGGTAGATGCAGGTGTGAGCAAAGCCATCCGCGACATGGTGTCATTGCAAAAACCCGTAGGCGCATTGTGCATATCACCGGTGTTGCTGGCTCAGGTGCTCGGAAAAGTTGAAATTACAATTGGAAACGATAAGGACACCATCGCAGGACTGGAAAAAGCCGGAGCAACTCATATAGTTACTTCTCATGGAGAGGTGGTGCGTGATCCTTATATGCCGGTGTTTACTACGCCATGTTATATGCTGGACGCTTCCATAGTGCAGATCGCCGAGGGTTGTGAAAATATTGTAAAAGCCATGCTCGTGGAAATGAATGGCTGACCATCTCTAACCAGATGATTGTGGCTAAATATCTGGGAATTGCATATGTAATATAAAAATTTCGCTTCAGGTACTTACTTTTTGGCTTTTTTATGATTAAGAGTTACTAATGCTGACGGTAGTGCTATACTGCCGGTTTAAATATGCAAAAAAGTATACACTTAATGAATAAAATAACGCCTGGCGGTAAATTTGATTTTTTGGCTAATTTTAAAAGCGAAATAGAAATCCTTACGAAGTTTTGCCATAATTCAGATATTCCCGGATTTGAAATATACAACCAGACAGGGGGAAATGGTCCGGGAGATCATCATCTGTGGTTGTGTTATCAATGGGGTAAAGTTTCTTCAGAAAACAATCACCCTTTTTCTAATTTTTTGTTGGATTTTGTGGATGAAAACGGTGCTGCAATCAATAAATCCAATACCCTGACCAGCATCAGAGAGCATCATCTGATGGCTTATCCTTTATGCGGAGGCAATCAACATTGGTACTTCATCGTTTACCACATGAATCCAGAAATCTGTGATTCATCTCAACCTTTAGTGGCCCTGGAAACGATGACACAGTTTTTAAAACTGGCATTGATAAACCGGCTTAAACTGGATGCACTGCTGGCGGAAAAAGTAAAATACAGTCATCTGTTTTCGGCTGCTCCCGAAGGCATTGTAATGCTCGATACCCAAAACCGCATTCTGGAAGTAAATCCTGAGTTTGAGCATATGTTTCAGTATTCAGCCAATGAAATCATCGGATGCAATATCGACGATTTGATTGCGCCAGGCAGTTACAATGAAGAGGCGCGTTTGTTGTCAATATCTAACTGGACAGGAAATCAGGTTGTGGTTGAAACCAAACGCATGCGCCGGGATGGAACTATGGTGGAAGTGTCGGTTATGGGTGTACCTTTTTATCATACCGATGGGCAACTGAGGGTGTTTGGCATTTACAGAGATATTTCAGGAAAGGTTAAAACCCAGCTTCAAACCCAGCGATGGATTGAATTTATCGAATACATAAGTCAGTTATCTTCAAATTTAATTAATCTTGATATCAGCAACCTGGATGCCAGCATAAATGATGCGCTCAAGAAAGTATCCACGCTTTATGGAGCCGAACGTGTATATATCGCCTGTTTTGAAAGCGAAAATGAACTGATAAAATTGACTCACGAATATACCCTCGATCCGCGCTTTTCTCACCTACAGGTCATTCCGTTCATTCCGGCAAACGAAATAAAAGAGTTTATCGGCAAATTGGAAAAAGGGGAGATGATACACCTTCAGCGAACGAACCTGGCAACAGACATAAGCTTAAACGAGTTGCTTTATTATTTTGACCTCTTAAATGTGGAAACACTGGTTGCAGTTCCCCTGATTGGTGAAAATCGATTTTTAGGTTACATTGGGTTTGATACATACAGCCGCCCGGCTCAGTGGCATGAAAACACACTGAACGCGTTTCAGCTTACCGCTCAGATTATCGCCAATGCACTTACGAGAAAGGATAAAGATGGGGCTTTAAAAAATGCACTTACCCAGGCTGAAGCTTCTGATAAATTAAAATCTGCTTTTCTTGCCAGTATTTCCCATGAGATCAGAACCCCAATGAATCATATTCTGGGTTTTTTGGAATTGCTTAATGAACCGGATATAAGTATGAGTGACAGGACTGAATATTTAAGTATCATTAAAACCAGCAGCAAAAAATTATTGCAGTTGCTGGATGATGTGATTAAAACTGCCCTCATTGATTCCGGTCAACTCAGCTACCGGCCTGGACCCACTCATCTTGTCCGCTTTATGGAATCACTTCTTATAGAAGCTGAAGGCGCAAAAACTGTTATTAACCGGACGAATGTTAAATTTAACCTGGTGGTGGAACCGGGTATGTGCAATGAGCTAATCGAAACCGATGAAGTTAAATTGAAACAAATATTATTGAATTTACTCACCAATGCGCTAAAATATACAACAGAAGGAATTATTGATTTTGGATTTACCTGTACTCAGGAGAAAATAGAATTTTTTGTCAGTGATACCGGTATAGGCATTGATGAGGTGAGCCAACCACTTGTTTTTGAGCGTTTCCACCGAATTGACAATGATTTTAACCGGGAATTTGGTGGAGCAGGACTGGGATTGTCCATCAGCCAGGGTCTCGCCGGTTTGCTTGGCGGAACCATTCAGGTAATTTCCACTCCGGGTTGTGGCGCAACATTCACTTTTTCAATACCTTATGTTGTTTATCAATTGCCGGTACAGGCCTTTCCCGGCAAGAAATCCTATGATTGGAAAGGGAAGAAAATTTTAATGGTTGAAGATGATCCAATCAATATGCGTTTTCTGGCAGTAATGCTTTTGCGTACCAATGCTGATTTGTTATATGCTGGTGACGGTGCAGAAGCGGTTAAAATGGTCGAATCGCAACACATAGACCTGGTACTTATGGATATGCAACTGCCGGTAATGGATGGGTTTGAGGCTACACGCAGAATAAAACAAGTAAATGCGACGCTACCCGTTATTGCCCAGACCGCTATGGCGCTGAGAGCGGAAAAACAAAAATGTTTAGATGCGGGCTGTGATGATTACCTCTCCAAACCAATCACACGTCAACAGCTTTATGAAGTCATAGATAAATTGCTGACCGAAAAGGTTTAATTATTCATTGTCTGAAGCAAACCACTCGGCATATGAAGTCACTGTTTCGCGTAATTTCAGGCTGAAAAGGGTTATACCTTCAGGTAATCGCTCTCTGAGCCTCCCGGCAAAATCAACCAGCAGGTTTTCGCTCGTAGGTTGGTAATCTACCAGAATAAGTCTTCCAACGAAATCGCTCAGATTAATCAGCGGATCGGGTGCTGTATCCCGCTTAAGTACCAGCGAATGATCGAATTCATCCACAATCTGTGTTCTCACCAGTGCCTTTAGCTCCCTAAAGTCCATTACCATGCCGCTGTGCGGATGATTGGCATCATGATTGGGTTCTCCTGTGATGGTCACAAAAAGCTCATAGGAATGTCCGTGAATGTGTCTGCATGGTCCATCGTATCCGCCAAGAGCATGGGCCATTTCGAACTTAAATTCTTTTGTTAGCCTTATTTTTGACATTACAGTAGTGCTATTTTACAATGCGGGCGTAAGCAGGGAATTTTCCCTCTTCAGTAATAGAGGCAATGTAGAATCCGCCTGACAGTGACGATACATCCACCTGCAAGCTGTGTTCATCCATAGTGTAAGTGCAGGGATAAACCTTACCGGCAACATCCGACAAAGTAACTTTCACTTTGTTTTTATCGTAAAACCCATTATGATCAATCTCACATACTTCTGTAGCCGGAATGGGATAAACCCGGATATTGCGGTTGATGGCGGCATTGTAAATACCAGTGGGATTGCCCCAGATTTTTGCTACATATTCGGGATGATCAATAAAAGGATTGCGATTTAGTTGTATGTCATAAACGGCATTGTTACGGTCTATCTCTTTCTGGCTCACCGGATCAGCTTCATGCCATTCAATCATCATGGCAAGGGCCCAGGGCCTGAGCTGGGCGCCGTCAACCATCGGACTGCCCGACCAGCCATTATCTTCATGATAGTACCGGGTTGACATATAGAAATAAGTTCGTGCAAAATCTCCTTTATAGGCATCAATGGGTTCGAAAACGGTGCCCGAATAGCCCGGATAGCTGCATGAACCCAGCTTACTGCCATTTTTTGAAGTCCAGCTTGCCGAAGACACTTCTCCGAATGGGAAATTACTGCGTTTGCCATTTACATAGCCATCGGTGGGGTACAAATGGAACAGGTCAGAATTCATAGGGCTTTGGTTGTTGAACCAGCTTTTGGGCCATGAATGTTCCCGGTTGTAGCAATCACCTTCGCGGCTGTAATTCCCACACTGATCACCCGAAGTAAAATGATATACGTAAGGGGGCGTACCTCCCGGCACATCAGAATACATGTCCCAAACGGTATTATTGGATTTCCTGTCGGTAGATTCAAAATGGTAATGCAGTGAATTGTATGACTGTACCTGGTGATTGTCAATAATATTATGAAGGGTAGCCTGAAGTGTTTCGCCATACAGGCCGGAAGCAGAGTTATAATAACCTGCCGGCGGCTGGGCATAAGTAAATGTAGACAAGGGCAGCAGCAAGAGAATAATTAGTTTTTTCATGTGTATTGAAGGATTATGAATTAAAAGAGCATGCGGATGGAAATAAATACAACCACTGAACCGGCAATGATGCCCAGACGGGCAGGTGTGGTTTTGTATCCCTGAGCATTTCCAAGCAATATGCCTGCCAGAGCATACAGAAGCGACACCACAAACATAATGCCTACAGGGATAAAAATAGCATCAAACACCAATCCCAGCCCGAGCCCTGCAAAAAAAGCATTGATGCTTCCTGCCAGGGCGAGCAGCAGCGCCGCTTGCCAGGTATCGGTAAGCACCACCCTTTCTTCCGGATAGAACTTTAAAGCCTCAAGCATTATTTTTATGCCTATAAGTCCCAGCAGCAGCCAGCCTGCTATTTCCGCATGGATTCCGGCAAGAGGCTCAGACAAACGCCCGGTCAGCAGTCCTAAACCGAAAAGGAATGCAGGAATTGCCGCCATTGCCAGAGGCAAACTTCCGTTAATCCGGATGCCCAGTCGCCGATGAAGTGAAACGGAATACCAGGTGGCCGAAAACGTGCTGTATGCCAGGCAAATAACTGTGATTATTAAAATTGAATAAAAGCCCAATTTCTTGTATTTATCATGGCCTGCAAAAATAAGCATTTTGACCGATGCAGGATATAAAAATCCGATTTAAAACGTTGCCTTATAGCGGTTCAACAATAAGTGTGGTTCCGGGTGTATGAATTGACTATTTTTGTATTTCCAAATTACCCATCCTATGAGAAAAACAAAGATAGTTGCTACGCTTGGACCGGCTTCCTCCGATGAGCATACTTTACGTCAGCTTATGGTGGCCGGAGTGAACGTTTTCAGACTTAATTTTTCGCATGGAACGCATGAAATTCATGCTCAGACCCTTGCCCGCATCGACCGTTTGAATGAAGAGCTTGGTTTACATATAGCTACGCTGGCAGACCTCTCCGGGCCTAAGATTCGTACCGGGGAAGTGGGAGGCAATGCCATGTTGCTTAAACCGGGTGAAACAGTGTTAATGACCACACGCAGACAAGTGAGCGCTCAGGGTGTCATCAGTGTTGGCTATGCCGGCTTTGCAAGAGATGTAAAAGCAGGAGAACGCATACTGCTGGATGATGGTAAGCTGATGCTTGAAGCCCTGGAGTCGAATCAAGAGGATGAAGTAAAAGCCAGGGTCATACAGGGTGGCCTGCTTAGTTCCAATAAAGGTATAAATCTGCCCAACACGCGGCTGAGCCTGCCTACCCTTTCTGAAAAGGATCTGGATGACCTTGACTTTATACTCCGGCATAACATCGAGTGGGTTGCCTTGTCTTTCGTGAGAACAGCCGCTGATATAGAGAGCTTAAGAAAACGCATTCTGGAAAGAAATAAAACCCGTGCTCCAAAAATAATGGCCAAAATTGAAAAACCTGAAGCCGTGGAGAATGCGGTAGCCATCATCAGAGCAAGTGATGCCATTATGGTGGCACGGGGTGACCTGGGCGTTGAAATACCTCAGGAACAGGTGCCGATCGTACAGAAAAAATTCATTCGCCTGAGCATTGCTGCTTCAAAACCAATAGTGGTCGCAACGCAAATGATGGAAGGCATGATTTTAAATATGAGGCCAACCCGTGCCGAGGTGAGTGATGTAGCCAATTCAGTGATTGATGGCGCCGATGCACTCATGCTTAGCGGGGAAACATCTATCGGCAGTTTTCCGGTACAAACAGTCGAGACCATGAGTCGCATAATAGCTGATGTGGAAAAAAGCGGATTAACACCTCCGCCCATTACACACCACGATTCACCTGTTGAAAGGCGGATATCAGATTCCATCATAAGGGCAGCAAGCGATCTGGCACAGCAGGTAAAGGCCTCAGCCATTATAGCAATGACCCATACGGGATATTCAGCCTTTAAACTATCGAGTTTCAGGCCGGGCGCGGGCATTTTTATCTTTGCCAGCGATCATTATCTGCTTAATATGATGAATCTGCTGTGGGGAGTGAAACCCATTTATTACAAAAAATTTTCCAATACCGATACAGCCCTTTCAGGCATGCGCAAAGTATTAATATCGAGAGGGTACATGGTGAAAGGTGACTTTTTTATTTATATCTCAAGCATTCCCATAGGCAAACCCGGAAAAACAAATATGCTAAAACTCGCTCAGGTTTAATGCGTAGCACAGGCTATGGAGGCTACACTAACGCTAATGCCGGGTATCTCCATCAGGGCATTTCCTGCTGCTTCCAATGTTGAGCCGGTGGTAATTACATCATCTACCAGCAACACATGCCGATTGGCAAGACTTTCGGTAGTGGTAATGGTAAAGATCTCCTTTACATTTTCATAGCGCATAAACCGCGATTTACGGGTCTGGGTCTCCGAGGCTTTGCTTCGTATAAGTGTGGTGGTGTCCAATTCTATTTTCATACCCTCACTTAAGCCCAGTGCAAACCATTCCGCCTGATTATAACCTCGCTTAGCCTGCTTGCGCGGATGAAGTGGTACCGGAAGTACCGCCGATACGCTTTTAAAATAGGGCGAACGCTTAAGTTCCGGCCCGTAAAGCTGACCAATATATGCTCCGATTTCTTTGTAACCCTTGTATTTTAAATGATGTATCAGATGTTGCACTTTGCCGGCCTTGGTGAAATAGTAACATGCTGCTGCGGCCTGAAAATTAATTTTTCCCCAGAATTGTTGTGCACAGGGATTGTCTGCCGAAAGATGAAAATTGGTCTTGGGTAAGTGATACAGGCAATGAAAACATAGTATCATCTCATTTTTATAGAGAACATTTCCACAGGCCAGACATACCCGTGGATAAAACAATGAAACCAAATCGTGAGCCAGCGAAGCCAATGCTGCCATTTCGCCTCCTTTCTTTGATAGCTTTAATTCACTTTTGTTTTTTCATACAGAAGTTTGCGATTCCTGAAAAGTAGCCGACGGAGTAATGTCTGGCAATTAGTTCTTATAGCAACAAATGTGTAGTTTTATTCCGGATTTATAACTTTTCAAAGTCTAAAATTAATAAGAATTTCGCTTAGATATCAGATTAGGACAAAAAAAAGCTGCCGGAAAGGCAGCTTTTAAAAAAAGTATCATTTGTTAGTAGAACATAAGACGGTTGTCTTCAATTTTTGAAAGACGCTTTAATGCCTCTATTGATTCACGCTGGGTGCGTGAACGGAAAGCATTGTTCATCATTTGTTTTTCATTGGTAAAATCATCTTTTGCGGGTGCAGTATTAATGGCATCTACTGCAACTACAAACACTGCCTGATTGCCTTTGATGGGCTTGGAAAGCTCTCCGGCTTCCATAGCGAATACGGTCCCAATAAGCTCGTCTTCTTTACCATAACCTGGGAGATTGGAACTGGCAAACATAATTTCAGCAGTATCTGCTTTCATACCAAGAACACGGTATCCGTTATCGAGGTTCGCTGGTGAGGTGATCTCTTTATTTATTTCCGCAATCATCTTTTCAGCTTTTTTATCCCTCTTGGCCAATGGTTCAATAAATTCTTTCACCTGTTCCAGAGTCGGAATACCTTTTTCACGTTTTTCAGTGAGTTTTGCTACAATGTACCGGCCATCAATTTCGTACACTGGAGAGATATCACCAACCTTGCGCTTTTCATCAAAAGCCCAGCGCACCACTTCACGGGCCTGATTTAAGCCGGGAAGGTTATTCTGATCTTTGCTTATGCGTTCAGCCAGGCGTTTGGTGTAGCCCTTTTCTTCCACTATTTTGTCGAAATCAGCTTCTTTGGCTTCAATGGCAAACTGACTGGCTTCAGTATAGATGTTCTGATTGGTTTGAGAACTGGCTTCAATACCTCGTTTTATAATAGCTACGCGAACTTTATTAATGGGAGCGGTTTTGCCTGTTATTTTTATGATATGGAATCCAAATTGTGATTCTACCTTAACAATATCGCCCACCCTGCCGTTGAGAACAGCATTGTTAAATACCGGTACCATGGCACCATTAGCAAACCAGTTCAGGTCACCTTTGCTCTGTGCCGCAGTTTTGTCGTCATTTAAGTCAGATGCTGCCAATTCATCAAATTTAGCAGCATTGTTTCGCACTACTTCCAATACGCTGTCAGCCTTGGCTTCGGCCTGTGCCTTGTTCAGTTTGGTGTCCGGATTAACATTGGTACCCTGATAAGAGATCAGAATATGACTGGCACGCAAGGAGTCGGGCCTTGATTGAACATCCACCAGGCGGGCCATCTGATACATATTATTTTCGATGTAAGGGCCGAATGTGGTTCCTACCGGTGAGTTAAACATCACAGAATCCAACTGGTAGGGTAAAGTGCCCGATTTATACCAGGTGCTGTCGTACCTTTCATCTGAGGTGGAATTTACAAAGTAAGGTATCTGAGTTGTTTCCTGAAATTCCTTGTAAAGTTCTTGTACCTCGCGATTGATCTTATCGCGATCCTGTGGTGAAGCAATAATGTTAAAGGCAACATATTCCAGGTCGCGGGAAGCCTCCTGCTGATAACGGAATTTGTTTTCTTCATAATAAGCTTTGAGATCCTTATCGCTAACAGTAATCAGTGAATCGGCTATGCTGGTATAAGGAAGCCCGTAATACCTGATGGCTGCTTTGGTATTGCGTGCTTCGTAATCACGCTGAGCAAAAGCTTTTGGGGTATAAAATCCTTTAGCAATAAGGGTGCGATACTTAGTGTTCAGGCGATCTTCTTTGATGGCCTTTTCAATGAGCAGATAGCGTTGCTTCATCTGTGGGTCAACGTTATCGAGGTTTTGCAAAAAATTAATGACCATTGCCGGATCAAAGTTGCCGGATTCCGGATCACGAAAACTTTGCTCAATATATGGATGTGGATTTTTGCCCCTGATCTGATCATCAAGTTCCTGAGTGGTAACGGTTATCCCAAGCTTATCCACTTGTTCAGCAAGCAGTGTTTCATTCACGATCTGATCCCAGGTGGATTGTCTGACCTGAAACTGCTCATCAGCAGTAAGAGCTTCCTTGCCTGAATTCATCAGCCGGGCTTCCATATTTTCATCTACACTCTGGTTGAAGTCGGTTATGGGTATGGGTTCGCCATTTATCTTACCAACTGTATTTACCCCCTGCCGTGGATTGCGGTTTGAAAGCAAATCACCTAATACAAAGGCGGCCAGCGCTATACCAATGATAATTACCAGTAATCCTGACCGTTTTCGAATATCACCTATTAATGCCATTTTGGAAAATTATTTTTTAAAAGAGGGTGCAAATTTACAATAATTGTTTAAGGATAAAAATAAAATTGGAAATAGTATAAAAATTTGGCTTACAGGGGTGTTGGTATATTCCCGCCCTGCTTCACCCAGCGTCGGAAAACGATGCTACCGACACTTTGGTTTATCTCATCAGGAAGGATTTATACGCACAAGCACTTCTTCAATGCGGGTATCTGTTGCTTTGACAATGGTAAACAGATAATTGCCAATCTGTATTTCGTCCTTAACCGACGGAATGTTCTCGTAATGATGAATGATATAACCGGCAAGTGTTTCATAATCATCAGTTTCAGGAAGCCCAAGTCTGTATTTTTGATTTAGATAATCAATCTCCAGACGGCCCGAAAAAAGAAACTCATCTTCGTCCAGTACATTTTCAATCAGGTCTTCTGTATCAAACTCATCATCAATTTCTCCGAAAATCTCCTCTATAATGTCTTCCATGGTAACCATACCGGCGGTGCCTCCAAATTCATCTACCACCAGGGCTACACTCTTACGTTCCTGCAAAAACATATTCAGTACCCGGTTGGCCTGCATGGTTTCGGGTACAATAAGCACGGGTTTGGTTATGCTTTTAATGGATTCAGGCTTCTTAAACAGGTCATAACTATGGGTATAACCTATAATATTGTCAATACTATCCTGGTAGATGAGAATTTTTGAATGACCCGAAGTGATGAATGCATCGCATAAGGTGTCAATGTTTTCGTCCTGAGACAATGCGACAATTTCATTGCGGGGAATCAAACATTCCCTCAATTTGATGTTACCCAGGTCCAGGGCATTCTGAAACATCTGTATTTCCTGATAATCTTCATTTTCACTGGGTTCATATGCAGATGAATCATTCACATAATGATCCAGATCAATAACTCCGAATGAATATTCGGGCTGGGTAATGTTTACCTTAAAAAGATGGCGCAGCAGAAACTCAGAAATACCAATAAAAAACAAAATCAAAGGGTAGAATAGTATGAAGAAGATATACACCGGAACTGCAAGCACGTTGAGAATATTATTGGGGTTTATGCGAAAAAGTACTTTGGGCAGAAATTCAGCGAAGAAAAGTATAAGCAGGGTGGAAATGAGGGTTTGTATAATCATTACCACCACTTCCGACTGGGCGCCGTAGGGCAAAAACTGAAGTATAGGTGCTTGAAGCAGGCGAACGATATAGATACCATAAATTACCAGGGCCACATTATTTCCAAGCAATAACGCCCCAATAAACATAGAGGGTTTCTTCTGAAATCGCGACAGTATTTTGGCCGACATCAGATTTTTGTTCTTGTCAACTTCAATTTTTAGCTTGTTGGCCGTCACAAATGCGATTTCCATGCCGGAAAAAACTGCCGACAATGCGAGTGTAATAATTATGGGTATCCAGAGGTTCATTACTTAATTTAACAATTCAGCAGGAAAAAGTTCTGCCGAATAATTATTTGTTATCCTTAACATACATTTCACCCCGCGGTTTAAGAATGGTCCAGTTGAAAAATTTTTCATCAGATTCCATGCCATCACCATATAAGATCTTATCGGGAGTAGTTATGGTGACCAGGGTATTTGAAAATACCCGGTGTGTGTTTTGATCCCAGATTAAAAGCTCAGTATTCAGGGTTTCATCGGCCAGGAAATTATGCACTACTACATTATTTCTGGCTTCCATGGTACGCCGGGATTCGTTGTTGATGCCAAAGCGGGCTGTGATTTCAGTGCGAATAACTGAAGGATTGAGAGAATCGAAAAAAACCACCTTAAAACCATTTGGAAATTTGATTACAGCACCCGATTTGTCTTCGTAGCGCCACAGTTCCGGTGCAGTTAAGGTATATTTTATACGTCCGGCTTCACTTTCCGAAATTTCAACTTCTTTGGCATACATCGAAGGCAGCGTATCGTTCTGGCTGAGTTTTTCCACCTCTTTCAGATCGTTTTTACAGCTAAAAAGCGCTGTTCCCAAAAAGATGAGAACAACGCCTGAAAAGGTGAATCTTGAAATTTTGACTGGTCTGTTCACAGTAAGCTCAAAGCTTAATTGGCTGGTCTAACGGTGGTCACCTCGTTAATCCAACAGCCGACAATATAGGAGTCTCCTTTTTGCATATCACGAAAGAAGAGGTCTTCATTGACGGGGAAGTGCTGAGAATACTGGCCTATTTTCTGATTGGCTTCTGCCTCAACACTGGGATCAACACTTTTAGCTTTATAATATTTATCTACAGCAGCCCAAAACACCGTTTTACCACCCATATCATCTTCGGTGCAATTGGCAGCACTTGCAGCGTATAAATCACCAATCAACATATAGGCCTTCCCATAATTAGGGTTGATCTGCAATATCTTTTGGGCCGTGGATCGTGCCTGAGAATAGCTTCTTTGATTAAATTGTATGTTTGCCAGAAGGTTTAATGCCCGAATCTTATTTTCAGGTTCATCAAACAAATCGGCTGCCTGCTGCAAATAGGTTGCTGCTCTGCTCATGTTTTCTTTGCCCAGATAAAGGCTTCCCATCAGATAGGCAGATTGCGCACTGGGTTCCAGGGTGTGCAGCTTCTCAGTGGCCGTGAAAAATAGTTCAGAGTCATTACAGCCCTTGCGATCAAGCACATTGGTAATTTTTTTCAGGTTTTCTATATCATCAGAGTTTGAATCATATTTCTTCTGATATATGCTGATGAGATCAGGACAGGTGGCAAAGGGCTCAAAAGTTGATTCAATGTTGGCTTTTATATTTTCCCAATTGGCCAGGGCCTTGGGTTTTTCTTTGTTTACCTGGATATTGTGATCAATGATTTCACTGATTACATCATAACCATCAACAATAGCCACTTTGTCGAGCTTTTTAAGGTCAACCATACCAATGATTGTGCGGAAATAATAAACCAGGACTGCCCCTTCGGTTTTATTGCCTGAAAGTTCCACTGATCTTTTAAGCACCGGGTAAATTTCCTCAACTTTATCAGTCCGGTAAGTATATAAATCTATACCTTTTCGCCCGAGTACAAAACCTTCTTTATCAAAATACTTAATACGCTGATCATATACCATCATCAGCGTATCTACATATTTATCCTTCAATCCGGCATCCTTGGTTTCATCCACCAGGCTACTTACCATTTTTGCACCGTCGATATACAGGTTCATGGTTGCCAGTGGACAATTATTGAAGACCCAGCGCCAGTGCGGGAAAGCATCCTTGTAATTTTTTTGTTTGTAAAATTCACGGTATAGCGAAAGATGAATTACACAGTTGGCTGAATCTGAACCATATCTGGGCCCTGCTGTGGCAGCATTTTCTTCGGTCTCTTCTTCAGTTTGTGCCCATGTAGTGCTGAATGGCACCAGGGTCATGATCAAAAAGAAAATTGAAGCTTTAACAACCTTTTTCATAGTTTATTCTTTTTTTAGTGTGTGATTAATCGTATTTCCTGATAATAAACCATCTTTCGAAGATGGACAGCCCTAAAGTAATCCGGATGTAGTTTTCTTTAATCAGGTTTTGAGCTGTCGTACCGCGGGTTCCCAGTTCAGTAGTAAGGTTTAGTGTAGAGCGGGTACGTGGTAGTGGTAATGCCAAACCAAAACTTATGCCAAACTCATTAATGCGCTGATCACGAAGCTGCAGAAAGCTGTTTTGATAGCTCAGACCGGCACGATAAGTAATACGTTGAAAATAGTTTGAAACAGTAGATATACTGGGCGTAAATTCACCGCCAAGCCCTAACCTGAAGTTATTTTGCAGGGAATCAACCTGATCAAAATATTTATATTTTTCCCACATCTGATATTGCATATCGGCACCAACCAGCCATTTCTCGGACTTCGCCAGTGAAAAACCAATTCCCAGGTTAGTGGGGAGCGTAATTTTACCCCTGGCACCCGTAACATTCACTATGGTATCCACCACATTGTCTATTCCGGTAGAGGCTATAAAATAACGGTAACCGAGTTGCTCCAACGTGGAATTTATGTTTTGATTATTGCTAAAACTTGCTCCTGCCGCCAGCGTCATATTGTTTTTCAGAGTTTTACGGTAATAGATACCATAATTCAAATATACGTCATTTATTTTAGTTGATGAAATTAATTTGTAATTCATCCGGTAAGCTGAATCGGGGAAAGTATTGGCACTGCTTTGATTGATGGTTCCAAACAGGTATCCGAAATTAAACCCAACACTTAAATTGGGGTTGAGTTTAAATCCGCTTCCAATAAAAAACTGATTTATACCGCCTTCACCTCTGTAAAGCCTTTTAACGCTTCCAATGTTTTCTTCCACACTTAAATCCTGCATATGATAATTGGTGCTGCTGAAAGGCAAAAGGCCAAAAGCTCCCCGCCACCATTTGGTAATAGGGAACCCGAATTTCAGATAGCTCAATGAAGCGGCACTGGCAGTTTCTGTGGTATTAAGGGTTTGTAGGCTGGCCTGACGAGCATCTGCGCCCACATCAAATACAAAAGAGAGCGTATCGAAACTGATATAAGTGGCCGGATTTAAATTATTTACAAAAAATGGAGAACTTATGCCGTAGCCAATACCTCCCATGGCCCGTTGATTGACCCCGGCAGTGGTCATGATGTCTCCAATGCCAAAGCGCGAATATGGTGAACTGATGCGCCCCTGGCTGTATGCAGTATTCTGAACTATTAATATCAACAGCAAAAGCTGGAATGTGCGGCAAATGGGTTTATTTTTCAAGATTATAAGTCAAAATTTGTTTTAAACCCCAAATAATAAGATTAGGGTTTGCAAAGATGTTATTTTTCAGCATTTTTTCAAAATAAATCAGGTCTCCACCGGTGAGAATTATTTTTATTTTGGGATATAAAAGCCGGTAAGCCTCAATTATTCCCGATACTTCGGCCCTACAGCCATTCATCACCCCGGAACCTATGGCCCCGGAGGTAGTAGTGCCAATAAGGGGAGCCTCAGCAGATGGTGTAAGCAGTGGCAGACGCATGGTGAATGCATTTAACGATTTAAAACGCATATTTATTCCCGGTGAAATGCCACCCCCTTTGTATATTTTACCCTTTTCTACAAAATCATAGGTGATGGCTGTACCCAGGTCTATCACCAGTATGTCGTTCCCGGGATAGAGTGCTGCCCCGCCAATGGCACCGGCTATGCGGTCGTTACCAAGTGTTGAAGGTGTTTTGTATTCATTGATTAATGGTAGTAAGGTATGTTCCGTTAAGGTGATGACCCTTCCGGCTGTAATCCGTTCGACGAATGATGTAGTGTCATGCGAAACAGAACTTACGATGGCAGCATCGGTATGATTGAACCCGGAAGAACAAATCAAACGGGCAAAGGCATCCGGATTATTTTCATTTAGGATAGCCTGCTTTATGAGCAAGTCATCATTGTATAATGCAATTTTAGTTCTGGTGTTTCCCAGATCACAAATAAGAAAGCGCATTCTAAATTTTTAGTTAATCAGAGATATGCCATGGATAACTAGCTCAAACAACAGTGTGAAACCCGGCAAAAATACCTGATTTACAGTGAATGTGAATAATTTTTATTAAAATATTTGTTAAAATGAAAAAATCTTGCGTAACTTTGCATCCGCTTAAGGGGTATCGTAGCTCAGTAGGTAGAGCAATGGACTGAAAATCCATGTGTCGCTGGTTCGATCCCGGCCGATACCACCAAACAACAGGTCAATAATGTAATGCATTGTTAACCTGTTGTTTTGCTTTTGGGGCTGCCCAGTGGCGTTAACGTACCGGGTGGCAGAGACCTTTAATGTGCAGGAAGTATCAATAAACCACAAGTTTTTGATGATGCTCTGAGCCATCTGAAGAATAGATGACCATCAGATAACACCCTGGTTTCATGGGAGCTTTTAAAGGTTGTTCATCAAAGGCCCGCACGATTGATCCATCCAATCGTATAAGCGTTATCCGTTCAATGATTTTGCTATCCCAATGTATCGCACTGCCTCGTGCTACCGGGTTTGGATAGATTATTGAATATTTTTCCTTGCTGTAATGATAGGCAGCTGTGGCCTCTTCCATGAGGTATCGTATAAATTTTGGGCGATAGGTGTCGGCATCCAGACGATCATGCCAGACATCCAGACATTGAGCGGGACAAACATAAGGGGATATTGTATCTGTCCAATCGTTTAAATTGTAGGAAACCAGCAAGCCGGAATGGTCGGTAAACGAAGGATGAGCCTGGGCATTATACGTAAGTAAGTAATTTCCATTAAACTGATCTTCAATGGTATAAATGGTTTTTTTATTTTCAAAAGGGCCCCATGGCAATTCACTTTCATATAAATATATATCGCGTCCAAGGCCGCAGTTAAGGTAGCCATTCTCCTGGGTAAGCAAATAATATTTTTTATCATAACTAAAAACGCTAAAACCTGGCGATACAGGGTCGTTCATAATTTTCACAGCTTGCAAAGGATCGGCTACCCAGGAGGTGCCGTTAAAATATTCATAATCCAGCAATGGATTACCATCTGATGGAATTCTCGCTACGTAAGGCTCCCATACAATCCAATTGAGTTTGTTACCGTATATATAGCGGTATCCGGTGGTGGAATCGGTCATTACTGCCCTTCCGGGCAAAATGTTGTTTTGCTCAGGCAGGGGATAAATCCCCAGGATTTCCAAACCGGGTAAAATCATTTTCGCCAGATAGACGCCATTATTTTCCATGTTGGGGCCAATTTTATCCAGAAAAATAAATACGGTATCCAAATAGGTAAATCCATGACCCGGCCACAGAATGGAAGGATCGTCCGGAGCCAGTTTAAAAGTGCTTCTCAAAACCCCCGACTGAGTGCTGTCAATGTAGGTGGTAAGTTGTTCTGGATTGGTTGTGTCCTGCACAAGCATGCAATTACGCACCTGAAACAGACAGGGAAGAGTATTGGTGCTGGTGTCCACATCGGCCAGATAACTATCGCCGAACAGCCAGATGATTCGACCATCGGGTAAAGGCACAGAAAGGGTAGCATCACCGGCAGTCCATCCCCCGGAATTAAGCCTGAAATATCCGGTAAAAAGGCTGTCGGGAGTGGCTATGGTTTGAGCCAGGGTCGAGGCATTAATACCCAAAATCAGGTATAGAATGAATAGTCTACACTGAAATCTTTTTATCATACTGCTATAATAACACCACAATTTGGCACATTGTTGCAGCTTATTCACCGGAGAAAAAAATTATTATCCTATATTTGACGGATAAAATTCATGGCCTTTGCGATTCGATACGCTTTTCAGAAGAAAGTCGGTAGAACATATCCTTGCCACAGCTCAGACTGAACGGCAGGCCGGAGCGCATATGCGCAGGGATTTAAATGTTCGTGATCTTACGGCTTTTGGAATTGCAGCCATAGTTGGTGCCGGCATATTTAGCACCATTGGCAATGCTGCTGCCGCTGGAGGCCCGGCTGTTTCATTACTTTTTATTTTTTCGGCCATCGCTTGTGGCTTTTCTGCCATGTGTTATGCGCAATTTGCCTCCTCCATCCCGCTTAGCGGAAGTGCTTATACTTATGCCTATGCCAGCTTTGGTGAATTGGTTGCCTGGATTATCGGTTGGGACCTGATAATGGAATACGCCGTTGGCAATATTGCGGTAGCTATTTCATGGTCGGGTTACTTCTGTGGCTTGCTTCAGGGTTTTGGCATTTATATTCCCGATTTTTTGGCCATTGATTATCTGAGTGCTTCCCGGGGATTTAAAGAAGCTTCCGTGCTTATGGCTCAGGGCACAGGGTTTTCCGCTTTGCCTGGTGAACTGGCCGAAGCATATCGGGCATGGAATACTGCACCTTCCTTAGGAGGTTTCAGATTAATTGCTGATATCCCCGCTTTTGGGATAGTGGTTTTTATTACCTGGTTGGTATACAGGGGAATACGAGAATCAAAAAAGGCAAGCAACATTATGGTTTTATTAAAATTAGCTATTTTATTGATGGTTATTGGGGTGGGTGCTTTTTATGTGAATCCGTCCAACTGGAGTCCCTTCGCACCCAATGGTATTGGTGGCGTTTTAAAAGGCGTATCGGGAGTCTTTTTTGCCTATATCGGTTTTGATGCGATTTCAACAACGGCAGAGGAATGTAAAAATCCTCAGCGGGATCTTCCCCGTTCTATGATTTATTCACTGGTCATCACCACAATACTTTATGTAGCCATCAGTCTGGTGCTAACAGGCATGGTAAGCTATCATTTGCTTGGCGTTTCCGATCCACTGGCCTATGTATTCAGTAAGCTGAATCTTCCCGGTTTTTCGGGTATCATTGCCCTGAGTGCTGTAATTGCTATGGCCAGTGTGTTGCTGGTTTTTCAAATCGGACAGCCCCGTATATGGATGAGTATGAGCCGGGATGGTTTGTTGCCCCCTATATTTTCACGGCTGCATCCCCGTTACCATACCCCTGCATTTTCTACCATCGTTACCGGCATATTGGTGGCTGTACCCACGCTCTTTATGAACCTTACCGAAGTTACTGATCTCACCAGTATCGGTACACTGTTTGCTTTCGTTTTGGTTTCGGGCGGGATACTTATTCTTGACGGAAAAAAGGAAGCGGTCGGGAATCTGGGCAGACGTGGTACAGGAAAATTCAGGGTGCCTTATGCCAACAGCCGATATTGGTTGCCCGTTATCTGGCTGGGTGTAATCTTGCTCCTGATGAAGCTTGATCCCGCTGACCTTAAGTCAGTATTTGATTTCCAACGGCTGGCAGGAGAGTCATTTTGGGACGTGATTAAACATAAAATTCCGCATTTCTCCTTTCTTATTGTGGCCATAACGGTAACTTATCTGGCCATAAGGCATGAACTCTCCCTGATTCCGGCACTGGGCTTACTGGCCAATTTCTATCTCATGTCGCAGTTGGGAATCACCAACTGGCTGAGGTTTTTAATATGGCTGATTATCGGGCTGGTTTTGTATTTTGTTTACGGAAACAGGCACAGTAAACTTGTGGTTGAAAAAAACACATCCGGATCAGCCAAACTATAGGTTTGTAAGCTAAATTGTTCGATTACCACTATTTTGAAGCTTTATCTTATCCTTTTTGCTTAGGCCCTGAAGCACTTCAACATTTATTCCATCGCTGAGGCCAGTTTTGATGCAGCGTTTTTCAAAGGTTTGAGGGGCTGTTTCAATTTCCACAAAGGCGGAATCTCCTTCATATTTAACCAGGCTTTCCTGCACAGCCAATACGCTGTCGCGACGTTCAAGTACAATGTCGGCATTGGCACTATAACCTGCGCGGATAAACACGCTGTCTTTAAGGGAAACGGCTGCCCGTATTTCAAACTGAATGGCGCCGTTTTCTTCTACTCCTTTGGGTGAAATGTGTTCCAGCCTGGCCGAGAAATTTTCTGTATCAATGGCACCCACGGTGAGGTTTAGTCCCATGCCTTCGTGTAGTTTACCCACTTCGGATTCATCCACTTTTCCCTTAAAGATCATTTCGCCCATATCGGCAACAGTGGCAATGGTAGTTCCATCATTAAAGGTATTGCTTTCAATTACTGAGTTGCCCACTTCCACGGGCACTGTAAGTACCATGCCTGCAATGGTGGAGCGAATGATGGTATTACTGGCTGAGCCGGCACTACGGGTTATGCCTTCACGGATCAGTTGGAGGTTGTTTTCGGCTGTAATTACATCCTGCCGTGCATTTTTCAGGGCCACCTCATAATTCTGAAGTTCAGCCGCTGCGATGGCCTTGCCTTCAAAAAGTGTTTTTTGTCTATCGTAATTCATACTGGCATCTTCCAGACTGATTCTGGCCCGGTCAAGTCGCGATTCAGCTTCATTCAGGTTGATCATATTTGGAATTATACGTATTTTGGCAATCATATCCCCAACTTTTACCTTATCGCCAGCCTCTACATAAATCTCCGCAATAATGCCCGAAATTCTTGGCTTTATCTCTATTTCCTTTCGTGGAACAATTTTTCCTGTAGCTACTGTTTTCTTTATAATATTGGTAACCGTTGCCACCGAGGTCTCAAAAACTACTGGCTTTGCCTGAGATTTTCTATACAGGTACACAATGGTTCCTGCAAAAATGAACAGTATAATTGCGCCGATTAAAATCTTAAATGCCTTTTTCATTTTAAGTTGATCTTTAGTTAGTTGAAATTAAAGTTACTCATATCTGAGTGCATCAATGGGCTTGATGCTTACCGCTTTACGGGCCGGAATCAATCCTGCCACAGCTCCTGAAAAAACCAGGATTGCCAGGGCGGTAATGGCCATATTAAAATCAATATTCGGATTTTTAAACATATTTGAACTTTCCCCGGTGGCTGATAACAGGTTATTTACCACTTCAAGGATACCCACGCCGATTACCAACCCAACGTATCCGGCAAATACGGTAAGGAATACCGATTCAGTCATGATCTGACTGATGATGTTCCAGGGATTTGCGCCAATGGCACGTTGAATTCCGATTTCTTTGGTGCGTTCTTTCACAATTACCAGCATAATGTTGCTTATACCGATTACGCCTGCCAACAGGGTACCTATACCCACCACCCATATCAAACCATTGATGCCCTGAAACAAACCATTCATTTGATTGTATTCTTTTTCAAGGTTAAACGAGCCTAAAGCCTGGGTGTCCTGAGGGGAAACCGAATGACGGCGTTTAAGTAATGCAGCAGCTTTTTCTTCAACCAGTGATGCAGGCACGCCGGGTTTGGATGTAAAGGCAAACCAACCGATGATGTCGCCCCAGTTATAGATACGCTGAAAAGTGGTGAGGGGAATAAAAATTGTTTGTTCCTTGTCACCTCCAAAACCCACTCCCGACTGTCCGGGTTTAAACACTCCGATAACCTGAAAGAAAATGCCCTGAATCTGAATGTATTGACCAATGGCATCTTCACCGGGCCTGAACAGAACTTCATGAACTTTATTTCCAATGACTGCCACTTTGCGTTTTTCAGTGATATCGGCATGATTTAAAAAGCGCCCGTTCAAAATATTTACCGGATCAATAAGGTTCCATTCGGGATAATCGCCCATAACAGAAAACGCACCTGATTTGTAGCCCCTGATCACATTGTTGCCTTCGCGGCGTCCTCCACCCTGATTACGGGGTGATAGAATATCAATTTCCGGAATTTCCCGTTTCAGCACAGCAATATCATCATTTCTGAAATTAAACCGGCGTCCGCGTGGAAACCCTTTGTAAGGCATGGTGGTGGTGCGGCTCCACATAAATACGCTGTTGGTAGCAAAGTCACCAAAATCACTGGTTACCCCATTTTTTAATCCGGTACCTGAACCCAGCATGATTACGAGCATAAATATACCCCAGAAAACACCAAATGCTGTGAAGAAGGTGCGAAGCTTGTTTTTCTTCAGTGTACTCATTATTTCCTGCCAGCGGTCCAGATCAAACATTTTATTTATGGATTACTTGTTTTGTAAAAGTTATTCATCCCTGAGTGCCTCGATTGGTTTTATGGCTGCTGCCCGTCTGGCTGGAATAAATCCGGCCAGTGCACCACAAAATACAAGCAGCACCAGAGCATAAACTGCAACTTGCAAATCAACGGAAGGTTGAGAGAAAAACTTTGATTCGATGTTTTTTCCCACGGTTTCGAGTACCACCACCCCCATAACCAATCCGATATAACCGGCAAAAGAGGTAATCAATACCGCTTCCTGAAGAATGAGACTTACGATGCTGAAAGGGGTAGCGCCCATTGCTTTGCGTATGCCTATTTCTTTGGTGCGATCCTTCACAACAATCATCATAATGTTACTTACACCAACAATGCCGGCAACAATGGTTCCGAAACCAATGATCCAGATAAACGACTGAATGCCGGCAAACAAGCGCATAAATTTTTGAAATTCTTCTAAACTGTTCCAGATGAAAATGGCCCGGGGATCCTCTGGATCAAATTTGTGTAATGTAGCCAGTTTTGTACGTACTTCCTTTTCAATTTCCTTGCTTTCAGTCACCGAGGCATCACCCACGGTTATGGCAATGGTATTGATGCGGTTGTCGCCTGAAAATACACGCTGTGCAGTGGAGATAGGCAAATAGATGGTGCGCATGTTGTCATCGCGGCTGTCATCATCGGTAAATATACCCACTACTTTAAAAGGCACACCATTTACATTGATGTACTTTCCAATGGGGTCTTCCCCCTTAAACAAGGCATCTTCTACCTGTGTGCTGATGGTGGTGGCTTTTCTATAATGCTCAATGTCAGGGTGATTAATAAACCTACCTTTAACAATAACGAGCTTTTCGATGTCGGCATAGTCGGGATACACATTTCTGATGTTGAAGCTGCCATTTTGTTTCTTGTACGAAAGAATGTTATTTCCCCAAATGTTATAACGTGAAGAACTTTTATCAATACCTTTTACAGATGTTTTTACTTCATCGTAGTCCTTGTTCTCGAGCTGAATATTTCTGCCCGGTTTCATGCCTTTGTAGGGCAGGCTGGTTTGTCCACTCCAAACCCAGATGGTATTGGTTGCTGATGAATCAAATTCTTTGCTTACTCCGTTTTGCAGGCCCTTGCCTGACCCCAGCAGTATAATAAGCATAAAGATACCCCAGGCCACGCTAAAACCGGTCAGGAAGGTCCTGAGCTTGTTCTTTTTTATGGTACTGAAAATTTCCTGCCATTTATCGCGGTCAAACATGGAGTAGGTTTTTGATTAGTTTATTATCGGAGGTTTACCGTTAAGTACTTCACTTTCAATCAGCCCGTCTCTGAGGCGGATAATGCGCTTGGTCATATGTGCAATGTCATTTTCATGGGTTACCAGGATTACGGTTATGCCTTCTGTGTTGATTTCTTTAATGAGTTGCATTACTTCGTAAGAGGTGGCGGTATCCAGCGCCCCGGTAGGTTCATCGGCCAGAATTACTCTCGGTTTTGAAATCATTGCCCGGGCAATGGCGATGCGTTGTTTTTGTCCTCCCGAAAGTTCATTGGGCATATGTTCTGCCCAATCCTTCAAACCCATGCGCTCCAGATATTCCAGGGCGATGCGGTTGCGTTTCTTGCGCGGCACCTGTTGATAATACAGCGGCAAAGCCACATTTTCCAGTGCATTTTTAAAGGAGATAAGATTAAACGATTGAAAAACAAAACCAATATAACGGTTTCGTAAAGCCGCTGATCTGGTTTCACTTTGACTGCGGATGAGGGTACCATCAAGATAATAATCTCCTAAATCATAATTGTCGAGAATTCCCAATATATTCAGCAGGGTAGACTTACCGGAACCCGAAGATCCCATGACGGAAACAAATTCACCTTGCTCTATCTTCAGATCAATACCCTTTAGCACATGCAGGGAGTTGCTGCCGGTAACATAAGATTTGTGAATGTTGGTAAGACGTATCATCGTTCAAAATTAGTCGTGATTATTCAGTATTTTTCCCTGTAATGACAGGAATTGTGCCAGTATTGCAAAGTGTTGAATAACAGGCACAAAGCTTTCGTATTCGCGGGCTACCCTTCCTTTTGTTGTCCGGTTTTGCAACAATGGCTGTGCGGCAACGTGCAACCACACATTTGATGTTTTAACTCTTAAAAAGTTACAAATTGGTGGATTATTTTCCAGTGAAGAGTATGCTCAGCTTAATCCGTGCACTCAGGAGTTTAAGGACGGAAATGCATTGAGCAAAAGAAATAATTCTATTATTCTTTTTTCAGATTTTCGGTGGGAACGAGTGCAATAATGGCATCTCTGATCCGAAGGAGATGATGATGCCCGGCAGGATTATATCTGCGGAAGCGGAAATAATTAAAACCGCCTTTCAATTTCTTTAAAGCGAGATAATAATAAAAGGCAAACAGGCCAAGGGCGGCAGCAAGCGGTAGCAATAAAAGCACCAGAACAGACTTAAAGCTCACTAATACAATGATGGCCAGAGTTATATACCAAAGCAGAAAGCCAACCAGTCCGACCCCATAATTTACGGAACTTACAAATTGCTTGTCCTTTACATTTTTTGAAATAAGTGTGGGAAACTTATAGGGAATATAATTGATTATTGCACCAGCAAGAGCAAATGGAAGCACCAGTAACGCCATTATCAGCCGGAGCATTAAGGCCGGAAAAGAGTACGACTTTCTCACGTTCGTGTCCCTGAATCCGCCGGCATAGAGCAGTTGCTGGTAAGCATCAATAAGTTCCGTTAGGGCATTCATTCTTACCACTTTGTCGGGGCTTTTGTGCAACAGATGAATAATTTTACGGGCCTTCATGAAGTTGGCATAGCGCTTATCATCCGAAGCAAACAGGGAAATTACATGTTGAATGGTTGTATAATTGGCCTCATCTTCAATATGAATCATCAGTTTTCTGATTTCATCAGCCAGATGCTGAATAAGTGCATTGATGGCTTTTTGAGGATTCTCGCGGTAGAGCGGATAATATTGAGCGACATTTATAGGAGGGCCGTAAATAAGCAATAAATCTGTGCCTGCCCTGGAATAGCTGGTAAAATCAATTCCGGTGGGTATAATATAAATATCAGCTTCAAAATGCTGGGCTTCGGCTGCCTGAAATGCGATGCGGCACACTCCCTTTTTTAGTTGCTGCAATTTTTTTATCGGGCTGTGTGTACCCTCCGGCAGAAGTGCAATGGGCATACCTGTTTTTAACAAACGGGCTGTTGCCTGAAAAACTTCATAATTGGCATCCATATTCTCCATACCATCGCGTGGTCTGAAAATTGGCATTATTTTTAAAAAATGGAGCAGGCTGGCAACGAAAGGTTTTTGGAACATATCAGCCCGGGCCAGGAAAGCTACGGGTCTGCGTGCTGCAAAAAGCATGGCCAGGGCATCCATCAAGGCATTCTGGTGGTTGGATGCATAAATCAATTGCTCGCCGTGGGGAACAAAACTACGGTTAAGTACAATAAAACGACGGTAAAACAACCTGAAAAAAATTTTTGCCACCCCATATAATAGCAAGTATCCCGGGGAGGTCCGGGAAATATTTCGGGGCACCATAACAGGAGCTTTCTTTTTCATTACGGGCGGTTGTCCTTACTCAGGCTTCTACAGGGATTTTCTTTAATGGTCTTACCTTCGACCAGAATGACGCGAGTGTAAGCCCTGAAAGGATGTGCCAGATGCCCCACCAGGCAGCAATAAAGGCCATACCCCCCATGTTGATTTCTGGTGGGAAAATTTTGGGATTAAAGAGCAACACCAGCCCCAGTCCGGAGTTTTGTATACCTGTTTCAATAGATATGGTGCGGCGATCGATGCGTGGAAGTTTAAAAGCCGATGCCGTGAGATAACCGGTTAACAGTGCCAGTGAATTGTGCACCAGCACAATAATAAGTATCCAGTTGATGTATTTGATAAAATAGCTGTAATTGTTGCGGAATGCCATAACAATAAACAACACAAAAATAAGTAGTGAAAGTTGTTTCACCGGTTTTACAATGCGCTGGGTAAGGTTGGGCCATTTCCTGGAGAAAAATATCCCGGCGGCTACCGGCAGCCCCAGAAGCATAACAACAGTCAGGAACATGTCACCTACATCAATGTGTATAGGCCTCAACAAAGGGGAAGTGGCCGAATATAGCTTTCCCCAGAACGCAAAATTAAATGGAGTCATGATGACTGCAAGCACGGTGCCGGCGGCTGTCATGCTTACCGAAAGCGCCACATTTACTTTTGCCACACTTGAAATATAGTTCGACACATTTCCTCCCGGGCAGGAGGCTACCAGCAACATGCCAAATGCCACGGAAGGGGTAATGAATTTACCAAATAAGAGCACCGACCCAAAAGTTACTGCAGGAAGCAGAAAGAATTGAGAAAGCAGTCCAATTAAAATTTTCCGCGGATTGAGTAATATGTTCCTGAATTGTTTCCATTGGATTTCAAGGGCTACCCCAAACATAATAAATCCAATGGTGATGTTCATCAGATGCAGGCTGGCAGGGCTAAAGTTCAACCGGATGTGGTCAAGAAGCATTAAATCTTCATGCATACCTGAAAGGTGTTAATGAATAACAGGTGGTAAAACTAATAAAAAAAAGGAATATTGAAGGTGAAATCTGATAGATATAGAAAAGAGGAAATAATCTGCCCATTGGATAACAGATTAAATCCCCTTTCAATTACAAATCATATTTGCAATTGTACCGCTATTTCTCCATGCTTATTTTCCAGCCGTCGTCCATATTTACCAGTTTTGTGTCCGATTCATCGGTTGTGCCGTCACCATAAGTAACTTTCATCTCCACATTAGCAGTTGTGCCATCGTCACTCAGGGTTTCCGAAAGTACTTCCTTGTTGCTGATGCCTCCTTTGTTTTTCATTTCTTTGTGGCTCTCACTTAAAAATGCTTTTATTTTTTCTTCTTCTTCGGCAGTAGCTTCATCTGCTCCCTGCAGCATATTGAAAGCAGCATCATAGTTGCCCTTTTCAATGTTTTCGGTAAAAGCGAGGGCAGCCTTGGATGGCGTACTTTTTCCACCACCACATGAAATCATCATTGATCCAATGGCCATCATCATGACCAATAATCCAATTACGCTTAATTTTTTCTTCATCGTTTTTTGTTTTAAGGTTTATAATTAAGGGTAAATTTGCGTAACTAAAGGGCTGTGAAAGATATGACCCGGTAAAATGATACTATCATTCACTACGTTAAATTTAAGCGGTTGAAATTGATTTTGGGTTATATTGATGCCTGCCTTGAGCCAGGCCTTCCACACCAACTCGGTGCAATAGAGTTTGTCATCAGTTTTAAAGTCCAGGGCACCATCAAAAGGAAGTTTTTGTCTGAAATATTCAATGGCAGTTGTTGCAGCCTTATGTCTCAATGTTTCTGAAGCAAGTTTTAATCTGGCAATTGCGAATTTTTGAGCTTTATGAGGGTTAAAAAACTCTTCAGGGCTGTCGCATTTTATCACTTGCTTGCCTTCAGCGTCTGGTTCTCCGGGTACAGCATGTATGATGTGACTTTCTCCATTAAGTTTACAAACTATACCCACATGAGAAAAATCGGTGGAACGGTCATTGAGTAATACCAGGTTACTGACCAGACTTTGTCCTTTTCTAAAAACAATATCACCTTCAGATAGCGGATAGTCAAGGGGATTATAAACGTGCTGAACCAGGGGAGACGCTCTATTGTTCGCAAGAGCATGCACCAGCAACAGGACGACAGTAAATGTCATCATAAGAATTGTCGGTATCAGGAGTCTGCTATACAAATGCCTTAATTTGCCAACCGAAATACATCGGTCATGTCATCTTATGTTTAACAAATATACTGAAAATATGCAGAAAGTCAATGCTTTTTATTAATTAATTATGAACATTAAGCTCTAAGAGCATGTAAAACAAGACCATATGATGTGTAAAATTTTTAGATTTATCTTCATGCAGCAAACAAACATTAGATTCGCAGGCGAAAACTGATAAATTACATTTGAATCATTAGAATCGGGGAACGGGCCAATTTCATTACTTAAAAAGTGCCGGATTTATAAAATAAAAATTCCCGGATCAATAATTCCCATTATTATCTAATAAAAGGGGGGTAAATTTCAAAATTTAACAAATAATTAGCACATTCTGATGCATTTAGCACTTGACAAATTTTTAAAATGAGTTATATTTGCATTTATTTTCCGCATTTTACGACCATGCGGAGAATTTCAACACCATTTACTTCATTGTTTTCGCGAATTATCCTCGTGCAAAGGCTTGTCTCTCTGGTTTTTTAAATCACTTAAAATACATCTCATGCAAAGATATCTATACCTGTCTCTTGTGCTTATTTTACCCACTTTAGTTTCTGCGCAAACCTCATTTCGAAGCGGCAGATTCCTGCACCACTCTACCGGGCAAAACATTTGGGGTCCAAACGGCTCTTCTACCAGCATTCCCGCCCAGATGCAGCAATATAATGCAGCCCATGGCTATACCGGCAGCAATGCGGTAAGCATGGCAGAGCAGGGCTGGCCGTTAAATCCGTGGGAAAATGAATGGGAACGCTGGCACCGTATATTTAAAAACGCTGATCCTAATGCCAACATTCAGCCAATTCTGGATAATAACCGCATTGTAGTTATTAAATCCTGCTTTCCCTCCTCAGCCATAACCGGTATTGGGCAACCCTCTGATACTGCTACCCCAAAGGCCAAAACCATCTATAACTACAAATGGCACTGGCGCAACATTGTAAATGAGATGCGCCAGCGACCGCAAAACTATTTTGTAATCTGGACCAATGCACCTCTGGGCGCCGCCAGCACCAATGCCACTGCGGCTTTCCGGGCCAAAGAATTCTGCACCTGGGCAAAAGACACACTGGCCATGGGGCTTGACCCCCAATTTGGGAGCTTCCCGCCCAATGTCTATGTTTTTGATTATTTCCGCAAAATAGCTGATGCCAATGGATTTGCACCCGTTTCACTCTGTGTAAGTCCCACCGACAACCATCCCAATGCTGCAGCCACTGCACTTATAGCTCCACAGTTTGTAAATGAGATTTTTGATGCAGCGATTATCTATGAGCAGGGTGGCCCTATCCTTGAAGTAAGCCCCCAACAGCAAACTGTGCCTTCTAATATTGAACATTTTGATTATCAGGTAACCTCAAATACCAATTGGGTGGCAAGCAGTGATCAACCCTGGTGTTCGGTAACCCCACAAGCCAGTGGTAACGCTACCATGACTGCCGTTTTTGGAGCAAACACGACCCAAACCAGGGTAGTGCATATAACCACCATGGCTTCAGGTACAGAACCTGTGGTGGTTACTTTAACCCAGGAGGGCCCATCAGATAAAGTATTAAACATTCATTCATTATTGATTGAAGGTTTATATGTTGGTAATGGACAAATGCGTGCCTGCCTGGATGAAAATGGTTATAAATTCGGCAGCTCGGTTGCTGATGTGATTGTGATTCAATTGCGCAATAAAAACAATTATAATCAGATTGAATTTGAGGCCTCGCAAATTCAGCTCAGTCTGGATGGGAGTACATCAGTAAATATTCCAAACGGACTCACCGATAGTTATTACCTCACCATCAAGCACCGCAATTCCATTGAAATAACCACCGCACAACCCGTTTCATTCTCATCGTCTACGGTGAACTATTCCTTCAATCATCCTACAAAAGTATATGGTAATCAGCTTCTCCTACAGGATGAACATTATTTGCTATACTCCGGCGATATAAACCAGGATGGCGCTGTGGACACCTCTGATTTCACTAACCTTGATAATCGTTCCTCCAACTTCGCCATTGGTTATCTTTCAGAAGACATTAATGGTGATGGTATCGTTGATGTAGCCGATTTTACTGTCGTAGATAACAATGCGGCCCGGTTCATCGGCAAAATTACACCCTGACATATGCCATAACCGGTAGTAAAAAAAACAGTTGTTTCCACAATGCAACCCAACAATAGAAAACAAGGTATGGGTGCTATTCCATAATAAAAATGGGTCACTTTTGAGAACTGACTTCCTGCTTTTGTCTTATTGAATATGTGCCAATAAAAATAGCTCATTCTATTGAGTTTGTTGGGGGATACTCTTTTATTTGAAACTGATTCTGGTTTTATTGTAGTTCATAAATCGTAAGTAAGGATTACAATTTCTCATAAAGACCATAAATACCAATGCAGTAAAGTAAAAATGGTACATGCTTTAAATAGGTAATTCAATGAACACCTTAAGTTTATGTATCTTTTTATCTTTAGAAATGATTTTTTATCAAGCTTCACCATCTTATTTACAAGTCTTAAACAATTACAATGCGCTCCTGGAAAATAGCCTATGATAAACTGACACTGAATCTTCCCGGAAAGTTAGAGGCAATGTTCAGAGAAAAATATTTTATTGACTCGCTGTTTCAATTCAGGCTTGCTTTTGTATTGATTATATCTCTTTATAGCATCTTTGGTTATCTTGATGCGCGTTTATTTCCTGAACATGCCCGATTACTTCATATTATCCGGTTTGGAGTTGTTGTACCGCTCTTAACATTCGTGCTGGTAATGTCCTATACCCGGTTGTTTTATAAAATATGGCAATCCTTACTCTTAATCGCTTTTATTGTTGGTGGAGCTGGTATCAGTTTTATGACCTTACTGATACCTGAAAATTATAGTTATAATGCTGGCATGTTGCTGGTTCTTGCAGCAGGGTATTTTCTCATAAAACTTCGCTTTTTCCTGGCAACTATCGGCGGATGGACCGTATTGATAATTTATAATATTGGAGCAGTATATTTTGTTCCGGCTCCGGATATTACGCTTATTACCAATAATTTCTTTTTTATCAGTGCCAATATTATCGGCATGATGGGCGCCTATAACATCGAATTTTACAACCGACGAAGTTTCGTTCTGAACCATAAACTTGATCAGGAAAGATTGATCGTGACCGACATAAATAACAATCTTGAAAAAATAGTCAGCGAGCGTACATTAGAGTTTTTAATAGCAAAGGAACTGGCCGAAACACACAGTGCAAATATTACAGCCATAATTGAGGGTACTCAAAACAGTATCTGGGCCTTTAACCGGAAATATGAAATTTTATACCTAAACAAAAAATGTCAGTCATTAATCTATGAGGCTTTTGAGATAAATCCCAAACCGGGATTTAATCTTATAGATTTTATGGCAGCAGAAGAAAAGATAAAATGGAAAACGCATTACGATAAAGCTTTGAACAATGAACAATTCACCATTGAGGAAGCCTTTTAGAGTAATGGCAGCCTGCGTTACTTTCAAATTACATTTAATCCAATTATTAAGAAAGGTAAGGTGGTAGGTGCTTCATGTATTGGAACCGACACCACCAAACACAAGCTTTTAGAAATAGAGTTAATTCAAGCAAAAGAAAAAGCAGAAGAGAGTGACCGTCTTAAGTCGGCATTTCTTGCCAATATGAGCCACGAAATTCGTACACCCATGAATGGTATTCTTGGGTTTGCCGATTTGCTTAAAGAACCAAATCTGTCTGCTGCTTCGCAAAAAGAATACGTTGATATTATTGAACAGAGTGGGTTTCGTTTGCTTAATACCATCAATGATGTTATTGATCTTTCCAAGATTGAAGCCGGATTGATGAAAATAAAAAAATCCACAGTAAACATCAATGAAATCATAGACTATCAATATAATTTATTTAAATATGAATTGGAGGCTAAAGGGTTAAAGTTCTCTTACGCAAAAGCCCTTCCAAAAGAAACCTCCCTGCTTGATACCGACAGTGAAAAATTGTATGCCGTATTAACCAATCTTATTAAAAACGCCATTAAATTCACCGATGCCGGGTCAATTGATTTCGGTTACAATATAAAAGACAATTTCATTGAATTTTACGTGAAAGATACAGGTATAGGCATCCCCGTACACCGGCAATATGCCATATTTGATCGTTTTATTCAGGCCGATATTGCTGATACACAGGCGCGACAAGGCGCAGGTCTGGGTTTGTCCATCTCAAAAGCCTATGTGGAGATGCTGGGAGGGAAACTCTGGTTAGAAAGCAAAGAGGAGGTAGGTTCTACTTTTTATTTCACCTTACCTTTAAAACAAGTCAGCTGAAATTAATAACCCTGACAATAAATGTCTCAGGAGAAATGGCAGGTCCTGCAATTAACCAGGGGAATATAGCCATTAAATAATTTTTATAGCAAGGGAAGTTTTTCGGCACTTATCCTTCAAAATCATGCCCATGTACGTATCAGCCCGGGCGGCTTAAAGGTATTAGTCACCGGATTTTGCATTCAATTCTCCCGCGCCATATATTTTTAATGGATAGCCGACAAGGCTAAAACACTGCCATTATACCCAGGAAATAAATTCGACAGACCCTGTTATCGCTCAAAAAGCCTTTTTCCTTTCCATGTACCCCAACAAAACCAGGATTATATCTCTGTTTTCGGGAATAATAAATGATCTTTGCATGCTCAACCGTATATTTCCTGATAACCTGCGTTGATGAAAAGATTAATTTTAAGTCTGCTGTTTACCTGCCTCTTGAAAAGTTGGTTCGCCGGTTTTGCAATGAGCCAAACCATATACATTCAGGGAGAACAGACAGGTACACTTGAAGCTGATACCATTTTTTTAGCTGGGGATGTTACCATTCCTCAAAACGGAACACTCACTTTTTTACCGGGAAGCAGAATTATTGCAACAGGCTTTTATGGTTTTGATGTCGCCGGAACTGTTCTGGCGCTGGGAATTGAGGGGAATTCAATTGAATTCACGGTTTCTGATACTGCCGGATTCAGTAATCCGGAAAATGGTCGGGGAGGATGGGACGGATTCAATTTTAGAAATACGAATCCATGGGCAGACTCTTCTCTGTTCAGCCATTGCATATTCAGCTATGGTAAGGCTATTGGCGATTCTTTGGCAAAAATGGGTGGAGCATTTAACATCAGGCAATTTGACCGGATAAGGTTCTCTGATTGTGATTTTATCAACAACCAGGCATATGTATGGGGTGGGGCTGTTTTTGCCGACTCGTGCAATATTCTGATGAAGGACTGTAACTTTATTGGCAATTTCTGCGGTTCGCCTGTGCCTCTTTCCGGGTATGGTGGGGCTGTCTGCCTTCGAAATTCAGTGGCTGACATTCTGAGGTGCAGTTTCATCCAGAACAGTTCTACCGGAATTGGTGGTGCGGTGGCTCTGGAGTATGCTGATGTACTCCTGCAATCATCTGTTTTTAAGGACAATTCAAGTGGTCTTGGAGGCGCACTCGGTTACCTCAGGTCAACGCCGGTGCGTCCGGTTGCAGGGAATCTCTTTACCGGGAATACCGCTGTTTACTTTGGTGGCGCCATTTCATTCAACAGGGCCAATCCCCTGTGCATTAACAATACAATTACCGAAAACTCCTCTGACTCTTATGGTGGCGGAGTCTATTGCAACGACAGCGCCGCACCTGTGCTGATTAACAATATCATCTACGGTAACCATGCATTTTCGGGAACACAGGTTTACATCTGGGACGTTTCCTCTGCCCCGGAGTTTTATTTTTGCAATGTGGAGGGTGGCCCCGCGGCATTCGGAGGCACCGGAGGAATCGGATTTGTTTCACCCTATTTAAACAATATAGACACTATCCCCGGATTTAGCGGTTTACACCCCCATCCCTATTCCCTGAATAATGATTCACCCTGCATTAACGCCGGGAACCCCGACACTACCGGCATGATGTTACCCGTTAATGACCTGGCCGGTAACCCACGGCTAACCGGCACCCGGATTGATATTGGGGTCTACGAAAGTCTGGCAGGAATTACCGGAGTTAACAGTCCTTCGCTTGACTTTTCTTTCGAATGCTATCCCAACCCTTTTAATGAAGATATACTATTTACTTTCCCTGAAACAATGAATGATCCATTCAACATTAGAATTATTGATTTTTGGGGAAAGGAAGTGCTGAATGTTCGTGGAATTAGTTCAAATAAATTAATCTGGCGTATGGAGCATTATCATAAGTCAGGAATTTACCATGTTATTGTCTCTTCCGGCAATTACCGGGCAGTTTCAACCATAGTCAGCATCAGGTAGCCAATGCTCCTGTCAGGGCCGAATCAAAAAATTCAAATTCAAAAATGTTTATGTTGGGGCTGCAGCATCCTGCTTTATTTCTGGTAAATCAAAAAGCGGAAAAGTTTCCCTTTCCGCTTTTTTTCAAATTAATAATACTTTCCTATTTCTTCACCACCCTCAGGGTAGTTACCAGGCCCTGAGATTTCATCCGGATCAGGTACATTCCCTGCTCCAGATTACGCAAATCAATAGAACCATTCACCTGCTCAAAGCGAAGCAGTAGTTTTCCGGTTGTGGAATAGACTTCGGCTGCATCTATGGGGGCACCTTCCAGGAACAAGCGATCGGTTACCGGGTTGGGATAAACCTTTAGGACTGCTGCCAGTGCATTGTTTACTCCGGTATAAAGGAATATCTGTACTTCCACATCTGCGCCATCAACAACGACTACCCCTTCTTCTACACTATAATCAATAGCCGTAGCAATGTATGGATATTCGCCATCAGCAAGTTCTATGGTGGCTATGCCTTCCTCATTGGTTGTTAAGGTATCGCCATTGATGATGATTTCAGCACCACCCACTATGCCCGTATTTGAGTCCACGATAAAAGTTACCATATAAAGGGTTGGGGCTTCAGGCTGCAGTTCTATGCTTACGGAAGTATCTGAACCGTTAATTTGTGCGTTGCCGCCGGCAGAAATATATCCTTCCAGAGAAGCAGTATAGGTATAGATTCCATCAGGCAGTTCAATTTCGGCTATACCCTGATTGTTGGTAATCAGCGGGGTAGTCTGTCCCTCGATGGCAATGCTCACGCCTTCCAAAGGGGTCGCTCCCGGATCAGTAACTGTAAAGGTAAGCAGCCATGTAGGCGAAGTAAGCGAAATCAGTTCCACACCCACTTCTGAATTGCCATTGGCAATCATAGCTGTTCCATTGGCATTATAATAGCCTTCTTTTAAGACTTCGTACGGATATTCCCCGTTGCCCAGTTCAAGCGAAGCCAATCCGCCAGCATCGGTAAACAGGGTTTGTGCAGCCACCTCAATTTGGGCATCAGCAACAGGAGCCTGAGCCTGATCATATACATAGAACGTAAGCAGGTACATGATTTCACTCATGGTGATGTTTACTGTATTTACACCAGGAATAACTGTAAAGCTGCCCTCATACACATTGTAGCCTTCCAGTGATGCGGTAAAAGTATATCCACCCGGAGGAAGCATTTCCCATGCCTGTCCTTCCGAATCCGTAAACAGTGACTCATCCAGGTCTGCTATGGCTATTTCAACACCTGAGAGTAAATTACCGGTCTCATTTTGAACCACAAATGTAGTTTCGTAGGCACATGAAGGCATAAAATTAACCCTTCCCAGGGTTTCATCATCCACCACATGGACGACCACGCCTTCGATACTGGCCGAATCCTGGGTGGCTACTCCCCAGCAATTGTACATGGCCATTTGATTCACAGGGCCATTGTTGTACAAATCACAGAACTCAATATCATCATTGCCATTGTCAGCAAAAACATTGCCACCGGGGTTAAAAGTAGCGGCTGATGAATCGCCCATATTTACCTGGGGATAACCGATGATGGTGATGCCCCACAGGTTGCCGGTAATGGTATTTCCGGTTACCACTACCTGCTGATTGGAGGAGGCAGAGGAGGCTGTGAAATTCAGGCCACTGCCACCCAGGGCAGGATTATTCTGTATGTTATTGTTGGTCACTGTATTGTAACGGATGGCACTGTTTATCGGACTTCCCGTAAGGGTAATGCCATAACGGTTAAGATCAACTAAATTGGAATCAATAACCACGTTACCGGACATGCCCAGCAGAGAAGAATAAGCGATTCCACCTGAATTGGTACTACCATTGCCAATAATGGTATTTCCAATGATAAAAGTAGTGTCATTTTCCCCTGAAGGGCCCATATTAATTTGTGGGCGATTGGAATTTTCAGTGGTATTTCCAAACATATAATTATTGCGAATATTGGCTGCACATGCGACATTCGAACCCGAGGCAATGGCACCCCTTTGGTTGAGAATAAAGCTGCAATTGGTTACTGATGCATAACCTGAGATATCGAGGGCTGCAGCAGAAGAATAGGAGCCAGCGGATGAACCTGACTTGTAGAAATTCTTGTAAAAGGTGCTTCCTTCAATACTAAAGGTGCCGGTTTGCACCCTAAGTCCTCCTCCAAAAGAGAAAGTAGCATTTTTGATGTGTGTCACGTGACCATCAATCAATTTAAACCCTCTCCATCGATCAGCAGTCAATGTGGTGTCCTGAGCAGTAAATATAGATTGTACAGGAGCATCAATAAGAAGAGTTCCTTCTGAAACGATGCCGGCCAGTTGGTGAAATAGCACAGTAACATCCCCAAGAATATTTATGGCATCCTGAGGCGAAATGGTGAGCGTATTGGTAATTTCGTAATGATCGCTATTCCAGATAACGGTGCCTTCGGAGTTGGTTACCAAATCATCAAGGCTCCAGTTAACCCCAGTACCGGGAGTAGTGTATTGCGCTTTGACCAGCAAAGCAGTAAAGAGAAATAAAAGTGTAAAAAGTTTTTTCATAATTAGTATGGAATTAAATGAAACAATTCGGAAGGTAGGTTTTCCAAAAATAAACAATCAGCCGATCTAAGTTCGGTAACAAACAAAAAATGTATAATTATGGAATCCCACTGCAAAGATACGGTTAATGCAGATGGAAACAATGCATATGATGTATTAAGTGAAGATTTAGTAATGCTTTTTGTTAGAAGTATGCGTTCATAGCTCGAAGTTCTTTGGTCTTTTGGTCTTTG
>DHSR01000077.1 GCA_002410555.1 Bacteroidales bacterium UBA5281 | reverse complement strand
GCGAGGGGTAAGGAGTTCTGAAGATGAAAGGCACAATGTTCACCTTTAATCGTGATTATAATAGGGTTGTGTTGCCACTCAATGTCGCTCATTGACTTACGGTACATAAAAAGTTGTTATCCGTAAAGCAATTTATTGAGCCTGAGGTAAAATGGAGATTTGGATAATAATTAATATTTTATTCAAACAGATGAAAGCTGTTGTAGCGAATTAGTAAGGCACAAAACGGCAGAAAAAATCCCCGGTTCATTACAAACCGGGGAATAATTATGTTATACTCAGCAAGATTTATTTTGCGTATTTAAAATCTTTACCGAGGTATTTTGCAGTCGATCCAAGAATTTCTTCTATACGGAGCAGTTGATTGTACTTGGCAATCCGGTCGGTGCGGCTGGCTGATCCGGTTTTAATCAGACCGGTATTCAAAGCTACAGCAAGATCAGCAATGGTGGTATCTTCAGTTTCACCTGAGCGGTGACTCATTACAGCAGTATAGCCATGGCGGTAAGCCAGATTAACAGCATCAATGGTTTCGGTGAGTGTACCTATCTGGTTTACTTTAATGAGTATTGAATTGGCCACCCCTTTATCCATGCCCATCTGCAAACGCTTTGAATTGGTTACAAACAAATCGTCGCCAACCAACTGTACCTTTTTGCCCATCACATCCGTCATTTCCTTCCAGCCATCCCAATCGTCTTCGGCCATTCCGTCTTCTATTGAAATGATGGGGTATTTATCTGTCCACTCTTTCCAATAGCTTACCATTTGTGATGAGGTAAGCTTATCACCGCTTGATTTTTTCAGATGATATACCTTTTCATCTTCCAGATAATATTCAGAAGATGCGGGATCGAGTGACAAGAATATATCTACTCCGGGTTTATAACCAGCTTTCTCTATGGCCTTTAGGATAACCTGAATGGCTTCTTCGTTGGATTTAAGATTTGGAGCAAAGCCACCCTCATCGCCCACATTGGTAGAGTATCCTGATTTTTGAAGCACTGATTTCAGGTTATGAAAAACTTCAGTACCCATACGCAGAGCTTCCGAAAAATTAGGCGCTCCCACGGGCATAATCATAAACTCCTGGAAGTCAATAGCATTATCGGCGTGTGAGCCGCCATTAATGATGTTCATCATTGGGATAGGCAAAGTGTTGGCATTTACACCGCCTACATATCTGAACAAAAACTGATTTGACTCCTGCGCTGCCGCATTGGCAACGGCCAGGGAAACACCAAGTATTGCATTGGCACCCATATTTGATTTATTTGGAGTACCGTCAATTTCAATCATCCGGTGATCAATCTCATTTTGTTCAGAAACCAGGTAGCCTTTCAGCTCTTCGGCCAAAACTTTGTTTACATTGTTAACGGCTTTTCTCACACTCTTACCCAGATAATATGCCTCGTCTCCATCCCGCAATTCCATCGCTTCGTGCACTCCTGTAGAAGCACCGGAAGGAACTGCAGCCCGGCCCATAATTCCATTGCTGGTGTATACATCAACTTCTATCGTAGGGTTCCCACGAGAATCAAGAATTTGCCGGGCAAAAACATTCAGAATTGAACTCATAATATTTTGTTTTAAAAGGTTAAACAATTAATTCTTTTCGTGTATCTTAAAACAGACCGAGGACAAAGTATCAGCTACTTCATCCCCGGTCAATTTATTGGCATAAAAACTATGCTTTAGGTTCTGTACCCTCCGAATCTGTTTCGCCGGTTTCATCTGACTGAGCCGGTTTATCTTCATCAGTAGGTTTCCCGGCAACAGGTTCCGCGGCTGATACATCAGCTTTAGGTGTAGACTTTGGTGTAGTTTCTTTACTATCCCCTGTTTTGGCTTTGGCTGAACGACTTCTGCGGGTAGTTTTAACTTTTGCACCCTCTTTGGCACTCAGCATAACTTCATTATAATCTACCAGCTCCATCATACACAACTCAGCATTATCTCCGAGACGGTTTCCGGTTTTCAAGATACGCGTATAACCTCCCGGGCGGCTTGCTACCTTTACCGATACTTCTCTGAAAAGCTCAGTTACCGCTTCCTTACTGTGCAAATAGCTAAAAACAATACGGCGTGAATGTGTAGAATCATCTTTTGAGCAGGTAATCAGGGGCTCAACATAGGTACGCAATGCCTTAGCTTTGGCAAGCGTAGTGTTGATGCGTTTATGCAGAATGAGCGAGGTCGCCATATTCGACAGCATGGCTTTCCGGTGGGCGCTCGTCCTTCCAAGGTGATTGAATTTCTTTCCGTGTCTCATTTCAATTAATCCTTATCAAGTTTATATTTTGCAATGTTCATCCCAAACTCCAGGTTCTTTGCCTTCACCAAATCTTCCAGTTCAGTGAGCGACTTTTTACCAAAGTTACGGAATTTTAATAGGTCATTTTTATTGTATGACACCAACTCACCAAGGGTTTCCACGTCGGCAGCCTTCAGACAGTTGAGCGCCCTAACCGAAAGGTCCATATCTACCAATCGGGTTTTGAGCAACTGACGAATATGCAATGATGTTTCATCAAACTCTTCGGCAACAGCTTTTTCTTCCGTATCAAGAGTAATTTTCTCGTCAGAGAAGAGCATAAAGTGATGGATCAGGATTTTGGCAGCCTCTTTCAAAGCATCCTTAGGATTTATGGAACCATCAGTAACCAGTTCAAGAATTAATTTTTCGTAGTCAGTCTTTTGCTCAACCCGGAAATTCTCGATGGTAAATTTTACGTTCTTTATGGGTGTATGAATGGAGTCGATCGCAATGGTATTCAATGGAGCGTTGGGTTGTTTATTTTCTTCTGCCGGCACATACCCCCTGCCTTTATCAACCGTAATGTCGATGATCAATTTCACTGAAGACTCCATATGGCAGATTACCTCTTCGGTATTAAGCACTTGAAATACCGACAGGAACTTATTCATTTCACCGGCCTTAAACACATTCTGGCCCGAAATTACGAGGCGTGCTTTTTCAGAGGTATCTGAATCAAGCAATCGCTTAAACCTCACTTTTTTCAGATTAAGGATAATGTCGGTAACATCTTCCACTACACCTTTCACCGAAGAGAACTCCATGTCAACACCTTCAATTCTCAGTGAAGTTATTGCATAACCTTCGAGCGATGAAAGTAATATTCTTCTCAGGGCATTGCCAATGGTAATACCAAACCCGGGTTCGAGAGGCCGGAATTCAAAAACACCTTTTGAATCATCAGCTTCGACCATGATCACCTTTTCAGGCTTTTGAAATGCTAATATAGCCATAAACTCTTGCTCTTACGTAAAAAAAAATTAAACTGCAATCGTTATTTCGAGTACAACTCCACTATGAGCTGCTCCTTAATGTTTTCCGGAATATCTTCACGAGTTGGAAGACTCACGAATTTCCCGGTCAGCAGATTGCTGTCCCACTCTAACCAGGGATAGGTATTGCGACGAACTGAAAGTGAATCCTGAATAGATTCCAATGATTTTGATTTTTCGCGCACTGCAATAACATCACCTACTTTCAATTCATAGGAGGGGATATTTACCACCGAACCATTTACGGTAATGTGGCGATGTGAAACCAATTGTCGACCAGCACTGCGACTGGGAGCAATACCCAAACGATATACTACGTTGTCGAGACGCATCTCAATGAGTTGAAGCAAAATTTCTCCGGTAACGCCTTTTTTGCGACTGGCTTTATGGAAGATATTCTTAAATTGTTTTTCAAGAATACCATAGGTATATTTGGCTTTCTGCTTTTCCTGAAGCTGAATACCATATTCTGAAAGCTTTTTACGCCTTTTCGAATTTCCGTGCATTCCCGGTCCGTAGTTCTTTTTTTCAAAAGCCTTATCCGGTCCGTAAATCGGATCTTTGAATTTGCGTGCAATTTTGGTTTTTGGACCTGTGTACCTGGCCATAATTACTTTTTATTTTTTGTCAGTGTTTTACTTTAAATCTCCTGGGGCTATGCTGAAAACCTCACGGCAACAGCACAAAGCTCCGTAAAAGGGAAAAATTATACCCTTCTGCGTTTGGGAGGACGACACCCATTGTGTGGCAAAGGAGTTACATCCATAATTTCCATCACCTCAATGCCTGAAGAGTGAATGGTACGGATGGCGGATTCACGGCCTGAACCGGGCCCCTTAACAAATACCTTTACCTTACGCAATCCCATATCATAGGCCACTTTGGAACATTCAGTGGCAGCCATCTGAGCAGCATAGGGAGTGTTCTTTTTCGAACCCCTGAAGCCCATTTTTCCGGCTGATGCCCAACTGATCACCTGACCTGTATTATTGGTAAGGGAGATGATGATGTTGTTAAAAGAGGCAGACACATATGCCCGACCTATCGGATCAACCTTAACAACTTTCTTTTTTGATGTTTTAGCAGTTTTTGCCATAACAGTATTTTTTCGACAATTCTTTGTGTTAAACTTAGGTTATCCCTTCAGGTATTAACCTTTGGTTGCTTTTTTCTTATTGGCAACCGTCTTTTTCCGTCCTTTACGGGTACGGGCATTATTCTTTGTGCTCTGTCCACGAAGGGGCAAACCCAAACGATGACGCACTCCGCGATAACAACCTATATCCATCAATCGCTTGATGTTGGTTTGTACCTCAGTACGCAATGCACCTTCCACCTTAAAGTGATCGTTGATCACTGTACGTATGGCATTTTGTTCATCATCGTCCCAATCCTGAACTTTCTTATTAACGTCCACACCGGCTTCTCTGAGAATTTGCTGAGCAGAACTCCTGCCAATTCCAAAAATATAGGTTAATCCTATTTCGCCTCTTTTATTTTTCGGTATATCAATACCAGCAATACGTGCCATATATTGGTTTCTTGTTTGTTAAACTCGGTTATCCTTGTCTTTGTTTGAATTTAGGGTTCTTTTTGTTGATTACGTATAATCGGCCCTTCCTTCTGACAATCTTACACTCTGGTGTCCTTTTTTTGATTGATGCTCTTACCTTCATTTTACAAGATGGTTTATTATTTGTATCTGAAAATTATTCGGCCTTTGGTGAGGTCATATGGCGACATTTCAAGTTTCACTTTATCACCGGGTAAAATTTTGATGTAGTGCATCCTCATTTTACCTGAGATGTGAGCGGTGATGATATGTCCATTCTCCAGTTCAACACGGAACATGGCATTGCCCAATGATTCGGTAACGGTTCCATCTTGTTCTATCGAAATTTGTTTCGCCATATAATTCAATTTAATGTGTTGATTCAAGTACTTTCTCAATTTCCTCAAACGAGGAGAGTATTTCTGTTGTCCCTTCCTTAATGGCTACGGCATGTTCATAATGTGCCGAAGGTCTTCCATCTGCGGTTCGGATGGTCCATCCGTCCTTATCCTGGATTACGCTACGTGTACCCAGATTAATCATGGGTTCAATACATATGACCAAACCGGGCTTAAGCAAGGTTCCGGTTCCCCGGCGGCCGTAATTAGGCACTTCCGGTTTTTCGTGCAAATGCCTGCCAACCCCATGACCCACCAAATCCCGTACCACATTGTAACCAAACTGCTCAACATAGTTTTGAATTTCAAAACCAATGTCTCCAATCCGCTTACCGGCAGTTGCTGCCTGGATACCCAGATACAAAGATTCCTTGGTGCGCTCCATCAGCAGCCTGATTTCTTCTGCTACTTCTCCTACCGGAAAAGAATAGGCAGAATCGCCTACAAAGCCGTTCAGTATTACGCCACAATCCACTGAAACCAAATCTCCATCCTGCAAAATCTGATCGCCCGGAATGCCGTGAACCACCACATCATTCACCGACACACATAGTGTAGCCGGGAAACCTCCATATCCTTTGAAGGCAGGTATTGCGTTATGGTCACGGATAAAGGTTTCCGCTACCTGATCGAGCGCCTGAGTGGTTACGCCAGGTTTAATGTGACGAGCCACTTCGGCCAGGGTTTTACCAACAAGTAAAGAACTCAGTCGTAATAATTCAATCTCTTCGTTTGACTTGTAATGGATCATTATTTTTTAGATCAATGGAGCTTTTAGCCCATATTCATTGAAGAACGTCCTTTGATTCTGCCTGACTTGGTCAGTCCGTCATAGTGACGCATCAAAAGATGACTTTCAATTTGTTGCAATGTATCGAGTACTACCCCAACCAGAATAAGCAGTGATGTACCCCCGTAAAACTGCGCAAACTGTGCAGTAATGCCAATCTGGCTGACCAGCGCCGGCATAATGGCTACGAATGCAAGGAAAAGAGATCCTGGCAGCGTAATGCGCGACATCACCTGATCAATAAATTCCGCGGTTCGTTTACCCGGTTTCACCCCCGGAATAAATCCGTTGTTCTTTTTCATATCCTCTGCCATCTGATTTGGGTTGATGGTGATGGCGGTATAGAAATAGGTGAAAATGATAATCATCAGTGCGAAAACAAAGTTATACCAAAAACCGTGAATGTTCGTGAAAGCAGCCGCAAACCCTGATAGTGATTCAGATGAAGCAAAACCTGCAAGGGTTAAAGGCAAAAACATAATGGCCTGAGCAAAGATAATAGGCATTACACCGGCAGCATTTACTTTAAGTGGAATGTACTGTCTCACGCCGCCATATTGTTTATTTCCAACAATACGTTTGGCGTATTGCACCGGAATTTTCCGCGTACCCTGCACCAGCAGAATACTAATAAGAATAACCCCTACAAGAACAGCAAGCTCAACAATAAAGATAACCAAACCACCACCTTTCTGCTCCATACGTGAAATGAGTTCACCAAACAAAGCAAAAGGCAATCGGGCGATAATTCCAATCATAATGATGAGCGAAATTCCATTTCCAATGCCCTTATCGGTGATGCGCTCACCCAGCCACATTACAAAGAGTGTTCCTGAAATTAGAATAACTACCGAGGACACCCAAAAGAAGGTGCTTGGGGAGGTAACTGCCGGATCAAATGGAGTAATTGCCTGGGCAGGCAATTGTGAAATAAGATTGGCAATATAGCCGGGAGCCTGAAAACCGGTAATGAGCACCGTAAGATAACGGGTGATCTGATTGATTTTCTTTCTTCCGCTCTCTCCCTCTTTCTGTAACTTTTGGAAATATGGAATGGCCATTCCCAAAAGCTGAACAACAATAGATGCAGAAATATAAGGCATGATACCCAGCGCAAAAATGGATGCATTCGAGAATGCTCCCCCTGAAAACATATTGAGCAAACCAAGCAATCCACTACTGGTTTGATTCTGTAGATTGGCCAGTTGGTTTGGGTCTACCCCCGGAAGTACCACATAAGAACCCAACCTGTAAAGCAAGACGATACCAATGGTATACGTAATCCTCTTTCTCAGGTCTTCAATCTTATAGATATTCCTTATGGTCTGAATAAATCGTTTCATTTACCGTTTAGATTTTTGTGGCCTGACCACCCTTTGATTCAATAGCTTTGATTGCTGATGCCGAGAAAGCATGTGCTGTGATATCCACTTTGGCGTTAAGTTCGCCACGACCAAGTATCTTAATACGGTCATTTTTGGAAGCCATGCCATTTTCAATCAGTACATCTATATCAATAACTTCAATGTTTTTATCGGATATTAACGACTGAATAACATCAAGGTTAATGCTTCGGTATTCAACACGGTTAATATTTTTAAATCCGTATTTAGGTACGCGACGGTAAAGAGGCATCTGACCGCCTTCAAAACCAAGCTTACGGCTATATCCGGAACGTGATTTGGCACCTTTATGCCCACGGGTAGCAGTACCACCTCTTCCGGAGCCCTGCCCGCGTCCAATCCGTTTGGTCTTTTTAACAGCGCCTTGTGCTGGTTTAAGATTGCTTAGATCCATAATAGTTTCGTAATTAATGTCGTGTATGAATTAAATTTCTTCAACTTTCAATAAGTGGTTGATTTTAGCGATCATCCCTTCAATCTGAGGGGTAGCCGTAACTTCGATGGGTCGGTTTACCCGTTTTATTCCCAACGCCTGAAGGGTACGTTTTTGACGCTCCGGCTGGTTAATGCCGCTTCTGATCTGGGTAACTCTTAGCTTTTTCATCCGTGCAATTTTTTTTCGGGTTAACATTATCCGTTGAACACCTTGTTCAGGTCCACACCGCGCTGTTGAGCAACTGCATGGGCATCACGCAATCTAACCAATGCATCGATGGTTGCCTTTACCACACTGTGCGGGTTGGATGAACCTTTTGACTTGGCCAGAACATCAGTAATACCAACACTCTCAAGAACAGCCCGCATGGCTCCACCGGCAATAACACCGGTACCAGGAGTAGCTGGTTTGATAAATACAAGAGCACCACCAAATTTGCCCAATTGCTCATGAGGAATGGTTCCTTTAAGTACGGGTACCTTTACCAGGTTCTTCTTGGCATCATCCACACCCTTGGCAATGGCTGAGGTAACTTCCTTGGCTTTACCCAATCCATACCCAACTACACCATTTTCATTACCTACCACAACAATTGCTGAGAAACTAAAAGTACGGCCTCCCTTGGTTACTTTGGTAACCCTTTGGATGCTAACCAGCCTGTCCTTGAACTCTATTTCGCTGGATTTAACCCTTTTTACGTTTACGTTTGCCATTTCCATTTAAAATTTAAGGCCTCCTTCCCTTGCAGCTTCTGCCAGGGATTTGATTCTACCATGATATAAGTAACCGTTACGATCGAAAACAACTTTTTCAATGCCTGCTTCCAGGGCACGTTTGGCAATAAGCTGACCAACCATCTTGGCCTGAGCTATCTTTGCCATGGGTTCCTGTGAGGCTTCCGGAGTTCTCGACGATGCAGAAACCAGTGTTGTGCCTTCCAGATCATTGATGATCTGAGCATAAATCTGCTTATTGCTTCTGAATACGGTCAACCGCGGCTGATCAGCCGTACCGGAAATCACCTTCCGGACTCTCAGCTTAATCCTGTGCCTTCTGTATTCCTTTTTGTTCTTAATAGCCATCCTATTATGAGGAGTTTATCCCGTTTCCGGGAAGGTTTATGTTAAAAATTATTTCTCTGAAGCTGATTTACCGGCTTTCTTCTTAATCTCTTCACCCATAAAACGGATACCCTTTCCTTTATAAGGCTCGGGTTTGCGAAGCGAACGGATTTTAGCCGCCACCTGCCCGATGAGTTGTTTGTCAAAAGATTTTAAAGTGATGATGGGGTTTTTTCCCCTTTCTGTTAATGTTTCTACACTAACTTCGGGTGGCATTTCAATAAAAATACCGTGGGAGTAACCAAGCGAAAGCTCCAGTATATTGCCGGCAGCGCTCGCCTTAAAACCAACACCAACCAATTCCTGAACAATGGTATAACCTTCAGAAACCCCTTTTACCATGTTGTCGAGCAATGAACGGTACAAACCATGCTTTGCTCTGGCATCCTGGGTTTCGTTAATGCGGTTAACATGCATTATGCCATCATCCACTTTTACTTCCACCAGTGGATCCAACTGCTGGGAAAGTTCTCCCAGTTTTCCTTTTACCGTTACCATATTGCCATCAGATACAGAGACCTGAACTCCTGAAGGCAACGATATGGGCATTTTTCCTATTCTTGACATGGGTTTTTCTCCTCTCTCAATTTAGCTAATGTAACACAAAACCTCACCACCTATCTGCTGTGTTCTGGCTTCCTTATCGGTCATCAGTCCACGATTGGTAGAAAGAATAGCAATTCCCAACCCATTCAAAACCCGCGGAAGGTTCTCAGCATTAACATACCGGCGCAATCCCGGTTTGCTGACCCGTTCCAGTTTCGATATGGCTGACAGCTTACTAACGGGATGATACTTCAGCGCAATTTTAATGGTGGCTGGAAAAATGTCATCCTCGAATTTATAATTCAGGATATAACCTTTTTCAAACAGAATTTTAGTTATTTCCTTTTTCATGTTTGAGGAAGGTATCTCCACAATCCGGTGATTAGCCATTACGGCGTTACGAACCCGGGTCAGGTAATCTGCAATAGGATCTGTTACCATTTTATCCTTTATTGTTTGTTATTCAATGACTTAAATTTACCAACTGGCTTTCTTTATTCCAGGAATCAACCCTTCGAGAGCCATAAAGCGGAAGTTGATACGCGAAATACCAAACTGACGCATGTAGCCTTTAGGGCGTCCGGTGAGCTTACACCTGTTGTGTAAACGAACGGGTGAAGCATTCCTGGGCAATTTCTGAAGTCCGATATAATCACCGGCTTCTTTTAGTTCTGCACGTTTTGCTGCATATTTAGCTACAAGCCGCTCTCTTTTGCGCTCTCTCGCTTTTATTGATTCTTTTGCCATTTTACTGTTTTTGATTTTTGAATGGTAAACCAAATTCTTTTAAAAGTGCCAGACACTCTTTATCGGTATTGGCTGATGTTACAAAAGTAATATCCATACCATTAATTTTAGACACTTTGTCAATGAGCACCTCCGGAAAGATGATCTGCTCTGTTACACCCAGGGTATAATTTCCCCGGCCATCGAAACCTTTCTCATTGATACCGCGGAAGTCGCGTATACGAGGAATGGCTACCGATACCAAACGATCCAGAAACTCATACATTCTTTCCCCTCTGAGGGTTACTCTTACGCCAATGGGCATGCCCCGGCGCAATTTAAAGTTGGAAATATCTTTACGGCTTTTTGTAGCCACAGCCCGCTGACCGGTAATGGCGCTCATTTCGTTAATACCGGCATCAATCAGTTTTTTGTCGGCAATTGCCGTACCAAGTCCCTGGTTAACACTAATTTTGAGCAAACGGGGTACCTGCATAACAGTTTTGTAGTTAAACTGCTCGGTGAGGGCCGGAATAATTTCCTGTTGGTACTTATCTTTTAAGCGTGGTGAATAGTTCATTATTTAATTACCTCCCCAGACTTTTTTGAATAACGGACTGATTTATTGGTTTTGGCATCTATCCTGCGGCCAACCCGGGTAGGTTTCCCTGTATTGTCAACTATCATCAGGTTGGACAAATGAATCCCGGCTTCTTTTTTTACGATACCGCCCTGGGCGTTTTGTGCGTTGGGCTTAGTGTGTTTTGAGATCAGGTTGGCTCCCTCAACAATGGCTTGTTGTTTATCCACCATTACTTCCAGTACCTTCCCCTGTTTTCCTTTCGACTCACCGGTAATCACCTTAACGATATCGCCTTTTTTTATTTTCAGCTTTGTGCTCATAGTTTCTTGTCGGTTAAAGCACCTCGGGTGCCAGTGAAACAATCTTCATGTATTGCTTTTCACGCAATTCTCTGGCCACAGGGCCAAAGATACGGGTTCCTGACATTTCACCGGCAGCATTGAGCAATACCACGGCGTTGTCATCGAAGCGGATGTAGGATCCATCGTTGCGACGAATTTCTTTTTTGGTTCTCACCACTACCGCTTTGGCAACTGTTCCCTTTTTTATATTACCTGAGGGTAACGCATGTTTAACGGTTACCACAATTTTGTCGCCAATGGAGGCATAACGTTTACGTGTACCACCCAATACCCGGATGCAAAGTACTTCTTTTGCGCCACTGTTGTCGGCTACTAAAAGACGTGATTCCTGTTGTATCATAATTACTTGGCCTTTTCAATAATTTCAACTAATCTCCAGCATTTGGTTCTGCTCAATGGACGGGTTTCAGCAATGACAACGGTATCACCGATATTACAGTCATTCTTTTCATCATGAGCCGTAAATTTGGATTGTTTCTTCACAAACTTACCGTATTTGGGGTGTTTCTCGCGACGTTCAACCTGAACCACAATAGACTTATCCATTTTGTTGCTTACCACAACCCCAGTGCGTTCTTTTCTCAGATTTCTGGTTTCCATACCTTTTCCTGTTATTGTTTGTTAACGGCAGCGGTTGACTGATCCTTTGCAGCTTCACCGGCTTTGCGTTTATGCAATTCCGTGAGCATTCGGGCTATCGTCCTGCGGTAATTTTTTATTTTATTTGGATTCTCCAGAGGTGAAACAGCATGGTTGAGGCGAAGCCTGGTAAGCTGTTTACGTTCTTCATCAAGCCGCTCAATAAGTTCGGCTGTCGAAAGCTCTTGTATAACTTCTTGTTTCATCGTTCGTTATATTGTTTCTTCAACGTAATCTCTTCTTACCACGAACCTGGTGGCTACAGGAAGTTTTTGTGCGCCAAGACGAAGGGCTTCTTTGGCTACCTCTTCGGTAACTCCTTCAGCTTCAAAAATAAGGCGTCCGGGGCTTACACGTGCCACGAAATATTCGGGAGCACCTTTACCTTTACCCATACGTACCTCTGCAGGTTTCTTGGTAACCGGCTTGTCAGGAAAAATACGAATCCATATCTGGCCTTCGCGTTTCATGAAGCGGCTTATGGCCTGACGGGCTGCTTCGATTTGCCTTCCCGTTATCCAGGCTTCTTCCAGGGTTTTTATACCGAATGAACCAAATGAAAGCTCTGCTCCACGCTTGGTGTTGCCTTTCATTTTGCCTTTCTGCATTTTCCTGTATTTTGTTTTCTTTGGCTGTAACATTATTATCTAATATTGAGCGTGTTACTAATTAGTTTCGTGGGTTACTGCTTTTACCCCGGCCACCGCCACGGTTGCCGCCACCACGAGGAGGACGTCCACCGCCACGGGGTGTCATGGGCTTATCGCGACCCGGACCTGCAAGATTACTGTCAGCAGCAGGAGTAAGATCTGGTTTACCATAAATCTCACCTTTACAAATCCATACTTTTATTCCAATGCGACCATAAGTGGTATGAGCTTCGGCAACAGCATAATCAATGTCGGCTCTAAGGGTGTGCAATGGGGTACGACCTTCTTTTATCATTTCGCGGCGTGCCATTTCAGCTCCCGCCAAACGACCCGATATTAAAACCTTTATGCCTTCAGCACCTATTCGCATGGTTGAGGCAATGGCTGTTTTGATGGCACGACGATATGAAATACGTCCTTCGATCTGCCGGGCGATGGCATTGGCCACGATGACCGCATCCATTTCCGGACGTTTTATCTCCGCGATATTGATCTGTATCTCTTTTTTGGTAATCTTTTTTAATTCTTCCTTCAACTTATCCACTTCCTGGCCTCCTTTTCCGATAATGATACCCGGACGGGCAGTGTGAATAGTTACAGTAACAAGTTTCAGGGTGCGCTCGATTACAATTTTTGCAACGCCAGCCTTTGATAAACGCGCATTGAGATACTGGCGGATAGTATGATCTTCTATCAGCTTATTCTCGAAACGTCTGCCACCATACCAGTTGGAATCCCAGCCTTTAATGATGCCTAACCTGTTACCTATTGGATTTGTCTTCTGTCCCATTCAACAATGTGATTATGTTTGTTAACGCCTTTTAGCAGTGATTTTTATTATTGTTCAGCAATTTCTCTGTGGTCAATTCGCAGGGTTACGTGGTTGGAACGCTTGCGGATACGATGTGCACGGCCCTGAGGAGCAGTACGAATTCGCTTGAGTGAACGGGCGCCATCAACTCCAATCTCGCTGATGTAAAGATTGGCACTTTCCATACGAACGCCTTCGTTTTTTGCCTGCCAGTTGGCCAGGGTTGAAAGCAACAACTTATGTAGCCTGATACTGGCATCCTGGGGTGAGTGTTTAAGCACGTGAAGTGCCTGTTCCACTTTCATCCCACGAATCAAATCTGCCATAAGGCGCATTTTGCGGGGTGAGGTCGGACAATTGCGCAGTGTAGCAAAAGATACGCTTTTACGATCTTCTTTGAGTTGGTCTGCTTTGATTTTTTTACGTGATCCCATTTATATTTCCTCCCTTACTTTTTTCCTTTGTCCTTACTGCCGGCATGTCCCCTGAATATTCGGGTAGGTGAAAATTCACCCAGCTTATGACCTACCATATTTTCAGTCACATATACCGGTATAAACTTATTCCCATTATGCACGGCTATGGTTTGTCCCACAAAATCAGGAGAAATCATGGTTGCACGTGACCAGGTTTTAATTACCACTTTTTTGTTTGAACTTACCGCGTCCAAAACTTTCTTTTCAAGCTTGTAGTCTATATAAGGACCTTTTTTAAGCGAACGGCTCATATTTATTGCTGTTTACAGTTCAATTACTTTTTCCTTCTTTCAACAATATACTTGTTGGAAGCTTTTTTCGGATAACGTGTTTTATAGCCTTTTGCGGGCAATCCTTTGCGTGAGCGTGGTTGTCCACCAGAAGCACGACCTTCACCACCACCCATGGGGTGATCTACCGGATTCATTACTACGGCACGGGTGCGCGGACGGCGGCCCAACCAGCGACTACGACCGGCTTTACCTGAAACTTCAAGGTTGTGTTCTCCGTTAGAAACCATACCAATGGTAGCTTTACAGGCCTGAAGTATCATGCGTGTTTCGCCTGAGGGCAGTTTAATGATTGCAAACTTACCATCACGTGACATGAGCTGGGCAGATGAACCTGCACTGCGTGCCATCTTGGCTCCCTGGCCCGGACGCAGTTCAATGTTATGAATTACTGTTCCGAAGGGTATCTCACTCAAATACATTGTATTCCCGATTTCCGGTTGTGCTCCTTTGCCTGATACCACTTCCTGACCTACCTTAAGTCCGTTGGGCGCAACAATATATCGCTTCTCACCATCTGCATAGTACAATAACGCAATGCGTGCGGTACGGTTAGGATCATATTCTATGGTTTTCACCATTGCCGGAATATTTTCCTTGTCACGTTTGAAATCTATCATGCGATATTTTTTCTTGTGACCGCCTCCGATAGACCTAAGGGTCATCTTTCCGGAATTATTACGGCCGCCTGAGCGTTTGCGTGGCTGCAATAAGCTCTTTTCAGGGCTCTCTGCAGTTATGTCATCCAGTGCGCTGATAATCTTAAAGCGCTGACTCGACGTGGTCGGTTTGTATTTCTTTAAAGCCATTATCTTTAAATATTGCTATAAAAATCAATTGTTTCACCTTCAGCTACTGTAATGATAGCTTTTTTGTACGAATTAGACCTGCCCGTCAATAAGCCGGCTTTGGTAAAGCGTGACTTGGACTTTCCGGCATAATTCATGGTGTTCACCTCGGTAACTTCTACCCCGTAGATCTCTTCCACCGCTTTTTTTATCTGCAGTTTGTTTGCACTTTTCTGCACGATAAAACCGTAACGATGAAGTTTATCTCCTAAGAGGGTCATTTTTTCCGTAACTACCGGTTTTATTATGATACCCATGGTTTTTGTGGTTAATGGTTCTTAATCTCAGCAAGCTGAGTGAATTTTAATTCTCAAATGTCTTTTCGATTTCGGCAACCGAGCTCTCAAGAAATATCAGGTTATGAGCACGAAGAATTTCGTATGTATTTAAATCACAAGCTCTTATAACCCTTGCATGCCTTAAATTACGGGACGACAAATATACATCTTTATTGGGTTCACCCAACACTAAAAGTATCTTTTTATCGCTTAATTTAAGGTTTTCGAGCAATTCTACGAAATGCCTGGTTTTTGGCTTATCAAAGTTCAGATCCTCAAGAACCATAATGCTGTTGTCTTTAGCTTTATGTGTGAGGGCTGAAAGACGGGCCAGTTGTTTTAGTTTCTTGTTCAGTTTGAAGCTGTAATCGCGTGGCTGAGGACCAAATACTCTAGCTCCTCCCCGCATGATCGGCGATTTTATGCTTCCCGCACGGGCACTGCCTGTTCCTTTTTGCTTTTTCAGCTTTCGCGTACTACCTGACAACATTGACTTCTCTTTCGAGCTGTGGGTACCCTGGCGCTGATTGGCCAGATACTGCTTGGTGTCGAGATATATGGCGTGATCATTGGGCTCAATATTAAAAATTGAGTCGCTTAACTGAACCGTTTTTGCGGTTTTCTCACCTTTGAGGTTATATACTGTTAGCTCCATCTTTCAATTATTACGTATGATCCATTGGCTCCGGGAACAGCACCTTTCACCAGAATGAGATTTTTTTCCTTCACAATTTTTAAAATCTGCAGGTTAATCATCTTCACCCGCTTGTTGCCCATTTGACCAGCCATGCGCATTCCTTTGAAAACGCGTGATGGCCACGAGGAGGCACCTATTGATCCGGGTGCACGAAGACGGTTATGCTGACCGTGAGTTGTTCCACCTACTCCGGAAAAACCATGCCGGCGCACTACGCCTTGAAATCCTTTTCCCTTAGATATCCCAACAACATCCACATATTCACCTTCGATGAAAATGTCAACCTCAACCACATCACCAAATTTTTTGCGGTTTTCTGCTTCAAAACGGGTAAACTCAACTACCTTGCGTTTAGGAGTAATGCCGGCTTTGGCAAAATGCCCCATTTCAGCTTTGGTAGAATGTTTCTCCTTTTTGTCATCGTAAGCCAGTTGTATGGCCTCATAACCATCCGTTTCCCTGGTTTTCACCTGAGTAACGTGACAGGGACCGGCCTCTATAACCGTGCAGGGCTGATTCTTGCCGCTGGCATCGAATATGCTGGTCATCCCGATCTTTTTTCCTATAATTCCTGACATTGCAGTATCCTGTTAAAATTGACGTTTCTTTTTAATGTGTACCTTTAAGTACCTGGTTTTTGTAGAACGATCAAACCTTGATTTCCACTTCCACCCCGCTGGGCAATTCCAGTTTCATCAGCGCATCAATGGTCTGGCTGGTGGTACTGTAGATGTCGAGCAATCGCTTGTATGAACTGAGTTCAAACTGTTCCCTCGACTTCTTGTTGACAAAGGTTGACCTCAACACGGTGAATATCTTTTTGTTGGTAGGTAAAGGAATGGGTCCGTTAACTACAGCACCGGTTGATTTTACGGTCTTAACGATCTTTTCGGCTGATTTATCAACCAGGTTGTGATCGTATGATTTCAGTTTTATTCTGATCCTTTGGCTCACGTTAGTTCGGATTTTTTTTATTATTGATTATTTTACAAGGTAACCCTTTAATTTATAAATCACTTCATCGGTAAGGGTAGCAGGCAATGGCGCATAATGCGAAAACTCCATGCTCGAATTGCCCCGGCCTGAGGTGATGGTACGCAATACCGTTACATAACCGAACATTTCGGCCATGGGTACTTTTGCTTTCACTATCTGATAGCGGTTTTTAACATCAATGCCTTCCACACTTGCCCTGCGTTTGTTTAAATCGCTGGTAATTTCTCCAACATATTCGTCGGGAACATTCACTTCAAGACGCATAATGGGCTCAAGCAGTACGTTTTTGCCCAGTTTTGCAGCATTTCTAAAACCTACCTTGGCACAGATCTCAAAGGCAAGGGCATCAGAATCAACCGGATGCGCAGAACCATCAAGTATCCTAACCTTCAGACTTTCGAGGGCAAAACCGGCCAGAACACCATTCTGCATGGCAGTACGGAAACCTTTTTCAATTGCCGGAATATATTCCTTTGGAATATTTCCACCCTTTACATCATTGATAAACTGTAATCCACGAATCCCAGCATCTGCAGGACGCATTTCAAAAAGTATGTCGGCAAATCGACCCCGGCCACCGGTTTGTTTTTTATAAACTTCGCGATGCTCCATGGTGCTGATAAATGCTTCTTTATAAGCTACCTGGGGATTTCCTTTATTGATTTCAACTTTAAATTCACGTTTCAGGCGGTCGGCAATAACTTCCAGATGGAGCTCACCCATACCACTGATAACGGTTTGTCCGGTCTCTTCATCTACCCTTACGGCAAATGATGGATCCTCTTCAACCAGTTTAAGCAGTGACTGGTCAAGTTTGTCCACGTCATCCTGGGTTTTGGGTTCCACTGCAATGCTGATCACTGGTTCGGGAAATTCAATCGAGTCAAGCACTATGGGATGCTTTTCATCGCAAATGGTATCGCCCGTTTTGATGTCTTTAAAACCAATGATGGCAGCGATATCGCCAGCCTCTACCTGCTGGAGGGGTGTTTGTTTGTTGGCGTGCATCTGCAAAATACGTGAGATGCGCTCTTTTTTACCCGTGGCCGTATTGAGCACATAGCTTCCTGAAAGCAGTTTTCCGGAAATTACCTTAATAAAAGCCAGGCGGCCAACGAAAGGATCAGTAGCAATTTTAAATGCCAGGGCAGAAAAGTAATCGGTATCTGTCGGATGACGGAATTCCTCTTTTTCTGTGTAGGGATTTATACCCTTAATACTCTCCATTTCAGCCGGAGTAGGCAGGTAACGTACTATGGCATCAAGCAGAGGCTGAATGCCTTTATTTTTAAATGAAGCTCCACAAAGAACAGGAGTAATGCGTTGCTCAAGGGTTGCCTTGCGAAGGATGCCATACATTTCATCCGGAGTGATGCTATTGTGATTCTCAAGATACTTTTCAAACAGCTCTTCACTTTCTTCAACAACGCCTTCAATGAGTTTAAATCTGTATTCGTTTACCATTTCCAACATATCAGCCGGCACAGTTCCTTTGGTAAAAGTCATACCATTAGATTCTTCGTCCCAGATGATGGCCTCGTTGGTAATAAGATCCACCACACCGATAAAGTTGTCTTCTTCACCAATGGGAAGTTGTAATGGTACAGGATTGGCACCCAATTTTTCTTTAATCTGCGAAAGCACACTAAAGAAGTCGGCACCGGCCCGGTCCATTTTATTCACGAAACAAATTCGTGGAATATTGTACTTGTCGGCTTGCCGCCATACGGTTTCACTCTGAGGTTCCACCCCTCCTACCGCACAGAACAAAGCCACAGCACCATCGAGTACCCTGAGAGAGCGCTCCACCTCAATGGTAAAGTCCACGTGTCCGGGGGTATCAATGATGTTGATCTTGTATTTTTGATTGTCCACATCCCAGCTAACAGTGGTGGCCGCAGAGCTGATGGTAATTCCGCGTTCCTGCTCCTGGATCATGAAATCCATAGTAGCTGTACCTTCGTGAACTTCACCAATTTTATAACTTTGCCCGGTGTAATACAATATCCGCTCCGTTGTCGTGGTTTTTCCCGCGTCAATGTGAGCCATGATGCCGATGTTGCGTGTATGTGCTAACCGTGCTAACATTTGGATATTGTGGTTCTGGGTTTGGTTAATGATTAATTAAAATCTGAAGTGTGAGAATGCCTTGTTGGCGTCAGCCATACGGTGGGTATCCTCTTTTCTTTTAAATGCAGCGCCTTCTTCTTTATAGGCAGCCATAATTTCGCCTGCAAGTTTGCCACTCATGGTCTTTTCGTGACGTTTCCGTGCGAAGAGAATGAGATTTTTCATGCCAATGGAACTTTTGCGACTGGGACGGATTTCCGATGGAATCTGAAAAGTAGCTCCACCTATACGTCGACTGCGTACTTCCACATTGGGCGTTACATTGTTCAATCCTTTTTTCCAGACTTCCAGTCCGTCTTCACCGGTTTTTTCACTTACCTGGGCAATGGCATCATAAAAAATCTGAAATGCCAGATTCTTTTTGCCTGTATACATCAGGTTATTGACAAACTTGGTAACGAGTACATCGTTAAACTTCGGATCGGGAAGTATGATTCTCTTTTTGGGTTTTGATTTCCTCATGGTTGAAAACTTATATTACCTTGAAACCAGTGTTATTTTTTACCTTTTGCAGGAGCTGCCTTACCTGCTTTTGGGCGTTTGGTGCCATATTTGGAACGACGCTGATTGCGGCCATCTACACCCGAAGTATCCAAAGCGCCACGAATGATGTGGTAACGTACTCCGGGAAGATCCTTTACTCTGCCACCACGGATCATTACAATAGAGTGCTCCTGCAGATTATGGCCTTCACCCGGAATGTAGGCATTCACTTCCTTGGTGTTGGTAAGCCTTACACGGGCTACTTTACGCATTGCTGAATTCGGCTTCTTTGGCGTGGTGGTATAAACCCTCACACAAACACCCCTTCGCTGAGGGCAGGAATCCAAAGCAGGCGATTTACTCTTCTCGGTCAGCTTGTTGCGTCCTTTACGTACCAGTTGCGAAATTGTAGGCATATCGAATCTTTTAAGTTTTTTGTTTACTCGGCTACCCCATTTTTTTGGGACTGCAAAAGTAGTCTATTATTTTAAATTAACAAGTCGCTGATAAAAAAATATTTACCGCCTTGCGCTTGCTCCTGACATGATTGCATGTATTGCATGCGGATGTCGGGAAAAACTTTCTGAAGAAATGGATGGGGAAAGACAGGAAAGACACAACAGCCCTAAGGCCCGAAAGACTAATCGCTGTTTGCTTGTGATAATCCGCTGCAACGATTGAAACCTATGTTGTCTTACTTTATCAGGTTTCCCGGATTCGAAAATCTCAGAAAAAATGCATTTTTCAGCAAATATCAACTTCTACTTTCTTCCAAATGCGGCTGCAAAAGTATAAATAAATATGACACTAACAACATTTTGATCATGTATTTTTAAATTTTCTTTGGGGATTTGTTATTTTTCCTTGTAAGAAGAACCAGAAGGAATTAATCTTAGTACATTTAAATAAGCAAATTGCACTTTATACCTTATTTATATATTGGGAAAAAATTCTCGTTTTAGTGGGAAGAAATCATCCAGGGGTCCAGTCTAAAAAAGGTAAAAATAAAAAAATGACACTAAAACACAAAGGCAGCACGTTGCACAAAGTCACTATTTAGTAATGAATAAAATCTGATATGGCCTGGTGCCTGACTGCATGAATACGCGCGGGGCAGGCAAACGCGGGCAGGCCTTCGAGCCCTTGCCGGCAAAAATAAGAGTTCTTATACTGAGCGCATCCATTTTGATTGATTACAGCAGACTCATCAGCTTCTTATAGCCCCCCGCACTTACCCTGAGTTTTTCTTCATTTTTCAATACCACCACATGAGTATCCCTGGTATAAGGTTCCACTTTTACAATATAATTGATGTTTACGATATAACTGCGATGTATCCTGATAAACTCATCCGCGGGCAAGTGGTGTTCAAAATACTTCATGGTTTTTTCTTTAAGATGCCTGCCCTGTTCCGAATGAATCATCACATAATCGTCTTGTGCTTCTATATAATATATGGTATGCACGGCAATCACCAGTATCCGGGAACCCACTCTGACTACAGTCCGTTCAAGGATGGAGGAAACAGATTCGAGCCCACTCATTAAAGAATTCCTTTCCACGGCAGCACTCCATGATTCCGGCAGGCTGTTCAGCGCTTTATCCACCGCCTGATTAAAACGAACAGCAGAGAAAGGTTTTAAAAGATAGTCTACAGCGTTCAGTTCAAATGCCCTGATGGCAAATTCATCAAATGCAGTGGTAAATATAATTTTTGGCGGGTCAGTAAGCAACTCCAATAACTCAAAGCCATTGATTTTAGGCATTTGGATGTCGAGGAATACCAGTTGTGGACTGAATTCCTGTATCATCTTTAAGGCTTCAAAACCGTTCTCACATTCTCCAATAATTTCCAACCCGGGATAATGCACCAGATATTGCTTCAGGAGTTCGCGCGCAGGCGGTTCATCATCAACAATCAAAATCTTTACTTTATCCATGTATCCGGAATATTGAGTTTAACTTCAAAGATATTCGCATCCCTTAACACCTCAACTGCATTATTTACACCATAAATCATCCGTAATCGCTCTGTTACATTCGACAAACCGGTTCCGGTACCTTTGTGATGAATCATTGCAGCATCAAAATGATTTTTGATGGAAATCAACAGTTTCCCTCTTTGCTCAACTGCCTTAATCCTTATGATAGTCGAATCAATGGTGTCATAAATACCGTGTTTTATGGCATTTTCAACCAGAGGTTGCAGCACCATTGAGGGCAACGGCCAATTTCCCAGTTCGGTTTCTATTTCTTCGATCACCTGAAGACGCTGCCCGAACCTTACCTTTTCAATTTCAAGGTAGAGTTTCAGTTGATTAAGCTCCTGACTTAGGGTACTCATTTCCTGATTTGAAAACCGGAGTGAGTACCGCATAAATTCGGAAAGATTAATGACCATTTCCTGAGCTTTTGCAGGATTGGTAAGGGTTAATGAGCTGATAGAATTGAGGGCATTAAACAGAAAGTGTGGTTTTATCTGTGACTTAAGGGCATTTAATTCGGATTCATGCAACAGAGAACGCAATTGTTCCTCCCGCTGCTGATGTTGCTTCAAATTGTAGTTGCTGTTTATCAGATAGAAAACACTTACCATCATCACAAAAAGCAGCAAGCCATAAATACCCCGCAGCGCAAAAGTATCAGCAATAGAATCAGGATAATTTTCAGGTATATGGGTTATCTTACTCATAATCAAATAACCGGCTCCCAACCATATCAGCAGGGTAACGCTGCATACAATTATAAATCTGACAATCAATGCAACGGTATGTATTTTTTCAAAATCAGAGATTTTCACTAAAAACCATATTCCGATTCCAAGCAGGGCATACACCATATTATATACCAGCACTTCGGTAATGGCAATTGGAGCCGGAATTTTATACCAGACACCAATAAGCAGGTAATGTACCAGTGCAACCATCAGCCAGGCGGCAAAGTACAATAAAATACCCGAACGTAAAGCCCTTTTCATGTGGTAAAGGTACACATATGAATCAATAACTCTTGATTTCGCCGCCTCCGAATAAAGCCAAACCTTTTATTACAAGCACTTTCGACTGGTCGATGTTCAGATTTTGGCGTTTGTCTGAGAATCCGCCAAGGATATTAAATATTTCGAACTTTACATTCCAGTCGGCAGGAACTATAAGCGTTGCTCCACCAAATATGGCCATTACATCCATTACATTTTGGCCTTCAGCAAGTGACGACTGGGTAAGGTTGATGCTGGTACCACCGAACACCGCCACTATCCTGCCTCCTTTGAAACGCGGTGTAATTATGTTACGCTCACTTCCTCCAAATATGCATACTTCATCAATGGCTTCTTCATCCATTGCATTAATCTGGTTCTTGCGGCGCGATTTAAACAAAGAGGTATTTGAAAAAATAACAGCAAAACCTATCAGAATCACCATCAGTGGCCAGAATGTGGAATAGAGATTATATCCTGTGATGCGGCCCTGCAAAAATACAAGTCCTATTACCAATAAGATACCTCCCCAGACATATTGCTTTTTTACAAAATTAACCAGGCCTATTGCTATGAGTAACATTGGCCACGAAAAAACTATATGCCAGACGTCCAGCCTTACCAGGCCCATATTCCGGAGCATATATAATAGTCCAACTCCAATTATCATTAATCCGATTACCAGGGTTTCGGCGTTACCCGTTTTTTTTGTCTTGTAACTGTTTATTCCGTTGTTTTTGTCCATGATCTTAAGGTTTTTCAATTGTAATTTAAAATGTTAATGCAAAAATACGGTGGTCAATAAGATTGTAATAGCACAATTCGGTGAATGCCGGAAAAAACAGGACGAATGATTTATATAAAAAAATGAAAAGTGAGCTTCCGGCAAATCCGGGTCGACATATGGCTTAAGTTGATTTATCAGTTGATGAAAGTTTTGATTAATCGTGATAAAACCTTTGTCGGAGCAGTTAATAAAAATTCACTGCATCAATCGACAAAATTAGATCGGGGATTTAATTACAACTGTTTATTCACAAGTTCTTCAAATGCTGGCGGTAAGACAGAATTAATTTACTGATAACTCAGTTTAAATCCGGTTCCGGTAATTCGGGCAACAAGCTAAGGTTAGTGATAAACCTTTCATTGTTGAAGGCTTCTCCATTACGCATCAACTGGATAAGCTCCACCTGCAGGGCAAGATATATAAGGCGACGGGCTTCAGCATCGGAAAATGAACTGGAAATTAAGCGACGGTATGTATGTGCTGTTTCCGGGGGATGATTGTATCTGATTTGTTTATCAACAATCAACTCAATGGCAAAAATAATGCTTTCGTTCCGTTTAAACATAAGTCAAAAAATCAGTCTGTGAATTGCATCAACCTGCTTTTATTAATTGATTTCATCACCAAAGGTAATTTCCCCCGGTTGAATTTAGAATCAATCTAAACAGTTAGCCTAAAAAATCTTTCCTCAACAAAATATTAATTGTCGCTAAAAGGCATCTACACAGGCAGAAACCTGCCGGTTACACAGCTTAACCCATAAATTAAACCAATCCCATCCGGGAGCCATGGAAAGTTTTGTTAATTTTGCAGCATCAAAATCTTACATGGAAGATCTACTTGAACAATTGAATGAAGCACAGCGCATTGCTGTTATGCATACTGAAGGTCCCGCAATGGTGATTGCCGGTGCAGGCTCGGGTAAAACCAGGGTACTCACCTATCGCATCGCATACCTGTTGCGAAAAGGAGTGGATCCGTTTAATATATTGGCCCTTACATTTACCAATAAAGCTGCCCGTGAAATGAAAGACCGGGTCACCAAGCTGATTGGAAGTACCGAGGGTCGAAATGTGTGGATGGGTACCTTCCATTCTATTTTCGCCAGAATACTCCGTGTTGAAGGCCATTACCTGGGCTATCCTTCAAATTTCACCATTTACGATACAGATGATTCTAAAAGTCTGATTAAAAATATACTCAAAGATCTTAATCTTGATCCAAAAATTTATGTTCCCTCTGCTATACTGGGCCGGATTTCATCGGCTAAATCAAGTCTGATTTCTGCAGAAGAATATGCTGAAAATGCACATCTGCTCGAGCAGGACAGGATCAATAACCGTCCACAAACCGGTGAAATTTACAAGGCATATAAAGCACGATGTTTTAAGGCGCATGCCATGGATTTTGACGACCTGCTCTTCAACACCAATCTGCTGCTGCGCGACTACCCTGAAGTGCTTATTAAGTATCAGAATAAGTTTAACTATATATTGGTAGACGAGTATCAGGATACCAATTTCGCCCAGTATCTTATTGTGAAAAAACTTGCGGCCCGCCATGAAAACCTCTGTGTGGTGGGTGATGATGCTCAAAGTATATATGGTTTCAGGGGAGCAAACATTCAGAATATTCTGAATTTTAGCAACGATTATCCTGATGCCTCTACTTTTAAGCTGGAGCAGAATTACCGTTCTACCAAAGTAATAGTGGAGGCTGCCAACTGCATCATTGCCAAAAACAAAGAGCAAATTTTAAAGCAGGTTTGGACCGAGAACGAATCCGGCACCAGAATCAATATCCTCAAAGCCACTTCCGATACCGAGGAAGGCAATCTGGTAGCCAACTCCATTTTCGAAACGCGAATGAATCAGCATGTACCCAACGAGCATTTTGCCATACTTTACCGCACCAATGCCCAATCCCGGGCCATTGAGGAACCTTTGAGGCGTCTTAATATCCCTTATCGTATTTATGGCGGTTTGTCGTTCTATAAGCGAAAAGAGATCAAAGATATGCTTGCTTATTTCAGACTGGTAGTCAACAACCGTGACGATGAAGCTTTTAATCGCATCATCAATTATCCGGCCCGGGGAATAGGAAAAACCACTCTCGAAAAGCTTCAACTGGCTGCTGTTATCCACAATTTAAGTCTGTTTGAGATTGCCAGTCAGGCAAATCAGTATGTTTCCGGGCTTAATACCGGCGCATTGGCAAAAATTGAAGAGTTTTGCGGAATGATTGCGGGGTTTAGCCGCATGGTTCCAACCATGAAAGCCTACGAGCTGGGCTTTAGGATTGCCAAAGCTTCCGGTTTAATTGGAGAGTTGTCGATTGATGATACCGATGAAGGCAAATCGAGAATGCAGAATATTGAGGAATTGCTCAACGCGGTAAAAGATTTCTCTGAAAAGGAACAAACACTTTTCCCTGATGAGGAAACCGGTGAATTGCTTTCGGGCAGTCATGAACGCACGCTTGATCAGTTTATGCAGGAAATTGCCCTGCTTACCGATGCCGATAGTGACGATAAAGAAAATAATGACAAAGTGGTACTGATGACTGTTCATGCCGCCAAAGGGCTTGAGTTTCCATATATCTACATTGTTGGATTGGAAGAAAACCTTTTCCCTTCGCTGATGTCATTACAAACCCGGGCAGAGATAGAAGAAGAGCGGCGCTTATTTTATGTTGCACTTACACGGGCTGAGAAACGGGTTACCCTTTCATATGCACAAACGCGGTATCGTTGGGGTAACATGACTCAAAACGAGCCCAGCCGGTTTCTGGCCGAAATAGATGAAAGCTTCATTGAGCAACCCATCCGCCGGGTAGCTTCCCAATCGCAGAGAGACCCGGTAATTTTGAACCAGGCACCAACTCAAAAAAGAAATCTCAAAAAAATCACCGATACATCCGTTGAACAACTATCTGGCGATCTGGCTGAAATTTCGCAGATCCAGCCGGGTACTATGGTTATTCATGAACGTTTTGGCAAAGGAAAAGTACTCAGCATTGAAGGTACAGGCCCCAATGCCAAGGCCAGTGTTTTTTTTGCAGCAGCCGGTCAAAAACAGTTACTGTTAAAATTTGCGAAACTTCGTTTGAGTAAATAAAATAATTCGTATATTTGCAGCCGGATACATTTCATATACACTTATCTTCTGGCAGTGTTAAGTACCCTCTGCAAACCCTTATTTCTTTCGATAAACCTAAAAGTTCGTACCCACGTCAGTGCCAGTAACGTTTCCTTTGACTAAACTGAATTGTACTCAATCAAACATCTATTACGCATTTCCAATATCGAAAACATTATTTTATGGATTATAACAGCACCCGCGAAAAGCTGATCATTCCGGAGTACGGAAGGAATGTGCAAAAAATGGCCGCTTACATCCTAAGCATCGAAGACCGTGAAAAACGCACCAACCTCGCTAAAGCATTAGTTAACATCATGGCTCAGTTGCATCCCGACCAGCGCGACACCGCTGATTACAAACGTAAACTCTGGGATCATCTGTACATTATTACCCAATATAAACTTGATATTGACGGTCCTTTTCCCAAACCGGAACCTGAAAAAGCCGTTCAAAAGCCACAACCCATCCCCTATCCTCAGGAAAATATTAAATTCAGACCTTACGGCAAAAACATTGCCCGGATTATTGATAAAGCCTGTGAATTTGAGGATGGTGCCGAAAAGGATGCATTGGTTAAAAATATTGCCAATCATTTAAAAAAATCATATTTAAACTGGAACCGTGATTCTGTTAACGATGAGTTGATCACCGACCATCTAAAAGAACTTTCCCACGGAAGGCTAAAACTGAGCGACGATACCCGTCTGGCTCATACCAATGAGCTATTGGCCCGTACCCCCGCTACGTCAAGTACTTCAGGCTCCCAGAGCAAAAGACGTAAATTTGGTCAGAAAAACGACAAGAATGCACATTACCGGGACTCACGCAACCGGAAAAAGAACTAACTTGCCCCACCAATTACAGCTTAATGCCACTTTCCACCTGTAAATTCAGATGGCAGTGATGCTTTATAACATTAATTTGCTGTATTTTGCATGATTATTCTCAAAACAGTATAATTATGAGTTCATTTATCATTAGGGGCGGCCATCCATTAAAGGGAGAAATCATACCGCAGGGGGCCAAAAATGAAGCGCTGCAAATCCTTTGCGCAACTTTACTTACTTCACAAACTGTTACCATACACAACATTCCTGATATCCGGGATGTGAACAAGCTCATTGAATTGTTGACTTCAATGGGAGTGGAAATAACTAAAATAGCCGAGGGAAGCTACACATTCAGAGCCGGAGACATTGATCTTGAATACCTCAAATCAACCGATTTTCGAAAAAAGGGTGCAGGTCTGCGGGGTTCCATAATGATATTGGGGCCACTGTTGGCACGTTTTGGCAGAGGTTACATACCGCATCCCGGTGGGGATAAAATAGGACGACGACGTCTCGACACTCACTTTATTGGTCTTCAAAAGTTAGGCGCCCGGTTTGAATCTGAAGGCACCAACAATTTTTACAGTGTTGATGCCACTGAACTTAAAGGCAGCTATATGCTTTTAGATGAGGCTTCGGTTACCGGAACAGCTAATGTGGTTATGGCGGCAGTAATGGCCAAAGGTGAAACCACCATTTTCAATGCAGCCTGCGAACCCTATCTGGTGCAACTCTGCAGAATGCTTAACCGCATGGGAGCCAAAATATCGGGAGTTGGCTCAAATTTACTTCGTATTCAAGGCGTTACCTCCCTTACCGGAACAGAACATACCTTACTGCCTGACATGATTGAAATTGGCAGTTTTATTGGATTAGCTGCCATGACTGGTTCAGAAATCACCATAAAAAACGTTAAGTATGATGAATTGGGTGTTATTCCGGATGTCTTCAGAAAACTCGGTATAAAACTTGAGCGCACAGGCGACGACATTTTCGTGCCGGCACAGGATAGTTATAAAGTGGAAACATTTATGGATGGCTCGATAATGACCATAAGTGATGCTCCCTGGCCCGGATTTACCCCTGACCTGATCAGTATTGCACTGGTGGTGGCTACCCAGGCCAAAGGCAGTGTGCTCATTCATCAAAAAATGTTCGAAAGCCGGCTGTTTTTTGTGGACAAACTCATTGATATGGGTGCACAAATCATTTTGTGTGATCCGCACCGCGCTACCGTCATCGGGCTCAATCATGCCCTGCCTCTCAGAGGTCTTACCATGTCGTCACCAGATATACGTGCCGGTGTAGCCCTGTTGATTGCTGCACTTTCAGCCAAAGGTAAAAGCCAAATTGAAAATATTGAACAAATTGACCGCGGCTATCAACACATTGATACCCGTTTGCGGGCACTGGGAGCCGACATTTTGCGTGTTGAAGATTGAAAAAACATATTAAATGAAATATCAATACCTCTTTTTTCAACCAAATTTTCAACAGAGAACGACCTGCCATATTGTCAAATACGAATACAATGGCAAACATTTTGATAAAGAGGTGATTGAATTTTGAAAATTGTTAATTTGTTGAAAATTAAAGCAATATGGCTAAACATAAAAAACCCCCACACGACTCTGCTGACAATGCTGATTATACTGATGAAAATCTGACGGGTCAGTCAACCATTAATGATGAATCCGGCCGTGAGACAGTTCACACAAAACAAGAGGCAGATGGCGATTCACAAATTGTTAATCTGGAGCACAAAGTGAATGAGCTAAATGATAAATATCTACGCTTATACTCTGAATTCGACAATTACCGTCGCAGGGTGAGCAAAGAAAAGCTTGAAATTGGAAAAACCGCCGGAGAAGATATCATCTCTTCCCTATTGCCGGTAATGGATGATTTTGATCGCGCCATAGTCCTTTTCGGAGATGATATACAAACTGATCCGGTAAAACAAGGCATAATTTTGATTTTCAATAAATTCCGGACCACCCTCAATCAAAAAGGGTTAAGCGAAATACAGGCCATGGGCATTGATTTCGATACCGATTATCATGAAGCCGTTGCTCACATTCCTGCTCCTGAACCGGAATTTAAAGGCAAGGTAATAGATGTAACGCAAAAAGGATATCTATTGAATGATAAGGTCATTCGTTTTGCTAAAGTAGTGGTAGGAAGTTGATCATAACTTTCTGCATTCATCTGAAACACCAACACACCCTAAAAGTTAAAGGACAACAACAGTGAGTAAAAGAGACTATTACGATATATTAGGCATTTCGCGTAATGCTTCTGAAAGCGAAATTAAAAAGGCTTACAGGCAGATGGCGCTGAAGTTCCATCCCGATAAAAATCCTGGCGACAAGCAGGCTGAAGAGAACTTTAAAGAAGCGGCCGAAGCTTATGAGGTGCTCAGCAACAGTGAAAAACGGGCACGTTACGATCAGTATGGCCACGAGGGCATGAAAGGTATGCCTGGCGGAGGCTTTGGCGGTGGCATGTCTATGGACGATATCTTTAGCCAGTTTGGAGATATTTTCGGTGCCTTTGGAGGTGGCTTTTCAGGCTTTGGCGGCAGTGGAGGTTCACGTCGCAGGGTGCGTAAAGGAACCAATCTGAGGGTTAAAGTAAAATTATCGCTCGAAGAAATAGCCAAAGGTGTAGAAAAGAAGATAAAAGTAAATAAGCTGGTAGGATGCTCCACTTGTCAGGGCACTGGTGCGGCAGGAGGTTCAGCATTTTCGACCTGCTCACACTGTAATGGTACGGGTCAGATTACCCGGGTTACCAACACTTTCCTCGGACAAATGCAAACCAGTTCCACCTGCCCTTATTGTAACGGAGAAGGACAAACCATTACCAACAAGTGCAACACTTGTAATGGCAGCGGTACGGTAAAGGGTGAAGAAGTGATTAGTCTGAATATCCCCGCCGGTGTAAACGACGGCATTCAATTGTCGGTTGGAGGAAAAGGCAATGCAGCACCCCGGGGTGGAGTTCCCGGCGATTTAATCGTGCAGGTAGAAGAAATCCCTCATCCTGAACTCATCCGCAATGGTACCAACATCCTGTATGATTATTACGTGAGTTTCCCCGAAGCTGCCACAGGCACCTCGGCCGAAATTCCTACCATTGAAGGAAAAGTACGCATCAAAATAGAACCAGGTACCCAATCAGGAAAAGTATTGAGACTTAAAGGCAAGGGCATTCCATCGCTTAACGGCTATGGGAAGGGCGATCAGCTTATTAATATAAACGTGTGGACACCACAAAACCTTAGCCGCGAAGAACGTGAATTGCTTAACAAATTGAACGAGTCTTCAAACTTCCATCCTAATCCCGGTTCCAAAGATCATTCATTCTTTGACCGGATGAAAGAATATTTTCAATAAATTTGCAGCAGACTGCCAAAATCAGGTGGTTACCTTAATCAGGCAGCCACCTTTTTTAATATACACCCTTAACCAACTGTATGTCATTTTTTAGTGTCAGGAACGTTACAAAAAATTATGCGGCCCATAAAGCGCTGGATAATGTGAGTATTGAAGTTCCGCCTCAATCAATTTTTGGGCTGCTGGGGCCTAATGGTGCAGGTAAAACTACACTCATACGAATTATTAATCAGATAATAGCGCCCGATGAAGGAGAACTTTTCTTTGAAAACGAAAAACTGGCCTCCCATCATGTTCACCGGATAGGATATCTTCCGGAAGAAAGAGGGTTATATAAAAAAATGAAAGTCGGAGAACAGGCACTTTATCTCGCACAGCTTAAAGGAGTCAGTAAAAGTGACGCTCAAAAGAAACTTCGATATTGGTTTGAGAAATTTGACATTAAACCATGGTGGAATAAAAAGGTTGAAGAACTATCGAAAGGAATGCAGCAAAAAGTGCAGTTTATTGTCACCATTATCCATGAGCCCAAATTGCTTATTTTCGATGAACCTTTCAGTGGCTTTGATCCGATAAATGTCAACTTGCTGAAAGATGAGATCCTAACCCTGAGACGCAACGGGGCTACCATTATTTTTTCTACCCACAATATGGCCTCTGTAGAAGAACTATGCGACGACATTGCATTGATCAATAATTCAAAAAAAATACTTGATGGCCAGGTATCCGATATCAAAAATGCGCATAAAACAAATACTTTCTCTATTAGCTTCAATGAATTTGAAAATGATTTGCGCACCGTATTGCCTGGTAATTTTAATTTAATCTCCCAGGAAGTCAGGGATGGGTTACAGCTTGCACACATTCAGATACCTCCGGACTCCAACGCCAATCATTTACTCAAGGTACTTATGCCTCACGTAAGCGTTCACGCCCTGAATGAAATTATTCCTACCATGAATGAAATCTTCATCAATACGGTTAATCAGAATCCAAACCTCAGCAAACTGAATGATTATGAATAAAATAATGCTCATTATCAAACGGGAATACCTGACCCGGGTGCAAAAAAAATCATTTGTGGTTATGACCATTCTTGGACCTATTCTTATGGCGGCGCTGTTTATTGTTCCGGTAGTGCTGTCTCAGATGTCCGACGAGATTAAAAAGGTTCAGATACTTGATGAAACAGGATGGTTTCTCGACAGGTTTGAGAATTCCGACCGTTATGTTTTTGAACATATCTTCACTGACCTGGAAACCGCAAAAGCCAATATTTCCAACAATGATATCTACGCATTGGTTTACATTCCGCGTCCTGAAGTAAGTGTCCCCTCATCTGGAATTATCTTTAGCAACAGTCAGGTACGCCTTGATTTAAAAAGTCACATCCGCAATGTGATGGCCAAAGAGGTTGAAAATCAAAAGCTGGGTGCAGAAATTGTGAAAGAGATCCGGAAAGTAAATCCCGCTCTGTCAGAAACTGAAGCCGATTCTCTGGAGAAGTCCAATCTCGTTACTGAGGAAATTCTAAAAAACATTAAGACCAACATTAGCCTCACTTCCATCCAACTGGGTGATTCAGGAAGCGAAGCCAAAAGCTATACTGAAGTAAGCATGGGAGTGGGAATGTTTGCAGGCATACTCATTTACTTTTTTATATTCTTGTTTGGTGCGCAGGTAATGCGGGGTGTAATTGAAGAAAAAGTTAGCCGGATAGTGGAGGTCATCGTCTCATCCGTTAAACCTTTTCAATTGATGATGGGGAAAATTATCGGTGTTGCTCTGGTGGGATTAACCCAATTTATGCTGTGGGTGGTGCTTACACTGGCCATAGTAAGTATTTTTCAAGCGGTAATGCCTGACAAGATAGACACCAAACAGGCTACCGAGACCTTTACCCAGGGGAACTCACGCATCCCTTCACCCACCCAATCTGCCGCTATTCAAGCTCAGGAAAGCAGCGATAACGGAATGACACGAATGCTTGAAGCACTCCAGTCCATTAACTATACCACCATGATTTTTAGTTTTTTATTTTACTTCATTGGTGGTTACCTGCTTTATGGCGCAATGTTTGCCGCTATTGGTGCAGCCGTTGACAATGAAACAGATACACAGCAATTTATGCTACCCATTACGGTTCCACTCATTCTGTCCATCGTAATGGCACAATTTGTCATTAATAATCCCGATGGTCCTATCTCTTTCTGGTTCAGTATGATTCCGCTTACCTCACCCGTAATCATGATGGTGCGGATACCGTTCGGTGTACCTTTGTGGGAAATCGGACTTTCGATGCTCATTTTGACAATTAGCTTTATTGCAGCCGTATGGCTCGCCGGACGAATTTATCGTACGGGAATACTTATGTATGGCAAAAAAGTAAGCTGGAGTGAGATGTGGAAATGGCTGTTTTATAAGGGGTAGTAGATTGCAGATGTGAAAAAAGGGACGAAGAACGTGTTATTCAATCAGTAATCCTATTTCTATTTTATTTGAACAACCAATTATAGTTAGAAGGTCCCTTCTCCTTTAGGAGAAGGTGCCGGAGGCGGATGAGGTGTTAATGAGACTGGGAGATAAGGAGATAAGGAGATTAAAGAGATAAGTAGACAAGGGGAATGTTATTTGAGCAACCAATTTAAGTTTGAAGGTTCCTTCTCC
>DHSR01000082.1 GCA_002410555.1 Bacteroidales bacterium UBA5281 | reverse complement strand
CCGGATTCGCCGGTACACAGCATGAGCGTATCGGGCATTTGGGGTTCGGGCACGGCTAATACTTCCACTTCGCGGGAGGTTTCTTCAATTCTTCCATCGGGATAAACCACATGGGCGTGAACTTCATAGTTGCCACCAGCCTGAAAAACATGCGTTGGGTTAAAATCTGTTGAAGTGGTGCCATCACCGAAATTCCAGACGATGCTGTCGGGCTCAGGAATAAAGCGGTGGCGGAAGGTGAAGGGGGTTTTGGCACATGGGCCACCCTGCCACACAAAGCGGTAGAGGAGTTCGGAAGGGAAGGAGGGTAGGGTGGACCCAGAATGACCATTGTATACACCTATATCAACTGCGTTTTTTTCATAATTACAGAAAATACCCCTTTCCCACACATTGTGAATTACCCCAAGATATCTGGAATTGAAAGGATCACTGCTAATAGTTGAAACATATATTTTGCCATCTGGACCCAGTTGCAAGCTACTGGCACGACTATCTGTGCTGACAACAAGCCTCGAATTTAAAAAACCAAGGGAGTCTGTTCTGGTTAAGTCATACTGGTAAACAAATGATAAATATGAAAGCGGCGCCTGATGAAAAGCATAAAAAGAAATATAGAGGAGTTTAGAATCGGGAGTAATTTCCATACCATAGATTCCGAAACCATCGGGATTGCTATTATGTTCTTTTATGTAAAATCTATGATCTATTTCTCCTGTAATGATGTCAAAATTGCAAACATCAAATCTACCATGAGAGCCAGCATCACCACTTTGCACTGAAATTATTTTTTTTTGGTCATGAGAGACCTTTACCGCTCCGTGTTGCATCCATGCGTTTACACTGTAACGCGCCGGGCTAATCACGGGAATGGGGTCTAATCCTGTTGCAGTGAGACTAAAACAAGCCCATACATTTGGATTATTTGGGTCATCGAACCTGGTAATAATCCAGTAATCTACATTATTTGCTTTTTTTACTGCTGTTATTTTGTGTTTTGCAAACTCGCCGGCTGGTACCACTACATTTTTAGTCACAACAGAGCCATTGCCATTGTCAAGGGCCATGCCTATAATGTTGTATTCAAGGCCTTTATGAATGTCAGGTGAGCCTACTGTAAATACATAATATCTATCTGCATTCCCTGGGTCAGGGCAAATTACTGCAGGCTGAGGGTTATAGCGGTCACCATGAAGGCCTTCGCCGTTTATCATAATTTCCCGCTCTTTGTTCCAGACGGTTTGTCCATCAGTAAAAAAAAGCAAATTACCATTCGTATCAGAAATACTGGTGGTGTAATACTGCCATTCCGGACAATCATCCAGATATTCTGCGTACCCCGAATTGAAATCAAGTCCGTGTTTATATCCAAAATACCAGATATTTGCCTGGTTTTGAGCATATGAATTGCAACCAAATAGCAGACACGCAACTAACCAAATGATAATTTGCCTTTTCATAGGGAAATTAATAAAGGTTAACTACCTGCGCACCTACTCCATTAACAAAATCCTCACATGAGTAGAGGTCAAGGCTAATATTAGTTCCCTTGCATATTCTTGAATACGGGTTGATGTATCCTTTTAGCGCAACAACAACAATTTTGTAGATTTTAATGTTGTCAACCATACAAAATTCAGGGATTTCAACCAATAGCTGATTCGTAGTTGTTAAAGAAACAGCCTGACCTTCGGCCATTAAAGTCGTACCATGGTACACTTTTACTTGTAAGCCATAAAATGTTCCTGTCTGGGGATAAACGCAATCTCCGGTTAAGGTTACCGGGACAATAAACTGGCTATAGCCACTGATTGCAATTAGTGAAATTGCAAACAATAAAATTACTTTTTTCATTTTTTGTAAAAATTAAGGTCAATAAAATGAGGATTAATACAGAAAATGCACTTTATTACCTTGTAAACCAAGGAGAGAATCTTTTCAGATAACCCGAAAACTGCATGGCTTTGCTTGTACTGCTTGTGCAGTTTTTTAGCAAGCTGAAACAGCAATTACCAGGCTTGCAATACCCCCCCCCCCATCGAAATAGCTAATCCCGCATCCCTTGCGTACAGGACGCGGCTGCAAACGGGCAGTAGATAGGTGCTTTCGGATAGGTATTGCAGGTTCATTTCTTACAAATATGAGGTCAAAGATATACAATTTTGTTTGGAAATACAAGGTTGGTGATGAGTTGATGTGTTGATGTGTTGATGTGTTGAGTCGTTGAGACGGGATGTCCTAACAAGTTTTCCGGTGCCTGAGCTCTTTGTCGAAGGCAACTTGTCAGGTCTTTGGGGAGTAGGGAAGTTGATGTGTTTCCCGAATTCCGTACGTACGGGACGCTCTCGGGATTTCGCTACGCTCAAGCCTGTCCGTCCGTTTAAGGCGGAGCAGGCTCGTCCGCCTTAGACGGGATGTGTTGATTTGATCCCGAATCGTCGTTCCTCCGTCTTAGGCGGATTTTAGGTCTGTGCGCCTCAGGGTGAAATTTGATGATTTAATGCTGAATAATTGAATACTCTTGGCAAGTTGGATGACAGAAGTTAGAGGTTAGAAGTTAGAGGTTAGAAGATAGAAGATAGAAGATAGAAGATAGAAATTAGAAGTTGATAATTAGAAGTTGGAAATTAGAAATTTACTTATTCCTCCTGCTGTCTTCACTAATCTGTTCGTTGAATTTATACATTATCCGGAATGAGAATAAGCCATTATATTGTTCCCTGATGTTGGGATAGCCGGTTTTTGAGTCTATAATTTCACGGGTGGCAATAGGACGGATCGAATAAGCGTAACGGACATCAAAATGAAAGCGTTTGTATAACCTGAAGCGGACATCGAGCAGTAGATTGAGGTCTGCATTGCGGTATATGCCGCTTTCAAGGGTAGTGCCTGCCATCTCATAGCCATTTCGCTGCTCACTGATGCCAATGAGCCTTCCCCACGACATGCCAGCACCAAAGGTAACGATGTCTTTGTCGGTAAAGTGCACCATGAGCGGTACTTCAAGGTAGTTTAGCTTTAGGTCGTAGGAGCCATCCAGTGAATCGAGAAACCGGGGACGCTGGTGCGCCCCTTTTTCACTATAGGCATTCTCAAGGCTTATAGACCACTTGTCGTCTATGGGAATAATGGCCGCAGCACCAATATTTAATCCGAATTTTTTATAACCATAAACTTCATCGCCATCTACCTGGCTGGCATTAAATCCCGTAAACACAGCACCCATAATACGCTGGGCCTGAGCAGAAAAAGTGCTAAAAGTGGTAAAAATAATAAAAGACAATAGTATTCTTTTCATTTAGTCAATCTATATCGGCCTAATCATTAAAACACAACAATGTAGTGAAAACGCTGCTTTGTCTGAAAAATTATAAACCCTGGGCTTCTTTCATCGAGAGTGAAATCCGCTTGCGGTTAACATCCACATCCATCACCTTAACCCTCACTTTTTGGTTGAGCTTAACCACCTGGTTGGGGTCGCGCACAAAATGGTTGGTAAGCTGGCTCACGTGCACCAGTCCATCCTGGTGAACGCCAATATCAACAAAAGCACCGAAAGCTGTAATATTGGTGATGAGGCCATTTAAAACCATTCCGGGTTTCAGGTCCTGTATGGCGTGAATGTTTGGGTCAAACTCAAAAAGATCAAACTCCTCCCGGGGATCACGACCAGGTTTGGCCAGCTCAGTAATAATATCATTGATGGTGGGCAGTCCAACGGTATCAGATATGTATCGCTGCGGCTGAATTTGTTCCCGAAGTGAAGCATTTTCTATCAGATCGCTGATGGAGCAATTGAGGTCGTTGGCCATTTGTTGAACAATAGCATAACTTTCGGGATGCACCGCACTGCGGTCTAAGGGATTTTCGGCATCGCGGATACGCAGAAAGCCGGCCGCCTGTTCAAAAGCCTTATCCCCAAAGCGCTTTACCTTCATAAGTTCATGACGCGATTTAAAAATGCCGTTTTTATTGCGATATGAAATTATATTCTCAGCCAGGCCCGGGCCAACGCCCGAAACATAGCTGAGCAGTTGCTTGCTGGCTGTATTCAGCTCAACGCCCACCTGGTTTACGCAACTGATTACGGTATCTTCGAGGCTGCGTTGCAGGGCATTTTGATTTACATCGTGTTGATATTGTCCTACGCCTATGGATTTAGGGTCAATTTTTACCAGTTCTGCCAGCGGATCCATCAATCGCCGGCCGATAGAAACTGCTCCCCTTACCGTTACATCGTAGTCGGGAAATTCTTCGCGGGCCACCGCTGAAGCTGAATATACCGAAGCTCCACTTTCATTCACCATTATCGAAATCAATGGCCTGTTGAATGGTATTTTTCGGATGAAGTTTTCTGTTTCACGTCCGGCCGTCCCATTGCCGATGGCCACTGCTTCGGTACCATAAACAGCAACCAGGTTCCTGATTTTTGCCACGGCTTCACTCACTTCGCTTTGTGGCGGATGGGGATAGATGGTTTCGTTGTGCAGCAGGCGTCCCTGGCGGTCGAGGCAGACCACTTTGCACCCGGTACGGAAGCCCGGATCAATGGCCAGTATGTTTTTCTGCCCAAGGGGTGCGGTAAGCAGCAATTGCCGAAGGTTGGTCACGAAAACCCGGATGGCTTCTTCGTCGGCTTTTTGTTTGGCCAGGGCACGCATTTCTGTCTCCATGGATGGCTGAAGCAATCTTTTGTAAGCATCCTTTACCGCCATTTCCACCTGCTCCCCGGCTTCATTCTCTGATTTAACAAATATCCGGTTCAGTTGTGCACGCGCTTTTTCTTCATCGGGGTTTACCGTAATGCGTAAAAATCCCTCTTCTTCGCCCCTGAACATGGCCAGAATGCGGTGGGAGGGTGCACGAAGTAAGGGTTCACTAATATCGTAATAGTTCTGGAACAGTATGCCTTCCAGCTCTTTGCCTTTTACCGGTTTGGATGAAATGGTAGCTTCACGGGTGAACAAATTGCGAATGCGTTCCCTGGCAGGCAGACTTTCATTTACCCATTCTGCAATGATATCTCTGGCTCCTGCCAAAGCATTTTCAACATTCTCAATACCTTTCCCGGCATCAATATAAGCCGCTGCTTTTTCCTCAGGATGAAAGTTTCCCTGGTCCATCAGCAGCTTTGCCAAAGGTTCCAGCCCCCGCTCCCGGGCGATGGAAGCACGGGTTTTTCGCTTTTGTTTATACGGCAGGTATAAATCTTCCAGTTCAACGAGCGATTGAGCAGCATGGAGCTGCTTTTCCAGCTCGGGAGTAAGTTTTTCCTGCTCACGTATAGCGTTTAAAATCGCTTCACGCCGTTTCTCAATGTCAAGCAGTTGTTGGTTGCGATCGCGGATGGCTGCCAGTTTCACTTCATCCAGGGTACCGGTCATCTCTTTGCGGTAACGGGCGATGAAAGGGATGGTGGCCCCGCCGGCCATCAGTTTCAGGGTGTTGAAAACCTGCCAGGGCTGGAGGTTCAATTCCCGGGCAATTAAATCTGTAAAGTCTTTCATTATTTCCGTCATGGCATCCAAAGATAAGTATTATGGAGCAACCGAACCGGTGATCATATAGTTCGGTGCTTTTTTGTTTACGGGAATTTTAAAAGTCTGCACCTTGTCAAAGGTATGTTTGAAAATGGCTTCAAGGGCTTTGCGTTCATTTTCAGCAGCCTGGTTGCCAGCAAATTTGTTGAATACAACTTTACCTCCCGGGAGCAGCAGTAGTTTTACTTTCTGTATAAACGATTCAGTTTCAAATGCCGGCGGTACGGTGGCATCAATATAGATGTCAATGACAATTAAAGCCCATTGCCTGCTGTTTTGTTCCACGAAGTCCAGGGCATCATCTTCCACCAGGGTGAGCTTGCCCAGGCGTTCGATGTTAAAGTGTTCACGGGCCGCATTAAGCATCTCTTTGTCGGCTTCCACACCGGTAATTGGCACATTCAGCAGTAGTTCATCCCGCAAAATCACTGCTACACTGCCCCCGCCGAAGCCCAGGATGAGTACTTCCTGCTCCTCTGAGAGCAGGGGAGGATCCTTGGTGAAATATTTCCGGAATGCATCATGCAATGGGCCATAAGAGTAATTTACACTCCCTGCATTTAACTGATACCGGCCATTTACAAGTGCCACCTCAATCACCGGATTGAGCGTACTGCTATATCTGGCGATGATGTGCTCACCGGTAAAACTGGAGAGGTAAATAAATGCGTCTTTGGCAAAGGACATATCCGGTTACTTTGCGCAAAGATATGGATTTGGCGGCAGTTTAATCCACCCAATCAGCAATAAACATATTGGTGTCACGTGTACCACCATTGTTACGGTTAGATGAAAAGATCAGCTTTTTTCCATCATAGGAGAACATTGGGAAGGAGTCAAACACATTATCGTAGGTTATTCTTTCCAGCCCTGTACCATCCACATTTATCATGTAGAGGTTAAATTCAAACCCCCTGTTACTTGCATGGTTTGAGCTGAAGATTATTTTTTCGCCTGAAGGATGGAAGTATGGTGCCCAGTTAGCTTTACCTAAATTGGTAACTTGCCTCAAATCGCTTCCATCTACATTGCAGGTATAAATTTCCATTTGAGTTGGTGCTACCAAACCTTCTTTCAGCAAATCTTTGTATTCTTTAATTTCTTCGGGCGTTTTTGGCCGTGATGACCTGAAAACCAGTTTTGTGCCATCAGGTGAAAAGAAAGCACCACCATCGTAACCCAGACCAGAAGTGATTTGTTTTACATTACTTCCATCAATGTTACACGTAAAAAGTTCCAGGTCCCCTGTACGATCGGAGGTAAATACAATGAGATCCCCCTTTGGCGAAACGGTAGCTTCGGCATCATAACCCGGCGACTTTATAAGTGTATCCACCAGGTTCCCCTTGAGATCAGCTACGTATATATCAAAATCGCCATATATGGGCCACAGGTATTTGCCATCGGTGCGTCTTTCAGGTTCGGGCGGGCAGAATTTTCCTCCTGAGCGTGTGGAAGCGTATAAAACGGTTGTGTCTCCCGGCATAAAAAATGAACAGGTGGTGCGTCCAACGCCATTGCTTAACAGAGGAGGCTGACCATCGCTCATGTCGCCATCAGCAAAACGAAAATAATAAATCTGATCGCAGGGTGCATTCCACGCCGGATTTTTAGCCTGAAAAACAACCATACTGTTATCGCTGCTGAAATATGCTTCAGCATTGTCACCTCCAAAAGTAAGCTGGCGAATGTTCTTAAGGTGTTTTTCGCCCGGATAATGGATGGTTGTATCGGAAGATGAATTGATAGTGCCGGTTACAGGCGGATCGTGCTTCAATATAGCCGCTTCTGCCAAAAAGTAAACAAAAAGTAAAGAAAATGTAATCCAGGATTTTTTCATGAGTGGTCCAATAATTATTATGTAAAACAATTCTTTTTAACACTGGTCTTAAAACCGTTTTATATAACTGTAATTTAAGGGCAAGGTTCAAAGTTGAGATTAAAATTTGCTTTTTAAATTTCACTTGCCCGATTTGTGAACAAATTTGCACAAATTGACTACTTATTAACTTATATTAAGTTGCTGATAATAAGCGACATGCATTTTTGGTGCCAGTCTGGCTTATATTTTGAAACGAAATCCACAAACCTAAAAATTTTACACCCATGAAAAAACTGATTTTTCTTTTGATTGCTGCTCCCTTGCTTTTCGCTTCGTGTGAAAATAAAAAGCAGACCGAGCAAATAATGCAACTGGAAAAGGAACAGAACCGTTTGATGGCTGATGCTGCATCAAAAGATTCACTCATTAATGACTTTTTACAGACTTTTAATGAAATTGAAGCTAATCTGGCAGAAATAAAATCCAAGGAAAAGCTCATTAGTTCACAAACTGAAAGTGGAAAGGAATTAAGCAAATCTACCCGTGAAACTATCAATGAGGATATTCGCCTGATTAACGAATTGATGATTGAAAATAAGAACAAGGTAGCTGTATTGAATCGTAAACTCAAAGAATCAAATCTTAAGATTAGTGAGTTTGAGCAGATGATCAGCAATACCAATAATCAGTTGCAGGAACGTGATCAGGAAATATTGAATCTTAAAGAACAATTGGCTAATTTGAATTTTTCCATTGCTCAGCTGAATGACACCATTTCCATGATTAAGGACAGAAACCGGAATTTAAGTGAAGATTTAACCAGCCGCACCGATGAGTTAAATACTGCCTATTATGTAGTAGGTGAGCGTAAGGACTTAATTGAGAAGAATATATTGGACAAACAAGGCGGTTTTCTGGGAATCGGACGCACGCAAAAGATTGCCAGCGATGTTAATCTTCAACATTTTACCCGCGTAGATATCCGCAACTTAAAATCTATACCATTGAATGTAAAAGAAGCCAAATTGATGTCTGTGCATCCTGCCGGTTCTTATGAATGGAAGCGTACGGATAAGAATGTTGATGAACTGATCATTACAGATCCGGCATCGTTTTGGGAAAAATCACGTATGCTGGTCATTTCTACTGAAAAGTAGATTTTGCTATACCGTTAAAAATATCTTAAAAATAGAATTAATTATTTTCAACCTCATTGCAATGTTGTAATGAGGTTGTTTTTTTTTGCCTCGTGAGTAAATATTGTATTTTTGTAGATGATGACAACTAAATCCATAAGGGGTGAAAAAGTAAAAGGTAAAGTGCTTACTGGCTTTGTATTGCTCTTTATCCTTACGCTCGGAGGTATTTTTGCCGTTATCTTTTTTGCAAGGCAATTGCGGCCTCCCGATACTGATGTTTCACAAGCGGTTAAAAAACTTACTCTGGTAAGCAACATGCTTTCGGGTCTTATTGATGCTGACGGACAGGCGCGGGCTTATATTACCTCAGGAAAGCAATCGTATTACAATAAATATCTTAGTGATCAGAAGCAGATAGAAAAAATAGCCGATTCACTTAAAAATGCGAGTGTGTCGCATACCGAACAATATCTGCGTATATTGGTGGTTGATAGTTTGTTGAAAATCAAACACAGCACCCTTGAAAGTTTTTTCCGGCTGCAACGGAGTAGCGGAGTCCCTATTCTAAGTGCAGACCGCCTGGATGAAATTGTTGATAGTTTTAATGACACGGTTGCCACATCAACTCATACCATTACCTCTACATTGCCAGGGACATCAGGAGTTACCATTACTCATAATTCCGGGGAGGATAAAGAGGTGAAAAGCAACGTTTTTAAGCGCTTGTGGAGCGGAATTACCGGCAAAAAGGAACGTGTTGATACCGTAATAATTCAACACAAACCAGATCCGGTACACTTTGATACTACACACACTTATGTAAGAGTGAGTGATACTGCTATTGAGAAAGTGAGAACTCAGCTGCAGCGCATGGGACGCGAGGAGCGTGAAGGGCGACAACTGGCTATAGAGCGGGAACTCATGCTGTTGCGTACTGACCAAAGTATACTCGATGAAATCAGAAATGTGCTGTTATTGTACGAAAAGGAGGAGATTAATGGTGCCATTGCAGGCTCTGAAAAGGCGAATCAGGTACTTAACCGGTTGTGGGAAACCGCATTAATTCTCGCGCTGGCCAGTGTACTCATTATGTTTATATTTATTCTACTCATCTGGCAGGATTTGGCCAAGAGTGCTTTTTACCGGCGTCAACTCGAACATGCCCGTATACTTGCTGAACGTCTGCTAAAAGTCAAAGAGTTATTTCTGGCAAATATGAGTCATGAGATCAGAACGCCCATTACAAGTATTATAGGATTTAGCGAACGCATGGCTGACACGCAACTATCAGCGGAACAGCAGGATTATCTGGAATATATTACTGCTTCATCCGACCATTTGTTGGGGCTTGTTGATGATTTGCTGGATTACAGCCGGATAGAAAGCGGAAAATTCAGTCTGGAAAGTGTTTCATTTAATCCGGCTCTGGTGCTTCGGCAATCTTTTGAAACTTTGCGCCCCAGCGGTGAAAAAAAAGGACTCATGATGAATTATAGTTATGAGGGCGGAAATGATAAAATGTTGGTGGGTGATCCGCTACGTTTGCGTCAGATTGTTTATAATCTCTTGAATAACAGTATTAAATTCACCGAATCGGGTAGTGTAAGCATGAAGGTTGAAGAAACTGAAACCGATGATACCCTGGAGCTTAAAATATCAGTAAGCGATACGGGCATAGGAATCCCTCAAGAAAAACAAAACCTGATTTTTGAAGAATTTACACAGGTAGACGCAAGCATCACACGACGTTATGGTGGCTCAGGCCTGGGACTTGCCATAGTATTGAGACTTACCCAACTTATGAAAGGAAATATTGAACTCGAAAGCCGTGAGCAAATGGGTTCAACCTTTATAATAACCCTGCCATTTGACATGATTAATGCCTCTGCAGGTGATGCGGGAGAAACTGCATTTATGCCGCAAATGGACGAAGTGGAGATATTGCTGGCAGAAGATGATGAAACTACACGCAGGTTAATCGTTTCAATTCTTTCAGAGGCCGGAGCTAAAGTTACCGGGGCACTTGACGGACATAATGCTTTTGCTGTTTTTGGATTGAACCCCCAGCAGTACGACTTATTAATTACTGACATAAATATGCCGGGATTAAGCGGCCCCGGGTTGGCAGAGACCATATTGAACTATTGTAAAGAACACCAAATTACTCCTCCGGTAATACTCGGGTTAACGGCTCATGCTACACCTGGAGAAACTGAAAAATTTAAAAATTATGGTATTAATAACTTACTCATTAAGCCCTTCAGGAAATCACAATTATTTGCAGCCATCCATACTCTGTTGCCCCATCTTAAAAGTGGGAAGAGATTTGCAGATAACGGACAGTCTTTTGAAAACGAAATCAAATCTTTGAATGATGATTCATCGGGAAAAGGATATGATTTAAGTAAGTTTGCAGCTTATACTTCCGGGGATCCGGAGGCATTAAAAATTATTATTAAGTCGCTAACAAGTAGCATAAAACTAACCATTGAACAAATGCAGGAAGCCCTCCATGACAATGATTTTACTACACTTTCATTGCTCGCTCACCGTGCCTTACCCAATATCCGAAATCTTGGTGCTCAAAACGCCATTGCTTCGTTGGTTGACATAGAGCGGTTGCGAAATAATTCCAGCTTAAATCCTTTAGAAGTCAAAGATAAAGTAAATAAATGCGTCAGTGAACTTGAGGAAGTTTACAAAGGTTTATCAGAAACGATCCTTGTGGAATAACTATTGCAATGGGATGCCATATTGTTTCATCTTGTTGTAAAGTGTTTTCCGGTCAACATTCAGCAAACGTGCTGCTTTGGTTTTATTAAATCTAACTTTTTCAAGCGTGGCAATGATCAAATCGCGTTCACTTCGTCTGGAGGATTCTTTTAGGCTATTGTCGTGGGGCGGATGATCGGCAACAGCCTGGCCGGCAGGTTTTTCTGCCAACGACTCTTCAATCAACTCGGTGGGAAGGGTGTCGCGTGTAATCGAACTGCCATGGGTAAGCAATACGGAGCGCTTAACAATATTGCGAAGCTCCCTTAAGTTTCCTGGCCACGAATATTGTGAAAATATCTGTAGTACTTCAGGCGACAGTCCGGTGATGTTGCGTTTGAGTTCGGCATTGGCCTGGGTTAAAAAGTGGCTGATGAAAAGATCAAGATCTTCCGGCCGTTCGCGCAGTGGGGCAACATGCATGGCAAATTCATTGATGCGATGGTAAAGGTCTTCCCGGAAATCGCCTCTTGCAACAGCCTGCTTGAGGTCATCGTTGGTAGCACAAATAATTCGCACATCTATCGGAATCTCAACGGTTGATCCTATGCGGCGAATTTTACGTTCCTGAATTGCCCTGAGCAACTGAACCTGGATTTCATAAGTGAGGTTTCCAATCTCATCCAAAAAGATGGTACCTGTATTGGCAGCTTCAAATTGACCAGCCTTGTCGGCAAAGGCACCGGTAAAGGAGCCTTTCAAATGCCCGAATAATTCGCTGCCTGCCAGATCGCGCGGCAAAGCACCACAATCAATAGCTACAAATGGTTTTTGGCTGCGCTCGCTGTTGAGATGTATTTTGCGGGCAACAAACTCTTTGCCGGTTCCACTTTCTCCGGTGATCAATACCGACATATTGGTAGGTGCCACCAGGGTAATGTACTCATGGAGCTTTAATGCATTGTTACTACTTCCCTCTATGTAAAAGCCTGTGTCCTGAGGGCTGTCTGATGGAGCAGGACTAACTTCAGGGGTTTTATGAAGAGCTCTTGATATGGTAGATAAAATTTCATCCGGATTTACCGGTTTGGCCACATATTCAAAAGCTCCCATTTTCATCGCTTTAACTGCCGTGCGAATGTCTCCGTAACTGGTCATTAGTATTACCGGCACACCGGGAAGTTCTCTGATTACCAGTTGAAGCAGTTCCAGACCATCATGTTCGGGCAGCCTTAAATCGGTAAGTACGATGTCAGGTTTAAATGTACTCAACAATTTGCGTCCTTCGGCAAATGAATATGCCTGCTTCGGTTCATAGCCATTCTTGCCAAGAAAGGTCTCAAGCATCAGGCAGAAAGTCACATCGTCATCAACAATCAATACTTTGCGCATCCTATAAATTTTGTTTTACAAAATTAACAATTACCCGCTAATTCCCTAATGAAATTGAGAATAATGATCATTGCTCATGCTGTCAGGGAGTTAGGGTAGTGTAATTGTTGGAATATGATAAATTTGTAGATAAATATTATCCATATTTTTCAAGAAAATGTCCGGCAAATAAAAATTCGCAGGTATTCGTCAGGCAGGATTTAAAGTAACTATTCATCAACAATACATATTACTTTCTTAAATTTTGGTGATATAACATTGAAAGTATTTGTTTAAATAAAAATTTTTGATTCATGAAAAAGTTCTACCTGGCCCTCTTTTTTACTTTCTTTGCGCTGATTCAGATATCCCTTGCTTCCTGGGTAAGCAATCAGCCATACCAAATCGTTCAACCCGATGGTTTCGTTATTGAATGTCTGCTTTCGGGCGATGAGTTCTATAACTGGCTGCACGATGAGGCAGGCTACACAATAATACAGGACGAAGATGGCTTTTATTATTATGCGATAAAGGAAAAGGACAAAATAAAACCCTCGGTTTATAAAGCCGGAGCAGTAAATCCCGCCAGCGTTGGCTTAAGCACCAATATACGCATAAGCAAAGATGAATATAATCGCCGGAAGAGCTTTATGGAGCTTAAAAATGAGCGTTCATCGCGTGCTCCACACCAGGGCACGCTTAACAACCTGGTGGTTTACATCAAATTTGCAGACGATACCGAATTTACCAGCACCCGTCAGTTTTATGATGATAAGTTTAATCCGGTTACAGGCAATACTCTGAAATCCTATTATTCGGAAGTTTCATACAATCAGTTGACAATTAGTTCGTCACACTATCCTGAAAGTGCCATGAATACCAATTTTTCTTATACAGATACCCATAACCGGAGTTATTTCGAGCCTTATAATGCCACCACCAATCCTAATGGTTATAATGGTGAAACTCAGCGGCGTCTGCGCGAACATGCATTGCTCCGGGATGCTATTAACTGGGTTAATGCCAATTCGCCGGTACCCGGTACGCTCAACATTGATGGTGATAATGATGGCCGGGTAGATAATGTGTGTTTCATTATTCGCGGAGGTAACGGAGCCTGGGCAAGCCTGCTCTGGGCACATCGCTGGGCGTTATACACCTATAATGTAACCATCAATGGTAAACAGGTATATGATTATACCTTTCAGCCTGAAACACAGGTGGAAGTCAAAACTTTGTGCCATGAAATGTTCCATGCCCTGGGGGCACCTGATTTATATCATTATAATGATGGTGGTCTTGACATTGCGCCTGTAGGCAAATGGGATCTGATGGAATCAGGGGGTGGGCACATGGGGGCTTATATGAAATGGAAATATTCCAATCAGGTTTGGATCAATGCGATACCGGAAATTACTGTGGGTGGAACCTACACCCTGAATCCACTGACTTCGTCCACCAATAATTGTTATAAAATAGCTTCCCCAAACTCCACCAATGAATTCTTTGTTGTGGAATACCGCAAATCTTCTGGCACCTTTGAAAGTACATTGCCCGGAAGTGGTTTAATCGTTTACCGTATTGACCCCGCTTATAATGGTAATGCTGATGGACCACCAGATGAAGTTTACGTCTACCGGCCCAATGGCACCCCTACCACAAATGGCTCAATAAATAGCGCTTATTACTCTTCCACTTCAGGCAGGACGGCTATAAACAGCGGCACCAACCCATCACCATTTTTACAGGATGGCAGTCCAGGAGGGCTGGATATCTATAACGTAACTGCTGCTGGTGCAACCATCTCTTTCACTGTTGGGATGTCCACTGTGGCCAATCCCACAAATCTGGCGGCACAGGGAATCAATGAAACACAGATTGATCTGAGCTGGAATTTGAATGCTTCGGGCAATGATATTTTGTTGGTATATAATGAAACCCCTGTTACAGATATGCCGGTTAATGGCTCCGGCTATATCCCGGGAACGGTGCTGCCTGGGGGAGGACAAGTTCTGTTTTCCGGGGCAACCAATACTTTCAGTCATTCTGATCTATTGGCATCCACGCGCTACTATTACAAGCTTTGGTCGGTAAATGCCACCCATGAATATTCCTCCGGAATAGCCGTAAATGCCCTGACCCAGTGTGGAAACATTCAACTGCCTTACCAGGCTGGTTTCAACAACATGGAATTTCCGGCCTGCTGGACTCAACAACAGGAAGGCAACGGAACTGCGGAAAGCTGGCAGGCAAGTCCTACGAGCTATGCCGGAGGAAGCGCCAACGAAATGAAATCAACCTGGCAGGATGTTAGTTCCGGAATTTCGCGCCTTATTTTGCCGCCTTTCAACTCAGTAGGAATGGCGGAGGTGAGCTTAAATTTTAAGCATCTGTTCGATGATTACTCAGCCGGTGTGACGCTGAGCATTCAAACCAGCACCGATGGTGTTAACTGGAGCAATGAAAGCTGGTCATTGGCATCTGGTGGGCCAGGTATAGTAGGCCCCGAGCCCGTTAACATTTCCGTTCAGCAAAACCTTAATGCTGAGCAAACTTATATTGCTTTTGTGGTCGAGGGAAACCTCTATAACTATGATAACTGGTATATTGACGATGTCGGTGTGGATGTAACTGCATGGATGAGCTTCACTGTTAATGCAACTTCCTTGCCCATTGAGGGTGGAACTGCTTCGGGAAGTGGTGATTACCTTTATGGTGAAACCGTTACTCTGGTAGCTCAGGCAGCCCCTGGCTACAGTTTTGGCTATTGGAGTGAAAATGGCATTCAGATTTCTACATCTCCCACTTTTAGCTTTCAGGCAGAAGCCGACAGGGAGCTTATTGCGCACTATAATATACAACAATTTGTCATAAACACCATTTCAAACCCAATAGAAGGTGGGGCTACTACCGGTGGTGGCTTATATGATTATGGTACTCAGGCAACCGTAAATGCCCTGCCGGCACAGGGATATAACTTTATAAACTGGACAGAAGATGCAATTACAGTGAATAACAACCCTGAATATAGTTTTAACGTTACCGGAAATGCTTCACTTGTGGCAAATTTTGAGCTTCAACAGTTGACAGTTCAAACCGAATCAAACCCGGGCGAAGGGGGAACAACGCTGGGTGCCGGAACCTATGATTTTGGCAGTCTGGTTCAGGTGGAAGCTATCCCAGAGGATGGTTACACATTTGTTAACTGGACCCGGGCAGGCGAAATTATTGCAACTACATCGCTATACAGCTTTGTGATTGAAACTGACCAGCACCTCATCGCTCATTTTAATTTAACACTTCCTGAATACACCCTTCAACTCAGCGCATCGCCTTCTGCTGGAGGAAGCGTTACAGGGTCTGGAACATTTGCTGCCGGCAGTCAGCAAACGGTGACTGCAATGGCCAATACTGGATGGATATTCAAACACTGGACTGAAAACGGTCAGGTTGTCTCTTCCAATGCAGCGTATACTTTTACACTCAATTCAAACCGGACACTCATCGCCATATTCCTTCAACAATTTAATATACTGGCCACTGCTTCGCCAGCAGAATATGGATATACAGAAGGCCAGGGAATCTATCCTGAAGGAGATAGTATTGTATTGAATGCTTATGCTAACAGCGGCTTCATCTTCGAAAAATGGACTGAAAACGACATTGAAATTTCTAATTCACCTCAAATGAATCTGGTAGTAACCGGCACGCATGAATTCGTTGCCCATTTTAAAATGCCTGTGGGTGTGGCACAATTAAAAAAGGGAGAGGTTTCAGTATTTCCCAATCCTGCATACGACTACATCACGCTGATTGGTAAGCATAAGATTGAACATGCAGCATTGATCAGCATTACCGGAGCAGTCATCTGGCAACAACAGAATATTGATTCCTCAAATGGTACCCGTATCAATTTGAGTACCTGCCCGGCCGGTCTTTACTTCCTGAGACTCACTTTTGGACATTCGCCTCAGCAGGTAATTAAATTAACGGTATTGAAATAGGGTTTTAATGTTGGGTGCTGCGGTTTTATCAGGTACCTAGTGCTGCCGGCATGCATCATTTCAGGGTTGAATTTTGAGCGGCTGCGGCATGTATTATCGTGAACATTTAGATATACGGATTGTTATGTAGGCAGTTTCCGGAGCTTGTCCGATCTGCCACATAAATCATATCCGTATGCCACATTATTTCTCTTTGGGAACGATTCCGCCCAAGCGACACATTCAGTTCAGAAAGCCTGATGGCGGGCTTTATTCCGAGCAGTTGATTTCTACCGAAGGGTTCTCTGATGCCTATTCTATCACTTATCACATTCATCCCCCGACCATGGTCACCTCCATTGATGCGCCAAGGGATGTTAAACCTGAAGTAGCTGTTGACAATAATATGCAGGCCCGTAGTTTCCAGGGTTTCAGAGTAAAGCCGGCCGATGACTATCTCGATAGCAGAATACCCGTGCTTACCAATAGTGATTTAACCATTATTCTTGCAGCGCCCCGCCAATCAATGAAGACTTATTTTTTTAAGAATTCGCAGGCCAGTGAGATGATTTTTGTGCATGAGGGCAAGGGTATCTTACATACGATGTATGGAGAGTTGCCATTTAAATCCGGTGATCACATCATGATACCCCGGGGAGTAATTTATCAGTTAAGCTTTGATACTTCCGATAATCGTTTGTTCATCGTTGAATCATATAGCCCATTGCGTTTTCCGAAAAAATATGTAAATAAGCAAGGACAACTTGAGGAGCATGCTCCCTTTTGTGAACGTGATCTGCGAAAGCCTGAAAAGCTTGTCTCCCACGATGAAAAGGGTGATTTTGTAGTGATGGTTAAAAAGGAACATCAATTGTTTCCGTATCACTATGCCAGTCATCCTTTCGATGTAGTGGGCTGGGATGGCTGTTTGTATCCGTATACCTTTTCAATACATGATTTCGAGCCCATTACCGGACGCATTCATCAACCGCCTCCCGTGCATCAGACTTTTGAAGGCGACAATTTTGTAACCTGTGCCTTTGTGCCCCGGCTCTATGATTACCATCCACTTTCAATTCCGGTTCCTTACAACCACAGCAATGTGGATTCAGATGAGGTTCTTTATTACGTGGACGGTGATTTTATGAGCCGAAAGCATGTGGATAAAGGACAAATAACCCTTCATCCCATTGGTATCCCTCACGGACCACATCCTGGAACGGTGGAAAAAAGCCTCGGTGCAAGAGAAACCGGTGAACTTGCCGTAATGGTCGACACTTTCAGGCCATTGCATATTACCCGGCAGGCCATAGAAATTGAAGAAACGGATTATTTCCGTTCCTGGCTCGAATAACATTATTTTCAACCCATAATTCAATTATTTCTTTTTCTTTTCACAAGCATCTTAATACAATGAATTCAAATACCGATTTTTTGCCTATCAATGGTACCGATTATGTAGAATTTTACGTGGGAAATGCCAAACAGGCTGCGCATTATTATCAGACTGCCTTTGGATTTCAGCCATTGGCCTATGCCGGACTTGAAACCGGTTTAAAAGACCGTACCAGTTATGTACTGGTTCAGGATAAGATTCGTTTTGTCTTTACATCTTCAATGCTGGCAGAAGGCATGATCGCAGATCATGTGAGAAAGCACGGTGATGGCATTAAAGTGGTGGCATTGTGGGTGGATGATGCCCGAAAGTCATGGAAAGAAACTACTTCGCGTGGAGCCGCATCCTATCAGGAACCTGAAGTCAAATCAGACGAAAACGGGGAAGTAGTAACTTCAGGTATTCATACTTATGGCGAAACTGTACATATTTTTGTGGAACGGAAAAACTACAAAGGAGCATTTTTACCTGGTTATGTTAAGTGGGAACCGGAATTCGTGCCCAAACCAACCGGTTTGAAATATGTAGACCATATGGTGGGAAATGTGGGCTGGAATGAAATGAACACCTGGGTAAACTTTTATGCCAAAGTAATGGGTTTCAATCAATTGGTATCTTTTGATGACAACGATATTTCTACGGAATACACCGCTTTGATGAGTAAAGTGATGAGCAATGGCAACGGACGCATTAAGTTCCCAATCAATGAGCCTGCCAAAGGTAAAAAAAGATCTCAGGTTGAAGAGTACCTTGATTTTTATGGTGACAGCGGAGTGCAGCATGTAGCCATGGCTACCGATAATATTCTCGAAACCGTTACAGATTTGCGCAACAGGGGAGTACAGTTTTTAACTGTTCCAGGTTCCTATTACGAAACGGTTCTCGATCGTGTAGGGGAAATAGATGAGGAACTTAAATCATTGAGTGATCTCGGAATTCTTGTTGACAGAGACGACGAAGGTTATTTATTACAGATATTTACCAAACCGGTGCAGGACCGGCCCACGGTGTTTTACGAAATCATTCAGCGCAAAGGCGCCAAATCATTCGGCAAAGGCAATTTTAAAGCGCTCTTCGAAGCCATTGAACTGGAACAGGTAAAACGCGGGACTTTATAATGAAAAACACAAAGTTAAAGCCGCTGCTATCCTGGATCGACAGTAGTGAAAATTCAGGCTTTTCTCTGAATAACCTTCCTTACGGAATTGCAGAAATCAAACCCGGTAAAACCATTGGAGTTACCCGCATTGGAAATCAGGTAGTAAACCTTGACGAACTTGCACAATTACAGGCTTTTAATGGGCTGCACCCGGAGTTGTTGCATGTTTTTTCACAGCCCATTCTCAATTATTTTATCGAACTGGGTGGTGAGGTGCATCATGAATTGCGTTTACGATTGCAACAAGTTTTCGGTGCAGGCAATACGAATAAGCAGCAGATTGAAGCCATTAAGAAATCGGCGTTGGTGCCTTTTTCCGCTGTTAAAATGAAGATGCCGCTTAAGGTAACCGATTATACCGACTTTTATTCCAGTATTGAGCATGCTACCAATGTGGGCAGGATGTTTCGTGATCCGGAAAATGCGCTGCTACCCAACTGGAGGCACCTTCCGGTAGGTTATCATGGCAGGGCTTCGTCCATAGTGGTGTCTGGTACACCCATACATCGCCCCAAAGGGCAGACAAAACCACCAGACAGCAATTTTCCGGTTTTTGGACCTTCAAAAATGCTGGATTTTGAACTTGAGATGGCTTTTGTAGTGGGTAAGAATACTTCCCTGGGCGAGAGTGTACCTGTTGAAAAGGCACAGGAATATATTTTTGGACTCATGTTATTTAATGACCTTTCAGCCCGCGACATTCAATCGTGGGAATACGTGCCATTGGGACCTTTTCTGGCTAAAAATTTCGGTTCTGTGATTGCCCCATGGATTGTAACTCTTGAGGCGCTTGAACCATTCCGGGTAGGAGGCCCGGTTCAGGAACCCGAAGTGTTGCCTTACCTTAAATCTAAAGAAAATCGCAATTACGATGTAGCGCTCGAAGTGGCCCTGCGACCTGAAAAAGGCACTGAAAATGTGATTTGCCGGTCAAATTATAAATACATGTACTGGAATATGGACCAGCAATTGGCCCATCATACCGTAAATGGCTGTAATATAACTGTTGGGGATCTTTATGCCTCAGGTACCATCAGTGGGAAGGAAGCCGGTTCATTTGGTTCTATGCTTGAACTCACCTGGCGGGGCGCCCATCCCATAAAGCTGAATGATGGTAGCGAACGGAAATTTCTTAACGACAACGACACCGTGGTGATGAGGGGAGTATGCCGGAAAGATGGCATTGAAATTAGCTTTGGTGAATGTGAAACAAAAATATTGGCAGCACTATAAATAAGATGTATAAAACCTTTGATGCTACAGAAATTGCCCCTAACGCCATACACCGGCTGATTGTGGGCGCTATCGCACCTCGTCCCATAGCATTTGCAAGTACTGTAAATGCTATGGGACAACCAAATCTTGCTCCCTTTAGCTTTTTCAATGCTTTTGGGGTAAACCCCACCACCATTATTTTTAGTCCTGCCCGACGAGGCCGTGACAATACAACCAAACACACTTTTGAGAATATCAAAGAGGTTCCAGAAGTAGTAATTAATGCGGTAACTTACAGTATGGTGGAACAGGTTAGCCTCGCCAGTGCTGAGTTCCCACAAGGTATTAGTGAGTTTGAAAAAGCAGGCTTCACACCCCTTGCTTCGGATAAAGTGAAACCATTCAGGGTAAAAGAATCACCTGTACAATGGGAATGTAAAGTAAGGCAGGTAATTGAAACAGGAACTGGAGGAGGTGCCGCCAATCTGATTATTTGTGAGGTGGTAATGGTGCATGTACGTGCTGACATTCTTACGGATGATGGAAATATAAATACCTCCAAAATTGATTTGGTGGGTCGCATGGGAACCGATTACTATGTCCGTGCGCATGGTGAGGCACTTTTTGAAGTGGAAAAACCATACCATAAACCTGCCATTGGTATCGATGCCCTACCTTTTAGCCTTAAAAACAGCCCTTTACTTACCGGTAATGAACTGGGACGGCTGGGTTCGGTTGAAGCTATGCCGTCACCCGGTGAACTGGCTGAAGCCCGATCTATTTCCGGAGTTCATTCAATACTTAATCATTCCGTGCTTACACGGGAAGCCAAAACCGAAAAGCTTCATCAAATGGTGCGCGAGGCACTTCAACAGGGAAATAAACGTCATGCCCTTATTCTGGGCTGGTTGTTGGAGGATGAATAGAAACTATAAGCGCTGATATTCAAAAGTTGGATAACCTTTTTTCCCCTGTTTATTGTAAAAATCAATAAAACGGAGTTTGTATAATGCACCGCTGCGGTTGCGGATAATGTAATTTCGATTTGGAAGCGTGGTATAAGTAATGTTTCCCGAAGTTACATCACCATTCACTTTTTTCCAGTCATAGCCAATAATATCCATTTGTCGGCTTAGTAACGTGCTCTCAGCTTTCTGGCGGTCAATGGCTTCGAAATCATGCTGACCATCAAGTGCTGCCATAACTTCTTTATCGTTAATCAATACCCCGTTTACCAGATATGGATAAGGCTCTCCCTCATCGGTGAATAACAGGGTAGTGTAAGTGCTGAATAGTAAGTCCCAGTCTTGTGATTCGGGTTCAGGTTGAGGACTGATGTAACCATTATTGAATGACAGGTATACCCTGCGTCTGTCTGTTACGCGTGGCAAAACAAAAGTGCGTTCATTACTGCCATCTGGCCTGGCCACCTTAAGACTAACTTCCTGCGTTTGGGCATCTACCAGCGGTTGTACCTTAATATATCCTGTTGATATGCCTTCATCATCCACACCCAGAGCAATCAGAAAAACTTCCATTTTACTCTGAACTAATCCATCTTCTGCCACCCACCATTGTCCGATGGCATTTCCGGTGAGATCGCCGGTAGATCCATCAAAAAACCATTCTTGCACAGCAGCAGGATTAAGTTTGGCACTAAAATCGGTGGTTCCGGTACGGGCAGCATACATCATTATGGAAGTGTTCAGCCATAAGGTATAATCGTCCGGATCACAACTCAGTGCCATATCCCACAGGGTTCGATTATTGATACCGGTGACAGAATCAAGACTCAGACTGAAAAATGTCTGTAGCGTATATTCGGGCAGCATTTCAATCATTACAGTTTTTACATCACCCGGCTTGACCGGAGTTACCATTTCATCCTCAGGGAAACAAGAGGTAAGGGTCACAGCCATAAGTAAGATTAGTAAAATCTTAACGGGCAGCAGTGTTCTTTTCATTTTTTGAGATAGTGTAGTTGATTTTTATAAAGAAAGTGCGACCCCAGCTTACGGGAATGGAAGTACCTCCGGAGGAGTGCACTCCTCCATTGCCCGCACTTCCATTGGTATTGATATTTGTTACATCAAACAAATTGCGGCCACCCAATGTAAATGTAATCTTATCCTTTAAAAAGGATTTCATTATGCTAAGGTCTAAATTGTGATAATCGTCAACTTTCCCTTCCAGGAGGTTTCCGTCAGTATCCTGGTAAATGCGCGCTCGTTTGCCGGTGTATTTATAAAAAGCCGAAACAGAAAGTTTATGCTCATCCCAACGTCCGGTAATTTCGCCGGTGAATTCAGGCGACCAGGTAAGTTTATCTCCAAAATCATTGTTGATACGGTTGTTATAACCGGTTCGGCCGTAGCCAAGCCTCAAATCGAAAATAGGATAAAGCGATGACCGGATGCCAAAATTATACCCCATGGTACGCACTTGTTCAATGTTCACATAGGAATAGGAATCATTGCCCAAATCCACAAGGGTGATTACATCATCAATGTTGTTCATGAAAAATCGCGCTTCCGTTTCGGTTGCATAAGTAATTTTTTCAATTTTGTGTGACAGTTGAAACTGTATGTTTCTGGAATATTCGGGACGCAGTTGCGGGTTACCTTTGATGTCATGGTTCACATCCACAAAGTTAAGATATAACTCCTTTAGTGAAGGCGCCCTGAAACCGGAAGAGAAGGAACTCCTTACACTTATATTTTTGTGAGGGCTGGATTTTACATGAAGTGCGTATATCACAGGGGTGGAGAATTTACTGTTGTATGCATACCTGATACCTGGCTGTATCTGCAACTGATCAAAAGGTTTGTATTGAAAGCTGGTGAAACCGGCCAGATCAGTGATTGACTGCCGGTCATTTCCAATGCGTTCTCCTGTACCCCATTCCGCATTCAGATCGTATCCCGCCTGGTAGCCAAATTTTCCGGAAATGGTACGGTAGGAATACATTCCCCGTGACATAAATGCACTAAAACTGGTTGTGTCATATTCAACCGGTGTTTTTTCCAAAATACTCAAATCGTTATAAAAAAGGGTGCGTATCCGTTGATAGAAAGAATAAGAAACGTTTGCGGTAAACGGATTGGTATTTTTGGATGAAAAGTCTGCTTTAGCAATATATCGGCGTGTGGTGAAATAATTGTCAAAGGCTTTCTCAAAATAGGGTGGTTGCAAACTGCCCTGATTGCGCAACTCTTCATCAAAAGCACTCATGGTTGTTCTGATAGATGCTTTGGGAAGAGAAAGTGTATAGGTAAGGTCAGCATTTAGCTGTCGTTTTGGTTTCCATTGCTTGGTGCGGCTGGTGTCCACCGATGAATAACCGCCGAAGAAATTGCGACCCAGATTGAGGCCAAAAGCATGTTTTTTTCTGCGAAGGCTGGCACCTGCATCGATATTATATACGCCAACGGTTTCATAGTAGGCTGAGGCCCTTGCATTGAAGGCATTTGCACTGATGTCCTGGGGAATGATGTTGATGACGCCTGCCAGAGCATTGCTTCCATATATTACCGACATAGGCCCTTCTATGATTTCCACCTGTTTGGCCTGTTGAAGATTCACCTGACCCAGATCAATGCTTCCATTTAATCGTCCAATAACCGGTACTCCATCTACCAGAATCTTAACGTGTTCACCTGCCAGACCCTGAAGACTCATGCCTGTACCCAGAGATCCATCTTCGATAAGACGGATATTTAACTGGTTGCGCAATAAGCCGGCCAGGTCGGGGGCTGCTTTACGCTGTAATTGTAACTGATTGATAACATTAACACTATACAAAGATCGATCGGTGCTGGTGGGATTATATTGTGCGGTAACTACTATTTCATCGAGGGAGAAAACTTCAGGTAGAAGCCTGATAACACTCACTTTGCCAGGCTTTAACGTATCGTTAAAATTTTGATAACCTACATAACTTACCTGCAAATAAGTAGGAGCCTGAATGTTGAGGTTAATGCGGCCTTCGTTATCTGTAATAAAGTAGCTGATTTTCCCACTTTTGAGGTCAGTGGCTTTGACATTGGCAAATACTATCGGTTGGTCATTGCGGGCATCCACAATATGCACATTATTTTGCTGTGCAGCCGCAAATAAGCAGAGCAATAACCAGCCCGACAGCATTTGCCATCTCATCCGTTTTATCATTGGCCGACAATCAGTTTAAAGTTGACATGCTGCTGAGAGTCATCAATATGCAGGATATATGTTCCCGGCGCAATGCCATAAGTATCCATACTCACTGCCGGGGCACTAATGTTGAATAGCTGTTTAACTATTCTGCCGCTTAAATCGGTAAGAGTGATCCGGGCATTTTTCAGCGGTTTCTTACTATTTATGTTAAATGTTCCAACCACCGGATTGGGAAATATGGTTACCCCGGTCAGCGTATTTTCAGTCAGTCCGGTAGATGAAACGGTGGTCAGGTTAAAAGTGGTCGTTCCTGTGGATAAACCGGAAAATGCTTCAAAAACCAGCTTCACAACCGGCCCGTTTTCTTTACGGATAAAATAGGCCAGTGAATCGGTTATCTCCCATTGAAAAGTTGACATATTGATGGTTTTCCAATCATGACCGATAATATTGGTTTTGCCTGTGAAATCAAGCTCACTCCAGTCGGTATAATCGGGAGCTACCGGATGTACTTTTGCGACAGTGAGATGATTGTTGATTAACACCCCATTTACAGGATAAGGTGTATTCATTACGCTATCGTAATAGCGGGTGAAAAGCAGATCCCAGTCTGCTTTCGGGGGTTCACGATCAACGATGCCATCAGAAAATGAAAACGCCATAAACAACCGGTCAGTATAAGGGGTTACATCCAACGTATCAGTGTGCTCATTGGTGCCGTCAATGTGGGCATAACGAATAACAAATTTATTTTCAGTTGAAATTTTCTTAACAATCTGAAGCTTTCGATAAATTCCGTCCACTGGCTTGATCAGATACAATGAATCGCCAATCACATTATGTGTGGTCATACTGTAAATTCCCCAACCATAATCGGGATGACCCTGGCTAAAGATATTGAATGATCCGTCTTCCCAGTCCCCGTTATTGTTATACAGCTTAGTCCATGACTGCATATTTGTGGTATCAAATGTTTCCCATCCTTCGATGCCGGAATTGGGATAAGCCCACAATCCTACATTGGCGCCATCATTGGTGATGATGCCTGCGCTGAAAGCGGCGGAATAAAAAGCTATATCCCAGGTGTTTCGTGCAATGGTTTTTACCTCACCATTGGAAAGCGAAAAGTAAACTTCGTTGGGATATTGTGGACTACCCATGGAAACATTATAAACAGTTTGGGCATTTAAAAAATCAGTAGTCATACTGAGTAGTATGATGGCAATGGGTATGCGTAGTTTGAGTAGTTTCATGTTATCAATGGTAATGATGGATGAATAATGTTAATGTCATCAATGAATGCACTTTCAATGACAAGAAAAGAGGGAAATTCTGCGAAACTTAAGCAACAGCAGGAGGTGCCCGCAAGCCAGGGGAGCACGGGAGGACACCCTGAAGGATAGGAATTATGGCCTGGGTGTTGTTAACAGTAAAATTAAAACATTGAAGCCCCGGCCCGCTCTGAAAATCAGGCATCAGGGCTGGAGCCAGAAAGAATGGCAAGGTCTTTTCATGAGAAACCAAAAGCGTTTCTTCCCGCTTATTAACAATACCCATTGAAATTAGGGTATGTCCAAAAATATGGTGTTGATGGAAATTAATGAGAGCGCCTAAGTATATCCAGAACACAAGAAAGGCAGTGGCCACTAAGGTAGCTTTTTGAAATGCCTGATGCCGTGGATGTAGATGACTCATATCAGTAATTTTAATCCGCTACTGGTACGGATATGCTGCAAAGTTACAATTAATCAACAGAAATAATTGAAAAAAATCAGTGAAATTATATTTATCATCAAACAAGTGAACGTGGGTTCAAAAATATTTTTTTATAACTGAATTCATCCCCGGCATAAATCAATCAGTAAAAAGAGTTGTTCAGTTTTACCGTCATTAGAACTATCTTTGCAAAAAGTTTAAGATTTTAAGTGGTTTAATTACCCAATAATTCTGATGCAAAGAAAAGTTGTTTTTAAGAAAATTTTTTCCTGGTTTATACAAGGCCTTATTTTTACCGCACCGGTTGTAATTACGGTTTATATCATCGTAATGTTGTTTAATTTTATTGATGGTTTACTTACGGATGTTATTTCCGGAATGATCGGTGTCCGTATTCCCGGATTGGGTTTGCTGGTAGTATTGGGAATGATTACACTCATAGGTTTTTTAGGTTCTTCTATCTTGTTCAGGCCATTGCTTGCCCATTTGGACAAGCTGATCAGCCAGGCGCCTTTGGTTAAGATTATCTATACCTCGATCAAAGATTTCTTATCGGCTTTTGTGGGTAAAGAAAAGCGTTTTACAGAGCCTGTTCTGGTTAAGGTGGGCAAAGGTGCCGACCTGGAAAAAATGGGATTCATTACCCAGCATGATCTCTCTAATCTGGGCATCACTTCGGGCAAAGTGGCCGTTTATCTGCCGCACTCTTATAATTTTTCAGGCAACCTGTTTATCGTCCCTGTTGAAAACATAACTCCCTTACATGTTTCACCTGCTGAAGTAATGAAATTTATTGTTACTGCAGGGGTAACCAATATCGACAAATCTCTTATTGAAGAAATTGTTGATGAATCCATTAATATAGAATCAAGTGATGAAAATAGATAAAAACAAACCGGTTATTCTTGTGACCAATGACGACGGTATTTATGCTACCGGCTTGCGCACTCTGATAGATATTATGCGGGAAATTGGCAACGTATTGGTGGTGGCGCCTGACAAGCCACAGTCGGGGATGGGGCACGCAGTAACCATCATTTCTCCTCTACGGGTGCAAAAACTAGCCGAAGAAGATGGCTATGAAGAGTATTCCTGTAGCGGAACTCCTGCTGATTGCGTAAAATTGGGTCAAAAAGCCATACTGGGTAGAAAACCCGATTTGATTGTTTCCGGAATCAATCATGGCTCCAACTCTTCGGTTAATGTGATCTATTCCGGTACCATGGCCGCGGTGCTCGAAGGTGCACTGGAAAATGTTCCCTCTATTGGTTTTTCGCTCAACGATTATTCTGTTCATGCTGACTTTAGTAAATGTAAACCATACATCTTATCCATTACCCGAAATGTGATCGGAAAAGGTTTACCGGAATATACCTGCCTGAACGTGAATATTCCATCAAACAATGGCTCGCCCATCAAAGGCATTAAGGTGGTTCGTCAGGCAATGGCTTTTTGGGAGGAAAAGTTTGATCAGCGTATGGATCCTCAGGAAAGAACTTACTTCTGGCTCACCGGCGTTTTTAAAAATTACGATACTGGTGTGGATACTGATGAATGGGCATTGCATAATAATTATGTATCGGTAGTCCCGGTTCATTTTGATCTTACCTCTCACAAAACAATACCTTTATTAAAGGATTGGGAGACAGGCAACCTGAATTAATTTTTTTAAAAATATGCTGAAACAAAATAATTTTTTTATCGGATTCTTTCTTTCCCTCGGATTAACTGCACTAACCGGCCTGCTGGTTTGGTTGATGGCACCAACGATTGCTTTATGGTTCAGGCAGGACGCTATTTCCATTAAAGTTATGTTGCTTTCGGCGGTTCCACCGGTTTTATTAATGCGCTGGTATTTACGCGTTCTTCGCGCCGAACGATCTGGTATGGGTTCGGTAACCTTAATTCTTATAATCATCGTATTGTATTTTTTGTTGCTTGATGGCAAGTCATTTTTATACTTTGTGCCCTGAATCTGATTTAATATGCGATATTACATTATAGTTGGCGAAGCATCGGGCGATTTGCATGCATCCAATCTGATGGCTGCCTTGAAAAAGACAGACGATCAGGCTGATTTTAGATATTTTGGAGGAGATAAAATGCAGGCGCAGGGCGGTGTACTGGTAAAACATTACCGCGATCTTGCCTTTATGGGTTTCATTGAAGTTTTGCTCAATCTGGGCACCATACTGAAGAATCTCCAATTCTGTAAAAAGGATATTGCTCAATATCAGCCTAATGTGGTTATTCTGGTGGACTACCCTGGCTTTAATATGCAGATGGCAAAGTATCTTCATAAGGCAGGCATTCCGGTTGTTTATTACATATCCCCGCAGATATGGGCGTGGAACCAGTCCAGAGTATATCAGATAAGAAGAACTGTAGACAAAATGTTGGTTATTTTACCCTTTGAGCAGGCATTTTACAAGCAACACAATGTGGATGTTGAATTTGTAGGCCATCCATTACTGGATGCGCTTGCAGGTACTGGGACAGGAATGCAGGATTTATCAGCACGTCAGCCCACAGTGGCCCTGCTGCCTGGTAGCCGGAAGCAGGAGATTTCACTGGTACTTCCGCTGATGCTGGAAACTGCACGACTTATGCCCGGAATTAATTTTGTAATAGCTGGTGTAAGTGCCGTTGGTGACCATTTTTACAAGTCAGTTATAGGTAACAGCCAGGTAGAAGTACGGATGGATCAGACATATCAGCTTCTGGCAGCCTCGCAGGCGGCATTGGTAACTTCGGGCACGGCGACACTTGAAACAGCGCTTATAGGTACACCGGAAGTTGTCTGTTATAAAGGAGGAATGCTCTCTTATCAGATTGCTAAAAGAGTGATTCGTACCAAATATATCTCCCTGGTTAATCTGGTGATGGAAAAACCAGTGGTAAAGGAACTGATTCAGCACGATCTCACCCCCATTAACCTTAAAACAGAGCTGGAATCCCTATTGAATGATAAAGAGAAACGTGAACGCATGCAGCATGATTTTACCTTACTCCGCGAGAAACTTGGTGGAGAAGGGGCCTCAGCCAAAGCAGCGGACATTATCATCAGGTTTCTCAGAGGAAAAATCAAACATTAACACAATCATTGACCACTATGAATAAATACTCATTAATTGCTGTCCTTTTTGTATTATCTGCATTGTTGTTTGCCTGCAATTTCAACCCTGGAAAGCCGCATGATAACAATACCGATACAGCAGCTGTTGCCGGTCATCTGAAATCAGATCAAACTGCCGGAAATGATTCCATGCAGCTAAATCCCGATCTTACTCCGGCGGAATCGGAGTCTGTTATTGAAGTTGTTCCATTATCTCCACAGGCTAATCTGGAGAATCAGCTTCCTCAGGGCGAAGGAGCACCCATGCGTAAGGAAGGTATTCATTTTGCTTCGTTAGGAAAATATAGCGAAGCTATACAGGCGTTTAATGAATCTTTAAAGCGGGAGCCTAATAATGCCGACACCTGGTTTTACCGTGCCAAAGCCAAAGCCGATATGAAAGATTATACCGGTGCAGAGGCCGACTATAAAAAAGCCATTGAACTCAAAAGTGATGTTCCTGCCTACTATTATTATAGAGGTGAGATGCGTGCGGTTCAGAAAAAATATGATGCCGCCCTGGCCGATTTTGACCAGACCATTTCCCTTCAGCCCACCTACGCTGATGCTATAAATTATAAAGGAGTGGTACTGGCCAATAAAGGGGATCATCAGACAGCCATTACATTTTATGATCAGGCCATTGAAAAGAAACCAGATTTTGCATTGGCTTATTATAACAAAGCTACATCATTGGCGGCTCAGAAACAATTTGCCGAAGCTGAGCAAGACTTTAATGAAGCACTCCGGATACAACCAGCATACAATGAAGCCTTGATAAATCGCGGTAATGTGCGCTTTATGCTTAATAAATATGCAGAAGCCATCGGTGACTATTCCAAAGCAATTGAGGCAACTCCCGACAATGGTGATATTTACTATAACCGCGCCTTTTCATACCAACGGCTGCAACAACCCGAAAAGGCATGCGCCGACTGGCTTAAAGCTGAACAACTTGGCCATCCTGCCGCCGCCGGAATGTTAAAGCAATTTTGTGGCAGTGGGAAATAGTTGTTCAACCCGGTTCATCTTTTAGCATGTGCCTGATGCAAAGCAATGAAGAGTGGATTAGGCCGCATCCTTGTGTTTTTTCTTCAAAACCCGACGCATTTTTGAAGTCCGGTAAATGAAGGATTCCTTCCGGCAAACAGGGGTCGAAGCGATGAAGCCCGGTAACGATTGATATAATATATGAGCTTAGTATAAAAACTCTTTTCTTGACACTAAGGCACAAAGAAACAAAGCCTCAGCAAGTTTTAATCGCTGATATACAGAGCCTTGTTCAATCTGGTAACTTCGTATTTTGATGATATTTTTTTAATCAGAACCTGCTGAAAAACTAATATGTCATCGGACACCAGTTTGGTATAATGCTATTTTTTATGTTAAATGCAAGACTTTTCCCGGTATACGTCCACATGCCATGCTTTTGTATTTCGGTACTCTGCACCTGAAAAAGAGCCACGGAGTGGCGAAATGTTTGTAGAAAATGTATGTTTAGTGATTTTGGGAGGTGCAGAGCACCGAAATAAAAAAAGGTTGTGTGTTTTTCAGCAGGGCCTATTTATACCTTTTTAGACTGGACTCATATATGATATACGATTATTTTTTTTGCAGGACCCTGATTGGTCACAAGATTCAAAAAACATTTTAGTATTTTCTTCTTTATTAAGATAGAGGCAAAGAATTTATTTGTAAATTTAGCTTCATAAATTACCACCTTTCCGGAGGTTAAAATGGTGTTTTATGAGAATCTGGCCTAAATTTCCTTTCGTAAGGCTGTTGCTGCCTTTTCTGGCAGGTATTCTTATTGCCCGTTTTTGGTTTCTTGATCAGTTATTGCTGCTTACCATCATTTTTTCTTTGTTATGCATCACCAGTTTTCTTCATTTATCTGGCAAAAAGTATATGGTTTACTCGCGCCGGTGGGTATTTGGCCTGGCGCTTAATATTATGATGATTTTGCTTGGTATGTTGCGGTTTTCGGGTTTTAATGAATTGCGGTATGACAATCATTTCAGCCGTTTAATCTCAGAAAAAGCCATGGTTTGGTCAGGAGTTGTGATTGATCAGCCAGCTTCCCGTACAAATTCCATCCGGTTTACCATAAAAGTTGACAGGGCTTTGGTAAGCGACAGTTTGTTTGAAACCAGGGGGAAACTGATGGTATATATTCCACTGGATTCAATGGCGCCTTTAAGTTATGGCGACCGTATCGTTTTTGCGGAACCGCTTAGCCGGGTCCGGGAACCGGCCAATCCGGGTGAATTTGATTATGCCCGGTATCTGGCAAATAAGAATGTATTCCATCAGGTTTTCATTCCTGCTGGCAGGCTATTGGTTACCGGTGAAAATGAAGGAAATGTTTTGCAGAAATTTGCCTATGCTGTCCGGGACAGATTTTTAAGCATTTTCACGCGATATAATATATCGGGAAAGGAGTTTGCTGTAGCTTCAGCGCTGTTAATAGGTTATGATGATATGCTTGATCCTGATCAGCGTAAGGAGTTTTCCGGTGCCGGTGCCATGCACATTTTGTGTGTCTCAGGCCTGCATGTGGGCATCATATTTTTACTTGCCGATAAGTTGTTCTTTTTTCTGCGCCGTCCAAAGTCTCCGCGTTTTCTCCGACCACTTGTCATCATTGCAATTATCTGGCTGTACGCGCTTATTACCGGCCTGGCACCTTCGGTAATGCGTGCTTCACTTATGTTTTCACTGGTGGCGGTAGGAGGGGCCCTTAACAGAAAGTCACATATACTTAATACCCTGAGCGCATCAGCATTTATATTGCTACTTGTAAATCCGGCTATGATTTTCGAAGTAGGATTTCAGTTATCCTATGCGGCAGTTATTGGTATTGTGGTATTTCAGCCTCAATTTAAGCAAATTTATGCGCCTGTCCATAAACTTCCTGCGTATGTCTGGGATATCATTCTGGTGTCTGTTGCAGCTCAATTGGCTACTGCCCCCATATCAATACTCTATTTTCATCAGTTTCCGAACTATTTTTTATTGGCTAATCTCCTGGTAATTCCTCTTGCCGGAGTGCTGATCTATACGGGAGTGGTTTTTGTGTTTTTGTCATTTATCCCGGCAGTTGGTAAAATAGCTGCCCTCGTGCTGGTTTGGGAAGTTAAGTTCCTGAATAATGCTGTTTCCTTTATTGAGCAATTGCCAGGTGCGGTCAGCCGTGAGTTGTTCCTGAGTAGTCTGGCCGCAATAGCACTTTATGTATTGGTACTGGCTTTGTTTGGGTGGTGGGTAAGCCGGCGTAAACAATGGGTTTATGTTGTACTGATTTCGCTTTTACTGCTTGCATCGGATTATGCAAGGGTGTCTATTACACGCTCCAGGCAACAACTGGTGGTTGTACATCAGATTAACCGGGGCACGGCCATCAGTTTTATTCAGGGAAAGCACCATTTGTTGTTAACAGATAGTGTGCTGAGCCTGTCCCCACAAAAACTTGATTATCCTTTACAGGGTTTCAAAGTAAAAACCGGCCTACATTCATCGCCAATAGTCAGATTGGATTCAACGCTTTCCAACCATGCTATGCTTTATCTTAACCAGGGAATGGTATTGTTTGATGACATGCGGTTTGCCATAGTGTCGCGTAAGCATCGACTGCCTGCAACCGGCCGTCAATTGAAAGTAAACTATGTAATACTTACTTCTAATGTTTGGTATAAGGCGGTTGAATTGGCGCTTTACTTCCCTGGTGCCGAGTTCATTATAGATGCTTCAAATTCCAATCGCAGAACCACGCAATGGCTCGAGGATTTTCGGAAAATGAATGTGCCCTGTTATAATGTCCGTGATAATGGAGCCTGGATATTTCGGATGAATTAGCATTATGAGATCGGGAATATCCAAAATAAAATTATAGCGGAAGAAGAGTTGATTTGCGCGGATATAAAAAATAATAAGGCCATCCGAATAAAATAGGAGGAAAAGAATTCCACTAAGACCAACCTCCACTACTTTGCGGCTGGCAGGCACCAAGAAAGCATGGCCCACAAAGGGTTGGAAATAAGAAAATAAAAATCAGGGATTTTTAGTGCCTGCCTGCAAGGCTCGGTAGGTCTTTGGACCTTTGTGGCAATATGCACTATTTGGTGGAGGCTCAAAAATAAAGATCAGTATTCCAGATGTAGCATTATTGGTAAATGGTCGCTGAATCCACCCTGGTACACCATGCCGTTATAGGTTCGGAAAGGTCTGGTACCATTGTGAACTAAGTCATCTTCCAACAGGAAAGGCAACCTCAGAATTTCGGCTCCTTTGGTGGAAATGCGCAGCCCGGTTTTGCTTCTCAGCAGGGGAGAAGATACAATAAACTGATCTAGCACACTCCATTCTTCCCGAAACTTGTGGGTGCCTCTGTCCCATTTACCCAAAAAAGGTATCATCAGATTGCACAGATAAAATCCTGTTGAATCCTGATTGGCTTTTGCATTCAAATGAACATACAGGCTTTCATCCAGGGGGGTATCATTAAAATCGCCCGTTATCACGATTCTCGCTTCCGGTTGAATGTATCCGATGGAGTCAATTTTTGCACGAAGTGTCAGCGCAGCATCCCGCCTCCGGGGAATAGTGGCCGTAGCACCTCCATATTTTGATGGCCAGTGGTTCACGAAAAAATGAAGTGTATCGGTAGGACTAACCAATCCTTTAATGTATAGAATGTATCGGGTGGTTGAAACGGTGTCGCCTTCGTAAAAAACGGGAATGGCTTCATGGGAAAGCTCTTTAAACCTATCGGATCGGTATATGGCAGCTACGTCAATCCCACGGGCATCTGGCGATTCTTCGTGGATTATCCGATACCCAAATCTTTCCAAAGGAGTGCGCTTTAGCAGCTGAGTAAGACAAAACCGGTTCTCTATTTCGCAGAAGGCTACAATTTCAGGCGGTCGCCACCCACCCGCACTAATGATTACTTTTGAGGTATTGTGCAGTTTTTTCTCGAACTTTTTCCAGGTCCATGCCCGCATACCGCGAGGGGTAAACTCTTCATCATGTTTTAAACTGTCATGAAAAGGATCAAACAGGTTTTCCACATTGTAAAACATAATTCTGAACGACCGTATACTATCAACCGACTGAGCGCTCAGTGCAAAACTGCACGTTAACAGAAACATAGTGATCATTCCCTGAAATATAATTTTCATAGGCTGGCTTTTACTGCCAACAAATTTACTCAATTTTTAGCATATTCTCCTGTGTAAGATTATTCATAATGATTCTAAAATAGAGGAACATTAATTGAGTTGTGCCTATTGTTCCTATTTTTGAGCTTTAAAATCAATTTAATATGGCCAGGAATAAAAAACACAACATCTATCGCATTAGTATTCAATGGGTTATACTGGCGTTATTGGGGTATATGGTGTTGCGGCCCATTTTTGACAAGTCATATCTTGCTGATTTTGAAGCCTATTGCCCTTTTGGCGGAATGCAGGCGCTATCTTCGTATCTGGTAAGCAATTCTCTGGCCTGCACCATGACCGCTACCCAGATTTTTATGGGCCTGGCGCTTGTTGCAGGTGTATTTTTGCTAAGCAAGCTGTTTTGTAGCTATGTATGTCCCATTGGTACCTTTACGGAATGGCTCGGCAGGCAAGGTCGCAAATTAAAATTGAATTTTGTAGTGCGGGGATGGGCCGATCGTACACTTAGAATACTGAAATACGGATTGTTGTTTATAGTGTTCTATTTTTCGGTTTCCAGCAGTGAACTATTTTGCCGCACCTTTGATCCTTATTATGCGGCTTTTACCGGCTTTGGACACGACGTGGTCTGGAGTTATGCCATAATCAGTCTGTTACTGGTCATTCCAGGCTCCTTTTTTGTCCGGCAGTTTTGGTGCAAGTATGTTTGTCCACTGAGTGCAGCATCCAATATTTTTACTTACGGTTTTGTCTTTTTAGGAATAATAGCCCTATACCTTATATTAACGCTATTGGTTGGTATTGCAATCAGCTGGGTATGGCTATTGGCCGCCTTGTGTCTGTCGGGCTTTCTGCTGGAAAGCATTACTCTTAAATCAAATTGGCTGCCATTGTTTAAGGTTACCCGCGAAAGCAGTACCTGTACTTCCTGTCGCAAGTGTGATAAAGCCTGTCCCATGGCCATTCGAATCTTTGATCAACCGAAAGTAGATCATATAGATTGCCATATGTGTGGTGACTGCATTACCCAATGCCCCGAAAAGGACACCCTTAAAATCAATCATCGTAACCTCAGGTGGCTACCTGCCTCTGCAACATTACTGCTAATAGGATTGGGCTTAGCTTTTGCTTCTTTTACAGATATCCCAACAGTAAGTGTAATATGGGGTAGCTCCGAAGAGATGGATTCGGCAGAAATATACCGCCAGTCCAACCTGAAAAATGTAAAGTGTTACGGCAGTTCCATGGCCTTTGTTAATCACATGAAAGAGGTGGAAGGCGTGCTGGGTGCAGAGACCTTTGTGAGTGATAAAAGCGTAAAGGTATGGTACAATCCTGCAATCACCAGCGCGGAAATCATCAAACAGGCTATGTTTACACCGGTTAAAGAAGTCATTACAGCTCCTTCGGCTGAACTCATTGAGATTGCATCTGTTGAAATTGGTATAGACCAGTTCTTTGATCCGGGTGATGCCGGCTTATTGTTCATTAAAGCAGAACAAACCCATGGAATATTGGCCTTTGAAACCAGTTTTGGTGAACCTGTGCATGCGGTATTTTATTTTGATGAGCAACTGCTTTCACCGGAAAAGATAAAAAGCATGATTGAGCAGAAGAAAGTGAGTTGGGAAATGGCAAATGGGGAAGAAACAGAAGCCAGAACAAATTTTAAAGTTGCTGATGTTTCTGACATACACAGATTGTCGTTAATTGAATATCTGAATAAAGTATATGAGCCGGTTAAGCTTACTTTTAATGGGTTTGATACTTATACCTCCGCCCAACTTGACACTTTAAAATTGGACTTTCACCAGGCTGCCATGCCGGGAATGATGGATGAATCCTGGTCATTGCTGAGTCATGTGAGCAACAACAGGGGAGTGGTGGGTTTTGAAACAGCATTTACCCCCAATGGCATAGCACTTTGGATCAGTTTTGTTGATTCAATGACAACCGGAGAGGAAATTAGATCTATTATCAGTGAGCCTGAGCTTAAAGTGCACCTGAGCGATGGAACCCAACAAGAGGTAAGTAACCCTTTCAATTTTGATTAGTAACTGGTGTGAAGGTTACAATTCATTGATATCTACCAGTTTGTTTTTTAGTGCAAATAATATCAGATTGACCGTATTGGGCACATTGGCCTTAATCATAAGTTTTGTTTTAAGACCTTCCACCGTTCGGCATTGCAAACATAGCTCTTCACAGATCTGATGGTTGTCATAACCCTTGCACAGATATCTTATCAATTCCAGATCCCTCGGCTTCCATTTTATTTGCGAGGGATTAAATAAATCGTCTTCTTGGCTGTATTTCCTGAATGTGACCAAAGGTATTATCGAGCTTGAGAAATATTTTTTGCCCTGAGCCATGATGTGGAACGCATGTTTAAGTTCTGATTCAGCAATGGAAGTATGCAGCACCCCATTTACATTCAGATCTATTAAATGTTGTGCGTGGTGGTGCTCCAAATCGTTTAATATCGTTATTGTTTTTGTTTCAGGATATTCCTTTATTATATGCTCTGTAACTTCAACCCATGGTTTAAATGGAATCAGGTGAATCAATAATAGTTCTGGAGGTGAATGTTGGATTAGCGCCGGTAGCAGTTGATCAAAATGACTACATTCGCCGGCTACAGTTAAAAAAGGAATGGTTTGAATTACTTTTTTCAGCCCTTCTCTGAAAAGCGCATGTGGATCAGCAATAAATATACCGTGTTGTTCCATTAGTTAGCTCTTCAAGGTGAATCCTGATAATAATCATTGTTTAAGCTCCATTCCTTTTGATACCCATCTTTGTAACTTATTTGCCTTAAACTTACTACTCCTGATTTCAGCCCCCAAAGGATGAGTTCAAGCGATGATTTCACCTTTGCTTTCCGAAGCATATTGGAACGGTGTTTTGCTATTGTTTTGGGACTGAGAAAAAGGTGAGTGGCAATCTCATCGATAGAAAGACCCTTACACATCCATATCAGTACCTCAAGTTCACGTTCGGAAAATTGATTTGGGTTTTTAGGAGATAATTGGTTTCTTAATACCTCACCCAATAATTCTGATGAAAAGAAGGGCTGGTGGTTTGCAATTTTTTGCAGGGCCTGAATCATCTCCTTGAAGCCTTCAGTTTTGAGAATGTAACTAAAAATGCCCAGATCCAGAAGGTTTACCAGAGTTTGCTTTTCAATCAATGAACTGTAAACGATAATTTTTATTTCAGGCTTAATATCCAGTGCTGCGCGGGCTACATCCGTTCCATCCGGGCCAGGCATCATTAAATCAAGGATAACATAATCCGGATCCCGTGTTTTTAACATCTCCAGAAATATTTCGCCGTCGGGTGCCTCTCCTACCATTTCAAATTTTTGGGTCATCTTTATCGCATAACGCAGTCCTGCTCTGATGATGGCATCATCATCCACAATCATTATTTTTGGAAGTGTTGAATTTGCCTGGTCTGTTTCCATTAATTCGAAAAATGAGAAAGCACAAATATAAACACTTTTTCTTTATTGTCAAAATTTGGCATACGTAAATAAGAGTATTAAGATTCCATCGTTTTACGCTGTTATTAATTTGCTTTGTGTCGTACTTTCGTATCAGTAATATAATGCCACTATAAGACATTGACGATTTTACCGTAGTGATTCTGGTTAATAATCAACATTTCTTCTATAATTTGTTGATTTCCAGGATTCATCTACAACTCCTTTCTACTTTTTATTATATCAAACCCCACCTTTTGCCCGGTAAGTTTTACCGGAGGTAATAGTGTCTTTTTTATCTCAAAGACGCGATTTTGACTATCGGGCTCAATTGAACCCCCTGAATAGTAGTATTGCCTACTTATTTGGACAGTAAATTGAGCCCCTGCAAAAAATAATGTCAGATTTAACCAAAGATATTAACCAAGTTATTCATAAATACCTTTAACCATGAAGACAATTACACAAAGCATCGGTACCAGGCAAATCGTATCCCTGGTATTTTTCATTTTACTTTTGGCAAATGCGAGTGCTCAGAAAATTGCACAGACGCAAACAGTTATAAAGGAAAGGATTCCTGAGGAAGAAATGCCGGGTTATACTGCACCTGGCGGGGGCAAAGGCATAATGAGCCCAGCGGGATCCATTTCGGTTGCCGAGAATAATACCTATAATGCATATAATGCGTCCCAACTAGTCAAGAATGTGTTGGTTACCGGTTGCCTTCAGGCAGATAATGTGCGTTTTGGTTATTATAGACGAACTTCGTCCTGGGGAAATGTAACATGGACCTGGACTAACCATTCTTGGAGCAACACGGCGGGAGACAGGATGCTTGGTTATTTCAATAAAGGCACGTCCAATTTTCCAATTGAACCTAAATTGAGCGATTCATC
>DHSR01000083.1:176770-185819 GCA_002410555.1 Bacteroidales bacterium UBA5281 | reverse complement strand
GAACGAGGTCAGGAGTTCTGAAGTTAGTCAAAGGCTCTGCCTCAGACTCTTATATCGTTGCAGGCTCCAGCCTGCTTAACCTCTTCCTGCTATATTACCGCAATATTTTCCTACAATACAGTGCGTTAATTATTTTGCTTTTACAACTGAAAGTGAATTCTCGTATGAAGTTAGTCAGAGGCTCTGCCACAGACTCTTATATCGTTGCAGGCTCCAGCCTGCTTAACCTCTCCTGCTATATTACCGCAATATTTTCGTACAATACTGCGCGTTAATTATATTGCTTTTTCACAACCGGAGTGAATTCTCGTATGAAGTTAGTCCAGTTTCCAAAAGCAGAAATATAGTCCTTCGGACTTATGGCGTCACCGCTCCCACAAACCCGGATGCATTGTTATCCACAATCGTCATATCGCCGGTATCCACGGTTCCATCACCATTTACATCGGTAGTCAGATAACCTGTGGCAAAGTTGGCTGCATCATTATCTACCGGTGACATATCGCCGGTATCGATGGTTCCGTCCTGGTTTACATCGCCGGCATAAATCAGATAAACGCCATTCGCATTAACCATATTTTCACCATAGGCCTTTTGAGGCGAATCTGTAAAATTGAAAGTGCTTACCGGGCCAATTTCAAAAGCCTGACTCCAGGTTTCTATGCTGTTGCGATGTTTAATGACCAAATGAAACAACGTGTTCTGACTTCCTGGCAGGTTAATAAAGTCAGTGCCGCTTCTTTGGAGATGGCAGGTGCCGTCAGTGTTGAGTTCAATTCCATAAAACCGAACCAATAGATTATAAGGAGCAACGGCTTCGTGAACCTCAACAGTAACTGTATCAGCTATACTCCCATTGAAATTGGCACCCGTCTCATTTTGAGATTTGCGCATCTGACCATTCGCCACTGAATACAAACCTTCCAGCATTAATTTTATCTGTAGATCAATGGAATAATAATAATGATCTACATAATTAAATGTATTGTTCAAATCTTTGAATCTTGCATGGAAAATATTAATAAACTGATCAGAATTCTCAATATTTATGAGGCTATTGGTAGTATATAGCGCTTCATTAATTCCATTGATGATGGTTCGGTTTTCAAATTCAGTGTTAAACCAATATTCATAAGTTGTCAGAAAGTTGTTTCCATCATTAACCGGCTGCTTCATGAATAATTGGGTAGCAGAGGAAGACCAGATTCCATTGTCTTGCCTGAAGCGCATATTTAAATTATGAAGTCCTGTCGAAAGCTCGGCAACATCAAGTGGCGCTGCAAAGAAAAAATTTGCAGTGGGCTCTATTTGTTGTTGGATCCGTTGATTGTATTCATCATCAAACCAATACTCATATGCGGTAATAGTGCGGTTGTCAGACTGCAAAGGTACTTTTATAAATGCCTCACTCAAAGTGCTGCTCCAGCTTCCATCTGCCTGTTGGAATCGAATGTTTAAATGATGCATTCCTGTGGGAACTGACGCAAAGTTAAGTTCACTGATTAAAACAAAACTGCTGCTGCCTGTTATCGGTTGTGATGTTTTAGATTGATAATCGTCGTCAATCCAATATTCGTAACCTTTAAGCAACCCGCCGCCAGCGATTACTGGAGGTGTTTTGTTAAATAGTTGGCTAGTTACATTACTCCAGCTTCCATTATTTTGCTTAAACCTGAAGTTGAAGGTGTGAATTCCGCAGGATAAGTAATTAAGATCAATTGCGGATTGAAAGGTATAAAAAGTCGTTGAAGTTATTGGTAGGGAAATCCGCGTTGAATAGTCATTGTTTATCCAATATTCCATTTCACAAATGGCTTCTCCACCCGGAGTTAGTTCAGGAACTTTCAAAAATAGCTGACTGCCAACCGCACTCCAAATACCGTTGGATTGTTTAAACCGGAAGCTTATATTATGCATTCCGGTATTAAGTTGACTACAATCAATACCCGAATTAAATAAGACATTGACACCCGGTGTGAGCGGAATATGTATTTTGCCGGCGTAATCATTGTTGAACCAATATTCACCCGAAGTAATTATTGGCTGTGCATTTGTCATGATGCCAATAGCTAAAAATGCAAATGCTATAAGTGTCTTTTTCATAGCATTGCTTTTATCTTTCCTGGGCCGAAACACTAATGGTTACATTCAAAATGCCTTCAGGCGTGGTTTCAGTACTGATGGATTTAAATACAATATGCGGGTTGAACGGCACTGCGCCTTCTTTGTATGGGCTGATGGTACCGTAAATGCCAACATCCGTTCCATCCGTTCCATAGTTCACACCCGGACTTGATGGTTTAAGGTGATAATTAGAATTGTATGAGAAACCAGTTCCTGCATTTTCAAATGTGTTTGCCAGTGTTTGATTTAGAATGGAATTCTGTTGCGTATTTGAACCCCAGTAGCTGACCGTGGGAATAAACAGGTTGTTGGTAAAGTTGCAATTCTGAGAATCAAGTTGTATGTTACTTGTTGATGTGGAAACAATTATATTGTTCTCGAAGTTGCAGTTTACGAAATTATAAAGTGCGTTATTATATTGTACATAGATGATATTATTGCTTATAAATAAACCTTTTCCAAAGCCATTTAAGTTATTTAAATACATAAAGTTCCTGTGTAGAGTAACGCCAGAGTATGCACTGTTTATATAGAGCTGTCCGGTTAAAACATTATCAGCAAGCATAATATTGCTAATGGTTGAAACAGCGTCATTACCTATCCTGAGAGTGCCCACCAAACACCTGGTGACACTTACCCCTGTGATGTTCTGGTTGGAGGCATGACCAATGTATAGGGAGTTTATACTGCAACCTTGTAGACTGCCGTTACCGGAACCAGTTAGGTATCTCAAAACATTTACTTCAGTCCGGCCTGTTGCTGCAGAACTGTCAGGATAATGCCCTGCTCCGACAATATGCACCGATTTATTCACAATAATGTCCGACGAAGGCTGAATTGTTCCTCCGGGCAAATACAAAGTGTCGCCATTGGCCGCCGCGGCTAATGCATCAGTCAACGAAATGTAAAACGTTGGAACACCAAGATGGCTGAGGGTGATTTTACTTTGTGCATGGAGCACATTGGCTGTTAAGAAAATGGAAACAGCAATAAAAACGAAAATTTTAAGAAGTGATTTCATGATAAAAAAGGTTTGGTTAATACAAAGGCTTCGTTGAAAAGTTGAAAATTAGGAACTTATAACTTATGGCGTCACCGCTCCCACAAACCCGGATGCATTGTTATCCACAATCGTCATATCGCCGGTATCCACGGTTCCATCACCATTTACATCGGTAGTCAGATAACCTGTGGCAAAGTTGGCTGCATCATTATCTACCGGTGACATATCGCCGGTATCGATGGTTCCGTCCTGGTTTATATCGCCGGCATAGATGGCGCAAAATCCGTCAGCCATCATACACATATTCTCTCCAAAGGCTTTTTGTGGGGTGTCGAAAGCATAAACTATCAGGGGATTGTTAAAGGTGACCGGTTGAGCGGTGCAGATGCTCACGCTGTTCCGGTGTCGAATGGTGATGTAATAGTTGCCGCTGAAAGTGCCCGGGACTTCTGCTTCTAAAATCCCGGATGTATCGAGTGAAACATCATGGATTGAATGAATAATATTGTTATAGTTGGCAGCATCGTGCAATTCGATGGTAACCCTGTCCGCAATATCTTCCGGAAACTGATAACCGGTTTCATTCTTCGCTTTACGCATGATGCCATTTTCATTGTACAGTCCTTCCAATAAGAATGAAAGTCGCAGCGTTCTGTTCTGGGATGGAACAATAAGGGTATAATCTTCGGCTTCGCCATAAGAGCCTACATAGCAAGGAGTAGGATCCTGGCTATAACGCTCTGCCACCCGTATCCGGTAGAAGCCGGGTGATATTCCAGCCGGCACAACAATATTGGCTGTAAGCAGGTGCGTACCTGATGTCCCCGGTGCATTTCCCAGGTCAACAGCCTCTCCGGTATCGGTAAAATTACAGTTGTTGTTCCAGTCAATCCAGGCAAAGACGTGTTGTGCCCAGTTGCCGTTTACTGTTACACTCACCCTTAGCGGATAGGTTCCTCCGGGGAGAAGTTCCGTTGAAATAGCAGTAAAATCCGAATAGCTGGTCGAACCACTTGGATTATCCATGGTATTCAACTGCACCTGACTGATGTAATCGTCGGTTAAGTTAGAGTAGCTTGTAGTACAATAGATACAGGAAACAACACTGATGAAATTCTGCTTTGTTTCTGTAGCAGAGCCGTATGCATTGGTCACCGTGAGTGAAACCGAATATTGTCCCAGGGTTGTAAAAAGCACTTCCGGATGTTGGGAGGTAGCTGAGGTGCCACTGACAAAGGTCACATTATCCGGGCTAAAACTCCATAACCAGGAGGTGGGCACATTTTCTGAAATGTCGGTAAATGTTACGTTGCTATTTACAGCGGGTGAATTGGTTGATGCTATGAAATCAGCCTCAGGTGGCACATGCACATCATAGCAACTCAGGGTAGCCGACCATCCATCGCGGGCTACGCTGTAATCAGAGATGAAATTAAAAGTAAGTGCTCCTTCTACATTATTAGCGGTGACCGTTCCCGGTGATGTGGTTCCGGAATAGGTACCAATCAACGGTGCTGAAACGTTGCTGCCATTATAGATGTGTAGTTTGTCATAATTTGATTCAGTATTAAAGGTACTGAAAACCATCCGTATCATTTTTCCCGTAGAGCCCGGATAAAAGGTTTGGGTGAAGTTTTCATTGCTTTGATAGGCGGCAGTTGCTCCGCCGGAATCATAAAACAATCCGGTACATGCCGTAATTGATCCATTGGCCATATTATACTCAGGAATGAGTCCGATAACCAGCGCTGTGGTTTGTTGAACAGAATACTGGCTGGCAACACCACCACTCAGGTAAAGCAACAGATCAACCGGTGTGCCCAGTGGCGTTGAGGCATCTGCTGTAGCGCTGAAAGAGGCCAGAATCTGTCCGGAAACCCCTAAAGTGCCAATAGTGAAAGTATTGGTATGAAGTGTAAGGTATGGATTTGCGCTTCCGGAAATGGAAAGCTGCGCCAGCACATTGGTCAGGGAGCTGTGTCCGTTGTTCAGACAAATAAATTGAATTTCAGCCGTTTCACCGGGATCAAGAATGCCATCGTTGTTGCATCCGGGTTCATTGTCCAGGATAGTCATGGCTCCGATAGCCAGTTCAGGTGCGTTGGCTGTAAGGGTGAAAGAAGAGTTCCAGGTTTCACTGCCATCCGTTGCAGAAAGCTGAAAATCTACCTGGTGCTGATCGGGAATATTGTTGGCTACATTTACCGTAAAACCACCGGGCAAACCAACCGATTGTCCTGGGCCTATGTTGCCATAATTGGCAGAATTGTCAGTAATGGTCAGATAGGCATCGTTGCTGCTCAGGGTGGCCGTAACGTTGGTCGCAGTCTCAACGCCCACATTCTGGAGGATGATGTTCAGTGCAGGAGTTTCATCATAATCCAACTGCCCGTTGCCGTTGCCGGAGGGCGGTGCATCAGTAACTGTGCAACTACTGAAAACTACATAAGGCCCTTCGGCAGGAATTACATCTATGGTACCTATGTGCGGCTGCCGGTTTTGAGCCGTAATCACGATGTCCATTAAACCCACCTGTGTAAGTGGATCAAAGGTAAGGTTTGCCGAGCCGGTTGCATCCGCTACCAGGGCGGTAATCAGTGCCCCATTCCGCGAAAGCGCCACCGTAGCGTAAGGGGTGGTATTTACCGGAACGGAGCTCATGCCGATAAGCAGCGTTGACGGATAGGAAACAGCAACCGGTGGCGGCACGGAGTAATAAATCATCAGCGAAGGATCGCCAAAAAGGTGGTAGATTTCCCAATAATAGGTTTTTTTACTGGAGTTTGATTCTTCAACGGCATAATTACCACAAACCACCATCTGACCCTGGGTTATAAACCACTCATCGGTGGCTTCGCCATGATCATGAAAAGCGCCATCATAAGCGCCACGATGGGCGGCATTGTACGAAGGATGCAACGTAACGGTTTTAAAACCTACGCCCCACCAATAATCTTCGTCCCAATACGTGCTGTTTGATCCTCCGATGTAACCCACCGCACCTTTATTGGCTGCCCTCAGAATTTCTTCGCCAAAGCAGGTGGAGTTAAACTTACCCGAGAGACAGCAGTTACCTACCAGCAAGCCATATTTTCCATCATTGGTCAATTCCGGTATGTGTGAGATGGTAAATGCCGGATTGGCCCAGCCACTTTCACTGCAATGTGCGGTATAATTTCCATAGGCCACACCGTTTGATACGTTGCTTCGGATGTTCTGCGAGTAGTTTCCACCTGAAGGCTCTGGCTGGAGATAAGTATGCGACAGGATATTGTGGGCTGCATTAAAATAGGTCTCCGTGCCATAATTAATCTGGCCGTTTCCCCAGGTCTGGTAGCTGGCATCGTTGCCGGCCACCATGACAACCTCGCCCAAAAAAGAGGGATCGGGCATGGTATATTGTTCATATTGAAGGGTCTTATCAATCTGGGGTTGCAATTGGGCCAGATTGGTGGCTGAAAACCGGCCATAAAACACTTCCGGCAAATTATCTCCGGTATATTCGCAATAGCGCAGATCGGTGACATGCGATCCGGCTGAGCCATTCCAGGCAGGAATCTGAGCCACATCGCCAACAAAAAGCACAAAGCTTGGTGCATTGTAGCCGGTAGGGGGTGAATTGTAAAGGCCTTGTAAATAAGATTTTATAGATGTAGTAGTCGTACCTACCGCCGGGTTATTGGTGTAAGCTTCAATCACCCTGAATCCTTTTTTGCATTTCCAGTTTACGAAAGGCTGCAGGGCGGCTTGAAACATTGGATCAGATACAATTACATAGGTAGCAGGAGCGGGGGCAATTAACCCTTTTTCAGGCTCGGATGTTACATGATTTTCAACCTGGCTGAAAAGACTATTAAAATAGGGGGAAGCTTTCGACCGCTTTAGTTCCATAGTGGCACCTATGTCGGCATTTTTAAACCTTACCTCAATGTCTATTTGTTCAAGCACTTTAAGGACGCCAGTGACCGGATTGTAAAGAAATGGGGATACCTGAATCCGAGCCAGTGTTACTGCACGCATGGTTCCTACCATCTCCACACTGATTAAGTCATCACCCACATAGCGATCGGTGGCGTAAGTTGCTTTGTTGAAAATGAAAGGAACCTGATCCGGGTCGTCGCTTTTCGACATGGGTGGCTGGGCCGGGAAAAGCAAATGGGTTATTCCAAGTTCGTTCAGGCTTAATTCCCGGTATTGCTGTCGCTTAATTGTGTAACTGAACTCTGCATTCAATGGTACTTCAATAAGTTTTGTGTAAACCGGTAAGGCTGGCTCGCCCTCTTTTGTTCGTTTGCTGAAGCCTTCTACACCCAGCAACGTAAAAGTACCTTCCGGAGTGAGTACATCACTGAAATTCAGTTGCGCTATGGTTGCTCGAATCCCCACACCCTGAAAACCTGATGGGATGATGGTAATGTTGTTTTTTTCATTGTTTAGCCGGAAATCAGCAGCCTGTAATTGCATGATCATCAACATAAAAGCCGGAAACAATGGCCAGAAAATTGTCCTTTTCATAAGAATTGAATTTTAGGAAGTATGTTAAACTGCTTCTTAAATTAAGATAGCAATGTCTGATTCAATACAATAAGGACGGGTAGTAAGGCGAGAAGAATTAATATTGGATTTCCTTATGTTTAAGAATAACAATCTGGAAATCTGCCTGGCAGATCAGGTCAAATATACAACATATTTTAGCTGAATTAAAAAAAACGGCAATTATTTTATCAAAATAATCACCAGAAAATCCCTGTAACAATGGATTGCCCGCTAACTGACTGAAAATAATGTATTTAGTTCAGGGGCATCTAAAAACTGGTTGATTTATAAACAGATTTGTTTAGTTTGTAGAAATATTAAAAATTATTTGCCTTTCTCAATCTCAAACAGCACCTCTTTCAAAGGTATCTCCCTGACTCATATCGCCGGTTTCCCAGCCTTTGCGGAACCAGTGCATACGTTGTTTTGAGGTGCCATGGGTGAAGCTGTCTGGTACGATGTGACCCTGGGATTGCATTTGTATGCTGTCATCACCTACTGCCCCGGCAGCCGTGAGGGCTTCTTCAATATCTCCGTCTTCAAGTATTTGAAGCATGCGTTCAGCGTGGTGTGCCCACATGCCGGCCAAAAAGTCGGCCTGAAGTTCAAGTTTTACAGTTAAAGCATTGGCTGCAGCAGAACTAAGAGCACTTCTGCGGTTGTGGACCTCATCCAGTATGCCCAATTGTTTTTGAACATGATGACCCACCTCATGAGCTATAACATAGGCTACTGCAAAGTCGCCCTGGGCACCGAAACGGGTGCGCAGATCATCACAAAAGCTTAGATCAATATAGATTTTCTCATCTCCCGGACAGTAGAATGGTCCGCTGGCAGCACTGGCAAACCCGCAGGCCGACTCTACCTGATTCCGGAAAAGAACAAGAGTAGGTTCCCGGTAGGTTTCTCCGGATTGAGCAAATAGTGTCTTCCAAACCTCTTCGGTATCTGCCAGCACTACCGATACAAATTGTGCCATTTCCTCTTCTTCAGCACTTGCCTCGTAGGCTTGTGATTGTCCGCCACTATCTATCTGATTGAGCAGTTGGCCTGGGTCGCCGCCCAAAAACCAGACAATCAAAACAATAACAATGGTGCCTATTCCACCGCCAACGGCCATTTTTCCGCCCGACATGCCTCGGCGGTCTTCTACATTCGAGCTTCTTCTTCGTCCGGTCCAGCGCATAATGTATATGTTTTATGAGTAATTATGATATAACAATTAAGCGGGTTATTGTTCTGTGAGGAGAGCAGGTTTTTTTGTTGTTTTGAGTGATCTGTAATCTGTAATCAGTGATCGGTGATCTGTGATCTGTGATCTGTGATCTGTAATCTGTGGGTTTGTTGATTTGTTGATTTGTTGAGTCGTTGAGCCTTTGAAACATA
>DHSR01000083.1:121414-176647 GCA_002410555.1 Bacteroidales bacterium UBA5281 | reverse complement strand
TGAAACATAATTCGCGGTTAATTGGTGATTAGTGACTGGTGACTAGTGATTGGTGATTGGTGGTTAGGAATTCAATCCGCAATCTGCAATCTGCAATCAATACTTGCATGTCTCTGCGTCATTGCGTGGTTCTTTAATCTGTAATCTGCGATCCGCTGCCCAAAATTCTTACCTTTGAGCCACCAATTAAATGCGATTTATTTTGCCATCAGAAGAATATAAAACACTATTTGCCGATATTTTGCTTCCACTGCCCCTGAAGGGATATTTCACTTACAGGGTGCCACAGGAATTAAATAAGCTGGTGCAACCCGGCCTGCGCGCTGTGGTTCAATTCGGTGCCAAGAAGTTTTATACCGGGCTTATACGCCGCGTACACGGGCAGCCGCCAAAAACGACTTCCATTAAATATTTGCTTGGCCTGGTGGATGATTTCCCGGTGGTGAATGAAAAGCAATTTACACTCTGGGAGTGGATGGCTGACTATTACCTGTGTACCGAAGGGGAAGTAATGAATGCAGCCTTGCCATCTGCCTATAAACTGGCCAGTGAAACCAGGGTTATACTCGATCCGGAATATATTCACGACAACCAGATGCTTAATGACCGGGAGTTTTTGATTGTAGAAGCTCTTGAACTGCATAAGGTGCTCACCCTTACTGAAGTTAGCCGCATTGTTGATGTGCTTAAGGTGATTCCTTTGGTAAAAACCATGATTGATAAGGGCATCATCCGGGTTGAAGAGGAATTATCGGAGAAATACAAGCCACGTTTCGAAAAATGCATCATGTTGTCAGATGCATTTCAGGAGGAACCAAAACTGCAGGATGCCATGGACAGCCTGCAGAAAAGAGCTTACCGGCAGCTGGAAATTCTGATGCATTTCATTCAAATTGCACGGCCATTCACCGGTGAGCCCCGTGAAGTAACCCGTGCTGCATTGCTTTCCCGCCCGGGTGCCTCTGCTGCTCAGCTTGACGGACTGATTAAAAAAGGGATATTAGAGCAATATCAGCGGCATTCAAGCCGGCTGATGCATTTGCCGGCTACAGCAGCTCCGGCTTCCATTGAGCTAACACCTGTTCAGCAGCAGGCTTACAATCTTTTGTTACCTGCACTCAATGAAACACAACCCATATTGCTTAAGGGTGTTACTTCCAGTGGCAAAACAGAACTATACATCCGGTTAATGGATGAAGTGATTAAACAAGAGAAACAGGTCTTATATCTGCTTCCTGAAATTGCCCTTACCACACAAATCATTGTACGTTTACAGAAATATTTTGGGGATTGGGTAGGAGTTTATCATTCCAGGCACAATGAATTTGAGCGCATTGAAATCTGGAACAAGGCCAATGCCCCACTTTCCGATCACCGTGAAGAGCAACCTTACAAAATATTACTCGGTGCACGCTCGGCCTTATTTTTGCCCTTTACAGGACTGGGTTTAATAATAGTAGATGAGGAACACGATACGAGCTACAAACAGCACGATCCAGCTCCCCGCTACAATGCCCGCGATACTGCGCTGATGCTTGGCCAGTTACACCAGGCTACTGTATTGTTGGGTTCTGCAACACCCGCATTAGAAAGTTATTATCATGCCCGCACCGGTAAATATAAACTGATAGAACTTAATGAGCGATACGGTGGTGTGAAAATGCCCGATATACGCATGGTTGATACCCGCAATGAAATCCGGCTTAAACGCATGAAATCACATTTAGCCGCTCCTCTGTTCGAAGCCATTGGGGCTGCCCTTAAGGCAGGAGAACAAGTAATATTGTTTCAAAACCGCCGTGGCTTTTCCCTGAGGCTGGAATGTGAAGTCTGTCATCACATTCCCGGATGCATAAACTGTGATGTTACTTTAACTTACCACAAACACATCAACCTGCTTAAGTGTCACTATTGTGGTTATACCATGCCTGTACCTCCGGTTTGTCCGGAATGTAAGAGTCCTTCCATACTTATGCGTGGGTTTGGAACCGAAAAAGTGGAAGAAGAACTCGGATTGCTATTTCCTGAGGCAAAAATTGCCCGTATGGACCTTGACACCACCCGGACAAAAAATGCTTATCAGTCATTGATTGGTGATTTTGAAACGGGCAAGGTAAATGTGCTGGTGGGTACACAAATGGTTACCAAGGGACTGAATTTTGAGAATGTGAGTCTGGTTGGCGTACTCAGTGCCGATGGTATGTTGAGCTACCCTGATTTCAGAGCGTTGGAACGAAGTTATCAGTTGCTGGCGCAGGTAAGTGGCCGTTCGGGACGAAAGACCAAACAAGGTGTGGTAATGATTCAAACCAATAACCCCGATCATCCCTTATTACAATGGGTGAAAGAAGATGATTATTTACAGCTTTTTGAACACCAGTTACGCGACAGGTACAAATATAGTTACCCGCCATATACCCGGCTAATACGCATATCCATGCGTCATAAAAGTCAGATGGTGCTCGATGAAGCAGCCAATGCTTATGCCGGTATGTTGCGGAAACACTTTGGCAAAGCCTTGCTGGGGCCTGAATATCCGATGGTAAACCGGATAAAAAACTACTATATTAAAAATCTGCTGTTGAAAATGAACCGGGGCCTGCAAACCCGGCAGATGAAGGTAGTCCTCGCACAACAAACCAGAGAATTTTTATCCGGGCCTAATTTCAAAACCGTAAAAATAATCATAGATGTTGATCCGGCATAAATGCTGTTCGCAATAATTTTAAACAGCATTGTTGCTTTTATTGTAAATTTGTACCATCTTCGGCCAGCATTGATGTTGACCATGATTCATTATATACATCACTGTTCAATGAACTGTGATCCTTTTAATTCAAAGCAAAACACATGGAAGAACCTGAAAAAATAGCCCCCGAACAAAACCATTTCGTTTCCAGAGGTTGTTGCCGTCAGCCCAGCCTTATTCATAAAAATGATGATATTTTCAGACACAGTTGCAGCAAACTTGATGCATATGACTGGCTGAAGCACCTTCCCATGCCTGGTAATCGTGTTCCTTTTGATTGTGTTGAGGTAAGGTTTAAGAATAATCGCAAGGATTTTTTTAGAATAAGCCCCGATACCGAAGTACATGTTGGCGATATAGTTGCAGTAGAGGCTAATCCCGGACACGACATCGGGATAGTGACCCTTGTAGGTGAAATAGTGCGTCTGCAAATGAAACGTAAAAATGTAGATCATCATAAAGATAGCGTACGAAAGCTATATCGCAAGGCGAGGTTGAGTGATATTGAAAAATGGATCACTGCAGTGGAAAAGGAAGACAGCACGATGTTCCGGTCACGCGAGATAGCCAATGGGCTAAATCTTAAAATGAAAATCAACGATGTGGAATACCAGGGCGACGATACCAAAGCCATTTTTTATTACACGGCAGATGAACGTGTGGATTTTCGCGAGCTGATAAAGTTACTGGCCGAAAATTTTAAAGTTAGAATAGAGATGCGTCAGATTGGTGCCCGGCAGGAGGCTTCGCGGCTGGGTGGAATTGGCACCTGTGGACGAGAACTCTGCTGTTCTACCTGGCTGAATAATTTTAGTACTGTAAGTACCAATGCTGCCCGGATTCAGCAACTTTCACTCAACCCCCAAAAACTGGCGGGACAATGCGGTAAGCTTAAATGTTGCCTGAATTATGAATTCTCAGCCTACCATGAAGCGCTGAAAAACTTTCCACCCGATGATACTGTGCTGCAAACCAAAAAAGGGGAGACTTTTACACATAAAATTGATGTGTTTGCCCGAGTTATTTGGTTTGCCTATAAATCAGATCCCAATGTACTTATGCCCATTGCTTTAGACAAAGTAAATGAGATCATTGAATTGAATAAAAAAGGCAAGACGGTGGCAAAACTCGAAGACTATGTTCAAAAACAGGATAAGAAACCTGGATACGATACTACAATTGGACAGGATGAACTAACCCGGTTCGATAAGAAACATTAAACCCAATCAGTTACTTGTGTTAAAATATTCCGGTAATCGCATCGTTTGATAAATGTAATGATAAAACTTCGATTTTTTAAGCACTTTTCACTTCTGATGCTGACAGCATTGGTACTGCTCTCCTGCAACCGTCCTGCTTTTTATGATGAGAGCCTAAGGCTGAAGGAGGATAAATGGCCGAAAGATGAAGCCCTTTCCTTTAAAGTAGATGTTGCTGACACCAGTAGTGCTTACCGGTTTTTCATCAATGTACGTAACAGTACTGCCTATGAATACAACAACATTTATTTTTTTCTGACCACAGAATTTCCCGGCGGAGGGCAGGCCCGGGATACCATTGAATGTACCCTTGCTTCCCGCGAGGGCAAATGGTTGGGTAAAGGCAGTGGAAAGTATAGGGATAACCGGATTTTTATCCGTGAAGACATCTTCTTTCCCCAAAAGGGAGTCTATACATTTCGTTTAAACCAGGCCATGCGTCATGAGGTGCTCCAGGGAATTTCTGAAGCAGGTATCCGACTGGAAAAGCAGGAGAAATCAGTTCCGGAGTCATAAAGGAAACATTAAATTTTTGATAAAATAAAATGCCTAAGAAAAAGAATGCAAAACAGGGCCATACGGGGATAAAAACCTGGAAACTAAGGTTTTGGAAAGTATACATTGGAATGCTGCTTTTTGTGGTATTGCTTTTTACCTTCATTTCAATGGGATGGCTAGGGTTTATGCCATCTTTTGAGGAACTCGAAAACCCCAAAAGCAATCTGGCCTCCGAGGTTATTTCTGCCGATCAGGAATTATTGGGTAAGTATTACATCGAAAACCGCTCAAACATCCATTATTCTGATCTTTCTCCCAATCTGGTAGCGGCCATTATCGCTACGGAGGATGCCCGGTTTGAAAATCATTCAGGGGTAGATGTAAAGGCTTTGTTCCGGGTAACGTATGGTGTGCTTACCGGTAATCACAAAGGTGGGGGATCAACCATAACCCAGCAATTGGCTAAAAACCTCTTTCCCAGGGGCGAAAATCGCAACTTCTTTCAAACGGTTTTTCTTAAACTCAAAGAATGGGTTACTGCCGTTAAACTGGAACGCAACTATACCAAGCAGGAAATTATTGCCATGTATTTTAATACGGTAGATTTTGGCAGCAACTCTTTTGGCATTAAATCAGCGGCAAAAACTTTTTTCAACAAGTCACCCAATGATTTGAACATTGAAGAGTCGGCCATGCTGGTAGGTATGTTGAAAGCACCTACCTGGTTCTCACCGGTGCGAAATCCCGAAAGAGCCTTAAAGAGACGGGAAGTGGTATTGCATCAAATGGAAAAATATGGGTACATCACCGAACACGTTTATGATTCTATAAGGGTAATTCCACTTGACATGAGTTCTTACCGGATTCAGGATCACCGCTCGGGTGAGGCCACCTACTTCAGAGAATATCTGAGGATGACGATGAATGCAAAAAAACCGGTGCGTAAACGCTATGTTGATATGGTTCAGTTTAGCGAAGATTCATTGAGATGGATCAACAATCCGCTTTTTGGCTGGATTGAGAAAAATCCTAAGCCTGATGGCACCAATTATAATTTGTATCGTGATGGCTTGCGCATATACACTACCATCAATTCACGCATGCAACAGTATGCCGAAGAAGCAGTAAGCGAGCATATGTCGGGCGATATTCAGCCGGCCTTTTTCAGACACTGGAAGGGGCGCGAGGGAGCACCATTTGATTTTCCCCGAAGTCAGGTGAAACAAGAAGCTGAAAAACTGCTTGCCGCTTCAATGAGACGCAGCGACCGCTACCGTAAAATGAAAGCTGCAGGAATAAGTGAAGATTCCATTCAACTGGCTTTTCATACCAAAGTACCCATGACGGTATTTTCCTGGAAAGGAGATAAAGATACGATAATGACACCCTGGGATTCAATACGATATAATAAATTTTTCCTTCAGGCTGGATTAATGTCCGTTGAACCTCAAACGGGGTTTGTGCGTGCATATGTAGGTGGTATCAATTATAGTCATTTTCAGTTTGACCATGCGACCATGTCCCGGCGACAGGTAGGTTCTACATTTAAACCTTTTGTTTATACCCTGGCCATGCAGGAAGGTGACTTCTCACCCTGTACCAAAATTGCCAACATCCAGTACAGTATTGAATTGCCCGAAGGTGGCAAATGGGAGCCCCGGAATGCCAATGATTTTAAAAAAGGAGAAATGGTTACCCTTAAAGAGGCGCTTGCCAACTCCATCAACTGGATATCAGCTTTTCTCATTAAGCGGTACTCACCTTTGGCAGTAATCAAAATTGCACGAAAAATGGGCGTAACCAGTCCCATTACTGCGGTGCCTTCCATAGCACTTGGCACTCCCGACCTTTCTTTATACGAGATGGTGGGTGCCATGAATACTTATGCAGCTAAAGGGGTGTATATTGAACCGCTTTTTGTTACCCGTATCGAAGATAAGAATGGTAATGAACTGGCCAGATTTCTGCCCCGTCAGGAAGAAGCCATGAGTGAAGAAACCGCCTATCTGATGTTGCAATTGATGAAAGGGGTAGTGGAAAGTGGTACCGGTGTGAGGTTGCGTTACAAATATGGAATCACCAATCCGGTAGCTGGTAAAACCGGTACGACTCAAAACAATTCAGATGGCTGGTTTATGGGTATTACCCCCGACCTGGTTACCGGCGTGTGGGTGGGCGGAGAAGACCGGAGCATTCGTTTTAGAACCATAACACTGGGGCAGGGGGCCAACATGGCGCTGCCTATCTGGGCGTTATATATGAAACGTATATATAACGACAAAAAACTTGAAGTTTCCACAGGCGATTTTGAACCACCGGAAAGACCACTCTCTGTGGAAATTGACTGCCAAAAGTACGAAGAACTTCAAAAGAAAAACAATTCAAGGTTTACACCCGGTGATTTTTAACCGGACGACAATGGATGAAACCCTGCAAGACAGTTGCAACAAATACCTTTTTGTTGCTGGTAAATAATAACATGAAATTTGCACAGGAACGAAGAAATTATCGGTATGGCTTCTTCTTATATGAAAATATTTGTAATTATTAAACTATTTATCTGCGAATGAAAGCTTTGGATGAAATAAAAATTCCTGTTAAGGCTCACCTGTCCGAATTTGAATCGGCATTCAAACAAAGCATGAAAAGCTCTGTACCTTTGCTCAATCGCATTACCCACTTCCTGGTGAAACGAAAGGGCAAACAAATCAGGCCACTTTTCGTTTTTCTTTCCGCAGGAGCTGCAGGTGCCATCAATGCATCCACACAACGAGCGGCTATTCTTATCGAGCTGCTGCATACGGCTACCCTTATTCACGACGATGTGGTGGATGATTCCAATGAACGGCGGGGGACTTTTTCACTCAATGCACTGTGGAAAAATAAAATCTCGGTTCTGGTAGGCGATTTTCTGCTATCCAAAGGTTTGTTACTTTCCATGGATAACAGCGATTACGAGTTGCTCCGCATTGTTTCTAATGCTACCCGCGAAATGAGTGAAGGAGAGTTGCTTCAGATTGAAAAAGCGCGCCGGCTGGATATTGAAGAGTCAGTTTATTTTGAAATAATTCGCAAAAAAACTGCTTCACTCATCGCTTCCTGTTGTGCCTCGGGTGCTGCATCGTCTGGCTGCAGCCCCGGAATAGTGAAAAAATTTCATGAATTTGGTGAGCTCACCGGCATCGCATTTCAAATTAAAGATGACTTGTTTGACTATAATAAAAATGGCGATACCGGGAAACCAACAGGCATTGATCTTAAAGAAAAGAAACTTACCCTGCCCATAATTTATTTATTGCAGCAGTCGGACTGGATGGAAAAACGCCGCATCATCCACATCATAAAAAACCAGCGTAATCAGCCTGACAAAGTAAACGAGCTTCTCGAAAAGGTTAAAACAAAGGGTGGTATTGCCTATGCCGAAAAGCGTATGATGGATTATCGCGAACAGGCGATTGACCTGTTGCGAACCTTTCCGGAAAGCGAATACCGGAACTCACTTGAGCAACTGGTAGTGTACACTACCGAGCGAAGAAAATAGCATCAGGCTTTTTTGAGTGTAAATGCAAAAGTAGTTCCTACTCCGGGGGTGCTGCGTACATTGATGGTTTGCTCATGTGCTTCGATAATGTGCTTAACAATGGCCAGACCCAGTCCGGTTCCTCCCTGTTCACGGGAACGCCCCTTATCGGTTCGGTAAAATCGCTCGAATATCCGCGTAAGTTCATTTGTTTCCATTCCGCTACCATTATCGGTTACTTCCACCAGCAGATGATCGTCCATATCGAAGAAACTGATTTTGGTGCTCCCCTTTTGCGGATGACCGTATTTAATGGCATTGTCAATCAGGTTAATAAAAACCTGCCGGAGCTGGTCTTTATCTGCTATGACCAGAATGGGTTTTTCATATTGCTGATTGAAAAATAAGGTGTTTTTCCGTTTTCTTGCTTTAATCTCCAGGAAATCCATTACTTCGCCCGCCAGAATAGTTACATCAAGTTTTGTAAGATTAAGTTTTAGCTCACCCGCCTCAAGTTTTGAAATGGTTTCCAGGTCTTCAACAATGGCAATAAGGCGATTAATGCTGGACTCAGTGCGCAGCAGGTAATCCTTGTTGATACTGGGATCTTCCAGTCCGCCATCCAGCAGGGTGAGTACGTAACCCTGAATATTAAAAATAGGTGCTTTCAGCTCATGAGATATGTTCCCCAGAAATTCGCGTCTATAGTCAGCCATACGCTTAAGTTCAGCAATTTCCTGGCTCCTGGATTTATTCCAGTTTTCAACTTCCTGATATACATTATCAAGGGTTTCGGTATGCGAAGAGCGCCGATTTTTATCCTTGCCGGCAATTTTTTGAGTTCGAATGCTTTTGTAAATGAGACGCACCTTCGAATAAATGAAGCGATCCAGGGTATATTGAAACAAGAAAAATGCAAGGATAGCCAATACCATACCTGTAATAAATACTTTAAGCCATACCGGCCAGTATTCCAACACTATGGTGTAAAATAATCCGGAAATAACCGCTGAAATAAAAATAAATAAGGCATTAATAAAGGCCAGCTTACGGGGATTTGAATAATCAGTCTTCATAGATAATTCAGGTTTTTATACATGGGTAGCTTTATAGGAGTAACCAACACCTTTAATGGTTTTTATATGGTCAATGCCAATTTTTTCACGAATCTTACGTACATGAACATCAATGGTTCTATCGCCTACGATTACATCGTCACCCCATACTATACTGAAAATTTCTTCACGGGTAAATACCTTGTTGGGTCGTGAGGAAAGCAACATCAGCAGTTCAAATTCTTTTCGGGGCAATATAAATTCCCGACCGCTTTTATTCACTGTATATTTCTCCCGGTCGATGATGAGGTCATCATTGTATGTGATTGCGAGACTTTCAACATAACGACGAAGTAAGGCCTGAATGCGACTGGTGAGTACTCTTGGTTTAACCGGCTTGGCTATGTAATCATCGGCGCCAGCCTCAAATCCGGCAATTTGTGAATAATCTTCGCCTCTGGCAGTTAAAAATACAAGGATGGTGTTTTTTAAAGCATCTATTTTACGAATGGCTTTGCAGGTTTCTATGCCATCCATTTGTGGCATCATCACATCAAGGATAATCAGATGGGGACGATGTTTACGGGCCAGCTTTAATCCTTCTGCACCATCGTGGGCTTTAAGTACCCGATAACCCGCTTTGCTTAAATTGTAACTCAGGAACTCAAGCACATCGGCTTCGTCATCAATCAGCAGAATGCTGTATTCCGGATTTTCCATGATTGGATAGGATAAGGTGCCATAAATGTTTCAAAAGTAGTAAATATTGGCCTATAACTGCCGGGTAAATAAAAACCCGTCCAGGGCAACAATGAAACCTTAATATTTCCGTTTGATGCTATACTGCTGAATACATAAACTATGAACAGAATTCTTATTTTGCTTACTTTTTCAGTATTGTCCATGGCATTGTTTGCTCAGTCGCACCCTGTGACATCCAGGCTTCCTTTTAAGTGCGACACCCTTAGGATAACCCATGCAGAAGAAGCACTTGGCCAAATGATCAATTCCTACCGGCAATCTAAAAATCTGCCACCGGTGCCCTTTTCAGCTGCCCTTTCTCTGGTGGCAAGATTGCATGCTATTGATCTTGCTGAAAATTACAGGCCGGGCGGACGCTGCAACCTGCACACCTGGTCAAAAAGTCCTTACTGGAGCTCTTGCTGCTATACACCCGACCACAGGAATGCCGCCTGTATGTGGGATAAGCCGCGTGAACTTACCTCATACACCGGCGATGGTTTTGAAATTGCCTACTATACCAGCGATGAAACCGTTCCGGACATAGTTTTGGCAGAAATGGCACTCAAAGGTTGGAAATCGAGCCGGGGCCACCATGAAATTATTATAAATCGTGGCAAATGGCATGATGTGGACTGGAAAGCCATGGGCATTGGTATGTATCGCGGATATGCCATCATCTGGTTTGGTGAATTGACTGATGAGGCAGGATCACCCCGACTGTTGCATTAATGCATTTATTCGTATCTTTATACATTGTTTTAATCTATTTGGCAGATGATAAAGAAAATATTTCCGGCGTTGATTTTGAGTTTAATTATCAATTATATGTCTGTTGCCCAAGAATTTAAAGGTGGGGTTCACCTGGGATTGGTGGGCAGCCAGGTAGCCGGCGACAACTATTCCGGTTACAATAAAGCAGGGATAAATGCCGGAGGCTGGATAAGCCTGCCCTTAGGAGCAAAATCGCATCTGCAAATGGAATTGGGCTACATTCAAAAAGGCAGCCGCGAAAACCCTGACTCCGAGAAGGGACACTATGATGCTTATATTATGCGCCTGGGATACATTAATCTTCCGCTTGTTTATCGTTACCAATACAGTACCCTGCTGGGTTTTGAAGGCGGATTCTCTATGAACTTCCTGCTTCACTCGGGAGAATTTAATTATTCTAAATTTACCGGCACTCCTTTTAAAAAACAAAACCTTTGTTTTACCGGCGGTTTAATAGTAAGGATAACTGATAATATTCGCATCGGGCTGCGTACAGAGAATTCGCTGTTTTCGTTACGTAAAAACCGGGTAACTGGTGATGTTTGGCGCTTCTGGGGGCACGGACAGTTCAGCGATGCATTGATAATTAATGCATTTTACCAACTTTGATCCATTGCTGACCTTTGTGTCAGTAAGCGGAGCTGGACAAAACACGTGAGTATACAGGTTATTTATTCAGTTTTAAAAAACACAAAATCCTGACAGGGCCAAAAACTGACCTGTCTGGATTTTCATGAATATATTCAGCCACTACTCCTGTAGCCCTGGTTCAAGTTTGCGTACGTTGTAGGCAACTTCTTCACCTCTTTCGTTCCGTCTGATCTCAAATTCAACCATATCGCCATCCATGATGTCGTTAAAGTTGCCATCTATCACATCTTCGTAATGGAAGAACAGATTGTTAGGTGGGAAAGAAATGAAACCATAACCACTCTTCATATTGAGGGTACGGCTGCGCTGAATGCCTTCAGGCACGGGCTTGTTAATAAACTTCAGCCGGTTATCGTCCTGCTTATCGAATAGGTTGGCAATTACCGAATCATTTTTATTCAGCCTGTTCTCGATAAGTTCGTGCATGGCTACGGGGTAAGTTACCTCTTCAAGAAGTTCCTGGGATGTGCGGGTAACACTCTCACGGCCATTCATATCCTGATAGCGGAAATCCCAGCCCAGCAGCATTACGCGGGTACCCAGGGTGTTCAGTTTACGTACAAGAGGCACATAATCACCATCGGATGCTACCAAAACCAGCACATCAAATTTTTTAAATACGGTAAGCTCATAGGCTTCCAGAGCCAACCATACGTCAATGCCCTTCTCTTCCCGCTTGCCACCCCGCATTCGTAAGGGGAGATAGTGAGTAATCACTTTTTCCCCCATAAGGATGTCATCGAAAATGCGTTCCGCATACAGCTTGTTTTCACTGGTTTGAGCTTCAAATGCACTTAACCTTCCTCTGAAGTAATGTGAATCTACAATGTGGCATAACTTCTGGTCAACGCCTTCTTCTTTAGCAACGCGGTAGCGAATAAAATTGTGTAATCCCTCAATGCTTATCCTTGCGTTGCGCTCATGCTCGTAATAATAATAGTTACTTACATGAAGAAAATAATTACCGTCGTAAAATACGCCGATCTTCACCATTTTGTTTGTGTCGTTCATGGGAAATGATAAATAATTAGTTAATAATGATAATTTTATGAAATGACTAATTCAGGTATTTCATTTAGCTATTCAAACAAACATTCAATTACAAAAATAGTCAAACACAGTTAAAAATGGTACTTTACCATAGAAAAAAGTGTTAATAAATGCAAATTCCCGCTTTTTTCCCAATTTTTGTGTTATTGAACCACGATTTATCTGGTTTATCACAGATTGTATTCCGGTTTTTGAAAAGTCTTAAAATAAGCTTCAAAGAAAATAGTCCGAATTTATTCAGATCATTTCAGGCTTAGTCATTTCTGTAACCGGTATTAATATAAACATTTTTTATGACCATTAAGTTCAGGAAATATGGGTAATCAGGAGGGTGAAAGTTTCAACTAATTACATTTGACTAAATACACAATTTCTGATAACCCTTTGGTCTGTATGGGCATAAATACAAAAAGAGCGGATGAGACCGCTCTTTTTGTATTGGTAATGATGTAATTATTTTGTCAGTATCAACTTAATGGTTTGGATTTCACCATTATTTTGAATTTTGAGTATATAAATTCCCTGGTTATAGCTGCTCATGTCGAGAGATACGATTGTTGGTGCATTTACCTCTTTGCTTTGACACAGTTTACCAGTATAATCATACACTGTAAGACTGACTTTTCCGGTTAATCCCTGGATATCGGTCGTAAAGCTATTGTTAGACGGATTGGGATACACATTGATATTCTCGCGGGATTTAAATTCGGTGTTCATGCAGTAATCCACGGTGATATATCCCGATTTTACGGTTGTGCTTTGCTGCTGATCATCTGAAACCGTAAGGGTAACATCATAGGTTCCGGGAATGCGGTAGCTTACAACCGGATTTTGTTCATTTGAGGTATCGGGAGTGCCGCCCGGGAAGCTCCATTGCCAGGAAATAACGGCTCCGGCAGAGAAGTCAGTGAATGTAATTTCTTCATTTTCACAAACCCTTATCTCAGAAGCCACGAAGTTGGCAAGCAGTGGCGCGTGATTACATAAATCGAAGAAATTAACGTAAATGGCCATGAGTGAATCTTTTACCGAACGTCCTTCCCCATTTTTCAGCCCGGAGAATTCAAAAGAACTGCCAATGGTTTTGTAAACATCCCCATCAAAGGCTATGGTACTTATATATTCAGGCATTGAGTTCCGGAATAAGGATACAGCATTACCTATGGGTGCCAGCCGGTCAATATATCTATTGTCACCATTGTAACTAAACGAAAGTCCGGAAGTCATGGTGCTGTCAATACCTGAAAGCACCTGAAGGTCGTTGCTGCCATCATCCAGTCCTTCGATATTGAACATGGGATGCACAGGAGTTGGTGTATTAAATACCCAGGTATCGCCGCCTTCCATGTATAACTTACCGCCATTGTTCAGGAAATTGGCCAGTGCCTGACCCTGTGAATTGGTGAGCACTGCATTGTTGGGATATACGCCCAGACAAACAAATATCGACTGGTAGGAACCTAAAACCAACGGCCAGGAAGTGATATAATTCGAGGATATGTCAAGGTTGGTAAGTGATTGCTTAATTACAGGGCCTGAATTGTGGTTCTTGTCAAGATCAATAATAAGCACAGGAATCTGCCCTACAACAATAGAAAAATTACTTGTAGCGAAAAAGCCGCTGTCTGAGAACATTTCAAAACTAAAGTTAGCCTGATGCCCCGGAGGTGTTGTGGGTAAAGCCGTAACGGTAAATTCGGCGGTTTGCATTTCGTATCCGTCAAGACTGCCATAATTGATGCTGTCCACATTTATATAAATGAAGGGATCTTCCGATGAGATTATGCCGGTGACATTATAAGCCGGCGCTGTACCTGCATTGATGATGGATAAATGAAGCTTAAATGTTTCACCAGCATCTGCTTTTCCGTTATTGTTGCCTTCTTCATCGGAAATAGAAACTCCGCTGTAGAGCAAAGAAACCGAATGAGCCATCAGCTCAAAGTTACCACTCCAGGTATGATCATCTGAAACAGCAGTGTAACTAACCATTGCACGGTATTTATCGGGCACATCTGAACTTACACTGATTGAAAAAGCATCGGCAATTTCCGTAGTTTGTCCGGCTTCAATCAAAGGATACATCTCTGAAGTATCGCCCAGGGTAAGATAAGGATCGGTGCTGCTCAGGGTTACCATCACATTGCTGATATCTTCGGTGCCTACATTCTTAAGCCCAATAGCCATCAGCACAGACTCCCCATAATCGAGTTGACCGTTGTTATTGCACGCAGCATCATTTATGGTTTGATTTCCATAAACCACATATGGGCCTTCAAGTGGCATAATATCAATATCGGTAAGGTATGGCATATGGTTAAAAGCAGTAACAGCCAGTTGCATATTTCCTATATCGGTAAGGGTTGGTATAGAAATAATTGCCGAACCATTATTGATGGTGGCTGTACCCAAAATTTCTCCGTTGAGGGTAAGACAGGCAAAGGCGCCATCTACACCACCATTTACTTCAAAAACATCAGACCCGATAAATGCAACCGGTGAATGATTTACCACCAGATTTGAGGGAGCTGCCGTGCGCACCATCAACGAAGGGTCTCCAAAAATAAGCCAGGTATCGGTCATGTCGGCACCTGCAGAACCGTAAGCGTCATTCATTCCCAGACATCCATTTACGGCTATGCCTCCAAAGGTACGCTTGATGTTCCCTTCCTTAAGTTCACACAGGATATCAACCATCTCATCCTGTCCCCGCATAGGAGGATTCCAGCTTTGGTTGATGGTTGACATAAACGTTGCCACAGCACCGGTAGGTCCATTGTCATTTTTGGCTCTGAGCCAGGCTTCTGCAAAGCAGGTGCCATTAAGGAAATCACCATTTACACAAGCAACCGAAATGATGAAAGGCCACATATGATTGTTGGTGAGCCCATTGATGCCTGAATTTGAAAAACCAGTAGTTCCCCAGGAGGTTTGGCTGCCGTGACCGGTATAATTTATAATGCTGCGACCGGCATTAACTTCCGTCGACACCATGGATGATGTTGGATTTCCAGGCTGGTCTTCCCCGCCACGGCTTCCATCATAAAGCTCGCCCACTGCAGTGTAAGTAAAGTCCATCAGGTCAGTGCGGATATTGCGCATATGTTCCCAGTCATATTCTCCGTCATCACCGGTACCTTCGCTCGAGGCGATTCCAAATCCTTTTGAAAACCAATCGTTGGTTATATCGGGATATTTTTCGTATTCAATGGAGCGAACTACCTGCGTTTCTACCTGAGCTACATTTTCAGCAGAAAAGCGTCCTACGAAAACTTCGGCATAATGGTCGTTGCCTTCAAGGTAGCCATAGGCCGGATCAGAAGGCCCGCCCAGGTTGCCCGAGGTTATGGTTGGCACCTGTGCATGATCGCCCACCAACAACAGGAAAGTCAGTCCATTGGTAGCATAATAATCAGCCACAAAAGCCTTGATGGCTGTAGAATTGGTTCCAATTGTCGAAACATCCACCATTTCAACGGGTATACCTATGGTTTTTTTCCAGGCTACAAAATCTTCCATGGTTTCCATAAAAGGGCCATGACTGATGATAAGCATCTTACCTTGCTCTTCAAGGGGTGTATAACGCGAGCTATGATTATAATTTAAGAAATGACGCGCGTAGGCTTTACTGAATTCTGCATCAATGGTCTCATGAGATGCAGATGAATGGCTTCGGACATTTATGGTAGAGATGCCATTTGCGTATACTTCGAGTTCCATCTGGTAATAAACCCTTAAAATCCGGGTTACGGGATTGTAAACAAAGGGGTTGATGACCAATGCTTGTCCCCGGTAGTCGCGAAAAATATAAGGTTGCCTCAGCCAGGCCTGTGTTTCAGGGAAAAAAGCATCACGGCTGTATGCGTTGCTGTATGTATAAGCAACAGTGGCAGGATCAATATCCCGGGTGAAATTGCCCTTAGAAGGCGCTATATCCAGAAAGGGAAAATCAACATAGGAAGACGAAATAATCCTAACTTCCATGTTGGCCTGGTCGGGAATAAGAAGAGAAGTGGTTACTTTAGGCAGGTCGGGCATGCCTTTCTCCAAAAGGGGAGTGGTGCCGTCAACCTGAATGCTGAAAGCCTCGCCCCGTGGAGTCTGTAATGGTATCAGGTTAAAACCCGGCACCTGCACAGAAATCACCGAGTGGGTTTCACTTCCCGAAATCAGGGTAGTGGTTACTTCTGCAGGCTGAGCCGCCCCCAGGTCAACCCAGCGCTGGGCATAGGAAGGTACAAAGCCAATCAGTAAAAGTAAAGCAATGAATGTTTTTTTGAGTTTCATCTTGTTGTGATTTATTTATTTTGTGATAATGAGCTTGTGTAATTGTAAGGCCGTAGAAGTTTCAAATCTAATAAGGTAAATGCCCGGAGCTAAATCATCAATATTAAATGATAGCATATGAGTTCCTGAGCTATAGCGGCCCTGACAGAATTGCCGTATTTCCTGGCCTGTAATATCCAATAAGCTTAGATTAACTTCTCTGGACTCAGGCAGACCGAATGTAAGGTTCACCTTCTTGACTACCGGATTGGGATAGATGATAAACTGCTCGTTTAGCGGGCTTAAATGTGCATCCACCACGGTAACATAGAGTTCATCAGAAGATGCTTCGCCGCATTCAAGGGGAGCCGTAACCACTACGTGGTAGTAATCGCTTTCATGAGGTTCAAATTGCTGATAAATGGCATTTTCTATCGGCCCATGAGAATTATACCATTGATTGCCGGCAGTTGCGCTGGAGACGAGAATATTATCAATCATTTCAATGGTGGGAGTTTCAGGTGCAGGAATGGCCGCAAGTGCGAGCGTAGTATCGGCAGTCTGAAGAAATGTATTTACCTGAACATTGAAAGTTGTGCTATCATTGAGAAGGGCAACCGGATTAAAAATTTCCGGATTGGAAAGCAGGTCAGCAGGAGTCCAGGTGTAATTAACCGCAGTGTTGGCATTGCGGACAAAAGCATATAAATGGGCTTCTTCGCCGGCACAGATTGCTTCAGGATATGAAAAGGCCACGGTATTCAAATTTGTAGAATGCCCATAGGAAGCACCGGAAGGAAAGACAATATTGTCAATAAATGCATCATCCTGACCGCCGGTAGCACTATAGTCTTTTTTGTAAGACCATTTGAGTGTATGATTTCCGGGTGTGATGGGAAATGAAACTACATCCCAGTCAACAAAGCCAGACCAGGAACCTTGTTCTGTGCCATCAATGTAAAATTTCAGGAAGTCATAGCCACTTTCACTTGAGACCGAACGTGCGAATGAGATTTCATCATTGGACTCCACATTTATGGAAATTTGAAGATCGGTAGATTTGTTGTTTCCGATGGCCCCGCTTCTGGCTGAAAAGTTGCCTGCATATGTGCCTGAACTGATTATGCTCCAGGGCTGAGGGCTGTTATTTTCCCACTCAAAAGCAGAAAAGTCACCCTGCTCAAAGTCTTCAATAATTAAGCCTACCGAAGGATTATAAATGCGTGTATCGGTATATAACCCCGATTCAGTTACAAAAAACAATTCTATAGTGGTTCCAATGGGTATATCGGGACTGATGGCCACATTATATAATGCGCTCCCGGTGCTGGCAGCATCAATGTTGCCATTAATATACTGAATAAATTCAATGTCGATGCCCTGACTTGAGGTAAACAAGTGTGAAAGCGTATTTGTGGCAGTGCAATGACCGTCATTAATTACCGGGATTGATATTACCACATTTTCACCCGGATCTAAACGGCGATTTCCGTTGCCGGTCCCATTCAGGTAATCGTCTATCAACATATTGCCTGCCTGCATTCTGGGGGCATTGAGATAAAGATTAAAACCAGAATTCCAGGTTTCTAAACCATTGGTAACACTAACAGTAAATTCTGCCCTGTGCTGATCAGGGAGAAAGTCAGTGGCTTTTACTTTAAATGCGGCTTCAACCATTACAATTTCTCCCGGTTCGATGTCGGCCCAGTCTTCCTGACCTTTCAAAATCTCTATAAAGGGACTGGAACAAGTTATTTCTACACTCAGTGTCTGGGCGGCGGTATTGCCTAAATTTTTGAGAGACATGTTGAATCCGAACTCTTCGCCAAACTCGGGCGCTTGGTTGTTATTGGCTGAGGAATCGTTTACCGTTTGAGATTGCAGCATAACGAATGGCCCTTCAGGGGAAGCTACCAGTACCATATTTATGAATGGTTGTAGGTTTTGAGCAGTAACAATGATTTCGGCTTCCCCGGGCACGGTAATGGGTGTTAAATTTACCACAGCAATGCCATTTTCATCGGCAAGGGCACTGCCATGTAAAATTCCATCTTTTGAAATGGCCACATAGGCATAGGGTGCTGCAGTAACCGTAAATTCATCCGATTGTAACGGCATGAGTGGTTCATAGCTCACCGACATGGCCTCCGGTACACCCCAGTAAACCATCAATGAGGGATCGCCCATCAGACAATAAACCTGCCAGTAATATAAGGCCATATCGGGAGAACCTTGAGTAACAGCGAGATTTCCGGCAACGAACATCTGGCCCTGGGTGGTGTACCAGTCGGCAAAAGTTTCTCCATGGTCGTGGAAAGCACGGTCATAAGTTCCCAGGGTGGTGGATTCGTAGGTAGGATTGAGCACAATTGGACCAACCCCTACACCAAAATAAAAATCTTCGTCCCAATAAGTGCTGTTAGAAGCACCTATATACCCAATGGCACCTTTATCCTGGGCCCGGAGCAGCTCTTCGCCAAAGCAATTGGTGTTATAAGTACTGGTAAGACAGCAGTTGCCAACCAACAGGGGATACTTGCCTGCATTTTGCAACCCCGGTATATCTGAGGTTTCAAACCGCGGACTGGACCAGCCACTGGAACTGCCATGAGCAGTGTAATTCCCATATGCAACACCATTGCTTACATTTTGAATTATAGCTGAAGATGAACTACCCGAAGCAGGATAAAGATAGTTGTGACTTAAAAAGCCGTGGGCTTCATTAAAGTAGTTGGTGGTTCCATAGTTGATTTGTCCGTTACCGTGAACGGGCGCAAAACCCGCATCAACACCGGAAACCATTAAACTCTCACCCAAAAAGGAAGGATCAGGAAAAGTGTATTGCTCATACATGAGGGTTTTGTCAATTTGTGGTTGCAACTGGGCGACGGTTGTAGCTGAGAAGCGACCATAATATACATCAGGGAAATAATCGCCGGTATATTCGCAATAATAAAGATCGGTAACATGTCCGCTCTGGCTAAATGCGGGGATTTGAGCTACATCTCCTACAAATAAAACAAAAGAAGGTGCCGGATCTTCGGGGGTGCCTTCGTTGTAAAGCCCGGTAAGATAATTTTTAATGGAAGCTGTTGTGGTGCCTACCGCCGGATTGTCGGTATAAGCTTCAATAACCGTAAAACCCTTGCGTGTTTTCCACTCAATAAAAGGTTGAAGCGCTTCCTGAAACAGTGGCGCAGAAACGATTGCCATTTTTACCGGGTAGCGTGTCATGGGATCACGCATGCCGGTACCCGTTGGCAAAGCATTTAAAAATGTTTTTTGATTTATACCGAAATACGGAGAGCGGGTACGTTCCTGCAGTTCGGCAGTAGCGCCGTAATTACCGCCTGTGAATTTTACTTCAATCACCAGTTCCTCGTATATTCTAATGGTGCCGGTAACCGGATTGTAATCCACCGGAGAAATGTCAAGCCGGGCAATGCGGCTGCCCCGCAAATAACCAAGAACTTCAGCAGAGGCTATCGGAAGATTCTGATAAGCGTTGCGCTGATATACCTGACGGTTTATTGAAAACCTCTCTGCCCTTCCGGCGCTCTTTGGCATTGGTGGCTGTACGGGCATAATGGGATTAACAATACCCAGGTCACTCAGAATGAATTCTTTAATGCTTGAAGAGATAACGCTGACTTCAAGTTCAGCACCTACCGGGATTTCTATAAGCTGGCGCATTACAGGAAGTTTTGGAAACCCTTCCTTAGAGGTAGAACTATAACCTTCTGCCATTACCTGTGCAAACAAACCCCCGGCAGTATTCACTGTAATAAAGTTAAATCCGGAGAACGTATTGTGTACTACAATCTGGCTGAAAGCATTCTGCCTGAGCACCAGACGGGTATTGAGGTCAGGATTCAGTACAACCTGCGTACTGGCCTGAATGGGAAACATTAAAAAAAGAAGGAAAATGATCAGTGATAACCTCAGGAAAGTGCGTAATAATTGTTTCATACAACGAAAACATTTAGGTAAATCAAAGTTTATCCCGGACTAATAAACTAAGTGCCCACAAAACTATACATAATTACGCACACCAACACTATTTAAACAAAAAAATATGTTTTAGTAAAGCTTTGATAAACAGATAGGTAAATAATATTATGGCAAAAATTTCTTCTTTTTTGTACCGGAATGGCAGTACTTAATAAAATATTTTAAGAACTTTAATTAAAAAATGCAGAAAATAAAAGGAGTGTTTATACTGATTTCATCATTGAAATTTTAACGCAGTATTATTTTTGCCGGTTCTGGTTAAAGTGCGTGCCGGAATCCAGGCTGCAATCAGACCGATGGCTGAAATGATGATAAAAACATGAATAAAATCGGTGAGTTGCATTTGCACCGGATAAGCATCTATTAAAAAAGATCCACCCTGGGTGTTTATTTTTATCAGACCGAATTGCTGTTGCATCCAACTGATGATCCCACCAAGCAGTAAACCGGCCAAAGCGCCGCTCAGGGTAACCAATATGCCTTCCGTTAAAAATATATTCCGAATCAGTTTGGTGGAAGCTCCCATGCTGCGCAATATGGAAATATCTTTTTTCTTGTCGAGGATCAGCATAGATAAAGAGCCAATTACATTAAACGTGGCGATGAATAAAATAAATCCCAGAATCATAAAAATTGCCCATTTTTCAGTTTGCATTACCTGGTATAGTGTTGCCTGTTGTTGAAACCGGTTTTTAATGATAAAGCCATTTCCCGCAACTGTGCCAATCTGTTCCTGAATGGCATTCATATCGGCTCCGGGCTGTAAGGAAATTTCCACTGCCGACAATTGATTGGGCGATTCAAGCACCTCAGCAGCAAAAGATAGGGGTACAATAATGTATTTAGAATCAAAATCCTGTTGTACCGAAAAAATCCCGGCGGGCCTGATGTCCATGCGGTTGAAAGCCTGATCAGCGCGGGCACTCACCGGCCCAGCACGTCGTGGGGCATATACTTCTATTTCGCGGCTATAATTATCCAGTTTTAAATTCAGATAATAGGCAACACCCTGACCGGCAATAGCCAGCGGATGATCTTTAAATTTTAGCATCAGGCTGCCTTCCGACATCATGCTGTCCAGGCCGGTCCAATCCAGATAGCTGTCGTCAACTCCTTTTAAAACAGCCAGGTATTGGTTATTTCCATAACGTAGCAATACTTTTTCTTCAATCACTCCGGTCTGTGCTTTGATGCCCGGTATTTCCCGGATTTTTTCCCAGGGGTAGGTGCTTTGCTCAAAAGTTTTTCCTGTGGCAGGATAAACCTTAATTTGCGGATCAAAGGTGTTGTAGAGAGAGATGACCAGAGATTCAAATCCATTAAAGACAGAAAGCACTACAATAAGCGCCATGGTGCCAATGGTGATTCCAGCCACCGAAATGCCCGAAATTATGTTAATGGCATTGTGAGATTTCTTCGACTTAAGATACCTCCACGCAATAAAAATCGGCAGCTTCACCCGGAATGCATTTTTAAGTATTTTAAATTACGACTTTAACAAATTGTCAATATTCTCAATGTAATCCAGTGAGTCATCCACATAAAAAGCCAGTTCCGGCACTATCCGCATTTGCTTGCCGGTTCGCAAGGCAAGCTGATGCCTGATTTCTTTGGTAGAGTTCTGAATGCGTTCAAAAACATCTTCGCGCTTTGCAGGCCCGAAAAGGCTGAGGTAGGTTCTGGCCAGGGAAAGATCGGGCGATATATTTACTTTAGTTACTGTAATAAGATACCCATGCAGATGTTCGCTGGCATAGATGCGCATGATTTCCCCAAGCTCTTTTTGGAGCAAACGGGCTATTTTTTGTTGTCTTTTGCTTTCCATTCTGCAAAGATAGTTATTATTCGGCCATGCAAAAAGATGTTAATGCTGGAATAACCCGGGCATATACATTCCACTTTTATCAACTGAATATTTATCAGAACAGTATAATAACCTGTATATTTGCGGCAGCTTTGTTTTTTTAACAAGGCGCCTTTTCTTATGCGCAACCTGATAAAAGTTATCCGCTATGCCTATCCCTATTGGGGATATGCTCTACTAAATGTACTATTTAACATTCTGGGTGTTATTTTTTCGGTATTCTCACTGGCAGGAGTCATTCCTTTGTTGAATATTTTATTTCAGCGCGAAGCCGGAGTTACCAGCCCTCCTCCCTTGTCCTTAAGCTTTGATGCCATTAAGGATAACTTATATTACCAGGTAGGTAATTTTGTGGCCACTTATGGTGAGTTGCGTGCCCTTGCATATATATGTGCGGGATTGATAATTGCTTTTTTCTTTAAAAACCTGTTCAGATATCTGGCCATGTACTATATTGCCGTAGTGCGTAATGGCGTGGTTCGCGATATGCGCGATTCTCTGTACCATAAAGCTATGATTTTGCCGCTTGGTTATTATTCTGAACAAAAAAAAGGAGATATCATCTCACGAATGACAGCCGATGTGCAGGAGGTTGAATGGTCAGTAATGAGTTCACTGGAAATGCTTTTTCGGGATCCCATTACCATAGTGGTATATCTTGTTACTCTCTTTATCATGAATGCTGAGCTTACCCTGATGGTTCTTATACTGCTGCCGGTAAGCGGACTTTTAATCGGGCGGATAGGCCGCAGTCTTAAGCGTACATCAACCAAAGGGCAACAAAAGATGGGAGAGTTGCTCTCAGTTATTGAAGAGTCTTTAAGCGGATTACGTATCATTAAGGCATTTAATGCCATTGGCTGGGCTTCAGAGAATTTTAAGAGTATCAATCACCGGTATGCCCAGTTGATGATTCAACTTTACCGCAAACGTGACCTGGCTTCGCCCTTAAGTGAATTTCTGGGGATAGCGGTTTCAGCATTTGTGATCTGGTATGGCGGGAAAATTATTCTTTCCGGAGATTCAGGGATGGATGCAGCTATTTTCATCGCTTATATTGCTTTCTTTTCACAAATCATCAACCCCATAAAATCACTCTCCTCTGCTTTATATAATGTACAGAAGGGTGGCGCATCGGTAGATCGTATCAATCAGGTTCTTAATGCAAGTGAAGTAATCACCCAAAAACCTGATGCGTTGCCTATTCATTCTTTTAATGAAAAGATTGAGTACAGGAACGTTAGTTTTCGATATCAACAGGAAGAAGTGCTGCACAGTGTGAATCTGGTGGTGCCTAAAGGTAAAACCATAGCATTGGTTGGTGCTTCAGGCAGCGGCAAATCAACTATGGCCGATTTGTTGCCCCGGTTTTATGATGTTACCGGAGGTGAAATTCTCATAGATGGTATCCCCATTCGCGATCTTGTTATCTCCGATGTACGTGCACTGATGGGTATTGTTTCCCAGGAAACCATATTGTTTAATGGTACGGTAGCTGAAAATATAGCATTTGGTTTGAGCAATGTTACTCCGCAAGCAGTTACAGATGCAGCTAAAGTTGCCAATGCCCATGAGTTTATTATGCAAATGCCCGAAGGTTATCAAACCAACATTGGAGACCGGGGCATTAAAATGTCAGGAGGGCAGCGTCAGCGGTTAAGTATTGCCCGCGCAGTACTCCGGAACCCGCCGATTCTTATTCTTGATGAAGCTACGTCAGCCCTCGATACCGAATCAGAAAGACTGGTTCAGGAGGCGCTCATCAATCTGATGCAAAACCGTACTTCACTGGTTATTGCCCACCGCCTGTCAACCATTCAATTTGCCGATGAAATCATCGTTATGCAACATGGCAATATTGCTGAGAGAGGGAATCACAACGAACTGATGGCAAAAGGCGGGGTATATAAACGCCTGCACGACCTCCAAATGCTGGGATAAGTTTTGCCGGATGCATAGGAATCTTGTCCAGGGTAAAACAAAAAACAATATCCTAACAGCCTTCAATCTGATGCTCGGGGCCGGCACTAATCCAACCTGATAGCCATTTAGCAAACGGATAGTCAAGGTGTTGACAGGTTGCACTCATGAGTAGATAAAACCATAGAAGTCTTCGAGCTTTAGTGGCAATATCAAATCAATTGAACCACATCTTCAATGGCTTTCTGCTGCCATCCATTTTCCCCAAAAACAGTAAGGGACTTTAGTCCGCACTGTTGCAGAATCATGCCGGCTTCTTTAAAATACATGCTTAATTCCTCAGGTTGATGAGCATCGCTACTCAGCATAACCGGAATATTAAGCTCGCTTAGCCGGCGTAGGATATGTTCACCGGGAAAGAGGTGAGGACAGCGCCCTTTGTAGATACCGCGGGTGTTTACTTCTACAATGACCTGCTTTTCGCTGATCAGATCCAGGGTTTCGTTGACCAGATCGGAATACCAGGGTTCATCTTCGCGAAACCACCGCTCCTGGTTATGCATCTTTATTTTATCCAGGTGCCCGATTATTTCGAATACTTCTTCTTCCAGCATCTGGTTAATCTGGTGCCAGTAAGCGGTAACTCCTTTGCGTATATCTCCACTAAAGAACTGATCCAAACCTTTATCGTAAGTTTCGCGCCGGGGGCCGTCAATAAACCACAATTCACCCTTAGCATTTTTCACCAGATGCACGCTGCCAATAATGTAATCAAGAGATAAACGGGCTTTCGAAGAACTGAATGGCTCACTTATACCGGGGATAAAATCTGCTTCCAGAGCGAGCAACAAATGTAAGCGACCATCATATTGTTTTTTCAGTTCATTGATGGTATTGCAATAGAGCAATTCATCTTCGAGCTTCAGTGCAAAGGTGTTATCAAAAGGCAGTACCGAATGTTCAGAGAATCCAAGGCTGGTAAATCCTTGCAACAGGGCTTCATACACATAGTCAACAGGCTCAGCGCTGCCATCAGAAAAACGGGAATGGGTGTGGTAGTTGTACATTGTCTTTTGTTGAGTTGTTGATTTGTTGAGTTGTTGTCTGTCCGCCTCGGGTGGGAGTTGTTAAGTTGTTTCCCGAATCCGCACGTAAAAGGATGCTCATGGGATTTCGCTTCGCTCAATTTGGTCCTGGGTTATTAGAAGTTAGAGGTTAGAAGTTAGAGGTTAGAAGTTAGAGGTTAGAAGCTAGAGGTTAGAAATTAGAAATATTCCCTTCGTCTCCCCGTCTCCCCGTTCCTTTTTACGTCCCTCGTCCCTTCTGAGCGTCCCTCGTTCCTTTTGGTCTTTGGTCTTTGGAGGTTAGTGGTGAGAAGTCAGAAATTAGAAATTAGTCCTGTCCCGTAGGTATGGGATCGGGAAGAGATGTTCTCCCGGTCCCCCCCGTCCTCTTGTCTCCCCATCACTCTCTCATTCCCTCTCTCTCTTATTCTTTCTCTCCCTCTAACCGTTCTGCTGCACCTGAAACAGCTTGTGACCAGCATTTACCAATAGGTAAACTTTATCTCCTCTTCTAAGGGTTTCATCTACTGCTATGGAGCAATTCTCTCCCTTTACCGCTTTTTCTACCTGGTTAAGCTCTACCCTGATTTCATTCACCTGGGTTTCATAAGCACCGGTTGTGGGGCCAATTATCAAAATAGTATCTCCTGTTTTTACAGCATGGGTCTCAATTTTTATTTCTGCGACTTTCAACTGATTAAAAAAGTTAACCACTTTGCCCACATACACTTTCTTCTGCGAGGCCTGTGATCCATAGCGTTCCGACCATTCGCCTGTTCTTTCACCCAGATAATAGCCACCCCAGAACCCACGATTATAAACCTTATTTAATTCAGCAGTCCATTTTTCAATTTTTTCCTTTGAAAACTGATTGTTTTGCCAGGCCTTAACAGCTTCCTGATAGGTTTTAGTAACTGTTTTAACATATTCGGCAGAACGGCCCCGCCCTTCTATCTTGAGCACGGTGACTCCGGCATCCAACAGGCGGTCTATAATGGGAATAGTCATCAGATCCTTGGGTGACATGATGTATTTATTATCAATTTCCAGTTCTATCTGGTTGTCTGCATCTTTCACGGTATATGCCCGGCGGCAAGGTTGCTGGCAGGCTCCCCTGTTGGCCGAGGCATTGAAATTATCAAGGCTGATGTAGCACTTGCCAGAAACAGCCATGCACAATGCCCCATGCACAAACACCTCAATTTGGACGAGATTTCCCGAAGGCCCCGTAATGTTCTGTTCCCGGATGGCACGTGTAATGGTTCCCATCTGGGCTATATTCAACTCCCTGGCAAGCACCATTACATCTGCATACCGGGAATAAAAACGAATAGCTTCGATATTGGTAATGTTACACTGAGTGGAGATGTGAATTTCTACATCTTTGGATTTTGCATATTCCATCACCGAAATATCAGAGGCAATAATGGCACTTAAGCCGCTTTCTTTGGCCAGATCAACCATCTCACGCATAAGCGGGAGTTCCTCATCATAAATAATGGTATTGAGTGTAAGGTATGACTTTACCCCATGTTCCTTACATATGCGCGAAATTTCACGTATGTCGTCAGGTGAAAAATTACTGGAGGAGCGGGCACGCATATTCAATTGTCCTGCTCCAAAATATACTGATCCTGCGCCGGCTTTTATGGCCGCCATGAGTGACTCAAATGATCCGGCAGGAGACATGATTTCTATGGCTTGCATCAATCTTAAATTTTAATGCAAAAGTAAACATTAATAAGAAAGGGGTTACCCCAGACTTCAGGCATCGCTTAAAACCAGTTCATCCGGTGGGCAAATGTCCTGGCATCCTGAATGATACTGGCATGGTCAAAGCCAGTTTCGGGAAGATCATTCACATCAAACCAGGCTGCTTCCGCTGCATCATCGGCCGCCATTAACCGGGCATCGCTTCTTGTCAGCAGGCCTGCATAAGCTATGGATATGGTTCTGTGGCGTGGGTCCCGGTCTACCGCACCGTATGCATGAAATTGATGCAAGTCAATGCCATCAAGTCCTGTTTCTTCTTTGAGTTCTCGGGCTGCTGCCGTATCCAGACTTTCATCCATATCTACAAACCCACCAGGCAGTGCCCACATATCTTTGAAAGGGGGATTGCTGCGGCGAATCAACAATATTTCAATATTATCATTTTTTTTTCGAAAAATTACGGCATCAGCAGAAACTGATGGCCGTGGATATTCATAAATAAAGCTCATTTTATTTAATCAGATTAAGATTTGATCTTCTTATAGCTCTGTTGGTTCACTGAATAAGCAATAATCAAAAAGGCTGTGTTACCACAACCTTTTAACTTTATTCCCAAAGGATAGCCTCAGGATTTTTTAAACATTTTGTCCACTACACTATTGCTGCCCGGCTCCTGATCATCGGTATAATACCCATAACCATAGCCCGAACCGTAGCCATAACCATAGCCATAGCCATAACCATAGCCATAGCCATAGCCGTAAGAGTTTTTATCCATCTTAACATCATTAACCAATATGGTCATGTTGGGAATGTTGCGTTGTTCGATGTCGGCAATAATAGAACCAAATACTTTTTTATTGGTGTAATTCTGGCGCACCACGTAAATGTTTACATCCGTATATTTCATCAATAAGAAGGCATCGGTAACCAATCCTACCGGAGGAGTATCAATTATGATGAAATCGTACATGCTTTTTAACTTCTCCATGAGTTCATCATTTTTGGGAGAAGCAATGAGTTCAGCCGGGTTAGGTGGAACAGGTCCTGCCATAAGTACATCAAGATTATCCAGAGGTGATTTCTGAATGATACCATCAATGTCATTGCGATTGATGAGGTATGAGCTTATTCCTTCGGTATTCGACAATCCAAAATCCTGATAAATCTTGGGTTTGCGGAGGTCGTAACCCATAAGCAGGGTTTTGCGGCCGTAAAGAGCAAAAATAGATGCCAGGTTCATGGCTGTAAAGGTTTTTCCTTCACTTACCATAGTGGAAGTTATAAGTATTACCTGCTTGTCTTTATTCTGGTCGTAAAACCTGAGGTTGGTACGTATAGAACGGAAGGATTCCGATATGCTTGATTTGGGATATTCAGCCACCACTATCTGACTGTCGCGCGTGTTATGAATGATGTGCCCGAGTATAGGTAATGAGGTGAGGCTTTCAAGATCTTTTTTATCTATGATCTTATCGTTAAAATAATCCTTACCTAAAACATATACCACCGGAAACAATAACCCAAGCAGCAGAGCTATGGTATAGTTAAGGGTTTTCTTCGGAAACACCGGAGCCTGCTCCTCCATAATGGCAGGGTCAATCACTTCGTTATCAGGCATATTTGATGCGCGGGTAATCTGAGCTTCGGAGCGCTTTTCCAACAGGAAGGTATAAATGGCATCATTAAGCTTAAACTTCCGCTCAATGCCAATTAATGCCCGCTGGGTTCCGGGCAAACGGTTTATGCGCGAATCGAGCTGATTGATGCGGGCATCAATATCGCGAATAGCAATGTTGGAAGTGTTTACAATATTTTTAATGTTTTCTTCCAATGTCTTCTTTATCATTTTAATCCTGTCGTCATAGGACGCAATAATTGGATTTTTTTCCTTTGCCATCAGCAAAGCTTCGCCCCGGTCAGCATAAATCCGGGTAAGTTCGTTTATAAGCTGGGTCAACACAGGATCATCTATACCCATGCTCGATGGAACAGTCAGATTGTCAATACCTTCATTGGTTTTTAAATAGTCACGAAGATAAAGGTAGTACTTGTTTTTTACCATTAATTCCGCCTTCTTATCCTGCAAAGCATTCATCATGGTAAATACCTGTTGAGACTGGAAATCGAGGTTCATCACTTCGTTGGTAGTGCGGAATTGTTGCAGGTTCGATTCAGCCATCTGCAATGAATCGGTAATGCCAAGCAATTGATCATCAATGAAGTTGATGGTATTTGTGGCAATCTGATTCTTCTTTTCCAGACTTCTTTGAAGGTAAGAAGTGGTCAGGCTGTTGAGGAAGTCAGCCGCTTTTTGAACGTTGGTGCTCTTCATTGAAATTTCAACGATAGAAGCCTCACGATTGATTGGTTCAATAGTATATCCGGAAAGTTGCTTTACGAGATCAGAAGCCTGATTGAAGAAAAAGAACATATTTTTGTCCACGTGTTTCTTCGGATCAAAATTGGTATTCAGAATAACTTTAAAATTAAAGTAGTTTCCTTTAATTTCCTGCCCAAATTCATATTTCCCACTGGCGGAAACCTTCCCGCTGATATCTTGTATCTTCTTATGATTTGAAAACTTATACAGGGTGGCTGCTTCGCCTTCCGTTGACAGGTTAAATTTGTTATCGGGTAATATCTGCAAATTAAACCTGATACCCGTTGGTTGTGGGATGGCTGTATCAAAAACCACAGTGAATGGTGAATTTTTGTACATTTCACGGGTAATGAAATTGTCTTCCATAAAATAGGAGACATCAAAGTTCAACTCTTTAATGGCGCGTGTTACCAGTGTTCTTGATTTAAGCACTCCGATTTCATTTTCAAGACGCTGGGCATTTTTCATACTCCCCAAACCAAGCATGGCCTGAGGGTCGAAACCCGATTTATCGTCTTTTATCATCACCGTAGTACTGACCTTATAAACAGGTTCCGTGTATTTATTGAACAGAAAAGCAATAATTAGTGCAATAAATACAGTGATGATGAAGAAATACCAGTAGCGGTAAAATTTGAAGAATAATTGTTTGAAGTCAATTGATTCTTCCTGATTCATTTCTTTAATGTAATTGTCCACGTCGTTTCCGGTTATTTAAGAAAATTCAGGATGAGCAGGGTAGTTGAGATGGTTGAAAATATAATGGCATAGGGAAAAGCAGTAAAGGTAAAGTTTTTCCCGCGCAAAGGTTCAATATAGATAATATCTTCAGGTTGCAGGTAGTAATAAGGTGACTCAAGCACCTGGGTAGAAAGCAGATTGATGTTATGAATGGTGGAACCATTTTTTGTTTTTCGGATAATTTTTACATTCGAGCGGTCGGCAAATTCATTCAGGTCTCCTGCAATGCTTAGGGCCTGGAAGATATTGATACTGCTTTGGTATACCTGATAGGCCCCCGGGCGGGCCACTTCGCCCAAAAGACTTATTTTAAAACTGACCAGCTTTACTGTTACCGTGGTCATCTGAAAATATTCATCTATTACCTTCTGTAAACGTTCTTTAACATCAGTAACCGTATATCCCTGAACTAAGATCTTTCCGACTACCGGGAAATCAATGTACCCGGAATCACTCACGTTGTAGCTGTTTAGGTATATTCCGGCATCAGAGTTCATCTGGTAGGACCCCGAAGGCGCATTCTGGAACGGGTTCATGTTTTTGGTGTCAAGACTCTTGATGTCAATGTAAAGGTTGTCACCTGGTTGCACCTTGTAATCAGAAATGGCCTCGTTTAAAAATTCTATGTTTTGTTTGTCACTGGCATCCTGAATGTACCTGATTTTTTTTAAGGATACACATGAACTTAATGCAAGTGCAGCCATCAATAACATAATGTAACGTTTCATTCCGTTCCTATTGGTTTTTATTAAGATTGAATATGTTTATAACTTAATTGTGTAAAAGTAACACAAAAAGCGTTTTACCTTTAAAAAAGAATAAAAAAGCGATTCGTTGTTTGTCAATTTGTTGCAAAAATAATTTATTAATTGATTTTTTTGCGTGTAAATCTTTGAATAAGTGAAGAAATAGACCCACTTTCCCGACTTCAAACAAAATAGAACGATTAAGGTTCGCAAAAAAGACAGAAACTCTTAAATTATTGATTCACTATTTTTCCGCGAAGTGTGGCAGGCGTGCAATCAGTTATTTTAACCCTTACATAATCTCCGGGTTGATGGTTCATTCTTGGAAAAACAACCACTTTATTGTGACTGTTGCGTCCTGATAGCTCTTTTTTAGATTTTTTAGATTCATTTTCAATCAGTACATCATAAGTTTTACCAATATCTTTTTGATTACTGCGCAGAGAAAGCTCCTGTTGAAGGTCGATGATTTCCCTTAGACGACGACTTTTAATTTCTTCTGCAATGTCATCTTTATATTTTTTGGCAGCAAGCGTATTTGGGCGTTCAGAATACTTAAACATATAGGCATAATCGTAACCGACTTCTCTCATCAGGTCAAGGGTTTGCTGATGATCTTCTTCTGTTTCAGTGGGAAAGCCCGAGATAATATCAGTGGATAAGGCACAGTCGGGCAGAAATTGCCTGATGGCCTGTATGCGGTTCAGGTACCAGTCACGGGTGTATTTCCGGTTCATAAGTTTGAGCATCCGGTCACTACCCGATTGCACGGGCAAATGTATAGAACGGCAGATGTTGGGCCAGGTAGCCATAGTCTGTAATAGGTTGTCTGACAAGTCTTTGGGATGCGAAGTGGCAAACCTTACCCTGAGCGTAGGGTCTATGGCTGCTACTCTGGCCAGTAATTCGGGGAATCCAGTGTCGTCGTTGCACTGATAAGAATTTACATTTTGTCCAAGCAGGGTAATTTCACGGTATCCTTCCGCAAACAGGGCGGCAGCTTCATCTATGATCGTATGTGGATCGCGGCTCCGTTCACGACCACGTGTGTAAGGTACCACACAATAAGAACAAAAATTTTCGCAACCGCGCATAATGGAAATATATGCCGTAACTCCACTGCCATCAAAACGTACCGGACTAATATCTGCATACGTTTCATCTGTTGATAGAATCACATTGATGGCTTTTTGTCCGGTTTCCGCAATATTGAGTAAGCGGGGCAGGTCGCGGTAAGCATCGGGACCTACAATCACATCTACCATCTTTTCCTGCTCAACCAATTGTTCTTTAAGCCGCTCAGCCATGCAACCCAGTACACCGATAATCAAACCGGGTTTTTGCTTTTTGAAGCGTTTGAATTCCTGTAGTCTTGCCCTTACCCGCTTCTCGGCATTGTCGCGGATAGAGCAGGTGTTTATAAAAATCAGATCCGCATTGTTAATGTGATCAGTAGTTTCGAAATCATGACTGGTCATGATGGAATTAACGATCTGGGTATCAGAAAAATTCATCTGACAGCCATAGGTCTCTATATATAATTTGCGTTTGGTTTCCACAGAAGTAAGCTTGTTTAAATGATTCCGCAAATAGCGGAGAAATAAGAAACGCCAAAATTACAAATTAATTTTGTCGGTTCAATAAATGATGAGCCTGCTTAATGACCTTACGGTTTGACATTCAGGCTTCCGCACAATGATACAGGTCAGAATCATCAAAAAAAAAGGAATCATTATAAGCTGAACCATTCCTGAAAAAGGAAATAACCAGGAACGACAAAAAAACTGATATCAGCTTTGGGATTTATGCTTGCGGAATGCTTCGGTCAATCGGGGCAATACTGTTTGCAAATCGCCAATAATGCCATAGTCGGCCGCCCCAAATATGGGTGCGTCGGGATCTTTATTAACGGCCACAATTACTTTTGAAGCGCTTATACCGGCAAGATGCTGAATTGCTCCTGAAATACCCAACGCAAAGTAAAGGTTTGGTGAGACTACTTTTCCGGTTTGTCCTACGTGTTCGTGATGGGGTCGCCACCCTTCGTCAGACACCGGCCTTGAACAGGCAGTGGCTGCACCCAGCACTTCAGCGAGTTCTTCCAGGGGCTGCCAGTTATCAGCGCTACGCATACCGCGTCCACCCGACACAACTATGTCTGCTTCGGACAGCAACACTTTACCACTTTGAACCTCCGATTGTATAACACGGGTAGCGGCTGATCCTGCATCAATGGAAAGCACCTCGATAGCCGGTTCCACAACATTTTCAATCAGACCGAAGGTGTTTGCATTAAGTGTAAGCACACTGATGTCGGCTACAAGGGTTTCCTCTATAAGTGCTTTTCCTGAAAAAGCACGTTTATTCACCACCATAGGTTTGAGTGAAACAGGGTAGCCACTGATTGCCTGAGCAAGTGATGCCTTAAGCCGTATTGCTACGCGGGGGGCTGCCGCGCGACCTCTGAATGAATGGGGAATCAGCACTATACTGGCATTTCTTTCGCTGGCAATGTCTGAAATTATCCGGGAAAGCTGCTTCTCATCATCCGATACATCCTGAGGAAAGTGCAATATGGTATTGCAGCCATAATTGCCCAGGGTTTTCAAATCCTCTCGGGCCAGCGTACCGGTGGTGAATGCAAAAACGTTTGTGTTGAGGTCTCCCGCAAGTTTATTGCCAAATGAAATGAGTTCATAGGATGCTTTGTTGAATTTATGGTTGCGGTGCTCCGCATATACTAATATTGACATGTGATTGAGGTTAGGGCGTTAAATTACTCTTGCTTCCTTGTGAAGTAACTCTACCAGTTCATCCAGATTTTCGGGATCAATCATTCTGCATGAGGACTTCTGAGGCGGAGTATCATAGGAGTTTATCTGTGATTCAGCATTTACCGCAGAGGCAGTGATTACCTTTAAAGGTTTGGTTCGTGCTGTCATAATCCCACGCATAGAAGGTATTCGTGGATTGATGGCAATGCCTTTCTGAACCACCAGGACGGCTGGTAGTGCTGTTTCCAGTTGTTGGCGGCCGCCTTCAATTTCGCGGGTAATTTTTATGCTACCGCCTTCAATTTCCAGGCTGCTTACTGATGAAACTGAAGGTAAGTCAAGCATTTCGGCCAGCATTCCTCCCACCGAAGAGCCGTTATAATCACTGGATTCGATCCCACATAAAATAATGTCCGCAGGGTATTGTTTTATGGCGTCGGCCAGATGGGATGCCGTTGAAAAGGAATCCAAAGCTTCGGCGTCAACCCTTATGGCTTCATCGGCTCCTGCTGCCAGGGCTTTGCGTAAAGTAGCTTCAACGGTTGAATTGCCTACGCTAATTACCATAATTTTATTTGCTTTTCCGGCTTCTTTAAGTTCAATGGCACGGGTCAGAGCCAATTCGTCCCAGGGATTTATGATCCACTGTACACCGGTGTAATCTACCGATTTATTATCGGCAGTAAATTTTATGCGTGTTGTTGTGTCTGGTACATTGCTGATGCAAACAAGTATGTTCATGATTATCAGGATTAATTCAAAAGTTCAAAGATTCAACAGATCATGGTTTAAGGCAGTTAGTAATCATTATTGATTTGCCTTGAAATGACTATTTTCTGAATTTCGGAGGTGCCTTCATATATTTGGGTGAGTTTGGCTTCCCGCATCAGACGTTCTACATGATATTCTTTCACATAGCCATATCCTCCGTGAATTTGTACGGCTTCGGTGGTTACCCACATGGCAGCCTCGGCAGCATAATACTTGGCCATAGCGCTTGCGTAGCCGTAAGGTTTATTCTGGTCTTTAAGCCAGGCAGCTTTGAGGCATAAATTGCGGGCATTTTCAATTTTTACCGCCATTTCGGCCAGTTTAAAGGCAACCGACTGATGATTCATCAGTTCTGTGCCAAAAGCTTTGCGTTCTTTGGCATATTTGACTGAGCGTTCAAAAGCCCCGGCAGCTATACCTACTGCTTGTGCTGCTATACCTATGCGGCCTCCTTCAAGGGTTTTCATGGCAAACTTAAATCCGAAGCCATCTTCACCAATGCGGTTTTCCCTGGGGACTTTTACGTCGTTAAACATCACCGAATGGGTATCGGAACTGCGCATACCCATCTTGTCCTCGTGTGGTCCAACCGTTATTCCCGGAGTATTGCGATCGACAATAAGCACATTGATGCCTTTGTGCCCCTTTTCGGGATGCGTTTGAGCAATAACCAGATAAGTCCCTGCTGTATTTCCACTGGTAATCCAGTTTTTTGTGCCGTTAAGCAGGTAGTAATCTCCTTTGTCCTCAGCCGTTGTTCGCTGGGAAGTTGCATCGGAACCGGCTTCAGGCTCAGACAGCAAAAATGCACCGGTCTTATCGCCACGGGCCAGTGGTTTCAGGTATTTCTCCTTTTGAGCTTCACTGCCAAAGTTCTCCAGTCCATAACACACCAATGAGTTGTTTACTGACATGATGACACTCACCGAGGAATCAACTTTTGAGATCTCCTCAATGGCCAGCACATAAGAAATGGTGTCCATGCCACCTCCGTCATATTTGGGATCAACCAACATCCCAAGAAACCCGAGTTCAGCCAGGACTTTAACATGTTCGGTAGGGTAAATGGAATGGGTATCACGCTCGATCACATCCTTAATCAGCTCTCGCTGAGCAAAGTCCCGCGCTGCCTGGCGGATCATCAATTGTTCTTCGGTATACTCAAAATTCATAATACGGTTGGTTGAAATGAAAGTGGCTATTAATAAACGGAAAATGCTTCAATAACAATTAAAGACAGTAAGGTGTTCAGCCTTATGAAGGTTTTAATGATATGTGGCATTTTTATATAAAGAACTTTTTGCAGCGTCTATGATGGGGCTAATATAACATATTTATAAATATAAATGTTTAAAAATAGTCTATCCCGGAATTAATTATCATAAACAAACGTGTTTTAATAAAAGTAAGGCATCCTTTAGTAATGCATAGTATGGCAGCCAGTATCCGGGCTACGAAATGGTTTGTATTTAATTTTTATGGTATATTTGAAAGAATGTTTGCAAAAAGTTCTTAATTTTGTTAGTTCTTTTAGCAAATACAAGAACTGTATTTCAACCTGATCAGTTTAAAATCATTTCATTTAATTATTCATTTAAAATCAATCAGATATGCGAAAAATTTACTCTCTTTTAATGCTTTCATTGGTAATGTCGGGCGGACTACTGTTTTCTTCCGGCGTTCAGGCTCAGGTGATTATTACCCAATGGAATTTCGACAATTCAGATTCCCTGACTTCTGTGGGCAATGGAGCGGCTTACCTGATAGGTGGAGTTGGTGCTTCTTATGCCACAGGATTTAATGCCGGGAAAGCCTGGAATACCAATAATTATCCGGAGCAGGGAAATGCTTCCGGAACAGCCGGTGTACAGTTTAATGTTTCAACAGAAGGTTTCTCGGGGCTTACCATTTCGTGGGATCAACGGGCCAGCAATACCGCTGCCAATCGCATCAGGTTACAATACACAGTAAATGCCACAGACTGGATTAACTTTGAAGCCGATGAAACCAATGCTACCAATACTTCGGGAGGTAATAATGCAGGATTCGACAATGGCAGATACATCACCGATGCAGGAAGTGCCTGGTTTCAGCGGAGCGCAGACCTGGCAGGCATTGCCGGCGTGAGCAATAATATGAATTTTGCCATCAGGCTGGTTACTGAATTTGTTAATGGAACTGAATATGGTTCTGCTTCATCCACAAGTAGTTATGGTACAGGCGGCACTCAGCGTTTCGATAACGTTACCTTTATGGGTGCAGGATCAGAACCCATCATAGTAGCTCAGCCCAATGCATTGAGCGGCTTTACTTATGTTGAAGGTCATGGCCCCTCAGATGCTCAGATGTTTGAACTGTCAGCTTTTAACCTCATTCCGGATGCCGGTATGCTCAACTTGCAGGCGCCTGCCGGCTATGAATTTGCACTGGATGGTGCAAGCTTTGTAGCATCTGCAGAAGTGCCCTATGTAGGAGGAGCATTACAGGAAGTTGAAGTTTCCGTACGCCTGAACGAAGGTCTTGCTTCAGGTAGTTACACCGGCGACATGATCGTAATGGGTGGCGGAGCACCACAGATTAATATATCTCTTTCAGGTTCCGTTTCCGGCAGTGAACAGCCTGCCCTCGACAATGTGACGCTGCCGATGTACATTCAGGGTTCGGTACCCAATTCAAACCGCCTGCCTTTTGCTTTTCGTGCTACCCTGACAAATTTGCTTCCTTCATCCACCTACCGTTATTACAATAAAGTGGTGTTGAGTACTGATAATGCTGATTACAATGGAGCCGGTAACTGTATATTCGTAGATGCTGAAAGCGGAAGTTTTGTGCGTACTACATCCAACTCCCTTTCAACAGCCGGACAATATGGGGAATTTACTACGGATGCCTCTGGCAGTTATGCCGGCTGGTTCATTACCGAACCTACCGGAAATGCCACCCGGTTTAAACCAGGAGCCGAACTTTTTGCACGCATAATGTTGAACGATGGAGCCGGCGGAACCACCGAAGCAACCAGACTTACCTCAACCGATAGCTTTAAAGTGCTGGCCTTTAATACTATGGTCTCTGATACCACAGGAACTGCTGTTAGAGGCATTTCTGATTTTAGTGCAAAGAATTTCGTATTTATTTACGACAATACCAATGAGATTGGTCGTCCCCTGTATGGCACTCATGTTGAAGCCAGTGGCATTGAATTTATAAGCGGTACCTATGCGCCATTCTACGCTGAACAGGTTGCCGGTGTTAGTGGTTCCTGGGGAGCCATCATTCCGAATACAAGCAGTAATGGAATAAAGCGTATCGTTGAACGCAACCTTTCGTCAGGAGAAATTGTTAACACCTATACTTCCGAAACCGGAACCTGGGGATCTACCCAAACCACCAATCCTACCGGAGGACTGGAGAATATCCTGGTTGTTGATCTGACCCTTGGTATTGGATCGCCAGCATCGGCTGCCGGAAAGGTATTTGTTTACAACAATCTGCTTAAGATCGAGCTTAACCGTGCGTTTAGAGGAAATGTGGATGTTATCAATCTTTACGGGCAGGTTGTAGCCAGCTATTATCTGAATGGTTCAGAAGTTGAATATGCACTTGAACTACCCACAGGTTTATACCTTGTCAGGTTGCAAGGCGGTGAGCAGGCCATTGTAAGCAAAGTGTTTGTAAAGTAACTGCTTAATGTTAACGTCCTGCCGGATATTATTGACCATATCCACAGGAATTATTTTAATCATTTAAAAATAGATCACTATGAAAAAAATAGTACAACTCATGGGAGGTATAGCGCTGTTTGCCTTATATTCCTCCTTAAGTATAAACCTGCTACAGGCTCAATCCGCGGTGGTAACTGCGCGGCCGGCCCAGATTGATATCTCTGCCGTAACCTCTGAAAGTGCTGTTTTAATGACACTTTCCGGCTATTCACAGGATGATGCCCGGTATCGTTTGTATAGCGGAGGTAATCAGTACAATTGCTGGGACGAAGCGAATGATGAATTTGTAACTTCTAATAGTTATGCCAACAATCCTCCCGTACCCGGAACGCCTACTACTTCCACCACATTCTGGATATTGTTTCAACGTGGTTCCAATGCAAGTACTGCGGCCAGTTACCGTGACCGGCTCGGTCCAGCATATAGTGGCAATTATCAGACAGCTGCTTTGCCGGCTGCGGCTGAAATTGCGGCCCCGGTAATCATTCAAAAGAGCAATGTTTCTTTCGGTACATGGACTGATTTCTCGGTTCGTTATGTGGTATTGGGTTATGATGCCCCCTCAGGTGGTACGCTGATTGCTGCTGCTCCCACCGCATTAACTACCGGTGATTTCAATTTGATAATCGAAACGGGTACCATTCTCAATCGCATAGAAGTAAGAGATGTGATGAACAATCTGATAGAGTCGGTTGCCGGTACCTGGCCTTCAGGTATTTCCGTATTGCCCCCCACCGGCTTTTCGGCCACTGCCCAAAGCAATACACAAATAAACCTGGGCTGGACGCTCAATGCAGCCAACAATGGTGTATTGCTTGCCTGGTCTGCCGATGGAATATTCGGAACACCTACCGGAACCTATACTCCGGGAGGAACCATTGCAGGAGGCGGCAACGTAATTTATACCGGAACCGGAAATAGTTTTAATCATACTGCACTTACACCAGAAACAGAATATTTCTATAAAATCTGGTCGTATGACGGCAGTGAATATTCACCCGGTATCACTACTTCAGAAGAAACTTACCCCGACCCAACCACCACTACCTTACCTTATGTTCAGGATTTTAGCGGAGGATTTGGTGATTGCGGTACTTTTAGTGTTTCGGGCGATACCAAACAATGGTTGCATAGCGCTTCTGGGGGATATGTTTATATGAATGGGTACAATTCAGGTGAACTCGAAGAAGACTGGCTGATTTTACCCGGTATGAACCTGGATAATTATTTCAATGAATCGCTTAGTTTTGATACCTGGTACCGCTTTGGTAACGATGATGCAGACAATTACTTCAGGTTTGTTTACTCAACCAATTATTCTGGCATGGGTAGCCCTGCTGATGCCACCTGGACGGAAATAAGTTTTACCCGGCCTGCTGTTGAACAGGAATGGGTTTCTTCAGGAGTAATTGACATTGCCGGCATCACAGGTACCAATGTATATTTTGCATTTAAATACCATTACAATGCAGGCAATTACCGGTCATGGCAGGTGGATAATATCAATGTGAACGCCGGCAATGCACCTGCTTTGCTTGCTACACCCACCACCCTGAATGGGTTTACTTATGAAATCGGAAATGGACCTTCAGCTTCACAAAGTTATACCCTAACCGGCCAGAATCTCCAGGGTAGTGGCAACATAACGGCCACAGCACCTGCTGATTATGAGCTTTCACTTAATGGAACTACCTGGAATACTGTTGTTAACCTTCCCTATGCAGGTGGACAACTTACCGGACAACCAGTTTCAGTATATGTAAGGTTAAAAGCCGGGTTGGCCATAGGAACCTACAATAATCAGACTATCCTGCACAATGGTGGCGGTGTAACTGACATGCAGGTAACCCTGAATGGCAATGTAACAGAATTGCTTCCGGTTATAAGCAGTGAAATGATTCCCGAATACATTCAGGGGACGTCACCGTCTAATAATCAGCGGCTGCCGTATGCTTTCCATGTATCCATCAGCAACCTGATGCCCTCGGCTACTTATCGCTATTACAATAAAGTAGTCTTAAGTACCGACTCCCCAACCAGCAACGGAGCGGGCAATACAATTTTTGTAAATGCAGATGGTACGTTTACCCGCACCAGCAGTACTTCATTTGGCAATGCAGGTGAATACGGAGAATTTGTTGCCGATGCTAACGGAAATTACAGTGGTTGGTTCATTACTGAGCCAAGCGGAAATACACGGTTCACCGTTGGCAATGAAGTATACATGCGTATTATGCTCAATAACGGTGCCGATGGAACTGCTGTGGTCAATCGCCTTACCACCAGCACGAGCGCCGAGGTAATTAATTTTGGCGACTTCAACGAGGCCGGTATGGGAACCGGTATCCGTGGTGTCTCGGAAGCAATCTCCGGAAATATGGTTTATCTGTATGATAATGAAGACGGCAATGGCCGACCGGTCTATGGTACCAGCATCGAAACCACCGGTGTTGACTTTATCGGGGCGGGATCATATGCTACTTTTTACAAAAATGACGTTCAGGGCATAAATGGCTCCTGGGGTGGTCTCATTCCCAATGTGCTGCCCGATGGTATTCGACGTGTTGAAGAACGCAGCAGAATCACTGGCGAGGTGGTTTCAGTACATACCTCTCCGGACGGAGTTTGGGGAGCATACGATACCCGGAATCCTTTCGGTGGTGAAGTGGATATCATTGTTTTAGATCTGCTTGCCCCGGGTAATCCATTGCTTACCGTAAGCCCGGCCACACTCAGTGGGTTTACTTATGTTGAAGGCAATGGCCCTTCAGAAATTCAAACCTATACCCTCAGCGGAACAGACCTTCAGGGTAGCGACAATGTGACCGTAACAGCTCCTGAGGCGTATGAAGTTTCTGCCAATGGGACCGATTTCGTGGGAACCATTACTTTCCCGATTGTAGCAGGTGAAATTGCCGGCCAGCCCGTAACCGTTTCTGTGCGCCTGAGTGCCGGTCTGGAGGCAGGCGATTATAGCGGACAAACCATCATAAATAGTGGGGGAGGAGCCGCCGATAAAATGGTTACCCTCAACGGAACTGTTACAAGTGCCATGACGGCTGTTATCGAAGAAGTTACCCTGCCCATGTATATGGAAGGACTAAATGGTGGAAATAACAACCGCGTTCCTTTTGCTTTCAGGGCTTCACTTAAAAACCTTTCACCTGAAACTACCTACCGATATTACAATAAAGTAGTGGTCGAATCAGACCTGCCCGATTACAATGGTGCAGGGAATCCGATATTTGTAAATGAAATCGGAGAATTTACCAGAGCTACCACTACCTCATTTAACAATCCTGGTGAATATGGAACCTTCACCACCGATACCCAGGGCAGTTACACCGGTTGGTTTATTACCGAACCCACAGGAAACGACAGGTTTGCTCCCGGCAATCAGGTATATATGCGAATCAGTCTCAACGATGGCAATGAGGGTACCACAGTGGTAACGCGCCTGACCACCGATGATTTTGCCACCATCCTACAGTTCGGTACTGAAGCCATTGATACTCACGGTACGGCTATCCGCGGTGTGAGCCAGGACAATGCCAAAGACTTCATTTATTTGTATGATAATGTTGAAGGTAACGGACGTCCGCTTTATGGAACACATATAGAAGCATCAGAAGTTGATTTCTCTTCCCTTACCAGTTATGCGCCTTTCTATCTGACTGAAGTTGCCGGAATCAACGGTTCCTGGGGTGGAATAGTACCCAACATCAACAATGAAGGTGTAAAACGGGTAGAAGTAAGATCGCTCACCGATGGAAGTATCATGAATGATTACAATGTTCCTTCCGCAATATGGATTGGTGTTAATACCATCAATCCAAACGGTGGTGTTGACAATGTGTTGGTGCTTGATCTCATCAATATTGGCATTGATTATAACACCCTGGGTGACTATACCCTTTTCACCAACGGCACTCAGCTTAATCTGAGGGTGCCCGGAAGCGAAAAATTTACGCTGAGTTTGTATAATCTACAGGGACAGCGGGTGTTTGTGAAACAATTTGCCGGTGATAATACTTACACTTTCAACCTGAATGTGCCCGCAGGTATTTATGTTGCCAGTATCAGAAATGCATCTGGGGCTGCTTCACAAAAATTGTTTATAAGCAAATAAAGCAAAACTTCTGAATTGAAAAAACCGTGTCAATACACCAGGCACGGTTTTTTTGTGCATACTTATTAAAATTTTATCAAAAGTCGGGCACTTTTGATCATCATTGACTGAAAAGTTGTAATTTAGCCCTCGATTTTAAGCTTGAAAATCAACGACAAACTTATGGAAAACCAACTTTATCCACTTAAATTCAGTCCTGTCCTCAAAGATAAGATTTGGGGCGGAAGTAAGATAAAACAGGTGCTGGGTATTGATTTTTCACCCCTTCCCAACTGTGGTGAAGCCTGGGTAGTTTCTGGTGTTGAGGAAAATCAAACTGTTATAAATAATGGTTTTTTAGCCGGCAATGAACTCAATGAGCTGGTAGAAATATATATGGGCGACCTGGTCGGCGATGCCGTATTTCAGCGTCACGGCAATGAATTTCCTATTCTGGTTAAGTTTATTGATGCCGCCGAATACCTCTCTATACAGGTTCATCCTGACGATGAGCTGGCTGCCAAAAGGGGCATTGGAAATGGCAAATCTGAAATGTGGTATATACTGGATGCCGATAAAGATGCTGAACTTATCAGTGGGTTTAGCCGGAAAGTGGACAAAGAAACCTACCTAAAACACCTTGAAAATAAAACATTAAAGGAAATTCTTAATGTTGAAAAGGTGCATAAGGGCGAGGTATTTTATATGCCGGCAGGCCGCGTTCATGGTATTGGCCCGGGAATATTTCTGGCTGAAATTCAGCAGACTTCGGATACCACCTATCGTATTTACGACTGGGACAGAGTGGACGATAAGGGAAACAGCCGTGAGCTGCATACCGAAGAAGCGCTGGAGGCCATTGATTTTAATGTATATGATGACTACAAGTCTGCATATGAAAAAAAACACAATGGCACTGCAAACCTGGTGACAAGTCCTTATTTTGTAACAAATCTTATTGAACTGGATCAGACCCTTGCTAAAGATTACAGTGAACTGGACTCTTTTGTTGTCTTATTATGTGTGGAAGGAATGGTTACCCTGGTCCATGAAGGAAGCAATGAACCTCAGGTCAAGTTAAAGATGGGCGAATCTGTATTGATACCTGCTGCACTTGATCGTATAGATATAGTGCCGGAAATGCCTTCCAAACTGCTCGAAGTGTACTTACCCTAATTTTTAAAACAAATAAATGAAAAAATTAATTTTTCTTTCCATCGTATCATTGGTCATCTCAGGTGCATTTGCCCAGGAATCTGGCAAAAAATTACCTCAGGTTTCAGTAAAGACCTTAAAAGGAACCACCATCAATACCGCTGAACTCAGTAACGATGGTAAACCGATCATTCTAAGTTTCTGGGCACTTTGGTGTAAGCCATGTATCAATGAACTCACCACTATTGGCGATGTATACCCTGACTGGGTTGACGAAACGGGTGTAAAGCTGATTGCCGTATCCATTGACGATGCAAGGAGTTCTTCAAAAGTAGCGCCTACCGTTAGCGGTAAAGGCTGGGAGTATGAAATACTACTGGATGTAAACGGCGATTTCAAACGTGCCATGAATGTGAATATGATTCCTCACACTTTTCTCCTGAATGGGGATGGAGAAATCGTATGGCAGCATACTTCATTTAGTGAAGGCAGCGAATTGGAGCTTATCGAAATGGTACGTAAGCTCAACCGGGGAGAATCCATCGAGTAATTTTGTAAAAAGATCTTAGTTTTTAATTACCGTTAATCCGGTTCATATGCGACACACACAACAAGGTGCCATTGTATTCCTCATTTTATTTTACTTCATTTCTCTGACCAATATTCAGGCTCAGGGATTACTGGAAGGAGGCAAGGTATCGGGCAATTTCCAGCTCGATGCTCAAATTTATCAGGCCGACTCAGCCATTGGTGCTATGGAAGTACCCGAAAAAATGCTGATGAACAGCTTTGCCAATCTGCACTATTCTCAGGGCAATTTTAATGCAGGGCTGAGGTTTGAATCCTATCTGAATCCCCTGTTGGGTTATGACCCTTTGTACAAAGGCAGTGGTATTCCCTATTGGTTTGGAAGCTGGAGGAATGAACAGTTTGAAATAACGGTGGGTCATTTTTACGAACAGTTTGGTAGTGGAATGGTATTGCGGGCTTACGAGGAACGCAACCTGGGTTTCGACAATGCCTTCGAAGGCGTAAAAGTTGTCTTTAAACCTTTACAAGCTGTTACTTTAAAGGCCCTTATCGGAAAACAACGCTATTTCTGGGAAAAAGGACCAGGACTGGTCAGGGGTATTGATGGTGACTTGTCTGTAAACGATCTGTTTAAACCCGAATCAAATCTCAAAACGCGACTCACGCTTGGAGGTAGCTTCGTAAGTAAATACGAACCGGCTGAAGATATTATTGTCAATGATACCAGCTTGCTACTTTTGCCCGAAAATGTGGGTTCATGGGCCGCAAGAGTAAACCTTAACCGGGCAGGATTGAATGTTTATGCCGAATACACCCGCAAAATAAACGACCCTTCTTCATTTAACAAGTTTATTTACAAAGACGGAGAATCATTGTTGATTCAGACATCTTATGCCACCAAAGGATTAGGTATTATGGCTTCAGCCAAACGTACGGATAACATGAGTTTTAAATCAAAGCGAACCGAAACCGGAAGTACACTGGACATCAATTATCTGCCCGCATTAACCCGTCAACACGCTTATAGTCTTTCAGCCATGTATCCATATGCAACCCAGCCTAACGGTGAAATGGCCATACAAGGGCAGGTCAATTATAAAATTCCACGTGGCAGTAAGATAGGAGGTAAATACGGTACCGACATTGCTGTTAATTTCTCCCGGGTTACTTCCATCGAAAAACAAGTGGCTGAAGGTGAATCCGCAATTGGTGTTGCAGGAACCAAAGGCTATACATCGGCGTTTTTTGAATTTGGCGATGAACTTTATTTCCAGGACTTCAATATAGAAGTTCAACGGAAGTTCAACCAGAAATATAAAGTGCTTTTGTCATACATCTATATGAAGTACAATATTGATGTTATTGAAAACCATCCGGGAGAACCTTTGGTGGAAGCTCATATTGTAATAGCTGATATGACTTACCGCTATGATAATAAGAACGCAGTGAAACTGGAGCTTCAGCACATGTCAACCAGGCAGGATAAGGGCAACTGGATTCAGTATATGATGGAATACACCATTGCACCCCGTTGGTTTTTCAACTTTTCCGATCAGTACAATTATGGCAATGACGATGAAGAAAAGCAATTTCATTATCCCACCATTGCTATGGGATATACACGGGGTTCTAATCGGTTGGCAGTCAGTTATGGAAAACAGCGACAAGGTATACTTTGTGTTGGTGGCGTATGCCGGACAGTGCCAGCCGCCAGTGGATTGACAGTAACTTTAACCAGTTCATTTTAACGAATTTGCATTATGATTCAATCACGAGCAACTAAAATAACTTTGTCCTTTTCTATATTTTTGACAACGCTGATTTTCGCTTTTTCAGGCTGCGACAAAATAGAAGAGCCCTATTCCGCTACCCTGGAAGTTGCGGATACTGCCGCCTGTCCGGTGCCTGAATTTCCTCAGGTTACTCAAACACAAAAACGGGTGTTGCTGGAGGATTATACCGGACATACCTGTGTAAATTGTCCCGAAGCAGCGGTAATTGCCCACAACCTTAAAAATATACATGGCGATCGCCTGGTGATTTTATCGGTACACGCGGGATATTTTTCCGAGCCATACAGTAGTGGGCTTTATACCTACGATTTTCGAACTGAGGCAGGCAATATCTGGAACCAATTCTATGGCATTATATTCAATCCTTCGGGGATCATCAATCGTAAGGGTTATCCTGGTAACCACATTGTTTCACCGGCTGCCTGGACAGGTAAAGTATCTACTGCCCTTGCTGAACCACCTGTAATAGACCTTCAGTTGATCACTACCTACGACACAGAATCCAGAAAATTGTGTTCACATGTAAATACCCGATTTACAACAAACCTCAATATCAACCTTAAACTTGTTGTGGTTTTGAGCGAAAGCAAAATCATCAAGCCACAAAAGAATTCTAACATTGAAGTTGGGCCGAAACCTGATATAGTTGATTATGAGCACAATCATGTTCTTCGTCAGGCCATAACCCTTCCATGGGGTATAAGCATTGCGGTTGAGGGCACTTCTAATCCTGAATCTCTGATAAAGTCCTTTAAGACTACACTTAACGAAGAATTTGTGGCCGAAAATTGCAGTGTAATAGCTTTCGTATATGACGAAGCTACCACTGAAATACTTCAGGTAATTGAAACGCCGGTAATCGGGAATTAATTTTTTTTGTTCCTTCTTGCAATAATTTGCACTTCACCATATTATTCCTATAAAACCCTGAGATTCACCTCAGGGTTTTAATGAATTATAATATAGCTGTAAATCGCTGGTATTTTATTTTTGCACCGTATATAGCTGTATATTAATTGTCTTAACTTTGCAGTCTCAAAACTATTCAGCTTTTTTACCGTTAACATTTTACCTGCTTTAAATTTGTTAAACTGCCAATTTTATAATATCTATGAATAAAAAAGTATTGATAAGAGATCTCAGTCTCCGCGATGGACAACAATCTTTGTTTGCTACCCGTATGAATCAGTCACAAGTTGACAGTGTGTTGCCTTTTTATAAGCAAGCCGGTTTTTATGCCATGGAAGTATGGGGAGGTGCTGTGCCAGATTCCATAATGCGTTTTTTAAATGAAGATCCCTGGGAAAGACTTGAAAAGATTAAGGCAGTAATTGGTAATGCCTCCAGATTAACGGCGCTTTCAAGAGGCCGGAATCTGTTTGGTTACAATCCTTATCCCGATGAGATTATTGATGGATTTAACCGGGTGGCAGTAGAATCAGGTATAAGCATTATGCGAATATTTGATGCACTCAATGATAATTCGAACATCGTCTCTACCATTAAATCGGTAAAAGATAATGGCGGACTGGCTGATTGCGCCATTGTTTATACCGTGGATCCCCAATTTTCAGCCATGCGTAAACTCAGGGCTTTATTAAAGTCTAAACCACTACATACCAATATTTTCACCAACGATTATTATCTGAATAAGGCCAGGGAACTCGAGCAAATGGGCGCAGATATGGTGACCATTAAAGATATGGCTGGCCTTATTACCCCTATAAGAGCCGGACGTTTGGTGAAGCTTTTGAAACAAAATCTGAAGGTTCCCATCGATTTCCATACCCATTCGACCCCAGGATACGGACTTGCATCCACACTTATGGCCATCATCAATGGGGTAGATATCGTTGACACCAACATGATGTCATTTGCCGGGGGTACCGCTGCTCCTGCTTTTGAACTGATACAATTGTTTTGCGACCGTTTAGGTGTCGAAACCGGCGTTAATCGTGAGGTTGTTTATAGCATTGACAAGAAGCTGAGGGAAATCCGAAAGGAATTGGCTGAATTTGATCCATATGATACCATGCCACGGGAATTTAACCTGGCAAGCGATACCTTGCCCAAAGATATCGATCAATTGTTTGAACTGGCCATTGCCTTCGGAAAAGCGGACAAAGAGGATGATCTTTTAGACACCTGTGCGCGTATTGAAGCTTATTTTGGCTTCCCACCGGCCGATGAAAAGGTGAAGGATGCGGAAGTGCCCGGAGGAATGTACTCCAATATGCTGGTACAGTTAAAACAATTGAAGCTTGAATCCTTGTTGCCGCGCACCCTGGAACTTATTCCTGGTGTGCGGATGGATGCCGGGTGCCCGCCATTGGTAACGCCCACCAGCCAGATTGTTGGTGTTCAGGCAGTGAATTGTGCCATCGATGAATCCAAGGGTGACCCGTTGTATACCACACGAAGCATACAGTTTGTAAATCTGGTTAAAGGAGTTTATGGAAAAACTCCTGTTCCCGTTGACCCGGAATTCAGGTATAAAATTTCCGGGGTCAGGGAGGAAGTCCCATATGATACCAGCTTTTATAAGCCTCAGCCAAATCCTGAGTTTCCTGAATATGGAGGAGTAAAACTTGCTGAAACAGAGAAGCATCAGCTTTTACTCGAGTTATTTCCTGCCGTGGCCACTGATTATCTGAAGAGAAGAATCGAACAGCAATATCTGGATAAAATCCACGAAATTGAAGAGCAAAAACGCATGAAGTTTGAAGCCGAGAAGCAGGCTTATGAAGAACTGTCAGAGGAAGAGAAAGAAAAAAGGCTGCTCGAAGGCTTATACCACTACAATTGGACTACTGATGAAGACAGTATGCTTGGTCACTCCTGAATCTTACAATAATCCAAGGTCAAGCATTGCTGCTTCTGAAATCATGTCCTGATCCCAGGGCGGGTCAAAAGTAAGTTCTATCTCGCATCCGCTGACGCCATCAATGGCTTGTATCTTTTGCTTTACCTCCGCGGGAAGCGATTCAGCCACCGGACAGTTTGGGGTGGTCAATGTCATCAGAATATGTGCTTTTGAATGCTCATCCACATCAATTTTGTAGATAAGCCCAAGATCATAAATATTTACAGGAATTTCGGGATCGAAAATGGTTTTCAACCTATCGATGATTTTATTTCCAAGTTCAAGGGTTTTTTCGTGATTCATCATAATGCAACCGTTTTAACGTTAACGTAATTTTTTAAGATTGCCCCATCTGCTGCTTTGCCTTAAATGCAAGCGCATACATCTTTATTTGCTTAAGCATCGAAAGCATACCGTTGCTGCGGGTAGGCGACAGGTGTTCTGTTAGTCCGATTTCGCTCAAAAAGTTAGCAGACGAGTCGAGGATTTCCTGAGGACGCTGGTCAGAGAATGTTCTGATAAGCAAATTGGCAATACCTTTGGTAATTACGGCGTCGCTGTCGGCTGTAAAATGCACAATTTCTCCGTCAAAATCAGCATGCAGCCATACCCTCGACTGACAACCCGGGATTAGGTTATTCTCGGTTTTGTGGCGTTCCTCAATAAGCGGAAGGCTTTTGCCTAATTCAATCAAATAATTGTATTTGTCCATCCAGTCATCAAAATTCGCAAATTCGTTCACGATGGCCTGGGTTTTTTCTTCTATTTTCATAAGCTCTTTCAATTAACTATTACTAAAACAGACCCTCCAATATCAATAGCTTAAAGAAACATCTCCTTTGCCTTGTTTATTGCTTTTGCCAGAAGATCAATTTCTGCAAAAGTGTTGTAAAAAGCAAAAGAAGCTCTAATGGTGCCTGTAATGCCGAGACTGTCCATCAAAGGTTGAGTACAATGAGTTCCGGTGCGCACGGCAATGCCAAAATGATCAATAATGGTGCCTGCATCATAAGGATGAGTCTCATCAATCAGGAAGGAGATCACCGAAGCTTTATGTTCCGCATTTCCAATAATCACCACGCCAGGAATTGACTTTAGCACCTGAGTAGCATAATCCAGTAGTTGGTTTTCGCGTTTGGCAATGTTTTGAATACCCAGTTTTTGTATATAGTCGATGGCTACACCAAAAGCCAGTGCGCCTGCAACGTTGGGGGTGCCGGCTTCAAATTTAAAAGGTGGTTCATTATACGAAGTATGCTCAAAAGTAACATTAGCTATCATTTCCCCTCCACCTTGATAGGGTGGCATCTCCAAAAGCAACTCTTCTTTTCCGTAAAGCCCTCCAATGCCCATAGGTCCATAAATCTTGTGTGCAGAGAAAGTGTAAAAATCACAATCCATATCCTGTACATCTACCACCAGATGAGCAAGCGCCTGAGCACCATCTATCAGGACTTTTGCGCCTGTTTTATGTGCCATACGGGTTATTTCTTTCACAGGATTTATTGTGCCAAGTGAATTGGAAATGTGTGAAATAGCCACCAACCGGGTGTGGGTATTAAGCAATCGGGCAAATTCTTCCATATTCAATGATCCATCTGCATGGAGCGGACAAACAATGAGCCGGGCACCCGAATGTTCGCAGAGCATTTGCCAGGGAACAATGTTGGAATGGTGTTCCAGAGCCGATATCAGAATTTCATCTCCTGGTCTGAGATTTTGTTGGCCCCAGGTAGCAGCTACCAGATTGATGGATTCGGTACAACCTCGGGTAAATACCATTTCACGCACCGAACGGGCATTTACAAACAAGGCCAGCTTTTCTCTGGCTTTTTCAAAAGCACTGGTGGCCTCCTGACTGAGCAAATGTACACCTCTATGCACGTTTGCATTCATAGTTTGGTAATAACCGGTCAGTGCATCTATTACTACCTGAGGTTTTTGGGTAGTGGCAGCGTTGTCAAAATAAACCAGGGGTTTACCATAAACCTCACGGCGGAGTATGGGGAAGTCAGCCCTGATGGCTTCAATATCGGCCAGACCGGCGGTTGAAAAATGAACTGTATCTCGGTTTCCCATGACTTACCAGGCTATATGCGGCTCATATCAATTTCAAAAGCCACTTTTTGTTCTTTAGAATTGCAGTGTAAAACACATTGCTCACACGACGAAAGTTCTCCTCTGAGCCTTTTTTTAACCAGATCGTCAATGCGGTTGCGTAATTGGGGGATGGCGATCTTATCCACTATATCGGCTGCAAAAGCATACATCAGTAACATCTGGGCATTGTCGCGCCCTATTCCTCTGGATTGGAGATAAAAACGGGCATCTTCGTCAAGTTGACCTACCGTTGCTCCATGACTGCATTTTACATCATCGGCATAAATCTCCAGAAAAGGCTTGGTATCAATGACTGCTTTATCTGAAATTAAAATATTTTTGTTGTTTTGATAGGCATTGGTTTGCTGCGCATCAGGCCGAACCAGTATGTGTCCATTAAAAACTCCCGATGCATGATCGTCCAGAATGCCTTTGAACAATTCATTGCTGGTGCAATGTGGCACCGCATGATCTATAAACACCTGGTTGTCAATGTGTTGTTCGTGATCCATCAGGTATAATCCAAGCACATCAGCATGACTGTTAGATCCATTTAACCTTACCTGTGTTTCATTGCGAATAAGTCCGCCATTAAGACTAATTGCATTGGTACTAAGGTTGGCTCCTTTTTCCAGATGAAAATAAGTACTGTTGGTCAGGGCCGATTCATTGTTTTTATTCTGGAGTTTATAGTGGTCCAGCGTGGAATTTTCATCCATATAGACTTCGGTAACAGTGTTGTTAAAACCCACATTGTTATCGATAGAATCGTCACATTGTACCAGACTCATGCTGCTGTTTTTGCCCAATACAATCAGGTTACGAACCTGAATAAATATCGTCCTGCCGGAGTTTACCAGGTCCACCATTTGCACGGGCTGCTCCATACGGATATTATCAGGCACATAAATAAAAACCCCATCCCTGAAAAATGCCGTATTAAGTGCGGTAAGGTTTTCATTTTTAATGTCAGCATAATGCCCGAAATGTTTTTCAATGAGTTCAGGATATTTTTTAATGGCTTCCGCCATGCTGCTGATGATAACACCATTGGGCAGCTTTTCGCCGCTTCCCATAAACCATCCATTCATTTGAGGAATAAGCCGGGTGTTAAAATCCGGTACCTCGCATCTGAAAACTTCATCCAGATCCACATCAAGTGGCGATGGCTTAAGCGGAAAGTGAAAGTCATGGTCTAATATCCGGCTCAAATCGGTGTTTCTCCATTTCTCGAGACGGGTATGAGGGAATCCACGTTCATTAAATTGCGCAAAAGCCTGATTTCTAAGTTGAACCAGATAAGGCGGATCCCCGGAAGTAAGCACTCCCTTGTTCTTTTTGAAGAACGCCTGCAGTTTTTCGGCGGTATTGGATTGTATATTGGTTTCGTCCATGATTCAATTGAAATTTTAAAAAACTAGACCTGGGCTTCTTTGATCCATTCATACCCTTTGTCTTCAAGTTCAAATGCCAGTTCTTTCCCACCAGAGCGTACAATGCGCCCATCAAACAATACATGTACAAAGTCGGGTACAATATATTCGAGCAATCGTTGATAGTGTGTAATCACAATAAAAGCATTGTCGGGTCGTCGCAAGGTATTAACACCATGAGCAACAATTTTCAGGGCGTCAATATCCAGTCCTGAATCGGTTTCATCAAGAATAGCAAGTTCAGGGTTGAGCATGGCCATTTGAAATATTTCATTTTTCTTTTTCTCACCCCCGGAAAAGCCCTCATTAACCGAACGGTTGGCCAGCTTTGCATGGATTTCAAGCAGTCGTTTCTTTTCTTCCATACTGTTCAGGAATTCCTGAGCAGGCATGGGATCAAGGCCTCTGTATTTGCGTTGTTCATTTATGGCAGTACGCATAAAGTTGGTCATGCTCACTCCGGGGATTTCGACAGGATACTGGAATCCGAGAAAAATACCTTCATTGGCCCTTTCTTCTACAGGCATACCGATAAGGTTTTTGCCTTTAAAGAGGATTTCACCCTCTTCGATTACAAAAATATCCCGTCCGACAATCACCGAAGCAAGGGTGCTTTTGCCGGTTCCGTTTGGCCCCATTATGGCATGCACTTCCCCGGCACGAACCTCCAGATTTATTCCTTTTAATATCTCTTTTCCCTCTATGGAGGCCCGCAAGTTTTTTATACTAAGCATTGTATATTCAATTAAAGTTATTTTTTTAAGTTCAGTTCACAAGAAAATTTCAGGTTATCCCACACTGCCCTCAAGGCTCAGCGAAAGTAGTTTCTGAGCTTCTACGGCAAATTCCATAGGAAGTTTTTTAAGCACTTCCCGGGCATAACCATTAACAATAAGTCCAATGGCGCTTTCGGTGCTTATGCCCCGCTGATTGCAGTAATACAGTTGCTCATCTGAGATTTTCGAAGTGGTGGCTTCATGTTCTACAATTGAACTGCGGTTTTCAGCTTTAATATAAGGAAAGGTGTGGGCACCACAGCGATCACCCAGAAGTAACGAATCGCATTGAGAGAAATTACGTGAATTAGCTGCCCGTTTGGTCATTTTTACAAGGCCCCGGTAGCTATTGTTGCTTCTGCCGGCCGAAATGCCTTTGGAAATGATGGTACTGCGCGTGTTTTTTCCCAGATGAATCATTTTGGTGCCGGTATCAGCCTGCTGAAAATGGTTGGTGACTGCTACAGAGTAAAATTCACCTACAGAATGATCGCCCATGAGAATCACGCTGGGATACTTCCATGTTATGGCTGAGCCGGTTTCTACCTGCGTCCATGAAATTTTGGAATGTGTCCCTTTGCAAATGCCGCGTTTGGTTACAAAATTGTAAACTCCGCCTTCTCCTTTTTTATTGCCCGGATACCAGTTTTGAACCGTGGAATATTTAACTTCTGCATCCTTAAGGGCAATGATTTCCACAATGGCAGCGTGCAATTGATTTTCGTCACGCATGGGGGCAGTACAACCTTCCATATAGCTGACATAGCTCCCTTCATCGCCAATAATTAACGTACGCTCAAATTGTCCGGTGTTGGCTGCATTAATCCGAAAATAGGTTGACAATTCAACGGGGCAGCGCACTCCCTTAGGAATGTAGCAAAAACTGCCATCGCTGAAAACGGCTGAATTGAGTGCTGCAAAATAATTGTCATCAGGGGGAACCACCGTGCCCAAATACTGACGAACCAGCTCGGGAACTTTTTGTACAGCCTCACTGAATGAACAAAAAATAATGCCTTGCTTTTCAAGTGTTTCCGAAAAGGTGGTTTTTACTGAAACAGAGTCAATTACTGCATCTACTGCAACCCCTGAAAGCCTTTTTTGCTCCTCAAGAGAAATGCCCAGCTTTTTAAAAGTATCCAGCAATTCCGGGTCCACTTCGTCCAGACTTTTTAGTTCTTTTTTTCTTTTCGGGGCAGCATAGTAAATAATGTCCTGATAGTCAATAGCAGGGTAATGAACATGTGCCCAGGTGGGTTCAACCATAGTAAGCCAATGACGAAATGCCTTTAGCCGGTACTCGAGTAGCCACTCTGGCTCGTTCTTTTTAGCTGATATAAAACGGATGGTGTCTTCCGACAAGCCTTTCGGCGCCATATCCATTGCAATATCAGTGTAAAATCCATATTTATATTCACTCTGCGTAAGTTCATGCAGTATGTTGTTGGTCTCTTTTTCCATTATTCAAAAAATATTTTCAGTACTTAATTAAGTTGAATTAAGTCGGTACAAAGATACTTAAATTCAGAGTAACCGGATTAAAAGTGGGATGTACATTTTACAGCCTATTTAATCTCACCCTGTGTTTATTTGGGTTTCCAATACTTCAACAATTGGCGGCCTTATATGTTGCGGCAGAATGGGATGAGCTTGTTGTGTGTCTGTTGATTTGTTGCTTCGTTGAGTGATCTGTAAGCAGTGATCTGTAATCTGTAAGCAGTGATCTGTAATCTGTAATCAGTGATCTGTAATCTGTAATCTGTGGTTTAGAATTCAATCCGCAATCTGCGATCCGCAATCCGCATACTGTGCCTGCCCGACTCGAGATGGGATTTGTTGATTCGTTGATTTGTTGAGTTGTTGAGCACCAGGGATGCTCCCTTGTCTCCCAATCCCATTATCTCTCTGTAGTGATCTGTGATCTGTTGAGTTTTTGAGTTGTTGAGGCGTTGAGCACCTGATTTCCCATCTCCTTGTTCCCTTTTACCTCATCCGCCTCCGTCACCTTCTCCTAAAGGAGAAGGGACCTTCTAACTATAATTGGTTGTTCAAATAGTATTTTCTTTGTACCCTGTTTCCTTGTCTCCCTGTCCCATTATCTCTCTGTAGTGATCTGTGATCTGTTGAATTTTTGAGTTGTTGAGGCGTTGAGCACCTGATTTCCCATCTCCTTGTTCCTTTTTACCTCATCCGCCTCCGGCA